>CAZLZA010000044.1:0-40644 GCA_964563875.1 uncultured Acidobacteriaceae bacterium
CGACGTGGGTCAGTTCAATCGAACACTACTGGGTCATTCTTCGTGAGCGCCGGGGGGCACGAAGATCATCGCTATCGCCGCTAGTAACAGTCTTCCTCTCGCCGTTGCTGTCGACAGCGCTTCACCGGCCGAGTGCAAGTTGGTGGAATGTGTCCTTGCTGGAAGCTTCCTCGACGAACTGCCGGCACGACTGATCGGCGACAAAGCGTACGACTCCGACAAGCTGGATCAGCGGCTGAGCGAAGAGTACGGCATCGAGATGATCGCCCCAAACAGAAGCCGACGCAGCAAGACGCAAGATGGACGCCCGTTGCGCCGCTATCGGCGACGCTGGAGAGTGGAACGCTTGTTCGCCTGGATGCAGAATTTTCGCCGACTCGTCACCCGATGGGAATATCACATCGAGAACTTCCTCGGCTTCGTCCACCTCGCCTGTCTGCAAATGCTCTTCAGACATTTATGAGACTGCTTCTAGGCTCAGTCCATCGGGTTACCCCTCGGATCATGTACATTACGGACCCAATCGCGATCAAGGCTGTCAGTCCCACCGTCAGAAGGTTCTGTCCGATCGAACTCTCGCTGACCGCTAACGTCAGCGCCAATAGGATCATTCCAGCAACCAGCTTCGTGCGCGGGTAAGGAAGTGGGTAGACTCTCTGGGCGAACATGTAGACCGCCACCAACTCGACAGCGTAGGCGATTACGGTTGCATAGGCAGCAGCATAGATACCGTACCGCGGTATGAAAGCGAAGTTGATGGCGATATTGACAATCAGCGCAATTGCCCCCGATATTGATATCGCTAGCGTCTTTCCTGCAACGAGGACCGGTACGTGGAAGCTGTATGTGAAACTCCGAAGCAGGTAGCCAACGATGATGTACGGGACCAGGACAGCCGCATCCCGGTAGCGTGAATCCAAAAGTCTCGAAACAAATAGAGGCGAGACGGCCACCCCAGCAATCGCGAACATCACATTGATTAAGAGAGCAACAGTCAACAGTTTCGCGTTTTTCCATTCAAGGGCTTTGCCCAGGGCGGCTGTCTTGTAGAAGAGCGGCGTCCACGATTGATAGAGCGACAGCGCGACGAGTGACATCGCCATCCCGACGCCGTAAGCGAGTGAGTAGATCCCCACTTCGGCCATCGACCGGTATCGTTGCAGGATCAGGCGATCAGCGACATTCAAACCCAGCACGATGAACGGATATGCCGACATCGGGGCCGAAAATCTCTTGAACTCGCGGAGGGTTTCTCGATGCCAGCCTAGAACCAGCCATTTGCGCAGCAAGAAAATGGCGCAGAGCGCCATAATTCCCGTCGGTACAAATTTACCGAGCAGCATTCCGACGGCACCCGCACGCAACAGCACGACAAAAGTAATGATACCGACTGCAGTTGCAAAAAACAGGGTAAGGGACAATGACATGTATGCTTTTGCGCGCTGCTCTGCCAGATACAGCACAAGCCGATATGAGATCACTTGATTCAAGGCGAACGTACCGATCGCCAAGGCGACGTATGGATAAAACGGAACATTAAATCGGGGAAGAAGATGGTGAAGGTAGGTTCCGAAGAGCAATGTTGGAGTGCAAACAGCGATGATAACGACTGCACCGACCTGAAGCAGCGTACTCACGCATGCTCTTCTTAGGTTGGGGTCCGTGTAGCGATGATAGAACCGCTGAATTGATATTTCGAAAGCGGAGGCATAAATGGTGGAGACCGCGACCGCCAGGGCTTCGCTCAAGCTCACGATCCCGAATTCTGCTGGATTCAGGAAACGGGTATAAAGTGGGATTAGCAGGACAAAGCTGAGAGCCTTGGTTCCAAAATTAGCGATCGTGAAAGCCATGGTGCTTCCGCCAAGACGCTCCCACCCTGGCGGCAAAATGTTGAGAAATCCCAAGAGCCTGCGCTGGTTCTGCGCGCTATTTTTCTGAAGTTCCTTGATCATGGAAAATTGTACCCAGCAGTTCGTGGTGTAAGTAGCTGATTCTCTGTAAAGTAGCGTGGCTGGGAACGCGATCTTGTGAAGTGCTTAAGCAGCCGGTGTGTCCGGACATCCTTATGAAGACGGCTCCGCCTTTTCCGGCGCAAGACTCGCAAAAGCACGTGCGGTGTATGGATGCCGAAGCGGTTCCTCAGCTCCCGCGCGGCGTGCCTGCTCTGATTTGCATTCGTAGAACAAGCTCAGATTGGAGACTCCTGCACGTATCAATTGCAGTTTCCTAATGTTCTTATGCGAACGTGCGTTCGGTGTCATGGACACCACCTCTCCCGTCCAGACTGACCTTGTGCGCCAAATGCGACCCCTATCCTTCATCTTCGCAACCCGCGCATCAGATCGCATTCTAAGAACAAACCCTAGGTGGATGCCTCAGAAAATTTTGCTTACAAATCCGGACTTGCGGGCCGTGAGGTGGCGCAGGCCGACTACTTTCTCTCGGACTCCGGTAAAGAATTATGTGTACGCTGATTATACTGATCCTTAGCGACAACACGACGAAATCCTCATTAAAACAGAATTTGAGTTGCAAGTTCTTTCGGATTTGCGGCTAGTGACCATACCAGAGCCGAGCAACAACAATGTATTCATGGAGCTATCTCCGCCTAACTCGCTGGCGTCAATCCACGCGGACTCGCTATGGCGGTCCCTTTTAAGAATAATCTTAAGGATCAGTTCCAGTGTTTCTGCTTGCCGATATCCGGTGAAGGTGTAATAATTTTACCTTCACCAGACGCTTTGAATCACGTAGTTTCACTGCTTTACAGCGCGTTCTCGAAATTCCAAGATCGTAATTGTTCGGGATAAGGAATATCAATGAACCGGGTCCTACTCAAACTGGTTAGCGTTGTGACGATCTTCATGTTTTCAGCGACTACGTTATTTGCCGATCCAAGCACGGCGATGCTTTATCCGGTCGGCGCTGTTTTGTTGAATGGCAGCAGTGTTCCGGGAGCAACCGCCATCTTCAACGGAGATTTGGTGAAGACGATGGGCGGTTCGATTGCAAATTTCAGCACGAAAAACAGCCACATCTCGATCACGGCGGATACGTCGGTCAAGATTGAAGGCAGCGGCGTGAATTTGATGTCCGGAGTCGTGACTGTGGACACGCACGGTGGCTGCTCAACTCACGCTGCACGCTATACGGTCTCGCCGTCGGGCGCAACCGCGAAGTACCGAGTGCTGCGTAAGGATGATGCCATTGTTGTGGCTAGTCTCGGAGGTCCGCTGGTGGTGACGTGGGGCACGAATTCAAAGATGTTGGCCTCCGGTACCAGTTGGGCTTCTCCTGTCGGCGAAGATGCCGATGCGCCGTCGTCGGACGTACCCAAGGGGCATGCGCCGCACGTAGCGCTTTCGCCGAGACTTAGTACTGGGACGCTGATTCTCATCGGAGGTGGCATGGCGGGACTTGCCGCCGGCTTGGCTGTTGCTGCCTCACAGGGCCATTCGGTAAGCCCGGTGCGGACGTCGAAATGAGCGTGAGTGGTTTCATGCGAAGGACCTGCAACTTCCTTCGAACCGTGAAACTCTCCTGCTGCCAATAAGCTCCACTTCGCAGTCTTGAATCGCTCGGTAAATATTGTCGGGATACCGATGCTGTTTGATGTATCGAGGCACAGAGCCATCCGCTTACATCCTTTTCTGGATACCTCAAAATAAACAGGCCATCGCGCCAGCGACAACCTGGGACTTGAGACAGCAGATGGCAAAGAGAAGGTAGTCATCGATCATGGCGCGGTAGCGCTGGAGAGCCGCCGCGAAGAACGGATCAGCATTGTTATGCCGCTCTTGGTATCCGCCTTGTTGCTCCTAGAGATGCCTTGCTAATGCTCGCGCGATCGATTCTGGCATGGCCTTCTCTGCTCTAGTCCTGTGGGCGATTCCTGGCGCTTGCGTTTAGTCCCGTGGGCAATTCCATATCGTGAATCCTCTGCTTCAAAGTTTTTCCATCGCCTGGTGCAGCTTCGCAGCATCACTGTCCAATCCAGCTTTCTGCAAAGCGTAGATCGCATCCCGAACCAACCGCTCGAGCCTTTGAATGTAAACTGCGCGTTCCTCGATGGCAGGATCGTGCCCAGTCCACTGCCTTATCAATGCCCAAGACGCACGACACTGATTCAGAAGTGGGATGATGTATTCCTCCCCTGGCCGGGACGATTCGCTAGACCATTCGCTCTCCATGCTTTCGACACCAGCAAGGACCGTCGATGGTTCGGCTGCACAGAATTTGCGTGCTAGTTCGAAAGCAGCATCGAACGGCCAGTGGAGAGTTCCCTTTCGATCGCGGTATGCTGTGTAGGGTTCGCCTGAGCTGCGAACATTGGCCCGCGCCTTCACGCGCTCAATCGCTTCCGGAGCTCCGGAGAGGCCCCCTCTATAGCACTGAACCTGTTCCCCGACTGCTTCAAAGACCTGTACCACCGCATTGTCAATCGGCGAATTACCGTCGTAGCCATGAATATTATTGTGCTCGCGCAGTCGTTCCGCGTTCTCCTCTTCCTGTAGGAACGCTTTGTGTTCTTTCCAGAGGGCAACGAGCTGGCCGGACTCAACGCAGTCAGTCAGTCCAGGATTCGGATCAATCCACTGAGCCTTCCATTTACTTCGGCAAATATGTTGAAGGATTCGAACGCGCTGTAAAGGGGCTCCGGCTTCGCGTTTCTCTCTAAACGCATACTCGGTGTCCGGTATGATCTCTGACTTTTGCATCGGTTGTCTCACTTACAAAACTTCTCGATCTGAACGCCTAAACGGGACTTCTGACTTCCTTCTGGAAACTGGGATTTCAGAAGTATAGCCTGTCAGGAGTTCTGGATTTAGGGGCCGCGCCTGAACATCCGATAATCTGCTCTTTCATAGGCGTGCGCCCGCGAAAGCCGAAGCCGGAGGTGCGGATGGACCCGAAGTTCGCTGCTCTGGTGGATACACTGGCCCCCGAAGGCCAGTACCTGCTCGCAATCTCGAAAACGTGGCCAAAAACCGGCCACGACCAGTAGCGCCAGCGGATCGGTCTATGCAAACCGGAGTACTGGTTTGCTGGCAATAGGGGCTAGCAGTTCAGGCTCAACGTCAATCACCGTGCCCTCGGGCCTCTCCGGCGGATATTACGTGGTTGCATGTGTTACAACCAGCAGTTCGACGCCGATCACAATTAATTAACGCAAGCGGGCTGTCCGTCAAAAGGGCAGCCCGCTCAAATAACAAAGCTCTCGCATCCGCGAGAGCTTTGTTGTATTCAGGGTCAGAACTCTATTTGTGTCGACTGCCCTTATTGCACCATGGCGATCCGGTCCAACTCCCGCTGCATTACTTCCAGCGAGCAGCCTGAGCCCTCCACCGTAAACGCCGCGGTACGCGCCGCCTCCGGAGAAACCCCGTAGCCCCGCCCCGCCAGAAATGCCTGCATCAGTTCCGCTGCGTCGCGAGCATCCAGCCCGCTCTGCAACAACTCACTGCGCAATTCTGCGACTTCAAATACCGAAAACTTTTCGGCGTGCATCGGGTCACCTCCACCTACTTCTAGTAACCCGTTAGACTCTGGAAGGTCGCGTTTCGATGCAGACATTCCTCTGCCCCCGCCTGTTTGTGGTTTGTTTCAGCAAAAATATTCCGTTAAAAATCATGAATCCGGGCCGGGACTCCGTTACTGTTCCTTTGCCCATTTGCGCCATCCCCACCCGGGGCATTTCCTTCTTCATCGGACAATTCCCGCAAAAAGTTGAGCCCGAACGCCAGTTTTGTCCTTACTCCGCCTCCTGTGCCAGCAGCACCGGGATGCCGTCCTCCACGCGAAACCCCTTGCCGCACTCCGTGCAGCGCAATTTCGTAAAATCTGCGTTAAATCGCAATTCGCCATGGCAGACGGGGCAGACAACGGTTTTCACCAGCTTCGCAGGAATCATGTCTGTCATTCTATCTGCCCGCACTCGCATCCCCACGCCAATCCCGGTACACTAAATAGAAGATTCGATCCCTTATCGTGTCGGGGGACACAATATGCCCGCAATCATGCTCGACGGAAATCTTTTCGCATCTCAGATCAAGTCCGAGATCGCCGAGGAGGTTAAGCAGCTCGCTGCTTACGGTCTCCAACCCGGTCTGGCGGCGATCCTGGTCGGGCACAATCCCGCCTCCCAGACTTACGTCCGCAACAAGGTCCGCACCTGCGAGCAACTGGGCATCCTGAGCGAACTCATCACCCCGCCCCAGACTACGACCACCAAAGAACTCGTCGCCCTCATCGAGCAGCTCAATGCCCGCGATGAAATTGATGGCATTCTCGTCCAACTTCCTCTGCCTGCCCACGTTGACACCATGCGTGTCCTGCTCGCCGTCTCCCCGGAGAAGGATGTCGATGGCTTCCATCCTGTCAACGTCGGCAATCTCAGCACCAAGCGTCCCAGCCTCGTCCCCTGCACCCCTGCCGGATGCATGGAGATACTGCGCCGCGCCAATATCCTTATCGAGGGTCAGGACGCGGTCGTTGTCGGACGCAGTGACATTGTCGGCAAGCCCATGGCGATGCTCCTGACCAACGCTAGCGCCACCGTCACCATCTGCCATTCGCGCACCAAGGATCTGCCCGCGGTCTGCCGCCGTGGTGACATCCTCGTCGCCGCCATTGGCCGCCCCGGATTCATCACCACCGAGTTCGTCAAACCCGGCGCCACCATCCTAGATGTCGGCATCAATCACATCACCGATCCGGTGCTCTTCGAGCGCTTCTTCAAAGGTGACGAGAAGCGTGAAAAGCAGTTTGCCGAAAAGGGAAGCACCATCATCGGAGACTGTGATCCGCGCGTCACCCGCATGGCCGGAGCCGTCACCCCCGTCCCCGGAGGCGTCGGCAAGCTGACCATTGCGATGCTCATGAGTAACACCGTCAAGGCTGCCAAACTTCGCCGAGGCATCAAGCAGCCCCAGTCCGAGCCCGCCGTTCAGGGCTGACCGCGCCAACGCGCAGAGCGTAACCGTCTGAGGCTGAGGTTGAAGCTTCGCTAGGCTTGAGCTCTAGGCGTGCAGATTACCGTATTTCTTCAGCAGCTTGCTGACGTCCATCAGGTGCTGCCACAAGGCGTTACAAGCCACTTCGACATCACGGGTCCGAAAAGCATTCAGCAGCGTGCGGTGAGTTTTAGCGGAAAGGTGAATACTCCCGGTCAACAACAGTACGGATCGGGTATAGCGGTCACAGTTCCTGTTGAGTGTCTTCAGCATGGCCATCAGTACCGGCCGGTTCGCGCGCCTATAGAAGATCTCATGGAATTCCCAGTTCCAGTCGCCCCACCGCGCAATGGCTTCGGGTATCACCACATCGAATTGATCGGTGTATTCCGCCAATTTCCGCTCACCTTCCAGAAAATCGTCTTCCGTGAAGTGGTCGATCGCCTGACGCACGGCGTGGCATTCGAGCACTGCCCGCACCTCGAACATCTCTTCAATCTGCTCGTACGACAGCGCCGAAACGATTGCACCCTGGTTGGCCACCAATTTGATCAGCCCCTCGGCTTCGAGCTGGCGAAACGCTTCCCGCAGGGGAATCTTGCTGACCTGGAACTGTGCCGCAATCACTTCCTGCCGCAGCCGCTCACCTTCATGCAACTCCCCGCGAATGATCATTTCGCGTAATTTGTCCGCAATGGATGAGGATAGTGCCGGCCTTGCAATGGCGGAAACAGGATCTGTTCTCAAGCGAATCCCCCAAGGAAATCTTCTAACCCGAATTATGCCTGTATTCGCCCTGCTTTGTGAACCAGCTCACAGAACCATGTGAGTAGGGTGAAATTTCGGTTGACTTGTCTGCTCGTCGGTATAATGTATGCACAGAATGTATACGATATCGTATACATTCTAGCATTCTCATTGGACATAGTCACGTTTTGGGGTCCGAACGTTTCAGAGCAGTGACCACCGTGAATCGCACGCTCGAAAGGAACGTGCGAAAGATGGCCAAGGAGGCACGAGGTAGTTCTCTCGTGTGAGAAATATGAAATCGTCCGTAATTGTTGTTCGTCCTGCAACCACCCACACAACTCCCAGTGATCACCTTCTCAACGTGCGCAACCTGCTGATTGTGCTTGACGACTCGGAAGCCGCCATAAACGCCGTGACTTACGTCGCGGAAACCATGGCAGGATTGCCCGAAACCCATGCACTCCATATCTGCCTCGCGCAAATGCTACCATCCTATCCCCCTGAATTATTCGAAATTCCGGAGCGTGAGCCAGATCAGGAAAGATGGAAGAATGCCGCCATTGAGGCGGCAAAATCCTCCTGTCTGCGGCGCGCAATCGACAAGCTTCACCTCGCGGGCGTGCCCCCCGAGTCGATTTACATCGAGTTTTTCCCGGTCGAAATCAACGGCGAGGGAGCGCCCCAGTCAATCTCGGAGCTGGTCCAGCAACACCGATGCGATGCCGTCGTGATCGGCAAGGCTGAACACTCCCACTCTTATAATCCATTCGGCTACGACCTGATCAGAAGACTGTCTCAAGCCATGAGCCGCATGGGAGTGAACATCCTGGCTGTTTTCAGTGATGTCCCAGAAACTGGGTTGGACCATCTCCGATCTGTGGCCGAGAACGCAATCTCTCACTCAGCTCGGTTCGCTACGCGGCGCTGATTCGCCAGGAAGGAGGGATTGAATATGGAGATTGCTCAAGTTCGCAGCCGCCACGGTCAATCTGGCCGTCACGCCAAAGCTCGCGGCGGTTGTCTCCGGGTGAAACGCATAACATCGGAGCCGGTTGCCCAATCTTTGGGCCGTAAAGTGAGAAACAAAGCGCTTCAGCACTGAGACCTTCCCGGCTCTGATCTTTACGTCCGGATGCGAGGGTGTAAAGAGTGGGTAAACCATCTTCCCTGTCAGAACATGGCCCACAGCACTCTCGCTCCAAGGTACGGAAAGGGGGACGCCATGATGGGAATAGCAGCACTCGTCTTGACGGTATTCGTTGTGGTGGTGCTAATCGTCTCCATGGTTGCTGAACTGCGGCAGCACCGAAATATCAACCGCTCCGCTATATCCAGCACTGAAAGAGACCACCGCAGCACCAACCGACTAGCAGGCTAGGGAGATGCGGAACCGTGGGTTCAGCTAAGCCTGAACAAACCACGCTCGCTCTCTGGCTCATAAAGTTTCATTCCGCGACCCCGAATACATTGGCGTTTGCCGTGATTCGGCGGTCGCGGGGTGGTCAAAGGGCCACAGGATTCGCGTTGGCACTCTGTCGATCTTTCTTTACGCACTGTGGCCTGTTGTCAATTTCCAAAACAAAACCTCGATCCGAATTCGCCGTCCGCTCTACCTAAACCGGATTCCAGCGCACCTCCGTCGCCACCTAGAAACTTTCCACCAGCTCGCACGTCTATAATGTATGCCAGTGAAACAGGCAGGAATCATGAAAGCCCTTAGACCCTTTGCTCTCGGAGTGCTGCTCGCCGCGGCATTCTTCCTCTACACCAGCCACCGTTTTGGCCCAACCGCCTCGTGGCTCACCCGCGACCCCGTTCACATCACCGAGGCCCAGGCCGCCCCTCCGCTCGACGGAGAGGAGCAGAACAACGTAGACGTTTACAAACGCGTGGTTCCCTCCGTGGTGAACATTACCTCTACCTCTGTCTCCTACGATTTCTTCTTCGGTCCGCAGGCCCAGCAGGGCTCCGGCTCCGGCTTCATCATTGACAAGGAAGGCCACATCCTCACCAACTACCACGTCGTCGCCGACGCGCGGAAGTTGGAAGTCATCCTCAACAACAAAAAGCATTACCCGGCCACCGTGATCGGAACTGACAAATCGCACGACCTCGCCGTCATTCAGATCAAGGCGCCCAACTTGGAGCCCGTAACCCTGGGTAGCAGCTCCGTGCTCCAGGTCGGCCAAAAGGTGCTTGCCATCGGCAATCCTTTCGGCATCTTCAACGGCACCATGACGCGCGGCATTGTCAGCTCCATTCGCCAGGTGCAGGAGCCCGACGGCACCTATATCGACGAGGCCATCCAGACCGACGCTGCCATCAACCCGGGAAACTCCGGCGGTCCGCTGCTCAACTCCCGAGGCGAAGTGGTCGGCATCAACACCATGATCGCATCGGCCAGTGGCGGCAACTCCGGTGTCGGCTTCGCCATCCCCATCAACGCTGCCAAAGCCGTACTCAACGACCTCGTGAAATTTGGCCGGGTCCGCCGTCCCACCCTCGGCATCCGTCCCTTGCCCGTGCCCATGAACCGCGAACTGGCGGAGCAGCTCGATCTGCCCACCGACTCCGGTGTCCTGGTCATGCAGGTCGTTCCCGGCTCCGCCGCCGCCCGCGCCGGAATCCAGGGCGGACATCAGCGCGTCTACTACGGCAATTACGAGATCGTCATCGGCGGCGATCTCATCGTCGAAATCGATGGCCAGGAGGTCAAGGACACGCAGGATCTCGCCCATCTGATGAACAACCATCGCTCCGGCGACACGGTCTCCATCGTCTACTACCACGGCCGCAAGCGGCAGACCGCCCGAGTTCAGCTCGACGAAGCCAAGGGTGGCACCCAGACCTAGCAGTTCGTGCAGTCGACACTCATTCAGGACCGTCCGTCCTGAATGAGTGCTCGGCGGCTATTAGCCTCGCAGTCACCCATCAAGATCAAAAGATGCCATGTGCGCCAATCGTCGTAAAAGATATAGCCTCTTCTATAACCCATAACCATCAGCCCAGGTACTCTCTGACTAATCCCTTGGGGCTTTCGCAGGGATTAACCATCCAATTACAATGTGCCCTGAAACTTTTAACCGGCAAGATAATCGTTTATTAACCACAAAGACAATGGTTTCCCAATGATCTCACCTCGGACTTCACTCGCGTACTCCCCGTAAGTTAGACTGGCAATCGCCTCACGGAGATCTCATGTCGTCCTCGCACCGGCCATTCATAACCACTCGCATCACCGATCACATCACCTTGATGGCTTCTCTTCTCAAAGACCAGGCCTATCTCGACGCCGTCTCAGGTGCGGCCATGGCCATGGCTCAAGCATTGCGCGCCGGTTCCAAGGTACTGTTCTTCGGCAATGGCGGCAGTGCTGCCGACGCCCAACACCTTGCCGCCGAACTGACTGGCCGCTTTCTCCTCGAACGCCGCAGTCTGCCTGGCCTCGCGCTAAGTACGAACAGTTCGGCTCTCACCGCCATCGGCAATGACTATGGGTACGACGAAGTCTTCGCCCGTCCGCTCGCGGGTCTTGGCGCCGCCGGAGACATTGCCTTTGGCCTCAGTACCAGCGGCAACTCGCCCAATGTACTTCGCGCCATGGAAGTTGCTCGCGCCAAACAGATGGTTACCGTGGGGCTTAGCGGACGTGCGGGAAAACTGCCTGCGAGTGTGCAGTACGCCATCTGCATACCCTCCGACTGCACCCCGCGCATTCAGGAAGCACATATCCTGACCGGACACATTCTCTGCGAAATTATCGAAACAGAGTTGTTCAGTAAGTCCGAAAGCTAGCGGTTGTCTTACTTACTTATGTGCAGGTTTCTGATTAAGGCTGGCGGAACGATATGTGCTTATGTCCGAAGAAGCTGACGATAACGGTAATAACTCCAAGCAGAGCACCGGCAATATAGGGTGCCTGGGTCTCATAACCGAAGCGGTGGCGGATAACAAACACGAGGATGGGTAACAGAACCATGCCCAATACAATACTGCTGCTATAAACCGCCACGCACTTGCACCACTCGCGAAAGTAGTTACCCTTGGTTTTGAAGACAAACAGCTTGTAGCCAAAAAACGCAACCGTGACGTTGATCACCGTCGACGGAATTACCGCAAAGATGTAACTCTGCCGTCCGAGCGGTGCAAGCAACGCGGTGAACAGCGCAAATGTCCCGTAGCCGAATAAGGTGTTCCAAGCCCCTGTCAGCAGATAGCGTCCAAGCTGTCCGGGCGGCACATGCTTGGTCAGGAGTTCAAGTCGCGATTCCACCGGCGTGTCCAAGCTCAAGCCCTTCCCGCGTTCTTCTCTTCATTCGACTTAAGTGGCTCGCCCGGACCGAACTCAAAATTGATTCGCTCCTGCTCAATCGCGAATGGCCGCTTCTGCACCATGGTGTGAATCGCGCCAACATACTCGCCGATCATTCCGAGAAACAGCAGATGAATCGATGCAAGGAAGAAAAACCCAATCAAGATTGGCGCAACCCCCAGCGAAAAGCTTCTCCAGAAGAGTAACTTATAAGCGAGGTAGGCGAACGAAGTAAGCACCGAGATTATGGCGCCGCCGAATCCTGCGAAGACTGCCAACCGTAGCGGAACCTTGGAAAGGTTCGTAATCCCAAGCATCGCGATATCGTACAAGGAGTAAAAGTTGTTTGCGGTTATTCCGCGCTTGCGCACCGGTTGGTGGTAGGGTAACTCCACCCGCGGAAATCCAAGCTCGGCAATGATACCGCGGAAGTAAGGGTATGGGTCATCGAACGACTTGATGATGTCTACGACCTTCCGGTCATACAATCCGAAGCCGGTAAAGTTCTCGTAAGTCTCGATGCCCGAGAGCCGGTTCACCAGCCGGTAATAGCGCTTGCGAATCCAGAACATCAGGCTGCTCTCGTCGCTCGCAACCTTGACTCCTATTACCACCGGAGTGCCTGCCTCCCAGTGTCTCACCATGTCCACAATCATCTCGGGCGGGTCCTGCAGGTCGGCCACAATGCCAATCACCAGGTCCCCCGTGGCTTGATGGAGTGCGTGCATTGGCGAGCGGATATGGCCGAAGTTACGAGTATTGCGGATTACCTTGACGTTCCTGTCCATCGCCGCAATTACCTTCAGAACGCCCAGCGTGTTATCGGTGGATGCGTTGTCGATGAAGATGTGTTCGTAGCGGTAGTTACCAAGCGAGCCGATGGCGTCGCGCACGCGCGCATACACTTCGCGCACGTTCAGCTCTTCGTTATAGCAGGGCGTAATGATGCTGATGGTCTTCACTGATTCACTCCGGGTTCATCGAACGTCAGTTGCTCCACGCTGATGATGTCGGCGTGTGTCTTGTACCAATCATAAAGCTCTCCTACGCAATCACTCATCGTCCGAAAGCGGAAGTTGCCAATCTCATTCAACATACGCGTGTTATCGGCGCTGTACTCTGGGGCCATCGCAGGGTTGTGGACGATGATATCCGGATTGCAGCCTGACGCGGCAGCCACCAGTTCAGCTAATTCGTGCAAAGTGAAAGCCTCTCCGCGGCATACGTTATACGCCTTTTGCCTGGGCTCGTGTTCCACAAACCATGCGAGTAACTCGGCAAGTTCGGAAACATAAAGATAATCGAATCTGACATTCTGCCGGATCATAATCGGAAGCCCTCGGACCACGCGGGCGCAGGCATTGGAGATGAAACGCACATCCCAGGCTTCATACTTGCCAAAGACTCCGAACAGCCGCAACACGAAAATGTTATCCGTCGTCGCCGCGTACTGGGTGCAGATGTACTTCGAGAACCCATAAGGATCAGTGGGTACATGGGTATCGAAGTAACTCTCACTTACCCGAGCCGGAAGACCTACCCGGCTGTATTCCGCGCCTGAGCCGAAGTGCAGCATCTTGCCGAAGTAAGAGCGGCTGCGTGCCAGGTTAAAAAACATCCGGCAGTTGCGGTCTAGCAGGTCGGATGCAGCGCCGATGCGCCGGTTGGAGCGTGTGGTCGCCGTGTGTACCACAACGTCGAAGTGTCCGGTGCGCAGATACTCGCGCACGCAGTTCTCGTCGAGCAGGTTCAATTCAGATGATGTGGGCGCGGCGATGGAGTAACGTCCGCCGAGGTATTCCGTCAGGTTGCGTCCAATGAAACCTGAACCGCCAGTGAGCAATACTTTCACGCAGGTATCCTACCCGCACCCGCATCCGCATGCGGACGCGGCTAGAATCATCTCGATAAGTTCGCGCACCGCACCATTCCCTCCCTTGGCAGTGGAGACGAATTGGCACTTCTCGCGGATCGAGGGTTGCGCGTCGGCGGGTGCAGCCGCAAGGCCTGCAATCTCCAGCGCCGGCAAATCGTTCACATCGTCACCCATGAAGCAGATCTCCTCAAGCGCGAGGTTGTGGAGAGCCGCCAGACTTTGCAAGGCCCGGGCTTTATCTTTGCACGACTTTTCAACGTCACTGATTTGCATCTTCGCCGCCAAGCGGTCGATTAGCGGACTGTCCTCGCCGGAGATGAGGGCCAGTTTCAACCCCGCTTTTCGCGCCCGCGACAGTCCCATGATGTCGGCGAAGTGAAAGCGCTTCCACTCTTCTCCGTTCGGTCCCCACCAAAAAGAGCCGTCGGTGAGCACGCCGTCCACATCCATTGCGATCAGCTTAATTGCCATTGGCTCCGACTCGGCGCAGTTTCTTTAGAATCGGCTGTTCGCGGTCCAGCACGCGCTTCACCCCGTCTCCCATCGAACGCTCGGTTACCCGGATATAGCTCACCAGCTTGGTAATTCCGTTTGGCTCCAGAGATGCCGCTTGGTCCGATCCCCACATAGCACGATCGGTGGTGATGTGGCGCTCGATGATGCAAGCTCCAAGCGCGACGGCGGCAACCGAAGAGGGAAGACCGGACTCATGGCCCGAGTAACCCACTGGCACACCATAACGATCTTCCAGCGTGCGGATTGCCTGCAGGTTCAACTCTTCATAGTAGGCAGGATAGGTGCTGCAAGCGTGCAGAACGGCCAGGTTCTCCTTGCCGAGCACGTCGACCGCATGATCGATTTCCTCAACCGTGCTCATGCCGGTAGAGAGCAGGATCGCCTTGCCGGTTGCTCTGGTATGGCGAAGCAGGTTGTCATCGGTGAGCGACGCCGAGGCGATCTTGAAGCATGGCACATCGAAGCGATTGATGAGGTCGACCGAAGGTTCATCCCAGCAGGAGGCAAACCAGGGAATCTTGACGGCGCGGCAGTACTGGTCGATTTCGGCAAAATCATCATAGTCAAATTCCAGCGCGCGCTTCAGTTCGCCATTGGTCGTGCCGAAGGGGCTTTCGCGAGGACGCGCCAACTCGTCGGCCGAGTAGACGATCTCCACGGTGCGCTTTTGAAACTTTACCGCGTCGCAGCCTGAAGCCACGGCAACACTAATCAACCGCTTCGCCAAGTCGACGTCGCCGTTATGGTTGATTCCGATCTCGGCGATAATGTAGCAAGGGTGGCCGTTTCCTACCGTCTTCTCCCCGATTTGTATCTGCTGCGCTTTCTTCTGAGCTGTCTCCGGCATGATTCGGTCTCCGACTTGCAAATTAGTAAAACTGATTCGATAACTTGTCGTTAGTATCCGGACAAGTCAGTGGCGCGCTGAATTAGGTTCTCCGCAGGCGCCGCGGCATATTTTCGTCTCTAAACTAGATGAAACAGCAAGTTTGCTTCCATTCTGAAGCATATGGAAACACAAGCTCTTTTGAAGGATCGGAAAACTGAATTTGCGGGATTAAGCGCTCAGGATTGCGCAATATTCCACTGCGCAGGGGCGGCATCCCCGGATATCCCATCGAGTGATCCTCTCCAAAAGTATCTTTAGATTATATATCGGCCTCCCTGAATTGCCGTTTCGCTGTGCATCGGCACGGTAAACAAAGACTTGATTCCCTGAACTCCGCCTGCCCAAGATGGTGATTCGCCCAGATAACGCCCGGACCTTGCGCCTCACGCGTTGACCAGTTCACCCACTTGGGTTAGCGTTGGAAGCTTCAGATGCTGAGGCTCCCCAATCTACGCCGCGTCACGGTTCTTGCTTTCTCCAGCCTGTTGCTGGCTTCGCTGCCACTTTGGGCGGAGGGTTTTCAGCCGGTTCGGGCGCGCCACGTCATGGTGGCCAGCGTGCATCCGCAGGCGTCTAGCGTCGGTGCCGAGATCATGCGAAACGGTGGCAACGCGATGGACGCCGCCGTGGCGACCGGTTTCGCGTTGGCCGTCGTGCATCCGGCGGCGGGCAATCTGGGCGGCGGTGGATTCATGCTCTACCGCACGGCACAAGGCGAGATGCACTTTCTCGATTTTCGTGAAAAGGCTCCCGCTGCCGCATCTCGCGACATGTACCTGGACAAGCAGGGCAATCTGACTGGAGAGAGCCTGTTTGGCTACCTCTCGGCCGGCGTGCCTGGGACCGTTGCTGGCCTAGCAGAGGCTGAACGCCGCTGGGGTAAGTTGGGTCTGGCGAAGGTGATGGAGCCGGCGATTGGGTTGGCTCGCAATGGCGTCCCGGTCACGCAGGATGAGGCCGAGATACTTCACGACGCAGGCTTGGCACGCGATCCGGAGTCCAAACGAATTTTCCAGCGGAACGGCCGGTTCTATGAGCAGGGCGAGATTCTGAAGCAACCGGAGCTGGCGCGCACTCTGGAGCGCATCGCACGGAATCCGGACGAGTTTTATCGCGGACCATTGGCCACCCAGATTGCCGCGGCGGTCACCCAGGGCGGGGGACTGATTACCGCCTCCGACCTTGCCGGATACAAGGTCGTCGAGCGTGTACCCGTACATGGAAGTTATCGCGGATATGACGTTTACAGTGCGCCGCCGCCGTCCTCGGGTGGCATCGCGCTGATTGAGACGCTCAACATTCTGGAAGGTTTTGACCTGCACGCGGCACAGCGTAATTCCGCCCGGCATCTCCACCTGGTGGCCGAAGCTTACCGCCGCGCGTTCTTTGATCGCGCGGTATTTCTCGGTGATCCGGACTTCGCGGATATTCCCGTCGCGCAGTTAATCGATAAAAAGTACGCGGCGGAATGGCGCTCCTCGATCGATCCCAATAAGGCCAGCGTGAGCGCTGAACTGCAGCGGCCGAGCATGGCACATCTGGATGAATCGGCGGCGGTGCATGTCCCGTATATTGGGCCAGAGGAGCAAAACACCACGCACTACTCCGTCGTGGACAAAGCGGGCAATGCGGTAGCGGTCACCACCACGCTCAATGATTCCTTTGGCTCGCGCGCGACTCTGCCCGGCCTTGGATTCCTGCTCAACGATGAGATGGACGACTTCACCTCCAAGGCGGGAGTGCCGAATTCATACGGGCTGATTCAGGGTGAGGCCAATGCGATTGCTCCCGGCAAACGTCCGCTCAGCGCGATGACTCCTACAATGGTGGTGAAGGATGGGCGATTGCTGCTGGTGCTCGGCTCGCCGGGCGGCCCCACGATTATTACCACCGTGGCCAACGTGCTGACCAACGCAGTGGATTTCGGAGAAGACATCCAACGCGCGGTGAATGCTCCGCGCTTCCATCACCAGTGGATGCCTGACGAGTTGAGGGTGGAAGCATGGCAGCTTTCGCCAGATACCATCGAACTGCTGGAGAAGATGGGACATAAGATCAAGCGTACTGGCTCCTGGGGCGATGCCGAGTGTGTCGCCATCGACTGGAAAACCGGTGAGCGCCTGGGCGCCAGCGATGCGCGCAACGGCGGCAGCGCTGTAGGCTGGTAGAGAAAGCGGAGCAAACGAATGTTAAAGGCAATCTCGACGTACATCCATGTAAGAGAGCAGCTCCGTCCGGGAATTCTGGAAACCGTGGCCAGAGGCGGAATCGCGGGCATCGAAATCTTTGCCACCCGTGGCCACTTCGATTACGGCAACGCCTATCAGGTTCGCGAGATCGCCTCCTGGTTCAGCGCGCGCGATGGCGTTGTCCTCGAGTCGATGCACGCGCCCATGTTCGCCTCGGGTGAGTGGGGCCGTTCCGATACGCCTCCGCTCAACATTGCCGGACGCGATCGCAAGGAACGAATCGTAGCGATGGACGAGATCAAGCGCGCCATCGAAGTCGCCGAGACCATGCCCTTTCGCTTCCTGGTAGTGCACGTTGGAGTCGCGGGAGAGCGCTTTGATGACCACAAGTTCGAAGGCGCGCTGAGCTCCATCGAGCATCTGCGTGCTTTTGCCAAACCGCTCGGCGTGCAACTGCTGTTGGAAAACATTCCGAACGAACTCACCGCTCCGGAAAAACTTGTGGAGATGATCCATACCCTGCATTACGACGACATCGGGGTCTGCTTCGACCTTGGACACGCCCACCTGGAGCCGGGAGTAGAGGCGGCATTTGAAACTCTCAAACCTCTGATCCGTTCGGTTCACGTGCATGACAATCACGGCATGAAGGACGAACATCTCTGGCCGGGCGAAGGAACGATCGATTGGAAGCGTACCTGCGAGTTGCTGCAGACTGCTCCGCAGGTGCCAGGTTTGGTGTTCGAGATCGAAGGTGATCGCGAAGGTAATCCGGGCTACGGGAAAACCGTGCCCGGGAAGATGCTTACAGCCTGGGAAATGCTGGAGGGTTGCTCCGGGCCGCGTTGAATCAGTTTAGACGGTGCGGACAGACTGAACGAACCATCGAGCTACTCCGACTCCGGGCACCGCACGCTTTACCGGGACGCTTCTGTCTCCGATCTGGATTGGTCGGTAACTTGAAAGACCTGAATGCGACGGTTTCCGGAATCCATTACATACACCTGATCTTTCGGGTCGGTGCAGAGCCCCCGGGGCGTCGCGAACTCCCCCGGTTTTTCTCCGCTCTGGCCAAATCGAAACAGCATCTGTCCCTCGCGATTGAAAACTTCAACCCAGTTGAGAGCTGGAACATAAAGACGGCCCTGAGTATCGAATGCCATTCCCGTCGCCTCACTCTCTCCGCTGCCCCCCAATTTGAACTGCCGCCGGAAGTGACCATCGAGATCCAGAACCTGAATCCGATTATTCCGCCTATCAAGTACAAACACTTCTTCCTTGTATACCGCAACTTCAACGGGTTCCATGAATTCGGCAGGGCCGCTTCCGCCGCCCCGTTTCCCTACCTCTGCAAGAGTCTCGCCGTTAAGGTTGAGAATGAGGACGAAATTACGTGCGGTATCGGCGACATAAATACGCCCGGTCGCGCGGTCAATGGCGATGGATTGTGGGCGATCAAATAAGCCTTCGCCCTTCTTGAGCTTTCCTATAAATTTCTTGAACTTGCCGTCGGTGCTATAAACAGCAATCCTGCCGCGAGCAAGGTCAGTAACATAAATGTTGTCGTTGGCGTCGACGGCGACGGCGTAGGGATAGGTCATCCGATCGCCTTTTGCTCCGTCTATCCGGAAATATTTTCGATTTGCAAAGTCCAGAACATGAATGGTTCGCGTCTTGGGTTCGGTAATCAAAACCCGCAGGCTTGCATCCACCGCCATCTTTTCGGCTCGGATCGGCACTGCAAGGTCCGCAGGCAAGGCATTCGCCTTTCCCGCAATAATATCGAGCACCAGATCGCATACGGCCCGGCGTTCTGCGGTTGCACTGGTCGCCTCCCCCGAACGATCGACCATGTCGCGTAAGTGCTGGCAGGGAGTACGGATCAGATTTACGTCAGCGTCCGAGCTGAACATTCTCACGAATTGGACGGGGGCGCCCTCCATCGTTCCGGTACTGTCGGCTTGTCCGAAGGCCATACCCAAAAGGACTAAGGGAAGGATGATAGCGCCCCACCTGTATCGTGTGAACATGGCTCGAATATCGAAATCGCGAGACGACAACACGGATATCTCCAAAGACTGCAGAGCATTTCCGCAGCCATTTGCGTTTGCGGGAGAGCAGAGTTGATCAACTGCGGTGAGCTGAGACAATTGCCCCAGCGCTGGGTAAATTCACCCCAACCTGAGACAAACCGGTCGGTCTTCGCCAGTCGGCGAGCTCCGGGATGGACCTCACCCTGACGCCTGCTGCGGAAAGGAATAGTATAAATTCTAGTGGAGGCCAGGCATCTCGCCACAAGGCGAGCCGTGCCGCTTCAGATCATCTCAAGGACGGACATATGGCAGAAACAAACGGGAGCCCGAGCTCTCAGGGTTGGACGAGCACGCAGGCATACATCATGGCAGTCCTCTGCCTGGTGGTAGGATGCGCGGTGGGTTATCTGCTGCGTGGCTCAATGGGTGGCAGCAGCACTCCCGCACCGGCCGCGGTCGCGACTGATCAGCAACAGGCTATGCCGCAGGCTGGCATGGGCGGTGGAATGGGTCAACAGCAGCCTTCCCCTGAGCAGATGAAGGCGATGGCGGACAAGCAGGCAGCGCCGCTTATCGACCAGCTCAAGTCAAAGCCGAACGACCCGGCCCTGATCTCACAGATTGGCAATATGTATTACGACGCGCAGGTCTTTCCAACCGCAATCGACTATTACCAGAAAGCTCTGGCAATTGACCCGAAGAACGCGCCGGTGCGCACGGATATGGCGACTGCGCTGTTCTATAGCAACGACCCTGATCACGCTATCGCTGAGTTTGATCGCGTGCTGAAGGATGACCCCAAGAACAGCAACGCACTGTTCAATCGCGGGATCGTCAAGTGGCAAGCCAAGATGGACGTGAATGGCGCCGTTGCGGATTGGGAGTTGCTGCTGAAGCAGAATCCCAATTACGAGCAGGCCGACAAGGTCAAGATGTATATGGCGCAGGCCAAGAAACACGCCAACATCAAACCCGGCCAGAAGACCGACAAGCCAGCTATGTAATGCTTTATCCTGTCAGTTCCGATGGCCGGATCAGTCATGATCTGGAACCCGCGGATGAGTCCGCGGGTTTGGTCGTTGCCAGGTTTTGTTCGACCGTTCTACACCGCGCTAGACATCAGGAATTTCTAAATGCAAAACTTTACGGTCTCAGATTTGGTGCAGACCACGCTCGCGACCCTTGCATTCACACTGTTTCTTCTTCCGTCTGGATACCTGTTGGGCTTGGCCAGTAATGCATTTGGCATGCGCAGCCGTTCCGCAACTGAGAAATTACTGTTCAGCATCGCTTTTTCACTCGCGGCCACTCCCATTCTGGCGGTCCTAGTAACTCGGGCGTTTTCCTTCCCGGTCACGCTCGCGATTTTCCTCTTGCTGGTTGTGATCTCCGCAGCTACGCTCATCCGGCAGTTTTCGCCCTCGGAACTATTCTTTTCCAGGATTCGCAGCAGCACATGGCTGCTCCTCTGCATGATGTTGGCATGGTTCCTGGTCGTGCAGTTCTCACTAGCCGATCTGCAGATTGGGCATCGTCTCTATGTGAGTTATGTAGCCTATGATCACTCGGTGCGCGTGCCGTTCGTCGAGGCGGCGGCAAGGAGCGGTGTCCCGCCGCTGAACCCCTTTTACGGTCTTGGGAAGGCTCCTGTCCTTCGTTATTTCTATTACTGGTATGTGGTCTGCGCGCTGCCGATGCGGTTGTTCGGGCTTAGCGCCAAGGCGTGCCTCAATGCGAGCGTGTTCTGGAGCGGCCTCGGGCTGGCCTCGACCATTCCTTTATTTCTCAAGCACTTTCTCGGCGAGACTGAACATCTTCGCAGGAAATCCGTGATTGGCATCGCACTGCTTACGGTCACCGGTCTGGATTTGATTCCTTATGCCGCCATGGTCTACAGGTATCATGTGCTTCCTGCAGACATGGAGTGGTGGGACACCAATCAGGTCACGTCCTGGCTGGGGTCGCTGTTGTGGGTGCCACATCATGTAGCATCGCTTACGGCGTGCATGGTTGGGCTGCTCGTTCTTTCAACGATTGATGAGGAGAATCCGCTTGGCCAGAGAATCTGGGCCACGGTGATATCCGGACTGGCCTTTGCCAGTGCCGCCGGCCTCTCGGTTTATGTAACGTTTACGTTCGCTGTTTTTGCTATTGCCTGGACGCTGTGGGTGCTTTCGCAGAAGTGTTTTAAGACATTCGGGACCTATGTCGTGACCGGCGGGTTTTCCTTGTTGCTCTCTTGGCCATACTTGTTGGATCTGCTCTCTAAGCGCGTTGACCAAGGTTCCGGGACAGGAGAACGATTCGCTTTTTTCGCATTCCGCGACTTTCCGATGGCACTCGAATTCCTCGGCAATTTGGGTTTACACAATTCCTTGTTGCTCGAATTATCGAAATTGCCGGCTCTTCTGATTGCGTATTTCCTCGAATTCGGATTCTTCTTCCTTGTCATCGTGCTGTGTCTGCGGCGGGAGTTGCGCAATCCTGCACCTGTTAGCAGACAGCGCCGCATGGCCTGGGTGATGTTCGTGGTCTGCCTGCTGACGCTGAGCATTTTAAAGTCGGACTCGACTGGCGCGAACGACCTTGGATTCAGGGGGATGCTGGTGGTTCAGTTCGTTCTTCTGATACTGGCCGCGCCGCTTGTAAACGATGTTTTCTTCCGGAACAATGCTGCGGCGCAGGCGAGACCTTGCGCTCCGTGGATCAAAGCTTCGTTGCTTTTTACCCTCGTGCTCGGAGTGGCGGGAACTGCCTACCAGTTGGTTGCATTGCGCTGTTATGCACCGCTGGCGGATGCGGGAAAGTTGGAACGCAGTGAGCTCTTTCTCGGGTCACCGGGATTTGGCGAACGAACGTACTGGCTGCGCGATGCCTTCACCGGGCTGAGTCGGTTGACTCCAATCAACGCATCGCTCCAATACAACCCAGTGAGAGACGAGACCCTGATCGCTCACTTGTATTCAACGCGACAGGCAGTGATGGGGGATTCGTCCTGTGGAAGTGCCTTTGGCGGCGACGTGCAAAACTGCAGGCAGGCGTTTCCATACATTGCCTCGGTCTTTAATGCCCCCGACGCCGTGCGGAACTGGAATCTGGACAGCTTTTGCGATCAGTTCCAGGTGAACGTGCTGGTGGCGACGGATGCAGACCCTGTCTGGCAAGACCCCTCTAGCTGGGTTTGGGTCAGGCCCAGCCTGCTTGCCAACCCGGAGGTGCGTGCCATCCCTTGCGGCGCCACGTCTCTGGTGAGTCGATAATATTAAAGTATTAAAGTCGCCGTAGCCTACCGCGCCTATCACAAGAACGACCAAGCTTTGGATCAATCGCCGATTGTTTCGCAGAAAGCGGGAGGATTGTTTCGGCAAATTCGCTGGTCGGAAGCCACAACCCACGGCCATGGTAGTTGGCAGCCGTACTCTGCAATCCGCGCCCGAGTCGGGAGCGCGGGGTGGATACAATGGAGCAAGCGGCGCAAGGGATCGAAAGTGCATGTGGTCGACACGCTTGGCCATCTGCTGGCGCTCCATGTAACCGCTGCTGAACGATCGAGCGCAGTTCGAGCCGAACTCACGCAGCAGAGAGCGCAGATCCTCGACCATGATTTCGAAGCAGCCAGCTCGTATCCAACGCTGCGTCTGTTGGAAACGACCGGCCACGGAGGCAAATCGTCCGGCATCATCCTCCGGTGTGCTCCGGAACGCACCGGCCAGCGAACCGCGTTGAATACGGCTCGCAACGAGTATAAGAGCGACTCTGGATCGAACTCGCCACCCCGAACTATTGAAGTTATTAACAGGCTCTAAAGGATAAACATCAGAAGGAAACACCGCTCAGTTGTCTCCAGTGATGCTTCGCAGTTTCTGCAAAGACTTGTCAATCTCAGGCAGTAAAGAAGTGCTCAGCGGCTGATTCAATGCCAGACTCCGAGTGTACTCCAATTCAGTGATAGCTCTGTTGGATTCACCAAGTCGAGCCAGAATCACGGCGTGTATGTAATGGCCATAAAAACTTTTCGGCGACATCTGAATTGCGTAATCGCTGATTTGTAGAGCCTCAGGGAGTTGCGATTGCAATATTGCCCGATGCGCCACAACTGTCGCGCTCATGCTCGCCGTCGCCCGGGTATCGAAATTTCCTTTGAAAACCAGAATGGCGCTGCCCCCAATTGTGTCCGCGGGGGCGATGTTCTTGAATGGTTCCGCTGTTTCGCCCTCGTCGGGGCGCAAAGAGTAAAGCTCCGAGCTACTTACGAGCACGGTGCCATTCATCTGACTTGGAGCCAATCCCGGGCGCAAATGCCCAATATGTTGGCAGGGAAGTCCATAAAGCTCGGAAACCGGGAGATCGTCTGCAATTAGCCAACATTTATCGGAGGGATGCTGTTCCATGTACGCTTTCGCTTGCCAATAAGACTGCTGCGAATAGGTGCCCCCCAAGTATTTGTAGCTCTGGGTGGGACCACCCCAGAATTCATTGCCATAGGACAGGTAGTTCGGAAAAGCATGTAACGAACTCCCTGCATGGAGCACGAGTAGGCAAGCCACTGCGTATTTTACCCAGTCCAAATATTTCGTTAACTCCAGGCAACCGATGGAAGCAAGGATGATCAGGAAGGGAAGCGCGGGCAACATATGGCGCATGCCACCGTTCCATGAGGCATGGATAAAAGCCATCACAAACAGCGAGACAGGGACGAGCAGGAAAGCAATCTCACGGCGGTGTTTCGGAGTGGCCATCACCATACCTGCAGCTGACAGCAGTGTGATCGCTAAGAATCCCACGGTAGAGCGAATCGAGAAATGTACAGGGAGTGCAAACCACTGGGCGCGAGGGTAGAACTTTCCGAGCAGGAATACCGGCTTAGGTTCAGGGGAATATACGTCGTCTAGCAAAAAGTCGAGTCCCTCAAGGTATGCCTGAGGGAGGAGATGTTTTTCGTCTAGTGCGAGTAGTGCCCGGCCAGATACCGAAGTGGAGGGCAAAAAAGAAGAAGGCGGTTGCTGCGCCAAAAGTGCTCCAGAATGTGCAGAGTAGCGCATTCCATATCCCATCCAAATGGTGGCATAGGCGATTAAGAGAACAAGTCCAACCGCCCCTAAATTACGGATCATGAATTTAGAAGGGGACTGCTGTTCGCTATCTTGAGGAAGGAAAGCATCTATAACTGCGAGAATGATCAGTGTCGGAATCACAAGCAGGCCCGAATTTTTTGCGAGAAGGGTGAGACCAGTAGCGATGCCCGCCAGCACAAGAAGTGGGATGCAGGGTCTTCGAGTCCAGAGATAAAAGCCGAACACGGCAAATAACAGCATTGCCGTTACAGCCATGTCGGTGGTAACCAGCGCCCCATGCGCAAGCACGTTAGGCTCAAAGATAAGCAGAAGAGTTGCCATGAAAGCGGTACCGAGTCCGAACATCCGACGTGCTGTCCCCCACACAAGAATGCAGAGAATTAAGGAAAAGGCGGAGACCGCCAAACGAGCTCGAAATAGTTCTGAGGGCCAGTCGGTTGAGTAGAGCCACACCGCCGACGTCCTCCACTGATCGAAGTCATTGCCGTGGAATGGGGCGCAATCCACTTGTGGGTTCATCAAGACCAGTGGGGCTGCTGCAACAATCCTGGCCAACGGAGGATGTTCGGGACTGACGGTTAAGTCACCGCACTTTAAGTACCGATAACCAGAGTAGAGGTGGGTTGCCTCGTCGGTTGTTTGCGAAAGCTGCCGAACGCTTAGGAGTAACTGTCCCAGCATGACGGCGCAGAGCGCCAATAGAATTAGCCACTCCAGCCGTGGATTCTTCCGGAGCGCACTCCGGACGCCATCGAAGACGCGTCTTTGGGCGTGTTCGGCTACCGGAACCCGGACTGGCGTAGATTTATCTTCAACTATTGGCGACACAATTCCCTCCCACGTCCGCGCTTTGCCTGGCTTCAACCGTGCTGA
This sequence comes from uncultured Acidobacteriaceae bacterium, assembly GCA_964563875.1. Classification (GTDB taxonomy): domain Bacteria; phylum Acidobacteriota; class Terriglobia; order Terriglobales; family Acidobacteriaceae; genus TOLSYN. Next base: position 25,470 of record CAZLZA010000044.1, read on the forward strand.
AATGGAATAGTGGTCGAGTGTTTACCGATGATATGACATTCAGGTACTCAGGTTTGTGTGACTGATCACTGGAGGATGTGACACGGAAAATCAGGATGTCGGCCGATGATCAAAGCTGGAGAATATTGACACACACACTCATCGTGCTGTTCGTAGCAAGTTAGACTGTCCGCTTTTTGTAGCAACTGAATGTCCGGTTTTGGTTAATCTCCCGCAGCCGTCGTGGCGGCGGGAAAGTGGGAAACTCGAAGCGTTTTCCAAGGCGGCGGAGCCGCCGTCTTTGTGTGCCGTGCATGTTCGACAGTTTGGGGGTGAGGCTCCCCTATCCAACCTGATGGAGGTGAAGGATTAGCGAAGCGCAAGGGGCGTCGTCGCGAGGCGGGGTCTGAAGGAAGCGTGGAGCAAAAGCGCGTGCCGATGAACAAGAACCGGATAAGAGGCCTATGCCCCCGGGTGAGTTGGCAAAGAGCAGCAAAGCCCATATCCATCAAGACGAGCAGAAGTAAATCCGGCGGCGGTGCGCTGAAGGCGGTCGAACTTACCACGGGAGATCTGTTGCATGTCGTGGTTCCACGACTGGAGGAGAAGCGATTCTCCTTGAATGTGCAGCAGGAGTCAGCAAAAGGCATAGTAGTTCAGCAGAATAGGACGAGGCTTGAGGATGTGCATCCCTGTCCCCGAAGGCTCGCCGTTTCCAAAGATGTGCCAGCCGTTCCGCGTGAACGTGCTCGTGACAACTGACGCAATCCGTGGGGCAAGACCCCTCGAGCCCGGCTTGGATCAATCAGGCCGAACCTGCTCGCCAACCTGTCGGTGCGAGCCATCCCCTGCGGCAACTTTTTTGGCCACTTGGTGCGTGCGCGTCAGCATCGTGCGAGTGAGCGAAATGGCCAATGCCCGCGAAAGCCCTGGGTTAGATGCCGCAGCTCCCTCCAGATAACCTCCACAATGACCTAAGGCGGACCGCATTCGATGTGTAGGAGGCGACCTTGTTGAGCTTTGCTTTCTTGTATTTACGAAAACGTCCAGAACAGGACCGGTGGCGGCCTTACAACGGCGACACAATTGCACACTGATGTAGCGTACCGGAGGTAGTTGTGAACAGGGCTCTGAAATCAATCTCGATAATGGTGCTGGCGGGCGGGTTTTCGGCAATGGCCTGGGCGGGGGTACATCCTGTCCCCCTTGATCCGAAGGCGGACCCCGCGACCTGCGCGCAGTGCCATGAAGACAAAACGAAAGGAAAGTCAGTTCATTCGGCTATTGCCATGGGCTGTACGAGCTGTCACGAGATCAGGGTCAAGAAAGATGTTACCCGGCTGAAGCTCACTACCACCACCACGGTTGCCCTTTGCATCACCTGCCACGCCGATAAGAAAGCCGCTGACATCAAGGGAAAGATTCACCCCCCGGCGGTGCGCGACTGCACCAAGTGCCACGATCCGCACCAGACCGACAATAAAAATCAGTTACTTAAGCCTGTCAATGGCGAAGGCAAGGATGCGAACCTCTGCCTCGGTTGCCACAAGGTCGGCCTCGACGTGCCGAAAGACGGCAGCCGCCACGCAGCGCTGGACATGGGCTGCGATACCTGTCATGTAACGCATAAGACTGGCGAGCGTGGCAAGCGCGAGTTTGATTTCCATCTGACGAAGGATGCGCCTGCGCTTTGCATCGATTGTCATGATCCGAAAGACGCGACAATCGCCAAGGCGCACCAGGGCCAGCCGTTTGAGAAGTCAGACTGCCTGAGCTGCCACGATCCTCATCAATCGGCTGGCAAGAAATTGATGGCGAAGTTCACTCACGCGCCCTTTGCTGGAGGGCAGTGTGACTCCTGTCATGCCCCGGCCAAGGACGGCAAGGTGGTGTTGACCGCCGCAACGGCAAAAGAAGTTTGCGTAACCTGTCACGCTGACAAGGCGGAACAGATCGAGAAGGCGAAAGTGCAGCATCCGGGTGCGGCGGGCGATTGCACCGACTGCCACAACCCACACGCTGGAAGCTCTGCGGGATTCCCGAAACCGAATGCGGTGGCCGTGTGTTTGGGCTGCCATACCGATCAAGCTGAGCAGGGAAAGAAAGCACACGTGCATCAGGCGGCGTTTGAGACCGGTTGCGGCACCTGTCACGAGCCGCACGGTAACGACAATCTGCATCTGCTGCGCGCCAAGACCCCGAATGCGCTGTGCCTGGAGTGCCACGGTCCCGACTCCAAACCGGCGAAGCTGGAAAGCGAACACCTGATCGCGATTTTTGACGGCAAGGTGAAGCTGCCGGAAGACTACCTCGCGAGTGTCTCAGTACTTCCTTTGGTGTACGGCGCTGGGCACCCGGTAGACGGGCACCCTGTTTCGGACCTGCATGATTTGAAAGACAGCACCAAAGTTATCACCGCAATCAACTGCCTGACCTGTCATCAGCCGCACTCGTCGGCAAAGCCCGACCTGCTAGTCAAGGACCAGGAGAACAATCAGGCTTTCTGTTACACCTGCCATCAGGGAAACATCGGCAACCAGATTAAAAAGGTCGGAGGAAATTAGATGTTAGGAGTTGGTATGAAGTCAATCATGAAGAGCGGCGTGGTCGCAGTGATGCTGCTGACATTGAGTTGGCTTGCTCCGGTCTCGCTCCATGCGGACAAGAAAAAGAAGACGAAGACGACCGCGGCTCCCGTTGAAAAAGAAGAGATTCCTGATCTCACCACGGTTGTTTTCCCGCCGGCTCCGGCCGTTCCTCGTATCCGGTATCTGGATTTCTTCTCCGCTTCGCTTCCCGACCTTTCCGTGGCTGAGAGGAAGAAAGAGAAGGCGGGCTGGATGGATCGTCTCGCGGGAGTGGATACGAACAACGCCAAGGGCGAAAAGAAGCCGATCTACCAACTGGTTGCTCCTTACGGGGTCGCCATCGATTCCAAGGGGTTGGTCTACGTTGCCGATACCAAGGTGGGCGCGATCTTCATCTTCAATACGGAAAATGACGATCTCAACCTGATCAAAAACGGGGAAGGTGGTGCTCGCTTTAAATCGATCATTGGCTTGGCGATGGATGACAACGATCACCTGTATGTCTCCGATAACGGGACCCGTCAGATCCTGGAGTTCGACGCCAATCACAAGCATGTGGGGGACTTTGGCGGGGGTATATTGCATAATCCCTGTGGCATTGCGCTGGACCAGGAAAACCGCTATCTCTACGTGGTTGACACCGACTTGGACCAGGTGATCGTATTCGATGCCGATACCCATGCAGTAGTGCGCAAACTCGGGACCACGGGCAAGAACCACACGCTTACCGATCCCGGCGAATTCTCCAAGCCGACCAACGCCGCAGTCGACAAGGACGGAAATGTTTACATCACGGACACGCTGAACGACCGAGTCGAAATCTTTGATGCTGACGGCAACTTCGTTCGCACCTTCGGCAAGAACGGAGACGCGGTCGGCAACTTTGCGCGGCCCAAGGGGATCGCGGTCGACACCGACGGACATGTATGGGTGGCCGATGCCATGCTCAACCGCCTGACGGTGCTCACCGGCGAAGGACAGCCACTGATGGCATTTGGCGGCTATGGACTTGGTCCGGGCCAGTTCCAGGCAATGACCGGCGTGGCCTTTGACGCCAAGAACAATCGTATCTTCACGGTCGAGCAGGTGTACTCCCGCATCCAGATGTTCCGTTATTACACGGATGCGGAAGCCAAAGCAGAGATCGAGAAGCGCAAGTTGGGAGACGGAACCAAGGCCCCCGCGGTCGCGAGTGCGACCAGCACGGCCACCCCGACTGCCGCTGCTCCGGCAGCAACGGCTACTCCGGCTCCAACGACAGCAACAGCGGCTCCGACTGTAGCGGCTGCCCCAGTTGCTTCGGCTGGTCCGGCAGCAACGGACGCCGCGGCTGAGGCGGAAAAAGATACGCCGTCAAATCGTGCTACCGGAGCGTTTTCGATCATTCCGTCGGCGGCAGGACAGACTGTGCCGAAGCCATAGAATTCTCTGGCCCATGTGGCCAGGAGCGAGTTTAGCAACCTCAAGAGGTTGTTGAACCCGGGGCGATAGCCTCGGGAAGCAGTAGAAGTAAAAATGCATGTTGTTATTCATCAGGAGGTTTTACGTGAAAAAGCTTCTTCTCTTAGCTGCATCGGTTATCCTCACGGCTACCGTGGCGATGGCGCAATATCAGACAACAGCACCTTCGGCCGGCATTGGCGGCGGCAGCACGCCCGGCACGGCCGTTACCGTTGGTTCCCAGGGTGCAACGAACAGCGCCACCGGCTCCTCCAGCACCGCGACCTTTAGCGGCAACGTTACCGGTGTTCTGAACTACATCCCGAACTACGACGTCATGGGCGCGCACGAAAACGGCGGCCGTGGTTGCGCGGGTTGCCATGCACCGCACAACGGAGCCAAGGGCGCAGGCGGCAGCCTCGTCCAGACCGGCACCAACGCCTACGTTCAGGGTGGCCTGTGGGGAACCGACACCAGCTTGATCCTGTCCACCTACAGTGGATCGGGCATCACCTTCAACGGCGGCAACAGCCATCACAGCGGCGTGTTGACGATCAATGCGACTGCGAGCTGGTCCGATCCGGTCTACACCGGCGTCGTCACCTGCTTGAGCTGCCATGACGGCAACGTCTCGACCGGCGCGATGATGTCCGGCGTTTCCTACGAACAGCAGTTCGGCCTGTTGAACGGCGTCGGCGTGGGCATCAACACTGCCCGTAACGTTGGCGGCTCGAACGCCACGTCGGTTCAGCTCTACGGTAGCGCCCCGATCCCGACCTTCCTCGGCACGGGCGGCAGCAATCCTGGCGGAGCCTACGGCGGACAGCACCCGGTGGGTCAGACTGCCAGCATGACGGCTGCTCTGGGCTCGGTTCTGACGAATGCCAACTACGGCATGTCGGTCGCCATCCTTGGTAACTCCCTCAACATCGCTGCTGTTCCGGCTTCCAGCCCGTTCGGCAACTTCATCGCCACCTACTATCCTGGCGCCTTGATGTCCACGGCCAATGCGGGCACCGGTTTCGGCAACAGCTTCGTAACCTGCACCACCTGCCACAACCAGCACAATATGGCTGTGTATGGCGGCGGACAGCGTAACGAGACGGTTCCGGCCGGCGTCGTTCAGGTTCGCACCATCTTCTTCGTGAACGGTGGTTACAACCCGGGCGCACCTTATGATTCCACGCACGAGCCTTCGACCATGCGTTTCTGCCAACAGTGCCATTTCTCGTTCTCGTCCGAGTACTTCGGCGCGACCAACGTAGGAACTGCATACTAAATCTGTAGCGTTGAATGGGGGAGAGAGAGTAACCTCTCCCCTTTTTTTTGGACAAATACTTAATCTAGGGTGAGTGGTCATGAAATGCGGAACCGGGATAATGGTCGCGTTGGTCGCGGCAGCAACGATCGCACAAGCGCAGGTGGCGTCCCATGCCCCAACGCTGGCGAAGTCAACAACGGTGCCAGCCGTTGCGCCACAGAGTTTGGCCATGAGCATGATGGCAGTGACCGGCAAGCCGGTGGTGCGGGTCAACGGCGCCCTGCTCACCGATCGCGATCTGTTGCGCGAAATGTTTCAGATATTTCCTTATGCCCGCACTCATAATGGTTTCCCGAAGGGTTTGGAAGGACAGATTCGCACCGGCGCGCTCCAGATGATCGAGTTCGAGGAGTTGGTTTATCAGGAGGCGCAGCGGCGCCACATGACCGTCCCGCCGGAGCGGGTAAGAAATGGCGTTGCGGCTTTCCGAAGGCGCTTCCAAGGTGAGGACGAATTCCAGCAATACCTCAAGAATGATATGAACGGATCGATGGAGCAGCTCCGAAAGTCAGTGCGACGCTCGCTGCTGATCGAGGCGTTCCTCAACTCGCAACTGGACGTTCCCGCCCGCGTGAGCCTGGCCGAGACGAGGGAATTCTACCGGACACATACAAAAGACTTTTCGTACGGGGAACAGGTTCAGTTCCAGACCATTTCCATCATGCCTGCCGAAAATGCTACCGCCGACGCCAAGGAGAAGTCGCGCAAGCAGGTCAACGAAATATGGGAAAAAGCCAAGGCCACGCATAATTACGAGGAGTTCGGCCTACTGGCGGAGAAGTACTCCCAGGATGACTTCCGGGTCGATATGGGCAATCACAAGGCGACGTTGCGCAGCGCGCTGCCCGCGCAGGTGCTGCCGATTCTGGACGGGATGAAGCCGGGACAAGTGAGCGGCGTTTGCCAGTTTGGTCCTTACTACGCGATCTTCCGTCTTGAGGCACGTATTCCACAAGGCAAGAAGTCGTTTGAGCAGGTTCGAGCGAAGTTGCAAGCGGATATGCAGAAAGAGCGCTACAACACCCTGCGTGGCAAGTTGGATAAAAAACTCAAGGAAACCGCAAAAGTCGAAGAACTGTAAAAAGCGGTCACTGCTGTAATGAGACTCTCTAGTTTCTCTTTAACTCGAATTGCACTGGGCGCTTTGGGCCTCTCAATTCTGCTGGGGGGGAGCAGCGCTATTGCTCAAATCAACGTTGAGGGCTTGACCCTGCAAGGTGCGAACGGAACGCTCAACGCGGGCTATGACGGCGCGATTGCCAGCGGCCAAGACTCGTCCCACGACCTGGGCATAGGCGGAGACGCCGGTATCAGCGGCTATTACTACAACCCGAAGTTTCTGTCCTTCCATGCCACTTCAGAATACGATCGTGCGCAGAGCAATGCGGGTTCGACAAGTCTGGGAACCTCCAAAGGTTTTTCTTTCGGCAGCCAGATATTTGGAGGCAGTGCAGATCCCGGGGCTATCAGCTATGGCCAGAACTGGGGACAAACTGGAACCTACGGGTTGCCTGGGCTCGCCGGCCTGAACTCCACCAGCAGTAACCGCGACTTCGGCATCAGTTGGATGATCAACAGCCTTCCTCTCGTCAAGAATCTGACGGTCTTTTATGCGAATGACGAAAGCAACACTACGATTCCCGGCCTTGGAGTCAGTAGCAACGTACATGCGCAGGTCTTTGGCGTCGGCAGTTCGGGCTATCGCGTCGGCGGTTTCTCGTTGGGCGGAGGGTATGAGCATGTGAATGACGTCTCCAGCGCCAACCTGCTCGATACCAATAGCGAGGTCAGTTCCACCGGCTCTCTGGACACGTTTCACCTGGTAAGCGCGCGCGCGCTGCCCCGCGGTGGAAGCATTCTCATGTCGGCCTATCGCACGCAATCAGACTCTAAATCGGTAGGCGAGAGCGGGAACACTGCTACCGACGAGTTTGATACCTCGATCTCGTCGCGCATCTGGCGCGTGCCGCTCTCCGGATCAGTTAGCTACAACGATAACGTATACGGAGACGTGCTGCAGGAGCTCAATGCCGCAGGAGAGACGGTTCAGGTTTCGACGACTTCACCCCGTACCGGTATCCTGAATATGAGCATTTCCAGCTCTCACGCCTTTCCGTATAGTATCTTTGTGACTGGTTATGCCAACCGTGAAGAAGTTTATTTGGGGGGCGTAAGCGAGGGCGCCACCTCATTCGGTGCCAACGTGGCTTATGGCTTCGGACGCCGCCTCAAGGGACTGACGATCCTGTTTGGTATGCATGACGCCGCATCGCAGGTAGGCAACGGAGGTGGTGGTCTGTTTGCCACGGTTAACTACCTGCGGAACTTCGGGGCTTGGCGCACAATGTCGAGTTTCAGCTACAACCAGAATGTCCAGACACTGCAGGGGTTGTATACATCCTCATCCATGTCCGGCTTCACCTCGCTCCGGCATGAGCTGTACCACGGACTTTCATTTGGTGCCAGCGCCGCTTTTACGAGCACTGTGTTTTCGGTAGATGGATATGATTCGCGCTCAGAGAACGCCACAACTAACCTCTCATGGCTAAAGCAGACCGTCACCGCGACATATGCACAGTCCAGTGGGAGCGGAATTGTCACCAGCACGGGAGTGGTTGCGATAACGACGCCCGGCCTGGTCTCGAATGCGGAAGTGCCTTTCTCTGGGCGGGGTTATGGCGCCGGCTATAGCAATTCAATGGTGCCGCACATGGGTGTCAGCGTTGGTTGGAGCAGTTTTTTGAGCGGCAACTCCAGTACCAGCACCTCCGGCGCAGAGAGTGTGCTTTCAAACGTCTCATCGCAGTCGTACACCGGAAGCCTGACGTATAATTTACGCAAGCTTACCTTCCTGGCGAATGCCTTATACGAACATCAGGGTGCGAACAACGCGGTCGGCCAGCCCAGCAGGACATTGATCTATTACTTCGGAGTCTCCCGATGCTTCAAGTTCTTCTAGCGCGGTCGATGGTCCGCCGCGCGACGGTGCTGGTGGCCTGCGCGCTGCTGATGGCAGGCGCACTCCACGCCCTAGGGAAGAACAAGTCCGTTGAGACGCCGACGCCACCCGATCTGTTACTAGAAGGAAATCGCAAACTCACCTTCGTGCAGAGCTTCAGTTCGGAGCGCGAAACTCGTGGGAAGTTGGGTTTTTGGAACAAGTTTCTGGACGTGGTGGCGGGCGAGCCCACTTACCACCGGATGATACGTCCCTATGGCGTAGCGGTGGATTCACATGGCCGCATTATTGTTACTGATCCAGGCGCCGAAGGCGTACACATCTTCGACTTTGCTCAGCATAAATATAAGTTTCTGGAACGTCGTAATAAGACGAAGAATCCTATGCGCGCGCCGCAATGCGTTGCGGTTGACGCTAGCGACAACATCTATTTGACCGATTCGGAAGCGGGGGAGATCTTTATCTTCGACTCCCATGGCAACTTCCGGCGAGTGATCGGGAGCCTGAAGGGTGGCGAAGGCTTCTTTAAACGTCCGACCGGGATCGCGGTCGATTCTGACGCCAAGCGGATTTACGTTACCGACACCTTGCGCGACCAGATTTTTGTGCTGGATATGGAAGGTTCTGTTTTGGCGACTATCGGGAAACATGGCACGGGCCCAGGAGAACTTTATTTCCCGACGGAACTTCACGTGGTCAAGGGCGGTCTGGTTGTAGTGGATGCCATGAACTTCCGGGTGCAATTCTTCGCTCCAGATGGAACGGAACAAGGGATCATCGGTGGCCATGTCAGCGACAGCGTGGGTGGCCTGTTCCGGCCGAAGGGGGTCGGCGTCGATTCAGAGGACCACCTTTATGTGGTCGACGGACTTGGGAGTGTGGTCCAAATCTTCGACCGGCAAGGGCAATTGCTCTACTACTTTGGCGAGCAAGGGACCGAACTGGGCAAATTCCAACTGCCCTCCGGTTTGTTTATTGACAAGAATGACCGCATTTATGTTGTGGACTCCTACAATGCACGGGTTCAGGTCTTTCAGTACTCCGGCATTGCAAAGGCAGAGGGAGTAAGGAAGTGAGGAATCGTTTAGCTCTGGTCCTACTCTGGCTCGCTGCAGCGTTCGCCAGCGCGCAGATCAGTGGTGACGTTCTTGGAGCTCACAATATGGGCCCCGGCGGGCAGTCCCCGATCGTCGGAGGTTTGCCTCCCTGTCTTTTTTGTCATGCTCCCCACAGCGGAGTGCGTGGAACCACAACTCTCTGGTCGCAGAAGCTTTCCACGACGCAGAACTATACCCTTTACCCCCAGAGCTCGATCACAAACGTGGTGCAGCAGCCAGTCTTGGGCCATTCCAGCAATCTTTGCCTGAGTTGCCATGACGGCACAGTGGCTCCAGGGCAGACAACACCTTGGGGCAACCTCCAAATGAGCGGGTCGATGTCGGCAATCGACGTTTTTGGTCAGGATCTGTCCACTGTTCACCCCTTCAATTTCAAGTTACCCCTCCAAATGCCAACAAGCCAGAATCTGCTCTCCTCAGTTGTGAGTCCGGGCGTTACGGGGAATCCAGCCGTCCGACTGATTGGCGGCAATGTGCAATGTGTGACCTGTCATAATCCTCACGTACAAAGTTTAGATTCGTCCAACACATTTCTGGTGATCGACAACACTAGCTCCGCACTTTGCCTGGCGTGCCATGTCTCGGACCCAGGCCAGTCCGGCACGATGGCGAGTAAACGCGCATCCTCCTCGTCTGGAGGCCAAGGCTCGCGCCCGCAACGAGGGATCTCTACCGCACCCACCTATAACGGATTGACTGCGTGGAAGAATAGCGTCCACGCCCAGTCAGGCAATCAGGCCGCGAAGGCGGCAAACGTGGGATCTCATGGCACGCTCCGCAAGAACGCCTGCCTTTCTTGCCACGCAACCCACAAGGCGCTGGCAGGAGGCGCCCTCCTATCTCCTCCAAAGCAGGCTCTGCCGAATGTCGACGCGAGCACTCAGAATTGCCTGAACTGCCACAATGGCGGATCGACGGTTTCGCCCGCGATTCCGAATATCTACCAGGAATTCACCAAGAAAGGCCATCCTTTTCCAGCCGGCAGCAATTTGCACGTGATGAACGAAAATGCAATGCTGAATCAGAATCGGCACGCCACGTGTGTCGATTGCCACGATCCGCACGCTTCTCAGGTGACATCATCGTTTGTTTCTAGCACGCTCCGTCCGGCACAGAATGGTGCGAACGGTATCAGCGCCGTGGATGGCGTAACTGTAGTCAGCCCGGCGGTCAACCAGTTTGAAATTTGTTTCCGTTGCCACGGAGCGAGCACGGGAAAGCAAACTTTGGCGCTGTATGGGTATCTTCCAGCGCGTGTGCTTACCACAGGCGACGCCTTAAACCTTGTTCCTCAGCTCAGCAGCACTTCGATCTCCAGTCATCCTGTCACTCACGACCGGAGAAGCCAGCTTCCTCAGCCGAGCTTGCTGAAGTTCATCTGGAACCTGGACGGCCACACGCAGGGTCGCGCAATGGGTTCCCGCCTCCTCTGCACAGACTGCCACAACAGCGATGACAATCGTGAGTTTGGGGGCACGGGGCCTAATGGACCTCACGGATCCCAGTATGCCCACATCCTCGAGCGGCGCTACGAATTCAGCCAGGTTGCTCCTGGAGCTGCTCCGTTGGCAGGTCCGGGAAGCGCAATCCAAAACCTCTTGCCGGCGATTGTGGACCCGGGGGCAAATGGACCATACTCGCTCTGCGCTAAGTGCCACGACCTCTCAAACATTCTTTCCAATGCCAGTTTCAGCAAGCACTCAGTTCACATTAACGCTGGGTTCTCGTGCTCTGTATGCCATACCGCCCACGGAATCCCCAACTCCTCGGTTGGGCTGTCGGGCGAACGGTTGGTTAATTTTGATGTTGGAGTGGTTGCGCGGAATGATGCTACCCAAACTCCCATCACCTACAATCGAGCCACGGGCACATGCACGCTCAAGTGCCACAACTACAACCATAACCAGGATGGCACCATTACGAGTTCGCAAGGGAACAGTATGGGGCGGGCGGTAAAACACTGACCCACATGGAAACCGCAAAAATCATAGACTCGACTCCAACCGGAAGCAGTAAATTGCCGAACGATCGCGCTACGGGAATTGGCGTTCTCCGGTATCTTGCACAAGCGCCCGCGATCCGCCTGGCGGCTCTTCTGGTGCTACTGACAACAGGTGCAGTCCGTGAAGCCCTGCACGTAGCGGCGTTTTCGAGTGACGATCTATGGTGCCATCTGCGCACCGGTACATGGATACTACATAACCATGCGATACCTCGCACCGGACTATTTTCACAGCTATCAACTTCGCCGTGGATCGATTGCAGCTGGATGTATGACGCATTCTTCGGCGCTGCCTATGGATTGCTCGGGTTGAGAGCCGTTCCGCTGCTGTTAATGATGTTCAAGGTGGCTCTGGCTGCCGTTACTTTTTTGATCGCCGGAGGGTTCCGCAATTTCTGGCGGGCCATAGCTCTCGCGACATTGACCCAGTTCGCCTTGCTGAGCTCGACGCAGCCTTTAGTCCTAATTTCAATCTGCTTCTTTGGGTTGACCCTTCACGGACTTCTTGAGAGTCGTCGCCGTAACGAATTAAGACCATTGCTGTGGTTGCCGATTTTGTTCTGGCTTTGGGCAAATCTCGATGCTCAATTCGTTCTCGGGTTGCTGCTGCTCTCCATGTTCGTTGTGGTAGAGATCTCGGAAAGAATGTTTCTCACCTCGGGACCTACGGACGGTGATTCGCCGCGAATTCCCCTTGTTCATCTTTCCGCAGTCATTGCAGCATGCGTCGTTGCGGTACTGATTACGCCATACTCTCTTAATCTCATTCCTGCCGCATTGCGGTCTTCCTATAGCCCGGCGCTCTTCAAGAAATTCGATTTCATGGCGGCGATGAGCTTCCGGCAGCCTGAACATTATGCGCTTATCTTGCTCCTTGTTTTTGCCTACATGGCACTTGGACGGCAGCGCTCGCATGATTTCTTCAAGATTGTTCTGCTTACCCTTTGGGCGGCGCTGGCATTTCGCATTCAACGCGAAAGCTGGACGATCATTCTACCTTCGATCGCTATCCTGGGGGAGGCGATTGGAAGTCATGGCAATCAATCTACTGCTCCGGGACCAGCTAGCGTGGGCAAACGATATCTCCAGGTTGTCGCGGGCGTTGCGATTGTGCTGGCGGTCTCGTTCATTCGCTTGCCCTCAAATCAATTACTGGAGAATCGGCTCGAGCGGGTGCTGCCGGCCCAGGCCTGCAACTACATACGGAGCAATCACCTCCCCGACCCCATCTTTAACGAGTATGCGTGGGGAGGATATTTGATGTGGAAGCTTCCTGAGTACCCGGTCTCGATGGACGAACGGTTGAATCTATACGGCGATGAGATGAGTGAAGCGTACTTTAACGTGGTCATGGGCAAGCAGAGGATGGAGACGCTCCCCGGCTTCGTTCGTGAGCAGACCATTCTACTGCCGGTCAACCTTCCCATGGCAAAAGCCTTGACCGAAATACCGGTATTGCAGGAACAATTCCACGAGGTGTACCGGGATGACATCGCAATCGTCCTGGTGCGACGATGAATATCTCTACCCCTCGCAACACCGTGCGGGGCGTGGAATCGATTCAGTTATGAGCGTACGTAAAGAACTAGCGCAAGTGTCGCACCGGCAAATCGTCAGGTTGGCTGCACTCGTGGCCTTATTCTCCCTGCTTTCGGGCATCATCCTAGCCACCAAAGGTTACCTCCTTGACTCGGATATCTGGTGGCATTTGAAGGTTGGGGACTGGATTGTACAACATCGGGCGGTGCCGTTCGTGGGCATTCTGTCACGCACCGCAGCCGCTCGACCGTGGGTGGCGTATAGCTGGGGGTTCGAGGTGATTCTCTCTCGCGTCTACGCCTGGCTAGGATTGGTAGGCTTCGCCTACTTCGGTATCCTGCTTTCGTTGCTTGTCTCGATTACGCTGTTTGGCACCTGCTTCGCACTCTCCCGCCGCTTCTGGCGTTCGTGGCTGTTGACACTGCTGGGAGCGTTGGCTTTCGCCTATGCTGTCTATCCCCGCCCCGTCTTCTTCAGCATGATTTTGTTCAACGTGATGTTGTACATGCTCTTGAAGGCTCAACGCAGCGGCCGGATACAAGGGCTTTATTGGTTCCCACTGCTCTTCATATTGTGGGCGAATCTCCATATCCAATTCATTTACGGCCTCGCAACCCTTGGGCTTTACATAACGGTTACAGCCGCTGTCCGGCTCGCTTCCCGGTTGTCGGTCGATGTAAGCGCCTTGCGGATTTCTCCGCTCTCGCTGTTCCGATTAACGGCAATCTTTGTCACTAGTCTCGCGGCCTCGTGCATAGGGCCTTATTCGTATCGGTTGTTCACTGTAGTGATTGAGTACTCCCATGCAACACAGACGTACTACGTCATTCAGGAACTGTTGTCGCCGAACTTTAACAGCTTCACTTACTTCATATTCCTGTTTGTTCTCATGGCGGCGTTCTACGTGGCAGGCTGGCGGAAGAAGATCGATCCGTTTCAGCTTTCCCTGATGATCGTGGGTATGCTATGCGCTTTTCGTACGGTGCGAGATGCCTGGTTCGCGGTAATTCCAGCAATTTTGTTCCTCGCCGATGTCTCTCCGGAAGCGACCGACCGAGATCCGGCGTTCACTCCCCTCGAACTACTTTCTGTTACCGGTTCGGTGGCAGTACTAGCCTTCTTGCTGGGCACCAATATGGGCTTCAATACACGTGGAATTGATTACAGCATCAGTCAGGAATACCCGGTGGATGCCGCTAATTTTTTGCGGACCGTCAAGCCCCCAGGGCCGTTGTACAACGACTTCAACTGGGGAGGATTCCTTTCCTGGTATCTTGCCGAGTACCCGGTTGCCATCGATGGACGCAACGATCTCTATGGGGATAAGTTCGTGGCGGACTATCTTCATTTCAATGGCGGCGACCGCACGGATGGGGACCCGCAACTGGATGAGTCCGGTATTGTATTGCTCTCCAAGGACGCCTCGCTTGCCAAGCTTCTGAAGTTCGACTCACGTTTCAAATTGGTTTACGAAGACCAGCTCTCGGATGTTTTTCTGCGCAATTGACGCCAACCTCAGGCGGGGGTGTTGGGACATTCGCCGACATATGGGTCTCAATTTTGATAATCTGCCCAGGTTTCAAGTCAATGAATCGGTCATAGTACTGAAAACTATGGAGCAACAAGCGGAGATGATGCTCTCCATGCGGAATATTCCGTAAGTCGACCTTGCCACTTTGGGCTGTCGCCGTGTACGCCTGATTGTCGAGCCAAACATCTGAGCCCGGTGGCACTCCCTCGATGAATAGCGCAGCTCCTTGCGCTGAAGCTGACTTAGGCTCGACGTTAGGGGATGCATTAGGTGTCGTCTTGTCTATAACAACGTCCGGGTTGTCTAGACAGGCACTTCCCGAGACGCTTTTGCGCCTACGTCGGCCTTCCCGGAAAGGTTTGTTCTTTGCGAAGACTTCAGAAGACCCGTCATATTTCCGAATCTCACAGTGTCGGCTTATGGCCGCACCAGCCATCTATTCGGTCCTGACTTCGGACCATGATTCACCTGTTCAAACTCCCTCGCTCTTCGAGGGAGGCGGGTTGCCCATCCAAGCGCTCGGTGCCTTACTGCGCACCACAAGATGACCCGAGCTCACCCGCATGACGTGCCAGCTCCGCGTACGTCCATTCCTTGCGGAGCATCCAGTACAACCTCACCGCCAGTCGCCGCGCCACCATGACCGTAAGCGTCGCCCCAATACCGTGTTGACGGCCTGAAAGAGTCTGTGAATGAGA
>CAZLZA010000045.1:0-40450 GCA_964563875.1 uncultured Acidobacteriaceae bacterium
ATCCTGCAGAAGATTGCACGCCTTTGTTCACGTATTTCCGGGACAGCACACTAGATGACTTCAGTTGCGACCTGCGACTACTGCTAATGAGCGGCGAACCTGCGCAGAACTCAAAGTCTGATTCTCATGCAGATACCTGCAACTTCCTAATCTTCAGGAGTGTCAACGACACGGCCCACGCGATACTAGGAAGAGCAGAAAGGATTGAGAGAACCAGAACCCCTCGTACCGTCGAGAGATTCAGAAAATAGACGAGCGCAACCTGGACAGCAATGCTGAAGGGAATGAACTTCAGCGGGGATACGATCCAGGCGCGCGAATAATTCAGGCCCCACGCCAAACCGGCAATCGCCCCTAATACACTGCTGACCGCCATTAATATCCCCTCAGTTTGCAGGTGGCGATACTGACCGCCGAGGACACTTAAAACCTGTTTAGGAAAGACTGCGACAAGAGCAACCAGGGAAGCAGAAATAGCCGCATACACGAGTATGACCTGGAGGTAGCGCTTCCTTAACATCTGCGCACTCTGTATCCGGGCAAATGCGGGAAACAGGATTTCGCTAGCGAGTGAGCCTAGGATCGAGAAGACAACCGCCAACCTTCCGAGTGCACCCACGTCCGCGACTCTGTCCGCATTGCCGAAGATGCTAATCAGCCAGACCATGATCTGTCCCTGCAGGCAGTAGTATATTGTCTGAGGCGACACCTTCTTGACTACTCCGATAATTTCGGCGCGCATTGCGGGATCGCCCGGTGCGCGGACATCCAGGTTTTCAACGGACCATCGGTGAAGCATCCAATACTGAACCGCGTATCCGGCCACCACCGCAAAGATTGCGATCTCCACGTTGAACCAAACCAAGACAGCAATTCCCACAATCGCAAGCTTAACCAGAGCCGCTACCAAAGCTTGGTTCTGGATTTGCCGTATTTCAGATTTAAGTCTTAGGGCGACAGCATAGATGCGAGTAATTAACTCCAAACCGCAACCCACCAACACTGCTGCCACCAGTATGGCTGTTTTGGGGGTACTCGCCCCGTTCTGCATCAAAAGCCAAACCAGAACTGGGATCACAATTGGAACAGTGACAGCTACCAATAAGCGCCGCAGTTCGAGCGCGGTTCGAATGAGCCGCGATAACTGTTGTTTATCCTGCCAAATACGACCGCCGATGGCTGTCAGCGCGCTGCTTATCCCGCTATCGGCTAAGACCAGGATGGTTGCCAACATGGTGTTGCCAAGGGTGTAAAGCGCATACTCCCGCTTCGGCAGATTCCGGATAACCAGGATGCCAGCAGCAAACCCTAGAACTTGCACTAGCACCTGGATGGACGCAAATTTTACAAGAATCGGCATCCAGCGCTGCAGTGCGGTGCCCGGCCGCGGCGTTACACTGACCATCTCCGGGACATCGGCGGATGGAAGATTCGCTTCGTATTCCGGGATATCAATGATTACGGAATCCATTGCTGGCTTCTCGTAAGGCTCCGTAGAGTTGAGTTGTACGCCGGTCTTCGGGTTGTTCACCATTCACCTGTTTTCAGCAACATCAGCCGAGACCTATCTCATTCACGGACATTCTCGCCGCTTTCCGTCATGTTGCGTTATCCAGGTCACCCATCGAATAATCCTCCGGCGCAATTTGGGTGCAACCACATGGCAGTGCGGTTCAGTGCTCCATCCGACGGTTAGAACCGTCCGCCAACGGCCAATCCTGTCGTCAGTCCAATCGCAGTATCTACACCGCGGTAGGCAAATATTTTGCCTTTACTGGACGGAACGAAAAGAATGTCTCCGTCTTCCAGCGGTATATCGACAACCTTGCCGTTCAAAATTGCCTTCAGCGGCACTTTCAGTTCTTCCCGGCCAGTTGGCGTTTTGCGGATCAGCCGAGCCTTGTCCGGAGCCGCCGTGTGAGTCGCGCCTCCGGCCAACGCAATCACCTGAAGCACACTCAGGCGGTCATTGCTTTCGATCAAGAAACCGCCCGGTTTGGCGACCTCACCCACAACATAGGCAACTCCAGCCTTCGCGACTCCGATGGTGTCTCCTGGCCGGATGTCTACCTTCGCTGCAATACTTCCGGGCCGGTTATCAAGCGTGAGTGTTTCCGGGTGCTCGGGATCGGATTTGTGCGTAACGGTGACCACCCGGCTCGACCCTGCGGTAACTCCACCAGCTGCGGCAATCATGTCGGACAATCCGTGACTACCCAGTAATGGGTAGATACCCGGAGTCCTAACCTCGCCCGTCACCGTAACTCCCTGGGTGGCGTACTCGCTTATGAAAATCGAGACATGCGGGTCTTTCAGAATATCCGCGCTGCGGAGCTTTCCTTCCACCGCGACCGCCGCTTCCTCTGACGTCATGCCGGAAACCCGGACCGCTCCTGCAACGGGTACGGTAATGTCCCCCGCTTCGTCGACTCGAAGCTTGCCGGATAATTCCGGAGTGTCGAAAACGCCGAGATCCAGAAGATCCCCGGATGACACCCGCAAGGCGTGGGAGACAACCGGAATTGCTGCCGTTTGCGGAGTTGTATCTGACTGGGCGGATACAGTAAGCGGCAATACAAGGCTCAAGGCAACCATTCCCAGTAACATCCGATAATTGCTAGAATGCATCCTACCCACCCTCTGAGACAGAATTTATGAAGCAAGCTCCTTGCGTTTTGAGTTAGTCCTCCTCACCATCTTCACTATGATAGTAGTTACGCATCGCCTTCCCGTAATGTAACCCGTGCGCGTGGTAGTAATGTTCCATTTGGAGATTGACACAGTTGAAAACAATCCCGACCAGATTGCTGTTGGCGCGCTGTAGAAGATCACGGACGCGGAGAACAGCCTTCTTCCGGGCGACTCCTGAACGGACAACCAGCACAACCGCGTCGGCAAGATTCGCCAAAGCCAGAGAATCAGCGACTGACAGAATCGGCGGAGTATCGATGATAATTCGGTCGTATTGCGCGGAGAAACTCTCCAACGCTTCTGCCATGCGTTTAGAACCGAGTAGTTCCGCAGGATTGGGGGGATGCGGTCCAGCCGGCAACAGCTTCAAATTAGGTAACGACTCCACCGGCGTAAGAATGGCGCTATCGCTCATCCCCCGGATAAGAATGGTACTTGTGCCTTGGCGAGCAGCGGGAAGGCCAAACTGAGTGTGCATCGATGAACGGCGCAGGTCAGCATCAATCAGAAGAACCGACTCGCCTCGCTGGGCGAACGCGACGCCAAGATTTGCCGATACCGTGGTCTTGCCCTCGGTGGCAATCGAACTGACGACGGCGATCACCTTCGGTTGCACGTCTGGCGAGGAAAGTAATAAAGAAGTTCGCAATCCGCGAAAGGCTTCTGCCGCCTGGGAGCGCGGCAGACTCAACAACATCGGAACGACCGGAACAGCCTTTTCCGCATCGCCGGAGTCAGCTTTCAGACGGCCCTGGCTCTGATTGACAGGGATACTGCACAGCACTGGCAGCGCGGCGCACAACTCAAGTTCGGCGGAGTTACTCACCGTGTCATCGAAGGCTTCGGCCATAAACGCAAGTAACAGGCCGGTTATCAATCCGCCGAAAAGTCCGATCATGAGATTTGATTGAACATTGGGTTCAATCGGTGTAGCCGGCACTTCGGCAGGATCCACTACACTGATGTAGCTGGAGTTCAAACCGGCGGTCACGCCTGCTACCTTCAGTTTCACCTGCAGGGTGTCGTATAGTTCACGGCTGGTTTCCACTTCATGTTTTAGAACCGAATACTGAACCGCGTGCTCGTTGAGCTGGTAGGCCGCGTTTTTTTGATCATTGAACTGATTGCGCAACAATGATTCCGTCTTCGCCGACGCCAGATACTCCTCATCCAGACGCTTGCCCACATTGCTGATTTCGGTTGCGATCTCAGCATCCAGTCGGCTCAACTGCGCTTGCAATTCGTGCAGTCTCGGATACCCGCTTCCGTACTTCGAATTCAACTGTGCGATCTGAGATTTCAATTCCGCTTCCTGTCCACGCAAGAGCTGCAGGGTCGGAGTGGGAACAGAGGATGCGATCAGGTCTGGATTCCCGGTTTCAGCTAATCGGTGGCGGGCTTCCTTTACAATGCGGTCTGCCTCAGCCTCCGTGACTTGCTGATTTAGAAGTTTCAGCCGATCGGTAACGATGTTGTCGTTTTCATCCGTGCCGAGAATGTTATTTTGTTTCTGGAACTCTGCCAGCTTCTGCTGCGCTTCGATAGCCTTGCCCTGCAGCTCTTCCATCTGCTTTGCAAGCCAGTTCGACACCTGAACTGCGCCCTCATAATGGGTCTGAAAGTTGCGCTGCATGTATTGCTCTGCCACTGCATTGGCCACGTCAGTCGCCAGTTTCGGGTCGGTGCTGCGGAATCGAACCTCAACGAGTTGAGTGTTGGTCAAGACCCGCACCCGGAGCGAACCCTGAAACGCACCCACTAAGCGCTGGCGGTCAGATGGGCTCATTGCTAAAGGGTTGGTGACGCTCATGGTGAGCGCGCTCTTTCCGGCAAACTCCGGACGCTTCGCAAGTCCCAGTGCGTCAATCACGCGCATCGCCACCGTGTCGCTCTGGATCAGCTTGACCTCGGTCTGTATGCGGCTATCTGAGTCATCCGAGCCAAGCTTTTCGCTGACAATGTCGTCGAGGCCCAGGTTGGAAGAGCGGCTCGGGTCAATTTGCAGACGCACGACGCTTTCATACACCGGCTTCGTGCGCATCGTATGCACAGCTACCGCGCAGAATATGGCCAACGTCGAACACACAATGATGATCCTGCGCTTGACAATTGTTTGCCAGATTGAGGTTAGGGATTGTTCCTCGCCCTGTGAGCCATCACCGCCCGTCGGCATTAGGGTCCGGCTGCCTGTCGTTAAACCTTCTTGATTCGTCACACGCACGCGGTACTCCTACCAAGTACTTCAGTTCTCGATACAATTAAGCTTCGTAAGTAATGAATCACGCGGTTAAACTCCCTATGTACCCAAAGCGCCTGCTGAAACAATATCGGAGTTGGGCAAGGCATTTTCGCTTTCATCAGAAAGAACGCGGTACCAGAGTTCCGCATATGAGGCAGCGGCACTTTCGACGGACGAAAATGGGAGAGCAGAACCTGTAAATATCGGATAGTTCTGTAACAGAATAACGGTCGCGACGAATGATAAGACGGTAACCCGTGCATCGAGATCGCGAAACCCATAGCTTTTCGACCATCTCTCGAAATTTGTCGCCGACGCGGTGATAATTGCATCCAGATGCCTCCGGTACACGGGTTCCAGGTCTGAGCCAAATTCAAGAGCGCTGAAGTGCAGCAGCCGCACCAACGCCGGTTGGTTCACAACGGTGTCAGTGATCAGTTCGAACAAGGTCCGCAGTGCAATCCGCGAGTCTTCAACGTTGGTGATCCGCGCGAGCACTTCGGCGCGGACACTTAGCTTCCCGAGTTCGGAATCGATGGCCGCGATAAACAGGTCCCGTTTGCTCGGGAAATAGCGAAAGATGTTACCTTCACTGACATTTGCGCCGCGGGCAATATCCCTGGTCGTAATCCCATTAAACCCGCCGCGCGAAAAAAGGATCACAGCCGCGGCAATCATCCGGTCTTTAGTGGCCATTTCAGTCATTGTTTAATTTCGAACACCGGAGCGGGTTAAACAGAATGAGTTTCAAGCAGTCCCAAGTCACACGCACAGGCGATGACACCACTGACATCGAGCAAACACATACCAGGGAAATAGTGGGCGTTCGACTTCCACCTTGCAGCGGTTTTTCCCACGGCGAATGGTCCGGTAGGATGGCAGGTATTATTCGATCTCACGCAAACGAAATGTTTGGCTACCTGATCGACAACGGCAGCCACTCACAAGACACAGCTTCGCCCTTGGCACTTAGCAGGGCCTTGTTTCTGAATCAGCTTCTTCCATTGCGGCTAACGCACATACTACATCCGGCTTGGGGTACTATGACAACGGAACCGCAGAGCACTCTCGTGCCGTCGGAAGTCAATCCGCCGGCACGAGAGTGATCACTCACTTTATTGAAGACTGAACGCAGTATAGGGAACCAGAGCAGCTGGTGTCAAAGCTTTTCCAGTACGGTCGTCAAGTACTTCCAGAACTCGGCAACAGATGAGATTTGCACCCGTTCGGCGGGGCTATGCGGATGTTCGATCTGTGGTCCGAAAGAAATCATCTGCATCTCCGGATAGTTCACGCCGAGCACGCCGGTTTCGAGTCCTGCGTGCATCGCAATAAGGTTGGGCGTGGAGCCGTACATCTCCTCGAAGACCGCCTTCGACTTGCGCACGATATCGCTGTTGGGCTCGGGTTTCCAGCCAGGATAGCTGCTGGAGTGCTCGACCTCAAAACCAGCAAGCAGGCAGGCGGTGGCGACCAGTCGCTTGGCGATGTTCTTGCTGCCCTCGATGGCGGAACGCTGGCTGGTAACAATTTCCACCACGCCGTCCTTCAGGCTGACGGTGGCGACGTTGGTCGAGTCCTGCACCAGTCCGGGAACATCCGGGCTCATGGCAAGCACACCGTGATGCAGGCTGGCGATCAAATCCACAACCTTCTTAACATCTCCCGGCGCAATCACACGCGATGGACGCCCGGCCTTTTCTACCGTGATCTGCAAGTCTGGATCGAAGGCACCGAGGTCGGCACGAACATCTTCGGCATACTGTGCCACGATGGACTCGAGTTGAGCTTCGTTGGTGGCGTCGACCAGCACCAGCGCCGAAGCTTCGCGCGGAATCGCATTGTGTGCGCTGCCGCCTTTCAGATCCGCAAGTTGTACCGGGATCCGCTCCATCACAAGTTGCAGCACACCGCCGAGGATTCGCACAGCATTGCCACGCCCAAGATGGATGTCCACGCCGGAGTGACCGCCCTTGAGGCCGGCGACTTTCAACCGGTAGGCAGAACCCGCGCCGGCCACCTGGAAGGCAACCTTGCGATAAGCCCGCGTGTTGAGCCCCCCGGCACATCCGATGCACAATGTCCCGCGCTCTTCGTTGTCCAGATTGAGCAGGTAGCGGGCTTTCAGCACTCCGGGCTTAAAGGCCGAGGCACCGCCCAGCGTGGTCTCTTCCTCAACCGTAAAGACGAATTCCATGGGCCCGTGCTGAATGGTTTTGCTCTCCATGACGGCCAGTGCGGCCGCAACGCCAACGCCATTGTCGGAGCCGAGCGTGGTGCCATCGGCGTACAGCCAGTCTTCCTTGCGAACCAGCCGAATTGGATCGGTGTCGAAGTTAAAATCTGTGTCCTCGTTCTTCTCGCAAACCATATCGAGATGGCCCTGCAGCGCGGTTACCGGTGCGGACTCGCGGCCCGGGTAGGCGGACTTGCGGACAACGACGTTTCCAGCTTCGTCCACCAACGCTTCCAGGCCGAAGCTGTCGGCTAGCTTGAGGACATGATCGCGGGCGGCGGCTTCCTTGGTGGAAGGGCGAGGGATGGCGGCCAGTGCTTCGAAATGTTTCCAGATCTCCTGCGGTTCAACTCCAGCGAGTGCAGATGACATATCACGCTCCGTCACAACTGAATGCAACTATCCTACATTGACTTCCGAAGTACCAGCGACAGCTCTCTTTGCGGCCGACGGCTACGGCTGAGTTTGCACCTTGTGTTCCGGCCAGTACGTCACGCCCGCCCATCCGCTCACGTTGTACTTCGGAGCGAGGTTGCCGGTCAGCAGAGGCATCACGACTCGCTCCGATTGCACTCCCAGATCCACTTCCAGGTTATGTTTAAGCACAAAGCTCGAGGTGGTTCGAACGTCGTTCTGCGTGCCGCCGCCCTTCAGAAACTCGGGACTGATGTATTGATTGCGGAAGCTTACCTGCACCTTGTCGCGTGCGGAAATCCAGTACGTGCTCCACGCCTGCCAAGTGACCCCGGCGCGACCCACCGTGTCTCCTATCAGCAATCCCTTGTTGGTGTAGCCGTCCCTGTAATCCTCTTTCCAGTAGTTGTCTCCATTGGGCCACGACGAGTTCTGCGAGGCCGTGTAGGCGCCCTCCATGCGCAGGTCAAGCTTCGCCAAAGCCCCGGGGAGACGCGCAATGTAGAGCCCGGGACGGAATGCCGCGCGGGAAGGATTAGCCAGTGGGGAAGGGTCGTCGTCAGAGTAGCCGTCGCTATATAGCGTCACCGGAAGCTTTGGCAGTTTCCACGAGAAATTCACTCCGCCCTGCCGGGACCCTGGATTGTTCTGAGGCAGATACGAGTAGTTATTGTTGCCAACGCTAAAGTAGCTATCCCACAGGCGATGAAATCCAAACGGGTAATCCACTCCCAGGAAGACCACGGTTCGTGTAAATCCAACCTCAAGACTCTTGAACGGCTGCAGCGAAATTTTTTCGCCGTGTATCCAGACCTGCGGTTCGTAGGTGTGGCCCTGCAGCTTTCCATAGAACATATCCAGCCGAGCCTTGCCGAGAATGGGAATCGAATACGGTCGGTCGTTGGTCAGCCTTGCCATCCAGAATGGCTCGGCGTTGTTGCTCTCGAGGAACGCTCCGCCAGTTGCCGGCCCCCACCACAAACTCTGCTTGCCCAGCGATCCCGTCCAGCGTCCAAAGGAAACGCCCACATAGGCATCCAGCAACCGGAAATCGTCGACCGACGGTCCGCCCTGAGTCTTTAGCTGGTTGGTGGCGACTTCGTCCACGCCTGCGAGGCTCGCAATGGCCGCCGCCGATGGGGACCGCAACGACGCACCGAGCTGATACTCACCGCGCACATACAACAATCCCGCTCGCTCTTGCAGATATCCAGAGCCGCCGTTGATCGTGTTGAAGCCCTGACCGTAGGGCCGTCCAAAGTCATCTGCTATAGTCTGCCCGAAGTGGTAGCTGTCGCGTAGCGGCCTGCCTGCGATCTGTGTACTCCGCGTGTAGACCGACTCCAATGCCAGCTTTTCCAACTCGCTATTCAGTTCAGGCGCAAACTCGTGCTCCAACGAACTCTGCAGTTTCTCGGCCTCACTGTTGTGCGGCATCTCTCTGGCGCGTTCAAGGAAACGGGCAAACTGCATCCGTGTCCAAGGCCGCATTCCCACCACCTCAGCTCGCGTATCGGTCAGTGCCGCCAACCGCTCCGCCGCCGGATAAGCCCAGTTATCCACGGGCACGTATACCGATCCAGCGTGTGCCAAGGCAGCCACGGAAAGAACAATCAGCATGACAGCGCTCAACAGTGAAGTTCCGGCGAAACGTAGCAGTGAGAGTACAATCGAGTACGGATTGAGGCGCATGCTTCTTTTGTGCCTTTCTGGAATTCAGAAGACTATGTCCACAACTTCCACGCGGCTTTTCCCGATGCCCAGAGCTCTTCGAGATGGTTCTTATCACGCAGCGTGTCCATCGGCTGCCAGAAGCCGCGATGCTGGAAAGCGCGCAGTTGATCGGCCTTGGCGAGTCTCTTCAAGGAGTCCTGCTCGAATGGAGTTTCGTCGCCCGCGATGTACTCACCGACCTTCGGGGAGAGCACGAAGAATCCACCATTGATCCACTGCCCATCGCCAGCCGGTTTTTCCTGAAAATCAAGGATCGTGTCTTGCTTCATCACCAGCGAACCGAAACGTCCGGCTGGTTGCACTGCGGTCAGCGTGGCCAACCGGCCATGCTGTCTGTGGAACTCGATGGACCGGGTGATATCGACATCGCCCACGCCGTCGCCGTAAGTCAGACAAAAAGCTTCCTCATCCTGTACATACGGGAGAATGCGCTTGATGCGTCCGCCGGTCATTGTCTCGCCGCCGGTGTCAATGAGAGTGACGCGCCAAGGCTCACCGAAGTTCTCATGCACCTTCATACTGTTCTTGGCGAGATCGAAGGTAACGTCGGATGAGTGCAGAAAATAGTTCGCAAAGTATTCTTTTATAATGTAGCCCTTATAACCAAGGCAGATGATGAAGTCGTGCACATTATGGCTGGAGTAAATCTTCATAATGTGCCAGAGCATGGGGAACCCGCCGATTTCAACCATGGGCTTGGGCCGCTGGGTTGTCTCTTCGCTCAAGCGGCTACCCAATCCGCCCGCCAGGATCACTGCCTTCATAGAACTCCCAATTCAGTTCTGGATATTTGCGAAAAGTATATCGTAACCAGCCCTCGAACTCATCCCTCGGCAACGGCACACTCGCCCAAAGCAGCGCAGCTCAGACTGACGTGCATCCCTGTATATGGGCTGACTTCGGTCTTTTCAGGGCCAGAAAATATTTCTGTTGGATTTTGCTGAAAATACCTTATAATCGGGTTGATCGAAATCTGGCTAAGTTTGAACGTACGCGATTTTGAGCTGGAACCGCCGAATCACTTCCGCGTCCCACTCTCAGTAGCATCCGATCTTCTCAGCAGGAAATTCAATACAAAAGAAAAAGGTACAACACAGTGGAACAAGGAACAGTGAAGTGGTTTAACGACGCAAAGGGATTTGGATTTATCAGCCGCCAGAACGGCGAAGATGTCTTCGTGCACTTTTCGGCAATTCAGTCGAACGGTTTCCGGAGCCTTCAAGAAGGCCAGGCAGTCCAGTTCAACGTCGTTAAGGGGCCCAAAGGCTTCCAGGCAGAAAACGTACAGGTTCTGTAAGCAGATCCGATTAACCAGAGCGGCCCGGAACCCACCGTTCCGGGCCTTTCTGCATCTTTCCGACAGCATAAGCGCCGTCAACATTTCGTCAGAGCCTTTGAATTTGCTAATCTAGACCATGGCGTTCAGTTCAGGCCCAATCGGGCAGGCAGACGGCGGCGCTCCCCGTCCTCGTGAAATTCCATTCAATTACACCTCAGCCGACGACCGGCAGGCGGTGTCGTTCCTGCTCGGAGCGGAAACCGTTCGCACCCTCGAGGAGCTGCGCGGTACGCGCGTGACCGGCCGCTCGGCCCGCATCCTCATGCGTCTCTTCGGGGAGGTGCTGATTCATCGCCGTAATCCTTATTTATTTCAAGAGCTGGTGGCTTCGGCTCCCCGGCGCAAGCGCTTCTTTGAAAATGCCTCCAAGGATCTGGAGGTCATCGCCTCCAAGGCCGACGGCAACCCGCGCGTGCTGGACGTTCTGGCTAAATGCCGCGCTCTGATTGCTTCGTTCCGCACCGAGGTTGAGGAGACTCCCGACCTGCGCAGCCGCGTGAAACGCGAGCTGGCAGCCGTGGTCGGCGGCCACAATATTCTGTTCGATCCATTCTCCCTGGTCGCTCACGCCACGGATGCAACCGACTGGCGCCTTCACTTGCCGCTAGCCGTGGTTACGCCGGACAAAGAAGAACAGGTGGCGCCGCTACTGCTGGCCATCGCACGACTCGGGCTCAAAGTAGTTCCGCGCGGGGCCGGCACGGGACTGACTGGTGGGGCGGTGCCGCTGCGCTCCGGGTGTATCGCGGTTAACACGGAGAAGCTCAACCACATTCGCGCCATCAGCCAGCGTGAGTTTCACCTCGAGGATGGCCGAACCGCGACCGCTCGGGTCTTGGAAGTCGAAGCTGGAGTCGTAACCGAAAAGGCTATGGAGCACGCTGCGGAACATGGATTGGTCTTTGCCACCGATCCCACCAGCGCCTGGGCCTGCACGGTCGGCGGCAATATTGCTGAAAATGCCGGAGGGAAACTCGCCGTACGCTGGGGCACCTGCATCGACAACCTCATCGAATGGCGCATGGCCATGCCCTCCGGAGAGCGCTGGACGGTGCGCCGCGCCAATCACCAGCTTCGTAAAATTTTACCGCGGGATACGGTAATCTTCGATGTGCTGAACGAGCAGGAGATTCTGCTCAAGCGCATCGAGTTGCGCGGCACCGAGATCCGCAAGAACGGGCTCTGGAAGGACATCACCAACAAGGCGCTGGGCGGTGTACCGGGGCTGCAGAAGGAAGGTACCGACGGCATCATCACCTCGGCGATCTTCATTCTCTATCCCGAGTACGAGGCGAAGAAGACACTCTGCCTGGAGTTCTTTGGACCGGATTTCG
This sequence comes from uncultured Acidobacteriaceae bacterium, assembly GCA_964563875.1. Classification (GTDB taxonomy): domain Bacteria; phylum Acidobacteriota; class Terriglobia; order Terriglobales; family Acidobacteriaceae; genus TOLSYN. Next base: position 11,988 of record CAZLZA010000045.1, read on the forward strand.
ACGAGGCCAGCCGCGTCATACTGGAACTCTCGCGCATCTTCCCTCTTCCTGCCGACGGCACCGAGGCGTTGCTGGCCCTTGAACATTTTGACGATGAGTATATTCGCGCCATCGACTACAAGGTAAAAGCTCCCCGCGCGGAGACGCCAAAAGCCGCGTTGCTCATCGACATCGCCGGACATTCCGCTGAGCAAGCCGGGCACGGAGTCGAGCGCGTGCGAGCGCTGCTCGATCAGCATCCAAACACGCTACTATTCGTCGCTCACGACGCCGCCGAAGCAAAACGCTTCTGGGCCGACCGCAAAAAACTTGGTGCCATCGCCCGCCGCACCAACGCCTTCAAGATGAACGAGGACATTGTCCTCCCATTGGATGCGCTGGCCGAGTTCGCGCGCTTCATTGACGCTATCAATGTTGAAGAGGAGCGCTACGCCCAGCTTCGTTTTGCCCAGCGAGCCGAAGAGGTATTCACGGGAACGCAGGCAAAAGACGATAGCGAACAGATTGTCGCCAAAACCCCTGCGGCTCTGGAACTCTGTGCCCGCTTCCGCGTGGAGTTGCAACACTTAGGAGCGGAAGCATTGCGGGGACTCACCCATCTCCAAGGGTTCCGCGACGGATTGACCAAGCTGGTGCGCGGTTATCCGGAGGTGCTGGCTGCGCTGGAGCGTGCCCACCAGGAAGTGCGGGACCGCCGCCTTGTGCTGGCGACCCACATGCACGCCGGCGATGGCAACGTGCACGTCAATGTGCCGGTTCTCTCCAACGACCGCCCCATGCTGGACCGCACCAACCAGGTGATCGACCGCGTAATGGAGAAGGTTATCTTTCTGGGTGGCGTGGTTTCCGGCGAACACGGAATTGGCCTGACAAAGCTCAAGTATCTCGAACCAGAACGCATCGCCGAACTCACGGCCTACCGTCGCCAAGTGGACCCGGCTGGGCTGATGAATCCCGGAAAACTTGAAGACTTTGAAGCTCTCAATCACATCTTTACGCCTTCGTTCAACCTGTTGGAACTGGAAGCCAGAATTCTTCAGCACGGTCAGCTCGAAGAGCTCTCGCGCAAGATTGCGCACTGCGTCCGTTGCGGCAAGTGCAAGGTGGATTGCTGCGTCTATCACCCTGCGCGCGGCATGTTCTACCATCCACGCAATAAGAATCTCGCGATCGGCTCCCTGATCGAAGCGCTGCTCTATGACGCGCAGCGCGAGCGTTCGACGCATTTCGAGCTGCTGCAATGGCTGGAGGAGGTCGCCGATCATTGCACCATCTGCCACAAGTGCCTTACCCCCTGCCCGGTCGATATCGACACTGGAGCAGTTTCGGTTCTAGAGCGACGGATTCTCTCTGGTTGGGGCTACAAACACACGCCCTTGGCCACCCGCCTTACACTGCAGTATCTGGACAGCCGCTCGCCGGCGTTCAATAACCTTTTCCGTATCGCAGTCGCGCAGTTGGGAGGCGCGGCTCAGCGCGTTGCCAGCAAACTGGCGGTGCCGTTCCAGCCCGCCGAAGGCGCATCCGCCTTCTATCCTCTACGCTTACTCCGCTCCTCGGTGGCGCCAATTCCCAGCCAGACGCTGCGTGATGTTCTGCCGACATGCGAAGCCGATCAGGCACTCGTCTTTGAGCCGGATCACAATGGGTCGGACGAGCGAAAAACGGTCTTTTACTTTCCCGGATGTGGCTCCGAGCGCCTGTACTCGGACATCTCGATGGCTACCATTCACCTCCTGCTGAAGCTCGGAACTCGGGTGGTGCTGCCGCCTCCGTTCCTCTGCTGCGGCTTCCCTGCCCACGTCAACGCCAAAACCAGCTTGCACTCACGCACGGTTTTGCGTGACACGATTCTGTTCAGCCAGATGCGCGCGATGTTTGCCTACCTGGATTTCGACGGATGCGTTGTCTCCTGCGGTACCTGCCGTGAGGGTTTGGCCCAGATGGATACAACGGAACTCTTCGGCAGAGTGGTGGATGTGGCGGACTATGTACTCGAACGCGGTCTACGCGTGGAAGGCAATGGCAATTTTCTTTACCACGCACCCTGTCACGACTCGCTCGACGGCAAAGCTATCAAGATTTTGGAAAAACTCGGCGGCTTCGGTTCTGTGCAAACGGTGCCGCACTGCTGCTCGGAGGCGGGAACCCTCTCGCTCTCGCGTCCGGACATCACCGACGCGATGCTGCACCGCAAGCGCGAGGCCTTCGCCCTTGCCATCGGCGAAGCGCAAAAAGCAACCGTTCTCACCAACTGCCCCGCGTGCGTGCAAGGCCTTGGACGCAGCCGCGATCTGGGAGTAGAACCACTGCACATCGCCGTCGCCTTGGCCGAGAAACTGTCCGGAGCCGAATGGAAGAAGGAATTTGCTGCACAGGCAGCCCGCGCCACCGCAGTCGCTTTCTAGCGTTGGGGCGGATTGTCCTTTCGATATCACACATGGGTGTGATCTCAAGCCCGTGCGTGCATCCTTCGACCGGTGCCGTACATCTACTTAGGCAAGAGTCAACACCGGGCGCTTTTCCGCAGTTTCGGCAGTCGGTTAAGTAGGCTGCTCCCCGAAGCGTAGTTAAGCCCTTCCTCCTGTGGTAACCCCGAAACTTTGCCCACCAACCTCCCCCGCCCGGGGTGTGTCCAGCCTCACCGAAGGCTTATTGAATCCCTCTGGACTTCGGGAGAATCATTCGAGAAGTAGAGTGGACCGGGGGCTTCGAGCCGGACACTCCAGGGACATTGTTGTTGGCCATCTTTGTTCCGCAACACAGAATCCAAGTAGGTGCGGTACTTACGCAACAGAATGACCACCCAGACAGCAACTCGCAATTTGTTATCCATCGCCGCAATCGTGCTCGCTCTCGCCTCCGCGCTTGCTCAACCCGCCCCCAAAGGTGACGCGCCTTCCGCCAAGTTTGCGGATCAGGGCTGCGTGAACCAGGGAAAGGATCGTCGGGGCTTTGCACCCGTGGTCTGCTGGTTGCAGCGGCGCCTGTCGTGGAAATCAGAACACGAGCCGCATTTCGCGATGGTCGGCAAGCCGGAGGGAACAAGCTTGGGGCTGGCGTGGCCACCGTACGCAGTATTCAACATGCCCGATGGAAATGATCACTGGCGCATGTTCCGCATTGGCTTTCGCTATGATCGTAGCTGGCGGGGATACATATTCCCCACCATCGCGGCCAAGCAAGTTTCGCATCCACTACGCTACTGACGGCTCTGCCCGAAAATCTTTGAAAGGCTCTTCCACCTGATTGCGCAGGTAATGCTTTTTTATGCATATTCCCGGATCCTGGATCCTCTTGATATTCATCAGCGCATCGACTGCCCTGATCCTTCTAGTTCTGCACTTGACGAAGCTCGGTCGGTTGATCCACCACCAGATTCCGGACCGTCCGCAGAGACGGCTTTTCCTGGCGTCCGTCAGCTTTTTTATCACGTTTCTGGCGGTACGGCTGTTGGTGGCCTCCATCACTCATCACATTGGGCCATTCGGCTATGTTGAGATGGGAGGGCGGCACATTCATCACCTGGTTTGGGGAATCCTTCTTCTGCTCATTTGCGGCTACGCAGAGCTGACAGAAGCCGCAACCCATGACAGTTCGCTTTCGATTCTTCTCAGTCGCTTGCTGGCGCTGACTTACGGGATTGGCGCGGCGCTGACGCTGGACGAATTTGCACTCTGGTTGAACCTTGATGCAGCGGCATACTGGTCGCGGCAGGGGCGCGAAAGCATTGATGCCGTGGTCCTATTTGGGGCCCTGCTCGCGATGGGAGCATGGGGGGCGCCATTGTTTCAGCGGCCGACTCAACCCCGCCCAAGAGCAAGCGAGTAAGCTGGCGGCCTTCGCTCACGATCCATTCGGCGTCGGGGGATTCTCGTTCAACTCAAGCCGAAATGACACTCAAAGAGGTCATTATCCCGGGTTCGTGCCTATTCAGAGCCGACGGTGCAACCCAAGTCATCCGCCGTACCAGTCCAATACACTGGAGGAAAACACCATGAAGAGATTAGCTCTGCTCAGCTCAGTTCTCTTGCTGACAGCGGTGTGGGCGGTAGCGCAGTACAACAACCAATCCGGCAGCCAGAGTAGTTCCGATATGAGCAACACCACCATTGAGGGATGCCTGTCCGGATCGGATGGCAGCTACAGTTTGACGGACAAGTCCGGCACGACCTATCAACTCACGGGAGACACGGCAAAGCTGCAGAACCACGTTGGTCACACCATCCAGGTGACCGGGACGAGCGCGTCGGACCCGACGATGAAAGGAAAACAATCGGGCTCAATGAGTTCACCTTCTGACACCGAGCCCACGTTTAACGTTACCTCGTTCAAGCACGTCTCTAACACCTGTAGTTCGATGCACTGAGCCTCGGCTTCGTGGATGGCAAGAGGTCCGGTCGTGTGCCCGGATGTTGCTCACCGCAGGCTGCTTGCCATCACAGTTATGTCTCGCGTGAAGCCGAATCGAACATCCGGTGATTCCGGTCGAGCGCGGCGTCAACGACCTCGATGATGTGGACCACTGGTAGCGGATGGCCTGCTCTCTTGAGCGCCCCGGCAATCTGAAGAAGGCATCCTGGGTTGGCGGAAACCAGTGCTTGCGCTCCTGAGTTTATGATCAATTGAGCTTTGCGGTCAGCCAACTGACGCGCCGTTGCCGGCTCAATCAGGTTGAACACTCCCGCCGAGCCACAGCAAATCGCAGCCTCCGGAAGTTCGATCAGTTCAATTCCGGAAATAGCGCTCAACAATTGCCGCGGTTGCGTCCGCACGCCTTGCGCATGCTGCAGATGGCAGGAGTCGTGATAGGCGACTTTCAAGCGTATCGGGTTGACCGGCTTCTCCAATCCGAGCTCTGCAATGAGTTCGCTGATGTCCCGGCATTTCCCTGCTATCACCCGCGCGCGTTCCGCAAACTCGGGATCGTCGCGCAGCAGATGTGCATATTCCTTGATGTTCGAGCCGCAGCCAGCCGAGTTCACCGCGATGGCGTCAACTCCGGCCCGTTCGAAGGTTTCGATGAGACGCCGCGCGGCACTCAACGCCTCCGGTTCGCGTCCGGTGTGCGCCATCATTGCACCGCAGCATGCTTGCTCCGGCGGCACGATGACTTCGCAGCCGAGCGCGGCGAGCACGCGAACGGTTGCCGCATTTACGTTACTGAATAGAACGCGTTGCACACAACCCAGCAGCACACCAACTCGTAGGCGTGGCTTGCATTCTGGTAGAACCTGCCGGGGAACGAGCAGGAACATCCTGCGCAGTTCGATCTCCGGCAGAAGCGCTTCCATGGAGCGCAGCCGTTCTGGCAGCAGGCGAAGCAGTCCGCTCTTCCGGAGCAGCCGGCGCAGCCCCGATCTCTGATAGGGCCACAACGGGAGCATCAGCAAGCGCAGCCGATTCGGATGCGGGAACAACCAGAAGATCAGCCTGCGAAAGAGCTGATCGAGAAACGGACGCTTGTAATTACGCTCGATCTGCGCCCGCGTTGCCTCGATCAGCTTTCCGTACTGCACGCCCGACGGGCAAGCCGTCACGCAAGCCATGCACCCCAGGCATTTGTCGAAGTGGCTGACGAAGGTTTCGTCCATCTGCGCCACGCCGCCTTCCGCACCCATTTTCATCAGGTATATTCGCCCGCGCGGAGAATCCATCTCCTGATTCCAGAGCAGGTAGGTTGGACAAGTCGGAAGGCAGAAACCACAGTGTACGCATTGCTCAATGAGACTCATCGATGGCGGATGATGAGAATCGTAGACGCTTGCGCCGCCTTTGCTTTCGAGGGTTTCGACCGGGACAATCTGCTCCATCAAATCCCTCCCACGAATCGTCCGCGATTCAGAATCCCGCGTGGATCGAACTGTTCCTTAATCCTCTTCATCAGAGGCAGCGCGTTACCGGCAGCACCCCAGACGTCTATCTTCTGCCGCAGTGCTGCAGGTCCTTGCAGCACGACTGCGGTTCCGCTGGCCGGAGCCAGAAAGACCCTGAGCGATGAGATAAAATCCGCGAACTGTGCACTGTCGGTGGCATCGATTCGCAGCCAGGCAAGTCCGGTGGAGTGCATCAGCAAACTCCAATCAGCATTCTGGCTGAGCCCTTCGCGTACGAATTCGGCGGTCGAACTTAGCTGTGAGGGCAACATGCTCAACTTGCAGATGGCAGCGGACGCTCGGCTGCTGTTCCACAGTTCCTCGCGTGCCCGCCATGGATCGCCGCTAGGCTCTGCGGGATTTGCCTCGCCCGCAAGTTTACACACCGTTTCCGTCTGCGCCGCGACTCCAGCCGCAATTCCGTCGATCCTCACATCGACTTCGATCTTTCCGTCCGACGCAGTTCTAATCTGCAAACCGGTGGGAACCACTATTGAATCGGTGATCGCGAGCATGAAGTCGTTGGCTCTCTCGCGATCAAGAAATGAGAAGTTGAGCGTATGCGACTTCTCCGGCAGAGGGTGCAGGCGAAACACCGCCCTGGAGATGATTCCCAGCGTGCCCAGTGCGCCGGACATCAGTTTTGGCAAGTCATACCCGGCAACGTTCTTCACAACCTTGCCGCCGCTGGCAGCAATGGTGCCATCGGGAAGAACCACGGTGATGCCGATGATGAGATCGCGAACGCCGCCGTAGCGCAAACGCAACGACCCGCTGTCATTTGCTGCAATCACCCCGCCCACGGTCGCCCGCTCCGGCCACAACGGATCGAGCGCCAGCCTTTGCCGATGATCGCAGAGCGCGTTTTGTAGTTGCGCGATGGTCAGTCCGCTCCCAACCGTTACCGTCATGTCTCCCGGTGCGTATTCAATAATGTGGTTGAACTTTGCCGTCGAAATCTTCAGATCGACGATCTGTGGCGCATTGCCCCAATTCAACTTTGTTCCGCCGCCGCATGGGGCCACCAGTATTCCCTCCCGGTTTGCGTACTCCAGCACTCGCGCCAACTCAGTCTCGTTGGCGGGCTCGGCATATAACTCCGGCGCCACTCCACAGACTGTGTCCGCGTCGCTGCCTTGGCGCAGATCACCTTCCACGACAATTGTGCGTAGTGTGTCCAGTGCCTGTGCCGAAGTTGCTTTTGCGGATTCAGGCATGTCCTAGAAAAACTGTGCCTCTCCCGAAATTTCGAGCGGATGCGGAACGTACGGCCCTGGTCTCTCCGCGCACAAAGGAGTACGCGGAAAAACCTTTCCGGGGTTCGATATGTGATCAGGATCAAATGCACATCGCACCAGCTGCATCGTTTGCAGGTCAGGCTCGGCAAACATCTCTGACATAAACATCTTTTTATCGTTTCCCACCCCATGCTCGCCGGTGATCGAACCGCCAGCCCGCACACAGGTCCTCAATATTTCGGCGGAAAGTTCTTCCGCGTCCTGCTCCTGTCCTTCGATGCGGCGATCATACAGAACGAGGGGATGCAGATTGCCATCTCCGGCATGGAAGACGTTCGCCACGCGCAATCCCGCCGCAGCGCTCAGACGCACAATCTCATCCATCACCTGAGGCAGCGCGGTCCGCGGAATGACTCCATCCTGCACGATGTAGTTAGGAGAGACTCGCCCCATGGCCGCGAAAGCTGCTTTGCGTCCCTTCCATATCACAATCCGCTCGGCTTCCGACTGTGCCACGCGGATCTCCCACGCCCGGTTGTGCAAGCACTTCTCTTTCACCCGAGCGATTAAGGCCTCCACCTCGGCGGCTGGACCATCCAGTTCGACGAGCAGCAGACCTCCGCAGTTCGGGTATCCGGCGTGGACCGCGGCTTCGGCCGCCTGGATGGCGAGGTTGTCCATCATCTCGATTGCGGCCGGCAATACTCCCGAAGCGATAATGTCGCTCACCGCTGCTCCGGCCGCGGCGGTCGAATCAAACGCAGCCAGCAGGGTCTGGATCACCTCCGGGCGCTTTACGATGCGGAGCATTACTTTCGTGGTGACGCCAAGAGTTCCTTCGGAGCCAACAAATACGCCGGGAAGATCGTATCCCGGAGTGTCAAGCGTATTGCCTCCGAGTTGCACCAGCGAGCCGTCGGGCAGCACAACTTCCAGGCCGAGCACATGTGTGGTTGTAAAGCCATACTTCAGGCAGTGCGCGCCGCCGGAGTTTTCCGCAACATTGCCGCCAATCGAGCACACGGATTGCGAAGACGGATCGGGAGCATAGAAGTATCCGTAAGGGGCAACGCCTTGAGACACGGCCGCATTGATCACCCCTGGTTCTACCATCACCCGCGCATTCAAGATATCCAAATTCAGGACGCGGTTCAGCCGCGAGAGGCTGATCACAATGCCGCCTTCTACAGGAAGCGCGCCGCCGCTCAAACCTGTGCCGGAGCCGCGTGCGACGAAGGCAATATGCTCTTGTGCGCAGAGCCGCACGATACCTTGCACCTGCTCCGCCGTGGAGGGCAAGACAACCGCCAGCGGCACAACGCGAAAATTTGTCAGACCGTCACATTCATAAGTGCGCAGTTCCTCGCGAGCCGTGATCAGACCTTCGCCGGCCAGCGAGCGAAGCGCTTTGAGGAACGCCGGATTCATTTTGCCCCCAGTCGTGCGCACTTATGGCGAGAGGCACGTCGCAGAGCAACCGTTGCTCCGCCACGCTACTCAATGCGCGTCGTGTGATGTGCGGGGTTGCCTTTTGGATGTCTCTGCCATCAAAACCCGCACGCCGGCTCCGCTTCTCGCGCGTTATAGTGACATGTAGCCGTCCAACACGCGCGTCCCCATGCGCCCATGGAGCACCATGTCAGCTTCCCGCCGAGAATTCCTTGCTCTTTCCGCTCTCAGCATCCTTGGCAGCACTGCCCTCAGCACCGCTGCCGCTTACGGCCAAAGCACTCCGTCGCCGAAGTCTCCACCGCCCGGTACGCCGCAGGCCTTCGGTACCGCCGCACCCGTCGGCCCGGAGGTTTCCGCCTCCACCTTCGAGGCGGCGGAAAAGCTGGTGAATTTCACCCTTACCGAGGCCGAACGAGCCCAGGCCGCCAGCAACTGGCGCATCTCTCTTGCGCCCTACTACGAGCGACGGGTCGGGCCTCGTAAGGTTGCCATTGAACCCTCCACTGCGCCTTGGTCGCAGTGGAATCCCGTGTTACCCGGACACTCTTCGGGTCCCTTGCAGAATCGCTTCGTCCGCAGCAAAGTAGACCCCGGTCCACTTCCTTCCTCCGACACCGCCATCGCCTTCTCTCCTGTGACCCGCCTTTCGCGATGGATTGAACAACGCAAGCTCACCTCCGAGCGCCTCACCAATGTTTATCTCGAACGCTTGCAGCGCTTCGACTCCCAGCTCAATTGCGTCATCACTCTCACCCGCGAACTCGCGCTCGCACAAGCCCGCCAAGCCGACCAGGAGATTGCCTCCGGACACTATCGTGGTCCGCTCCACGGCGTCCCGTGGGGTGCAAAAGACTTGCTCGACACCGCCGGCATTCCCACCACCTATGGGGCCGAACCTTTCCGTAACCGCATTCCTGCCGAAGACGCTGCTGTCACGCAGCGCCTCCACGCCGCGGGCGCGGTTCTTGTCGCCAAGCTTTCGCTCGGCGCACTCGCCCTCAATGACATCTGGTTCGGGGGGCAGACCATGAATCCCTGGTTGCTCGAAGAAGGCTCGTCAGGCTCCTCTGCCGGCCCGGGCGCTGCGACTGCGGCCGGACTGGTCGCATTCTCCATCGGCAGTGAAACGGAAGGCAGCATCGTGAGCCCTTCCATGCGCTGCGGCGTCACTGGCCTTCGTCCCACCTATGGCCGCGTCCCTCGAACCGGCGCCATGACGCTCTGCTGGTCCCTCGACAAACTCGGTCCCATGGCACGCTCCGTCGAAGACACTCTGCTCGTGCTCAATGCCATCTCCGGCCCTGATTCCGGAGACCTGTCCAGCGTCCCTAGCCACCTCGACTTCGATGCCGCCACCTCCGTCCGCGGTCTCCGCCTTGGTTACTTCCCTGCCTGGATGAACCAGCCGCCCGCCACCGAGGTCGATCGCGCTGCCTTGGAGACGGCTAAGCAACTCGGCTTCACTCCGGTCGAAGTCTCGCTCCCTGACTGGCCCTATGACTCGCTGAACATCATTCTCTTCGCCGAAGCCGCCGCCGCCTTCGAGGAACTCACTCTATCCGGAGGACTCAATCAGCTCCGATCGCAGAACCCAGATGCCTGGCCCAACTCCTTCCGTCAGGCCCGCTTCCTGTCCGCCGTCGACTTCGTCCAAACCGATCGCTTCCGCCGTGCCATCGCGCTGGAAATGGCCCGCATCTTCTCGCAGGTCGACCTGCTCCTCGTCCCGGCGTTACGCGACGAAATGCTGACCATTACCAACTTCACCGGACATCCCTCGCTTACTCTGCGCGCTGGTTTTGTGCAGGTTTCTGAGGCGCGCAGCGATTGGGCGCCGGACCCACTGCATTCCCTGCCCACCTTCAACCCGCCCCGCCGCGTTCCTCATGGCGTCGCCCTCATCGGCCCGCTTTTCGGCGAAGGTCTGCTTGGCTCTTCCGGCATCGCCCTGGAACATGCTTTTGGCGTCACAGAGGAACATCCATCCGGCTTCTGAAACCGATGCAAGAATGCAAGCCCCACCGGGAACGGTGGGGCTTGTTAGCAGTCAGAAAAGTCCGGCGCATATTGACACGCGTCAGACTTCCCCTCGGTTCGTCTCAGCAGCAGCGCATCTTTACCACTTCGCCATTCGGAGCTACTGGCGGGCCGAACGCCTCTTCCGGCACTGGCGCGCCATTCAGCACCATGATCCACCGGCGGAACGCATCGATCAGCACCAGCACCACGCCAGTAATAAAGATCACCATCAGGGTCGTGTCCAGGTAGCCAGTGAATCCCATCCCTGGTTTCAATCGCAGCGGCCAAAAGATGTTCTTGATCGAGAGCACGCCCGCCGAGAGCGTGGTCACCCCCACAAAGCACATCGGCAAGAATGTAATCCACGCATAGCGCGCCTTGCCCATGTTAATCAGGAACGTGGTTGAGACTGCCAGTGCGATGGTTGCCAATAACTGGTTGCCGGTTCCAAACAGCGGCCAGATTGTCGAAATGTTGCCGGTATAGATCAGGTATCCCCAACCGGCGACGACCACCGTAGTGGCACTCAGGTTGCCGGGCAGCCAGGCGTTGTTGCCGAACGGCTTGTACACCTTGCCCAGCAGTTCCTGCAGAACATAGCGCGCCACCCGAGTCCCGGTATCTACCGTGGTCAGAATGAACAGCGCCTCAAACATGATGGCGTAGTGGTACCAATAGCCCATCAGTCTGTCCATGCCCGGCAGTCCTCGGAATATCTGAGCCATCCCCACCGCCAGGGACACCGCACCGCCGCTGCGGCCCGCCAGCTTTTCTCCAACCTCACGCGAGAAAATATCCAGGTTCACCGTGTGCATTCCCAGCTTGGCAAAAACGTCGGGAGGGCAATTGATCGCGAAATAGTCGCCGGGATTCATCGAGCAGGCCGCAATCAGCGCCAGCACACCTACCAGAGACTCGCAGGCCATGGCTCCAAAACCGATAAACCGCGCGTCGGTTTCCTTATCCAGCATCTTTGGAGTGGTTCCCGACGAAACCAGCGAGTGGAATCCTGAGATAGCACCGCAGGCGATCGTGACAAACAGGAACGGGAAGAGCTTGCCCTTGATGATTGGCCCGCCACCATGAATGAATGGCGTAATGTTCGGGAACAGGATGTTCGGGTGCACCACGAAAACGCCGATAATCAGAACCGCAATCGTGCCCAGCTTGACGTAAGTGGACAGATAGTCGCGTGGTTCCAGCAGCAACCACACCGGCAGCACCGATGCCACGAATCCGTAAATCACCATCATCCAGGTAATCTCATGCGGAGTGAACGTCAGAGTGTGCGCAAAGCTGCTGGCAGCGAACGTGTGTCCCGCCATCACTGCGGCGAGCAGGCACGCAACTCCAAAGATGCTGGGTCCCGTGATCTTTATCTCGCCCGACGGGTTCTTGAACATCCACACGCCCATGATCAGCGCAATCGGCACCGTCATGCCAATAGTGAATACGCCCCATGGGCTGTTCGCTAGCGCATTGACGACCACAATGCCCAGTCCTGCCAGCGTAACCAGCAGAATGAACAAAACGGCGATCATCGCCACCAGCCCGGAAAATGGACTGATCTCCGTCCGCGCGATGTCTGCCAACGAGCGCCCGCGATGGCGAACCGAAGCCACCAAAACGGTAAAATCCTGCACGCATCCCGCAACTACCGCGCCGATCAGCAGCCAAAGAAATCCCGGCGCAAATCCGAACTGTGCCGCCAGCGTGGGACCCACCAGAGGTCCAGCTCCGGCGATTGCGGCAAAGTGGTGACCAAACAAAACCCATTTTGGCGAGGGCACGTAGTTATGCCCATCTTCGTAGGTGTGTGCAGGAGTGATGCGGCGATCATCCAGCACCATCGCCTTGGCGGCGATAAACGCGCTGTAGTAGCGGTACGCCAGAGCGTACACGCAAATCGAACCCAATAGGATCGGAAAAGTGTTCATAAAATCCCCCTGGCCTCCAATTCCAAACTCAGGTATGGAAACTGCCCGTGGAATCCTGACCGCACACTATAGAAGGGAATGTCATCCGAATCAATGAGATTTCCATTTGGCGGTGTTTACCAGCTCCGCATCGATCCCTTGCAACCGCACTCTCCAAAGCGACTCGCAACCGGGGGCCCCATTGCTTTGAATCCGTGTGCAGTGCTAGGTTTGTTCGCGACCGACGCAATAATTGCGAGCACAACGCTTTTCCGATTGTTTGATCAGGATGATGCCATACGGATCTGAGCAGTAGGCTGGGTGCCCACACCGGCAGCTTACACCGTGCTGCGACTCCGTCCACAAGGATCAGGTAATTCTTGTGTGTTAGGTCGCTTCGAGAATTGCGGACAGCCCCTTCACATCTTTAATCACGATTTGCCTGGCATCCACTTCCAGAAGTCCCTCTGCCTGCAGGCGCATCAGATTGCGCGAAACCAACTCGCGCACCGTCCCGAGTTGATTGGCTAACTCCTGATGACTACCGGGGAGAAGGACTTCAAGACCTCGTGCAGTCTTCTTTCCCTGGCTTTGCGCCAACCGCACCAGCAAAGAGACCAACCGCTGGCGGATCGTAGTAAAGGAGAGTTCTTCGATGATGCCGACAAGATTCCGCAGTCTGGCACCGACAAAAGCCAATACTTTCAGTGCAACCTCGGGGTGATCGAGACAATAATCCTGAAAGTCCTTGCGTGAGATGAATGCCGTTTCAGTCTCATCCACGGCGACGGCGGAAGCCGGATATGGTCCCCCATCAAAAACCGGAACTTCAGCAATGGTTTCGCCAGAGCCATTCACGGCGAGAACCTGTTCGCGGCCACTCGCAGAAGTCTTATAGATCCGCACCCTTCCCCGAGAAATAATGTGTAATCCCTTGCACGGTTCGCCTTCGTAAAAGAGAACCTCACCAGCAGCAAAAAGCTTCCTTACCGCTCTCGCCGCCAGTAACTGCACCTCCGGTTGCGAAAGGTTGGAAAGTAGGGCTGTCTTCTGCAGAACGGCCGACAGGTCAATACGTTCAGTAGGCAACTTGTATCCTCGCGGGTTAGCCTCAGTCCAATCGCGATCTATTGTAGTGCGTCCCGCCATCAATTTGCTCTGCAAGTGACTTTGGTCGCTGTGATAACAGCCGCGCTCCCCTATTCTCAGGACATAAGGAGCTTGAAAATGCCGACCCTGACCGACACCGTCCGTGAGATTGCGCTGAACCAGCCATCGTCCATTCGAGTATTTGAACAGTACGGAATCGACTACTGTTGCGGAGGACTAAAGCCTCTCGCCGTCGCCTGCACCGAGCAGGATGTTGAGCTCGGCAGCGTGCTTGCTGCGTTATCCGCCGCGGAGCAATCCACCCCGGGTGCGCAGGATCGGTCTAAGGAATCACTGGAGAGCCTTATCACGCACATCGTCACTACCCATCATGCCTACGTCAAGAAAGAACTCCCGCGCCTCGATGCGCTTGTCAGGAAGGTCATTGAGCGGCACGGGTCCACCCACGCCGAACTGCTCGCGATCCAAACTGCGCTGGCGAAGTTGGATCAGGATCTAACCCAGCATCTTGCCAAGGAGGAGACGATCCTGTTTCCCTACATCACAAACCTGGAGCGCGCCTTGGCCGAGGGCGGCCCGAATCCCTACGGCTGCTTTGGAACTGTCGCAAATCCAATCGAGATGATGACCCAGGAGCACGAAGCGGCCGGAATGTTGCTCGCCGAGATCAAAGACCTGAGCAACCATTTCACTACGCCGCCGGACGCCTGCCCGACCTATCACGCATTTTTCGACGGCCTCAAAGAATTAGAGCAGGATCTACATCAGCACATTCACCTGGAGAACAATATTCTCTTCCCGCGGGCAATTGCCATGGAAGCCTCAAACACCTAGTCGCGTGGCTCCTCCGTCGCGGAGGAGCCACCTCCTCGGGGACGAACTCATCTGCTTTGCCGGGAGCATCCCCGCTCACTTCTTCGTTGCTGCATCCTTCCTCCGGGCAGCACCAGATGCGTGATGCGACTTGCGCAGTGTCTCCCAGTCCGCCTCAGTCTGATCGGCATAAGCCACGGCAAAATTCACCAACGCCTCCCCGAAGCTTCCGCCGCTGCCGAGATATCCCACAATGATCTGCACATCGCCAGAGCGGGCGTGTCCACGCGCCAACAATTCTCCACAAACCTCCGCATAGGCAATCAGGCCCGCTCCCTTCAGTTCCTCCACTGCAATCGAAGCCTTGTGGTCATTCAGTTGCCGCACCAGATAGTCGCGATTTTCAATCGTCGTCCATCCTAGGAACGGATCGGACTGCATCTGCATCGCGCGCTGCCCCTCGGCGACTGCCCGGCCCCAGTGCGCTTTCTTCCCATCGTTCACGTAAGGCAGGTAGGCCGATCCCACCTCTTCCTTGATTTGAAGAAACAGCGGGTCGCCGGGACCATTGCCTTCCAGATAAATGCAGTAATCACGGGTCCCCACACTGCCTGTACCAACTACTTTGAAGCACACATCGATGGGCCGGTACTGCTCCAGAATATGTTGCCGCTCCGGCAAAAGTGTTCCGCGGTACTCCTTCATCGCAGAGAGCACTTGGCGCGCCTGCGAGCCACTGACGCGTGATAGCAAAGGCTTATTCTCGCGGAAGATGCGTCCCGCCACTTTCTTTGCCGGTATCGTCAAGGTCTCCAGAGTATGCGCCGGAGTCGCCCGCTCGGCCTTCATCAGCACCGCTGAAACCGGCTCGACCTTCGTCAAGCGATGCACCTGGTACCGCGCAATTTCCAGGACCGGCATCTCCGCGAAGCTGTGTGCGCATTTCCGGTAGCGCTCGAAAAATGCAAGCACTGCATCCATGGCGAAGCAGTTCTTCGCCCCGGCTTCCCTGCCCGCCAATACCAGGCTCGCCGCCAGGCGCTTCAGGTCCCACTCGAAAGGTGCCTTCGTCGTCTCGTCAAAGTCATTAATATCAAAAACCAGCCGGCCGTCGGGAGCCGCGTACGCTCCCAGGTTGCGCACGTGAGCATCTCCGCAGATTTGGTTCACGATACCGGTGTTGGGCAGCAGCGCCAGGTCCGCCGCCATCACCGGAACGGCTCCGCGAAAATACCCAAAGGGAGATGCCAGCATCCGTTCATACTTCAGATGGACCAGTGACGGCACCCGTCCGCGCATGCTTGCTTGCATCAACATCAGCGGATCATGGCGACGCTGCTTCGCATCCCATTGCCCGTGATCTGGCCGCTTCATCTGTTTGCGCCGCTCCTGCCCTTGCGCGCGCCTGTCCTCAGGAGTGCCAGTGTATGGAAAATTCCTCATGGTAGGGCTGAACATACACCCCTACTGCACGCCATTTCAATCGCGCAGAAAAATGGCCTCTTCAAAGAGGCCATCTCCCAAGTTCTTGCGGTCGTCGCTCTTAACGTGACGCTCTTTGCTGCATGGGATATTTCGAGTCCAGATCCAGGTTCAATTCGAGCACGTTTACCCGAGCTTCCCCCAGAAAGTGGAACTGCCGTTCTTCCGTGTGCTGACGGATCAATTCCTGCGCTTTATCCACGCTGATGCCGCGCTCCTTGGCCACGCGCGGTGCCTGGAATTCGGCATTAGCAGGACTGATGTGCGGGTCCAGTCCGGAAGCCGATGTAGTCACATAGTCTGCTGGAACCGGCGTCGTAGGATTTTCGCTCCGGGCCGCGGCTACGTCAGCTTTTACGCGGTCCACTAACTTCTGGTTCGTCGGACCATAATTCGTTCCACCAGAGTTTGCTGCGTCGTATCCATTCGTTCCCGCCGCCGATCCCCGGGGATGAAAATATCCAGCGCCGGTAAATGGCTGCGCGATGATCCGCGAGCCGATCACCTTGCCGCCCTGCACAATCAACTGTCCGTTCGCTTTGTCATGGAACAGAATCTGCGCCAGACCTGTGACCACCAGCGGATATACAAGCCCGAACAGAATCGTTGTAACTACGGTCATCAATATCGCAGTAATGAGATTGCGTTTCATCGTCCGCCTCGTCCTACGCTAGCCCAGCGCTTGTAATCAGAATGTCAATAATCTTGATGCCGATAAATGGCGCGATAATTCCACCCACGCCATAGATGAGCAGGTTGCGGCGCAGCAGTGCCGCTGCACCCATCGGACGATACTGGATGCCCTTCAGCGCCAATGGGATCAGGGCAATGATGATCAGCGCGTTGAAGATGACCGCCGACAAAATTGCCGACTGCGGCGTCTTCAGGTGCATGATGTTCAGCGCGTTCAGCACCGGGAAGGTTGCGGCAAACATCGCTGGGATGATCGCAAAGTACTTCGCAACGTCATTTGCAATTGAAAACGTTGTCAACGCTCCACGCGTCATCAGCAGTTGCTTGCCGATGCCCACGATCTCGATCAACTTGGTCGGATTGGAATCCAGATCGACCATGTTTCCGGCCTCTTTTGCCGCCTGGGTCCCGGAATTCATCGCCACCCCCACATCGGCCTGCGCCAGTGCGGGAGCATCGTTGGTGCCGTCCCCGGTCATCGCGACCAGCTTTCCATCGGCCTGTTCCTTGCGGATCAGATCCATCTTGTCCTTCGGTGTCGCCTGGGCAAGAAAGTCATCCACGCCAGCCTCGCGGGCGATCGCCGCTGCCGTTAATGGGTTGTCGCCGGTAATCATCACCGTGCGAATTCCCATCGCCCGCAGTTGATCGAAGCGCTCGCGCATCCCGCCCTTGACGATGTCTTTCAGTTCGATCACTCCCAGCGCTCCGCGCTGCCGCTCTGCCACCACCAGCGGAGTGCTTCCCGCGCGAGAAACTTCGTCCACTAGGGCCCGGACTTCCGGTGCGAACACCCCTGAGCTTTCGCGCACAAAACGCTCGATTGCATCCGCTGATCCCTTGCGGATCTGGAAGCCATTCAAGTTCACCCCGGACATTCTGGTCTGTGCCGTGAAGGGCACAAATTCGGCGTGATGGTCCTGCAACTCACGGCCGCGAAGGTTGTACTTCTCCTTCGCCAATACCACAATCGAGCGTCCTTCCGGCGTTTCATCCGCCAGCGAAGAGAGTTGCGCTGCATCTGCTAGCTCCGCTTCCGAAACTCCCGGTGCCGGTACAAAGCGTGACGCCTGGCGATTGCCCAGCGTGATGGTGCCGGTCTTATCGAGCAGCAGAGTATTGACGTCGCCCGCGGCTTCCACGGCGCGTCCGGACATGGCGAGCACGTTATGTTGTACCAACCGGTCCATGCCCGCAATACCGATGGCCGAGAGCAGTCCGCCAATCGTCGTGGGAATCAGGCACACCAGCAGCGAGACCAATACGAATACGGTTTGTGGAGAACCGGAGTAAATTGCAAATGGCTGTAGCGTGACCACTGCCAACAGAAAGACGATCGTCAGTCCGGCAAGCAGAATATTCAGTGCTATCTCATTCGGCGTCTTCTGTCTCTCGGCGCCTTCGACCAGGGCGATCATTCGGTCAAGAAAAGTCTCGCCGGGGTTAGAGGTGATTTTCACCTTGATCTGATCTGACAGTACTCGTGTGCCGCCGGTAACTGCCGAACGGTCGCCGCCAGATTCACGAATTACCGGAGCCGATTCACCAGTGATGGCCGACTCATCAACGGACGCAATGCCGTCGATGATCTCACCGTCTCCGGGAATAAACTCTCCGGCTGAGACCAGCACAACGTCATCAGCGCGCAGGCTGGAGCTTGCAACCTGCTCCACCTTCCCGTTGGCGCCCAGGCGATTCGCTACGGTTTCCGAGCGGGCCTTGCGAAGTGTGTCCGCTTGTGCTTTGCCGCGCCCCTCCGCCATGGCTTCGGCAAAGTTGGCGAACATTACGGTGAACCAGAGCCAGAGCGTGATCTGAAGATTAAATTTGAATGCCTCGTGCGGGCGCAGAATCAGTAGTATGCTCGTGATCACGCTACCCACCTCAACCACAAACATGACCGGATTGCCCATCATCTTGCGTGGGTTGAGCTTGAGTACGGAATCAATCGCCGCTCGGCGAACGATCGCTAGATCCCAGATAGACTTACGACTTTTCGATGTGGTCGACATGATTTCCCTTAGAAAGTCTTTCCTGCAGTCATCAGCAGGTGCTCAAGAACTGGACCGAGGCTGAGTGCGGGGAAGAACGTCAGCGCACCCAGAATAAGAATGACTCCAATTAGCAGCACGCTGAACAATGGCGTGGTAACCGGGAATGTACCGACCGACGGCGGAACATATTTCTTCTCCGCAAGGCTGCCGGCGATGGCTAGCATCGGGATTTTCATCAGGAAGCGCCCGCCAAGCGCCGCCAAGCCGATCGCAATGTTGTACCAGGCGGTGTTGGCGTTGAGTCCGCCGAACGCCGACCCGTTGTTCCCGGCCGCCGAGGTGAACGCATAGAGAATCTCTGAGAGCCCATGCGGTCCCGGATTCTCAATCGACGACGTACCAAACCCCGCCACGCTTGAGATTGCAGTCAATGACAAAATAATAAGCGGGAAGATGAGCGCGAACAGCATTGCCATCTTCACCTCGTATCCCTCAATCTTCTTGCCCAGATACTCCGGCGTTCGCCCAACCATCAGCCCTGCGATGAATACGGTCAGAATGATGAAGATCATCATGCCGTACATCCCCGAGCCGACGCCTCCGAAGATGACCTCACCCAGTGAGATGTTGACGAGCGGAACCATTCCGCCCAGGGGAGTAAACGAATCGTGCCAGCCGTTGACTGCGCCGCAACTGGTGTCCGTGGTGGCCGTGGCAAAGAGCGCGGTGTTAGCGATTCCGAAGCGCACCTCCTTGCCTTCCATGTTGCCGCCCGTCTGCATCGCGCTCGCGTGTTGATCTACGCCATGCAACAGCGGATTGCCCCGCGCCTCCGCCCAGTAGGCGACCGTAATTCCCGCCAGAAACAGAGCGACCATCGCTCCCCACACCGCCCAGCCATGCCGCTGCGAACCGGTCATGCGGCCCAAGGTATAAGTGAGCCCCGAGCCAAGAGCAAAGATGGCAAACATCTCAACCAAATTCGAGAAAGGTGTTGGGTTCTCAAACGGATGAGAGCTGTTGGCGTTGAAGAATCCGCCACCGTTGGTTCCAAACTCCTTGATAAACTCCTGCGAGGCCACGGGCCCTTGCGCAATTGTCTGATCGGTCACTGTGTCCATCACCGGCTTGCCGTTGGCGTCCACCGCAGGCTTGCCATCGGCACCCAGATGCGGAACCTGCTGCGCTTCCACAATCTTCACTGCGTCGTAGGGCCGCAGATTCTGCACCACTCCCTGCGACACCAGCACCAGCGCGCCCACCACGCAGAACGGCAGCAGCACCCACAACGTACAGCGAACCAGATCCACCCAGAAGTTTCCGATCGTCTTCATCTCGCGCCGCGCCAGGCCGCGAATAAACGCAATGGCCAGCGCAATGCCAGTCGCTGCCGAAACAAAGTTGTGATAGGCAAGCCCCGCCATCTGGGTGAAATAGCTCATCGTTGTTTCACCAGAGTAGGCCTGCCAGTTTGTATTCGTCGTAAACGATGCCGCGGTATTAAACGCCAGGTTGGGAGGATTGACCGATCCAAGCTTCTGCGGATTGAATGGCAGGAATCCCTGCACGCGCTGAATCAGGTAGAGCAGCAGCATCGAGACAAGGCTGAACAGCAGCATGGCGACTGCGTATTCGATCCAGCCCATCTCGCGTGCTTCATCCACGCCCGTCGTGCGGTAAATCAGCTTCTCGACCGGCCGCAACACCGGATCGAGAAACGTCTTCTCGCGATTAAACACGTGCGTCATGAAGACGCCAAGTGGCTTCGTAACGGCCAGGATAAGCAGGAGGAAAAACAAAATTTGCAACCATCCGTTGATGGTCATCTTAGAATTTCTCCGGACGCAATAATGCGTAGAAAAGATACACCAGCATCAGCACGGTCACCGCAAGCATTACGATCGTTTCCATGTAAATCTCCCTTATCTGATGCGCTCACAAAAGTGAACGTAACCGATCGATACAACGAAGAAAACAATCGTTATTACTACGAACCCTAGATCCTGCATCGTTGCTCTCCCGAATCGCAGCTGCGAAAATCCGCTGCTCTCCCCTGATTCAATTGGATTGGATTGGCTATAATCCTGGGCTAAAGAGTTCCTAAAAAGTTCCTAAACGTGTTCCGATTCGGCATTCTGGGCAAAACTGCTTCGACGAACATTCGATCCCTCTTACGCTTCCTTCAGCTGAGAATTCCTCTCGCGCGAATCAGTGGAAATCGGACGCACGCGAACGTCCGGCCGCCACGAGTTGGAGTGAGCCAAGGTGAGAGCCGGAGCCGTCCCATAGACTAGAATTCCAGATGGAGTCCGATAGGCGGTGATGTGGTCAACTCTCGTCTTCGAGCGCTTGCGTTCAGAACTGATTTCGGAATCAAGCGCGAAAAGGAATCGAAGCAGGAAGAGCACGGCAGCGAAACCGATCGAGAGAAACATCGCCAGGACCAACATACGAACCTCCCAGGCAGGAGAGCCATTCACTCTGCTCAACCAGCCTTCAGTTCGATTGGATATCAGCTCGCCTAAAGCACAAATAAAGAGTGCCTAAAAACTTTCTAAATGTAGGCGCAGACGGTGAGGGATGGGTCGGCACGCCAGGAAACCAACGCTTGTCGAGGGGCTGTGGTCAGGAGGGCGCGATTATTTCTGATCGCCAGGCTCGAAGCGGTAGCCGACCCACTTCTCCGTCACGATATAGCGAACCGAACCATCCTCCGGCTCAAGTTTTTTGCGCAGATGATTCATGAACACGTGCAGGTACTCCGGCTGTTGTGTGCTCATTCCACCCCACACCGCGGCCAACAGCGTGTGATGAGTAATCACTCTTCCAGGGTTTTTCGCCAGATAGCTGAGCAGATCAAATTCCTTCGGAGTCAGCCGGACCTCCCGACCTCGTACCGTCACCAATCTCGTATTCAAATCAATGTGAAAATCACCGGCATCGATCTTGCCCGCGTTTTCTTCCTGCGTCGGACGGCTAGCCCGCCGCAACCCGGCGCGCACCCGGGCCACAAGCTCGTTGATATTGAAGGGCTTGGTCACGTAGTCGTCTGCTCCCGAATCCAGGGCCTCAACCTTCGGCTTCTCCTCGCCTCGGACTGAGAGCACGATGATGGGAACCGCGGACTTACTTCGGATTCTGCGGCACAGCTCCAGCCCTCCCATGTTCGGCATCGACAGATCGGTAATCACCAGATCCGGGGTCCATTCCCGCATCACCTCCAGCGCCTCGTCGCCGTCGGCTGCGGTCCGCACCAGGTAACCATGGCCGGAAAGCGTGGTCCGCAGCACCCGCGTAATCTGCGACTCATCGTCCACCACCAGAATGTTGCGCGCGTCGTTGCTCGTCGTCATCATTTTGGCTCCTGAGTCACAATGTGCACGTCCACCGCCGGCGCATCGCGCAGAAAATCATGAATGGCCGTAAGGTAGAGGAATTTTCTCCATCCGGTCACCGCCGAGCGGCCAAACACAACCTGCGTAATATGCCTGTCCCGCACAATCTTTGCGACTTCCGCCGCGACTCTTTTTCCCCTGGTTTTCACGATCTGTGCGCCGAGATTTTCGGCAAAGCGGATGTTTTCCTCCAGCGTCCGGCGGCGTTCCGGAGTATCGTCACTGCCAATGTCCACGTAGAGTACGAAGAACTCCGCTCCGATCCTCTCCGCCATTCTGGCGGTGCGCGCAATCAGGTATTGCGCCACCGGATTCGAGCTGATGCACACCGCAATCCGCTCCGTCAACGGCGTGCGGTTCTCGATATGCTCCTTCTCCATGTAGCGTTCGAGGCTGCGGTCCACCACGCTGCCAACCTGCCTCAATGCCAATTCCCGTAGTGCAATCAGATTCCCCGGACGGAAAAAGTTCGAGAGCGCACGATCGCTTCGTTCCAGCGGATAGATATCCCCGCGTCTCATGCGGGCCTGGAGCGCTTCTGGGGTCAAATCGGAGAGAACGATTTCGTCCACTCGCTGCATCACCCAATCGGGAACCGTTTCGCGCACCACAACCCCCGTGATGCGTCCTACAATCGGGGTCACACTCTCAATATGCTGCACGTTCATCGTTGAAATCACATCGATGTTCGCGTTCAGCAGTTCCATTACGTCTTCATAGCGCTTACGGTGCTTGCTGCCTTCCACGTTGGTATGAGCCAGTTCGTCCACCAGCACGATCTCGGGATGGAGTTCCAGGATCGCATCAACATCCATCTCATCGAAGGTGGTTCCCTTGTAGACTAGTTGCTTCCGTGGCACGGCGGGAAGGCGTGCGGCAAGCTCCGCGGTTGCCGGACGACCGTGGCTCTCCACCACTCCGACCACCACGTTTTCACCGCGGCTATAGCGCCGGATGCCCTCGCTCAGCATGCTGTAGGTCTTGCCAACACCAGGGGCGTAGCCGAGGAAAAGTTTGAAAAGCCCTCGCTTCTTCGTTGGTGCGGTCTCTTCCAGCCACTGTTCGGGGGTCTTTGCCATACCGCGCTTATTGTCAATCAAGAACTAGGAATTGTCGAATAGGCTACAATTCCGAGCTGTGAATAAGAACCTGCTGACCCACGTCATCCGCTATCTTGCTTCCGGTGCTTTGGTGGCCGTGCTGGTCCCGTTATGCCGTTTCCTGCACGCCAATGCCAGTACCGCCGGATTTGCCTTCCTTCTCGCCGTGCTGATAGTTTCCGCCGCGTGGGGACTGCGCTGTGCGATCTTTCTTTCCGTCGTCGCAACCCTGGCCTACAACTTCTATTTCCTCCCACCCATTGGAACCTTCACCGTCGCTGACCCCCAGAACTGGATTGCGCTATTCACTTTTCTGCTCACTGCAGTCATCGCCAGCCAGCTCTCCGAGCGGGCGCGCCGGGAGACCATCAACGCGACCAACCGGCGGCGGGAACTGGAGCAGCTCTACGCTTTCAGCCAGCACATGCTGACCGCTGACAATGTGCTTGGCCTGCTGAACGCAATCCCTATCAAGGTGGTTGAGACCTTTGGCGCGGACTTCGCCGGAATGTATTCCATCCACAGCAAAAAGGTGTACTACTCGGACCTGCGTGCGCAAGAGCTCATCTCCAGCGAGGATCTGCAGCGAGTCAGCAGCCGCGGGGAGCCGGTCAACGACCCAGCCAAGAAGCTTCGCATCCGGCCTCTTCGGATTGGCCTCCGCTCCGTCGGAACTCTCGCCGTGATCGGTGGAAACCTTTCAACTGAAAGCCTGGAAGCCATTGGCAGCCTCGTCGCCATCGCCATTGAACGCGCCGGAGCCGTCGAAAAGCTGGCCCATTCAGAGGCCGGTCGCGAAAGCGAACGCCTCCGTTCCATCCTTCTCGATTCGGTCACCCATGACTTTCGCACGCCTCTTACCGCCATCAAGGCATCTGCACAGTCGCTCCTCGGTGATGCCGAACTCGACGAGACCTCGCGCAAGGAACTGCTGACCATCATTAATGAAGAGAGTGATCGTCTGGACCGGCTGGTGGGCGAGGCTGCGCAAATGGCTCAGCTTGACGCTCACGCCGTGGAACTAAACCTTCAACCACATCACATTCGCGAGGCAATCGATGCCGCTCTTGAAACCAACCAAAACACCCTCGCGCGCCACGAAGTGAAAGTCAACGTAAGCGACTCGTTACCTCGGGTGAACATGGACCTGCGTCAAGCCGAGGAGATCCTTTCTCAACTGCTGGATAACGCCGGTAAGTATTCGCCCCGCGGTACGCCCATCACGATCACCGCCGAAGTGCAGGGAAATATGATGGTTACCAGCGTCGCGGATCAGGGACAGGGGATCGATAGCATCGATCAGAGCATGGTCTTCGACAAATTTTATCGCGGACGCGGCCTGCGCCACAGCGTGCAGGGCACAGGAATGGGCCTCGCCATCGCCAAAGCCATTGCCGAAGCTCACGGCGGGACCATCTCCCTGACTACTCAACCGGGCCGAGGCTCCGTCTTCTCTTTCACCTTGCCGCTCGCTCGCTAACCGCCTTCTACTCCACGAATGCCACGGTTGCTCTGGGATGATCGGCTGCGGCACCCCCCATGGTTGCCCGCGATCTGAGTCGATCAGCACCACCGCTCCGGGCTTTCCCTCGCCCACCTGCGCCACCGTTCCATGGAGCAGAGCCGATCCTGAAATCGCCCTTCGAATCCCAAAGTAAGACGCGAGACTTCCATATTGTTATACTGACTCATGCAGTATGCACTGCGCGGAGCTGCCGCTTGGCTCTGAAACCACACAGTATTCGCATCTCTGATACTATTAGTTTTTAAGATTAGCCATTGACATAGCGATCCAAAATGGCAGAGCATCTTGAAAACCGACCGGACGGTCGGTTTTTCATATCAAAGGAGACTCCTTGGCCACTATCTTTTACGCCCACGACGCCAAACCCGATGCGCTGAAGCGCAAAACCATTGCCGTTTTCGGATACGGTAGTCAGGGTCATGCCCAGGCGCTCAACCTGCGTGAAAGCGGATATAGCGTCATCATCGGTCTGGACCCCGAGCGCGGAAGTGCGAAGCGCGCCCGCGAGGCTGGCTTCGAGGTTCTCGCACCCGCCGAAGCGGCCAAGCGCGCCGACTATCTCCAGATTCTCACGCCCGATGAAACTCAGGGTGAACTTTACGCCGAGTCAATCCGGCCCTATCTCACCAAGGGAAAGGTGCTTGGCTTCTCCCACGGCTTTGCCGTTACCTTTAAGACCATCGAGCCACCGGCCGACGTCGATGTCGTGATGATTGCGCCCAAGAGCCCCGGTCACCTCGTTCGCCGTCAGTACACTGAAGGCCGCGGCGTTCCCGCCCTTATCGCGGTGTATCAGGATGTCAGCGGCAACGCTCACGAACTCGCCCTCGCCTACGCTGACGGCATCGGCTCCACCCGCGCTGGCGTGCTGCAGACCACTTTCAAGGAAGAAACCGAGAGCGACCTCTTTGGCGAGCAGGCTGTTCTTTGCGGCGGACTCACCTCGCTGATCAAGAAGGGCTTTGAAACTCTGGTCGAGGCTGGCTACCAGCCCGAGATCGCCTACTTCGAATGTCTCCATGAGATCAAGCTGATCGTCGATCTGATCTACGAAGGCGGCATGGACCGGATGCGCTACTCCATCTCCAACACCGCCGAGTATGGCGACCTGACCCGTGGCGAAGCCGTTGTCGGCGAGCCCTCCCGTCAGGCCATGAAGAAGGTGTTAGCTGACATTCAGAGTGGCGAATTCGCCCGCGAATTTATCGCCGAGCACCGTAGCGGCAACAAACACTTCACCGAGCTTCGCGAAGCCGAAAAGAAGCACCCGATCGAAGAAGTCGGAGCCCGGCTGCGCGGCATGATGGACTGGCTGCCCAACGCCACCAAGAGCACCGTGAAGAAGGATACCAAAGTCGTGAATGCGTAATTAGCATCCCGGTCGGTTTTCTGTGCCGCGCGTCCCCTCGACGCGCGGCATTTTCATCGCTTCCCTGCCGTTTTTGTCATCTCACCATTTATGGATCTGAAACATCGAAGCCGCAATATTACCGACGGTCGCGACCGCGCTCCTGCCCGCGCCATGTTCAAGGCCGTCGGCTACACCGATGCCGACCTGGCGAAGCCGATCATTGGCGTGGCCAATACCTGGATTGAAACCATGCCCTGCAACTCCCACCTGCGCGAACTGGCCGCGAAGGTCAAGCAAGGCATCCGCCTCGCCGGTGGCACCCCCATGGAATTCAATACCATTGCTATCAGCGATGGCGAAACCATGGGTACGGAGGGAATGCGCGCTTCCCTGGTAAGCCGCGAAATCATCGCCGACTCCATCGAGCTAGTCTGTCGCGGCCAACTCTTTGACGCCGTAGTCTGCATCGTCGGCTGCGATAAAACCATTCCCGCTGCGGCCATGGCTCTGGCCCGCCTCAACCTTCCCGGCTTCATCCTGTACGGCGGCACCATCGCTCCCGGCAGATTCCAGGGCAAGGATGTCACCATTCAGGATGTCTTTGAGGCTGTGGGCGCAAATGCCGCCGGCAAGATCAGCGATGACGAGTTGAAAGCGCTCGAAAATGTCGCCTGCCCCGGTGCCGGAGCCTGCGGCGGCCAGTACACGGCCAATACCATGTCCACCGTCATGGAACTGATCGGCCTCTCGCCGATGGGCTTCAACAGCGTTCCCGCGCTCTCTCCGGAAAAAGATATCGTCGCCCTGCGTTGCGGCGAGGTCATCATGAACCTCCTGCGCAACAGTATGCGTCCACTCGACATCCTGACCCCCGACGCGTTTCGCAATGCGATCGCATCGGTCGCCACCACCAGCGGTTCCACCAACGCCGTGCTGCACCTGCTCGCCATCGCGCGCGAGGCAGGCGTTCCCCTCGACATCGATGATTTCCAGGCGGTCAGCGAGCGCACCCCTATTCTTGCTGACCTCAAACCTTCTGGCCGCTTCGTCGCCGCCGACGTGCATCAGGCCGGTGGCAATCGCCTGCTCGCCAAGCGTCTGCTCGAGCTCGGCCTGCTCCACGGCGACGCCATCACCGTCTCCGGCAAGACCATTGCCGAGGAGGCCGCCGCCGCATCCGAAACTCCCGGGCAAGCCGTGATCGTTCCGTCGGACCGTCCGCTGAAGAAGTCCGGCGGCCTGGTCATCCTCCGCGGCAACATCGCACCCGAGGGCTGCGTCGCCAAAATCAGCGGCCATGAGCGCCTCAGCCATACCGGTCCAGCGCGTGTCTTTGAAAGTGAAGAGGAAGCCATGAACGCAGTCACCGCCAAGACGATTCGCAGCGGAGACGTGGTGGTAATTCGCAATGAAGGTCCTAAGGGCGGTCCCGGCATGAGGGAGATGCTCGGGGTTACCGCCGCCATCGTCGGCGAGGGTCTCGGCGGCAGTGTCGCGCTCATTACCGATGGACGATTCAGCGGCGCGACCCGCGGCCTCATGATCGGTCATGTCTCGCCCGAAGCGGCGCTTGGTGGTCCCATCGCCGCCATCCATGAGGGCGACGTCATCCACATCGACATCGCCACCCGCAAACTCGAGGTCGAGGTTGATCCTGCAACTCTCCAGCAGCGTCTGAGTCAGTACCTTCCCCGTCCTCCGGTCTACCGCAGCGGCGTCTATGCAAAATACACCGCACTGGTGACCTCGGCGGCGCAAGGTGCCATCACCAATCCGGGCGCAATCGCCGTCACCAAATCGAAGTAAACCTCATGGCACCCAGCTTGGATGCTCACACTCTGCCGCTTACAAAGAGATAATGTATAAACTTGTCTGATAAGCAGATTTATCCTATCAGACAATCGGAACACTGCTATAGTTTCGGTCATAGACAGTAAAGATTTCCACCACGGTTACTTTCTCCGCCACCCCGGTTGATCCCCGGGGTGGTCTTTTACTGCTGCATCGCGAAGGGGTGAAGTTGGAACTACACTCTTATGCGGTCAGGCTCTTTCGCTGTTTCAGTTCCTGCAGCATGCGTTCGATCTCCTGCTCCCGCTCGATCTTCTCGAACCGTCGCTCGATCTCCTCTCCGCTCAACTCCACCGCCGCCTGCGTCACCGCTTCCTCGCGCATCACCTTGTTGCTCATGCGTCGAAAGGCTCCAGTCTGATCGGTCGAAGATGCTTTTTGGCTGGCGTCCGCCGCCCGCCCCACCGCCTTGGTGCGGCGATGCTGCGCGATCAACACGTCGGCCTGTCCCTCGACCTCTGCAATCTTCCGGCCCAGTGCGTTCAACGCATCCTTCAGCACTTCCACCTGGGTTTTCTGGTCTTCCATCTGTTCCACAAAGTTTTCCGCCAGTTGCTTGTAGCTCATCGCGCGATCCAGTCCAGCGCGGGCCAACCGGTCGTCTCCCTTGCTGACTGCCAGCTCCGCCTTGCGCATCCATTCTTCCTC
>CAZLZA010000046.1:0-40340 GCA_964563875.1 uncultured Acidobacteriaceae bacterium
CCGAATCATATTCACCATTCCCATCAGCCCGAGAGACCTGCCCATCGAAAGCTCATTACCGAAGATGCGGTACACGACATCCGCTGGCACCGCGGCGACTTCCTCCAGCGGCGCGTTGGAGAGCGATTGCCGCAAAATTTCTGCCAGCGCCATGGCGGAGATTCCCTGCGGATTCTCCACCGCGAAGTGGAAGGTCAGCGCGCCCTCCCCGCTCGCCTCTGACCAGACGTACGCCTCGGATTCGCAACCCGGAACGCGGTGTTCTGCCGCATAAGGCCGTTGCGCAATCCGTGACGGCACTGGCCTGAACTGGTCCGCCACCTCGATCAACATCTCAATGCGCTCACTACGATCGAGGTTCTCCAGCGTAGATAGAAAGTCTTCCAGCCGCTTAGGCAGCGGCTTCATCCCGCGCCTCGGCACTCGGATTTTCCACCGGAACGTTCACCAAGTTTCCCCACTCTGTCCAGCTACCGTCGTAATTCCGCACCTTGTGAAAGCCCAGCAGGTAGCGCAGCACAAACCACGTGTGACTGCTCCGCTCCCCAATCCGGCAGTAAGCGATCACATCGTCCTCGGGGCGCAGCTTGTTCTCTTCCATGTAGATCTTCCGCAGTTCGGCGGCATCTTTGAATGTGCCGTCTTCCTGGTTCACCGCTCGCCCCCAGGGAATACTCACCGCTCCCGGTATATGCCCGCCGCGCAGTGCGCCCTCATTCGGATAGTCCGGCATGTGCAGACGCTCTCCCCGGTACTCTTCCGGACTGCGCACATCGATCATTGGCAGCTTTTGCTCCAGGTGTTTGAGGGTTTGATCGCGGAAGGCGCGGAATCGAATGTCGTCGCGCTCCGGTGCCTGGTAGTTGCTGGCCTGATACTTAGGAACCTCGCGCGAAACCGGCCGGTTCTCTTTGATCCACTTCAGCCGTCCGCCGTCCATGATCTTGGCGTTGGTGTGGCCGAACAGTTGCAGCACCCAGAAGGCATAGGTCGCCCACCAGTTATTCTTGTCGCCATACAAAACGATCGTCGTTTCCCGGGTCGCACCCATTCTGCGCATCAGCTTGTCGAACGCGGAACGCCCGAGATAATCCCGCCGGACCGGATCGTTGAGGTCCCTCGTCCAATCAATTTCAACTGCGCCGGGAATATGATTGGAGCTATACAGAAGCGGGTCTTCGTTGGATTCGGCGATGCGAATCTTCGGATCTTTCAGGTGTTCCTCGACCCAGTCTGTGGAGACCAGGACATCGGCCCTGGTGTAGCCGCGCTCGCTGATGCTTTTAGTCATGCTGACCCCTGAACGGTTATTTCCCCCGTAGTCATACGGGTTGGATGCGCGGATGGCGGCTCAGGTCGCAGGCTATACACCGGAAGGTTTGCTGCACGCGGGTCCAAGTCTCGGTCCGAGGCGGGAACTCCAGCTTTTCTGCCCGTAGTGATGGTGCTCTGATGGACGATACATCAGGTAGCCAAGTCCCACCTTCATATGATGGGTGACTGGCCCGGGGATGGTGATGGCGATCGAGATTCCGAAGATCGCGTGCGCCAGGGCCAAGGTATATACGTTACGATAGCGCAGGAAAAGCGAAGCCGCAGCCAGTCCCCAGATCAATGTCGCTGGCGTCAGGATCGGGTTCGGCAGATGTGCAAATGCGAATAGCCCTGCTGCCGCCAATACTGCTGCGTTTCTCCCCGGCAACAGCCGCAGCAACCGCGGCAGGATGAAACCCAGCAGCAGAAACTCCTGCAGAAAGGCCCAAAGCGTATAGCCCCAGTAGCGTTGGACGAACAGCATCGGAGTGCCCGGGAGATGCAGCGTGTGGAGTCTGCCCGCCACGCTGACGGCTGCCGCCGCCAGCAACAGCGCTAAGCCGACAACCCACAGCGAACGCAGCGTACCGGAAAGCCGCAGGCCCAGCGCGCTCCACCCGTCGGATGAAACTACCGTAGCTATGAATACCCAGGCTAGGGCAGCCAGATTCACCGGCCATTGCCAAGGATGAGGTGTCCACACCGCCAACAGAATGAGCCCATATCCAATGGAAAGCTCCCGAAGATCGTGCCGCTCCCGCCCCGCCGCAAGCGGGCTGCCCCAAGGAACCGAAGTGTCTAACGGCATGAATGACATGCTTACCCCTGCCCATGAACGAATGGATCGCCAGTACCTATCCCCGGCACCTATTCGATGCATTCCATCGGGCGGCAAAGACGTGGGTAGCCTACATTTGCTCGCGGTCGGCTCTCCGCCCTCCCAAAACGGTCGATTCGGGCGGCTCCGGATAGAACTCTGCTTAACAAAATCGCATCCAAGTTGAAATTGCGCCGCATAGGCCGTATCGTATTGGCTGTCCGGCAGACGCGAACTTCCCTATACCGGACAGGGTTCAACCCGTTTCCATTTCATCCGGAGGCGGTGCTTCTGGTTTTCTGGCTGTTCTATTTGAAGGAGAGAGTGATCGATGGAAAGCAAGCCGGCACAGAACATACAAGATTCCTTCCTCAACACTGCGAGGAAAGACAAATCCGTTATCACTATCTACCTGCTCAGCGGCGTCAAGTTGTCAGGCCGCATCCGCTCGTTCGATAAGTATTCCGTCGTGCTCGAGACCAACAATCAGGAACAACTGATCTTCAAACACGCCATCTCCACCGTTGTCATGGCGCGCGCGCCCCATCTTGAGCGCCCGCCCCATGTAGCTTCGACCGCGACCTCGCCTGCGGCTTCTCCGGTGGTGCCTCCCACGCCCGTTTCCTCCACGTCGCAGGGGTGAGCTATCGCTGAGCGTCGTTTGCCTAGTTCCCTGGAAACCGCTGTAGCCGCAGCCGAGCGGCCCCGTATTCCGGGCGAGCCGGAACGTGCATTTCTCGTCGGAGTCGAATTTCGCAACCGTCCTCACGCCCGCTCCCAGGGCGGAGCCGAGGCGCAGGACGACTCTGCGCATAAGCCTGCGCGCATTCCTCCGCAGGCGCTTCAGGCTAAGTCCGCCGCCAAAACGCTGCATCTGGAAGCCGAAGACCACGCCGTGCCGTTCAACGCCGAGGAGTCGCTTGCGGAACTGCGTGAGCTGACCACAAGTGCCGGCGCGGTGGTCGTGGGAGAGGTCCTGCAGCGGCGCGACCGTCCGGACCCGGCGACCTTGATTGGGCGTGGCAAGGTGGAAGAGATTGCTGCCGCCGCCAAGATGGCTGACGCCGGCGTGCTCATCTTTGACCACGAACTATCGTCCTCCCAACTGCGCAATCTGGAGCACGAATTCCATTGCCGCGTGGTCGATCGCACCCAACTGATTCTCGATATCTTTGCCCGCCACGCGCGTACTCGCGAAGGCCAGCTTCAGGTGGAACTGGCGCAGCTTGAGTACATGCTGCCGCGGCTCGGCGGCCGAGGTGCGGAGATGTCTCAGCTCGGCGGCGGCATCGGTACCCGCGGACCGGGCGAAACCCAGCTTGAAACCGACCGGCGCAAGATTCATCGCCGCATCAAGCGCGTCAAGGAACAGATTGAGGATGTGCGCCGCATTCGTGGACAGCAACGTCAGCGCCGCGAAAGCATTCCCGTTCCGGTGGTCGCCTTGGTCGGCTACACCAATGCAGGCAAGTCCACGCTCTTCAATGCCCTCACCAACGCAGGCGTCGTCGAAAGCGCGCGCATGTTTGCCACCCTTGACCCGACCCTGCGCTCCGTGACCTTGCCTTCCCGCCGCGAGGTGCTGCTGTCCGATACCGTAGGCTTCATTCGTAATCTGCCCACCACCCTGGTCTCCGCCTTCCGGGCCACTCTGGAGGAGGTGCAGCGCGCCGCCATTCTGCTGCAGGTCACCGACGCCACCAGCCCAACCGCCGCCGAGCAGATGGCGCAGGTCGAGTCTGTACTGCGCGATCTCGATGCCTTCGATAAGCCGCAGATCCACGTGCTCAACAAAATCGATCTCTTCGATGAGCCTACTCGCGCCACCCTCAAGGACACCGCGGACAATGTGCACATCTCCGCCGCTCGTGGCCTTCATCTCGAGCGCCTGCTCGCCGCCGTCGATGCGCATCTCGATCAGGACCCGATTGAGCGCGTCCGTCTGCGAGTCCCGCAGTCGGATGGCAAGGCGCTGGCGCAGCTAGAGTCGCGCAGCGTGATTCTCTCGCGTCAGTACGTTGAAAACGAAACTGTCGAACTGGAGGTCGACGCCCCCGAGTCTCTGCTCCGGCGGCTCCGCCGATTTGTGGTGGCGCCGGCGCACCAGGCCAAGGCGCGCCGAAAGTCTGCAGGCGAAAAAAAGAGCAGTCCGCCCTCTGATTGCAGGGTTTAGCTCTGCCATGCGGAGTGCTTGCGCCCGGCTACGGACATTGGGCGGCAAATCGTATAAGATTCTTCTTGCAATTGCGCTCCAAAGAAAATTAAATGGGCCTGTGGGTGAGGAGCGGTGTTACTTTCCTCAGCCGCAGGCCCATTCGATCCGGATTGGATCGAAGGCGATGTGTGCTATGGTAGCGCTATCGCGCCGCCAGTCAAGAAAGATCGAAAGCACGTCCTGTTTCTTCCCCGTTTTTTAACCAAAATGGGTCAAATTTAAAACACGATCGGCAAACATTTGACAGTGCCGCCTCGCGAGTGGTAGCCTCGGATATCGTTTAAATCCCTACACTTCGCGGCTGTCACTCACGATATTGAGATGGAAATTTTAAGACAATTAGGTGAACTACTGCTCGGCGCCATCCCCACCGTGGTGCTACTCTTTGCCCTCTATGGCCTTTATCACTTCATCGTGCACAAGCCGTTAGAGGCCATGTTGGCCGAGCGCCGGAAACGTACCCAAGGGGCAATTGAGCAAGCGCGCGCCGATATCGCTGTCGCCGCTCAACGTGCCGCTGAGTATGAAACGCGTCTCCGCGAAGCCCAGTTGGCCGTATTTAAGGCTCTGGATAATCGCCGCAAGCAGGCCACCGAGGCCCGTGCCGCCGCCGTCGCCGAGGCCCGTCAGCGCGCCCAGCAGCAGATTGCGCTGGCCAAAGCCGATATCCAGAAGGATGTCAACGCCGCCCGCGCCACGCTACAAACCGACAGTGACCGCATGGCCAACCAGATTATTCACTCTATCCTTCAGTCCGCCGGTCTTGGTCCGGCTGCCGTCGTGGGCGGGTAATTCATAATGTCGAAACATATCCGCATCCCTATTCTTGCTCTCGGCCTCTTGTTGGCCTCGAATATCTTGGTTGCCCAGTCCAGTTCCCAGGAGCCAGTCGCGGCCACCGTCAGCTCGCAACCTGCCGCTGTCGCCCAGACGACAGCCATCCAAAAGGCAGATGCAGCCCCACGCGAGGAGGAGGAGGAAGAGAACGCCGCGTTCAAGTACTCTGGCGTCGTGAGGAAGGCAGCATCACTCACCGGCCTCTCGAAAGAGGCTATGTTCTGGGTTTTCACGATTATCAACTTTACGATTCTTGCCTCCGCTTTGGGCTGGATCGTTCGCAAAGTGCTTCCCCAAGGCTTCGGTCCCCGCACTACTGAAATCCAAAAAGCGATTGCAGAGGCTCGCAAGGCCAGTGCCGACGCCAGTGCGCGCCTCAGTGCGATCGAAGGACGCCTCTCTAAGCTTGACGCCGAGATCGGCAACATACGCACCGCCGCCGAGGCTGATTTCAGCATCGAGGAGCAGCGCATCAAGGCCGCCGCCGAGCAGGATGCCAAGAATGTGATCGCCGCCGCCGAACAGGAGATCGCCGCCGCCGCGCGCACCGCGCAACGCGAGCTCAAGTCTTTTGTCGCCGATCTTGCAGTCGATCTCGCAGAGAAGAAAATCAAGGTGGATGACACGACCGATCAGGCGCTGGTGCGCAGCTTCGCCGCCCAACTCGGAAAGGATGGTCAATAATGGCAGCCGTATCCAGCCGTTACGCCCGTGCTTTGGCCGATGTGATGGCTGACGCCAATCTGGATGCTCCCAAAGTCGCCGAGCAACTTCATTCCCTGGTCGCCGCCTTTGAAGAAAGCCGCGAGTTGCGCGAAGTCTGGGAGTCGCCCGCGATCCCAGTCGAGCAGAAGCACAAGGTTCTGGACGCGCTTACCGCACGCCTCGGCGTCACAGCTCGTCAGCTTCGCAACTTCATCGCCGTCCTGATTGATCAGGATCGCATTTCGCTGTTGCCTGAAATCTCCAAGCTATTCGACATCGAACTCAATCACCGCATCGGACGGGTTGACGCGGTGATTGTCAGCGCGCGTGAGATGGCTCCCGGGCAGCGCGATACATTACTAGCCGAGCTCTCCCGTCTCACCGGAAAGACCATCTTGCCGCATTACGCGATGGATTCAACGTTGATCGGCGGCGTTACGGTTCGGGTTGGTAGCACAATTTACGACGGTTCAGTGCGCGGCCAGTTGCAGCGCATTCGCCAGCAGTTGACGGAAAATTAGCTTTACCAAGCGCCGGAACTTTCTCGGCGCGGCAGCAACCGGGGACGCGAGTCCCTGCAGAGTTCGCGATCGATACGCTAGTGATAGATTTCCAATTTGAGTGCCCTGCCGGCAATCCCAGGCGGTGGTAGCTGAGAGTAAAAATGGCCCAGATTAAAGCAGACGAGATTACCCAGCTCATTCGTGAGCAGATCGAAAACTACGAAAGCAAGATCACCGTCGATGAAGTTGGCACCGTGATCTCCGTTGGCGACGGCATCGCCCGCATTCATGGCTTGGATAAGGTCATGGCTGGCGAACTGCTCTCTTTCCCGCACGGCATCGCAGGCCTTGCCATGAACCTCGAAGAGGATCAGGTCGGCTCCGTGCTGCTCGGTGAAGCCACCGAGATCAAGGAAGGCGACGAGGTCAAGCGTACCGGCAGAATCATGAGCGTGCCGGTCGGCGATGCTCTCATTGGCCGCGTGGTTAACGCCCTCGGTCAGCCCATTGATGACAAGGGTCCCATCGTCACCAACAACTTCAATCCGGTGGAACGCATCGCCCCCGGTGTCATTGACCGTCAACCGGTGCGCGAGCCCATGGCTACCGGCCTCAAGTGCATCGATGCCATGATTCCCATCGGTCGCGGCCAGCGCGAACTGCTGATCGGCGACCGCCAGACCGGCAAGACCGCGATTGCCATCGACACCATCATCAATAACAAGGGTGGCGATCTCATCTGCGTTTACGTCGCCATCGGCCAGAAGCGTTCCACGGTCGCCCAGGTCGTCAAGACTCTGGAAGAAGCTGGTGCCATGGCCTACACCGTCGTGGTCGTAGCTTCGGCCTCTGATCCAGCGCCGCTGCAATACATCGCGCCCTACTCCGGCACCGCTATCGCCGAATACTTCCGCGATACCAAGCGCCACGCCCTGATTATTTACGACGATCTTTCCAAGCACGCCGCCGCCTATCGTGAAATCTCCCTGTTGCTCCGCCGTCCTCCGGGGCGCGAAGCCTATCCTGGCGACGTCTTTTATCTTCACTCCCGTTTGCTGGAGCGCTCCAGCAAACTCAATGCCGAGCTTGGCGGCGGTTCGATTACTGCGCTGCCCATCATTGAGACCCAGGCGGGCGACGTCTCGGCATATATTCCGACCAACGTCATCTCCATCACCGACGGTCAGATCTTCCTGGAAGCCGATCTGTTCAACTCCGGCGTACGTCCAGCTGTCAACGTCGGCATCTCGGTTTCGCGCGTCGGATTCTCAGCCGCCGTCAAGGCCATGAAGCAGGTCGGTTCCAGCCTCAAGCTCGAACTCGCGCAGTACCGCGAACTGGCTGCCTTCGCGCAGTTCGGCTCTGATCTTGACAAGGCCACGCAGGCCCAGTTGAATCGTGGCGCGCGTCTGGTCGAACTGCTCAAGCAGGGACAATTCGATCCGCTTCCTTTCACCCATCAGGTCCTGTCGATCTACGCCGGCACCAACGGCTTTCTCGATGACCTGGCGCTGGAAGATATCCGCCCCTTCGAGAAAGCTCTGTATGCCTACGTCGAAACCTCCAATCCCGCCCTCTTCAAGAACATCGCGGACAAAAAGGCTCTCAACGACGACATCAAGGCCGATATCGCCAAGACCATTAAGGAAGCAAAGGAACGCTTCCTTGCCGAGCGCCACGCTACCGTGGCTGCTCACTAACGGGCAACTGCCAGAGTGAACGAATATGCCTAACGTTCTGGACATCCGGCGTCGTATCCGCAGTGTGAAGAGCACGCGGCAGATTACCAAGGCCATGAAGATGGTCTCTGCCGCCAAGCTCCGTCGCGCTCAGGAACGCGCCCTGGCCGCCCGCCCCTACGCGGAAATGCTGACCAGCGTGCTGCGCTCGCTCAATCAGCGCGCCGACGTAATCGATCCCGAAACCGGCAAGGCAAAGCATCCCTTGCTGGAGACCCGCGAGGAACGCAACATCGTTCTCGTCGTCGTCACCGGCGATCGTGGTTTGGCCGGGGGCTTCAACTCCAACCTTCTCAAGGCGGCCCAGCGCTTCCTTGACACTAAGACCGGCATCAATGTGGATATCGAGTGTATCGGCCGCAAGGGCCGCGACTACTTCCGCCGCCGTTATCCCGCGCAGCCCGCCAGCGAAGCGCGCAGCGCGGTGGTACGGGTCACCGGCGAGCACATCGGGATCCTCAAGGTGCCGCAGTTCAGCCACGTCTCGCCGATCGCCGAAGATCTCATCGAGCGCTACACGGATCACGAAATCGATGCCGTCTATGTGCTCTTCAATGAGTTCAAGTCGGTCATCGCGCAGCGCCTGGTCGTCGAGCAGGTTCTGCCCATCAGCGCCATTGGCGAACGCGACATCGAGCAGGCAATCGAGCAGTCCAGGGAAGAGCGCGAGCGTGCCGCGGAAGCCGCAACCACCGCCGGCGTCGGCCTCCAGGCGCAGGACACCAGCGAGATCGACATGCACGCCGCTGGCTTTGGCGTCTCGCAGGTGGACTACATTTACGAGCAGCCCGGCCCGCTATTGTTCCGCGCCCTGCTTCCCAAGTACGTCATCGCGCAGATGTATCGCGCCATGTTGGAGTCTGTAGCCGCCGAACACGCCGCACGCATGACCGCGATGGATTCTGCCACCAATAACGCTGGTGATCTGATCGACTCACTCACGCTCACGATGAACCGCGCCCGTCAGGCCGCGATCACCAAGGAAATCATCGAGATCGTCAGCGGAGCCGCAGCACTGTAACACAGGCTCGCGCGCAAGCGAGAGCCAACGAATTCAGCTCCAGGGCTTTCATCTTCAAGGTTCACCTTGAAACATTGAAATCTCGAAACTTTGAAACTAGGTTTTGCTCATATGCCTGAAAACATTGGACACGTTATTCAGATCTCCGGACCCGCCGTGGACGTGCAGTTCACCGAGGCCAAGATCCCGCTTATCTACACCGCCCTTCGCGTCGTCAGCGATGGCTTCAAAGTTCCTCAGCCCATCAACGTCATCTTAGAGGTGCAGCAGCACCTTGGTGAAGGCCGCGTGCGCTGCGTCGCCATGGAAGCCACCGAAGGCATGGTTCGTGGCATGAACGCCATCGACCTCGGCGGTCCCATCAGCGTTCCCGTTGGCCGTGAAACCCTGGGACGCGTCATGAACGTGATCGGCGAACCGGTCGATAACCTCGGGCCTATCGCGTCGGAAACCCGCATGCCGATTCATCGCTTGGCTCCGGCCTTTGATGAGCAGTCCACCCGCGCCGAAATGTTCGAGACCGGCATCAAGGTCATCGATCTGATCCAGCCCTTCCTCAAGGGCGGCAAAATTGGACTCTTCGGTGGCGCCGGTGTGGGCAAGACGGTCGTCATCCAGGAGCTCATCAACAACGTTGCCAAGCAGCACGGCGGCTACTCGGTCTTTGCCGGAGTCGGCGAGCGCACCCGTGAAGGCAACGATCTCTGGCTCGAATTCCAGGAGTCCGGCGTCATCGTCGCAGGCGATCCGTCCAAGTCCAAGGCCGCGCTTATCTACGGCCAGATGACCGAGCCTCCAGGGGCACGTTTGCGCGTCGCCCTCACCGGCCTCACCGTCGCCGAGCACTTCCGCGACGCCGAGGGCGCCGATACCCTGCTGTTCATCGACAATATCTTCCGCTTCACCCAGGCTGGCTCGGAGGTTTCCACCCTCCTCGGCCGTATGCCGTCGGCTGTGGGATACCAGCCCAACCTGGCCAGCGAAATGGGCGAGTTGCAGGAGCGCATCACTTCCACCAAGAAGGGATCGGTCACCTCGGTGCAGGCCATCTATGTGCCCGCCGACGATTTAACCGATCCGGCTCCGGCCACCACCTTTGCTCACCTCGATGCCACCACGGTGCTCAACCGCGCCCTGACGGAAATCGGCATCTATCCCGCCGTCGATCCCTTGGCCTCCACCTCGCGCATTCTCGATCCGCGCGTCGTCGGTCAGGATCACTACGATGTCGCGCAGAGCGTCAAGCGAACCCTGCAGACCTACAAGGATCTTCAGGACATCATCGCCATTCTCGGTATCGACGAACTCTCGGAAGATCAGAAGCTCACGGTGTCGCGCGCCCGCAAGGTCCAGCGCTTCCTCTCGCAGCCCTTCCACGTTGCCGAGCAGTTCACCGGCTTCCCCGGCAAGTACGTCAAGGTCGCCGATACCGTACGCAGCTTCAAGGAAATCATCGACGGCAAGCATGATGCCATCCCCGAGCAGGCCTTCTACATGAAGGGCTCCATCGATGAAGTTCTCGAAGCCGCCGAGCAGATGAAAGCGAAGGCGTAAGAAATACGGGTTCGCCGGTCGGGTCAGCTTTTGGACCCGACCGGCGGCCCAGGACATCCCATGGCAGACACTATCGAACTCGAAATCGTCACTCCCGAGCGCCTGGTCGTAAAGGATCGCGCGGAAGACATTCAGATTCCCGGACTCACTAGTTATCTCGGAATTCTTCCCGGCCACGCGCCCCTCATCACCGAGCTCGCCGTCGGCGAAATCTCCTACACCAACGCTGGCAACACCACTCGTCTCTCCGTGGCTTGGGGCTTTGCCGAGGTGCTTCCCGACAAGGTCACCATCCTCGCCGAAACCGCCGAACTCGCCGAGGACATCGATGTGCCTCGCGCCGAGGCTGCCCGCGACCGTGCTCAGCAGCGTCTGAAGCAAGCCGACGAGGGCACCGCATACGAGGAAGCCGCGGCCGCTCTGGCTCGTGCCGAAGCCCGCCTCGCCGTCGCCAAAAAACAATAATTCTCAGATTTGCGACCCCAATAAGCCTCGGAGCAATCCGAGGCTTATTTGATTTTGAAACGTGTCAGCTTTTTTGGTTCCAAAGGTGTCATTTCGAACGCAGGGAAGAATCCCCGCACTGCCAAAATCTCCCGCGCGGTCCCGGGCTCCCCAGCCGTCATCGATTCTTCCGTCGCCCTTTTTAACAAACGAATCCACCTCTGATACACTCAACGGTTTGCCGGGCCGCACTTCCGCCGGCGCAA
Organism: uncultured Acidobacteriaceae bacterium; assembly: GCA_964563875.1. GTDB lineage: Bacteria > Acidobacteriota > Terriglobia > Terriglobales > Acidobacteriaceae > TOLSYN. Next base: position 11,416 of record CAZLZA010000046.1, read on the forward strand.
GGAGTACCCCCATGACTATCGAAACCATCGGCGTCGTTGGCGCTGGAACCATGGGCAACGGCATCGCTCACGTCGCGGCCAGAGCTGGCTTTAACGTCATCCTTGTCGAAGTGGAGCAGCGTTTTCTGGACCGTGGCCTCGCCACCATCGCAAAAAACATGGCCCGCGAGGTGGAGAAGTCCAAGCTCACCTCCGTCGAGCGTGATGCCGCGCTTGCCCGCATCCACCCAGCCCTCTCGCGTGACGATCTGGCCGCCTGCCAACTCGTCATCGAAGCCGCCAGCGAGCGCCTTGAGGTCAAACAGCAACTCTTCCAGCAGCTCGATCAGCTCTGCCCGCCCGAAACCATCCTCGCCTCCAACACTTCCTCCATCTCCATCACCAAGCTCGCTGGACAAACCAAGCGCCCCGACCGCGTCATCGGCATGCACTTTTTCAATCCGGTCCCGGTCATGAAGCTGGTGGAGGTGATCCGCGGCTTGGCCACTGGCGCTGACACCTGCGCCACCGTGATGGCCATCGCTGAGCGCCTCGGCAAAACCCCGGTCCAGGTCAATGACTCCCCCGGTTTTGTCAGCAATCGTATTCTTCTGCCCATGATCAACGAGGCAATCTACACCCTGATGGAAGGTGTCGCAACCCCCGAGGCTGTTGATGAGGTCTTCAAATTGGGCATGGCGCACCCCATGGGTCCGCTCACCCTGGCCGACTTTATTGGCCTCGATATCTGCCTCGACGTTCTGCGCGTGCTGCACAGCGGACTGGGTGATCCGAAGTATCGTCCCTGCCCGCTACTGATCAAAATGGTGGATGCCGGCTGGCTTGGCCGCAAGTCCGGTCGTGGCTTTTACAAATACGAGTAACTCGGACACCAGCCGTGCACCCCGGTTGTCCGCCGCTCGCTGGAGCAGATAAAATCGCTGCGCAAGGAAAATGGCTTCCATGTCCTCTTCTGCTACTGCTACACCATCCTCCAAGCCTGAACGCCTGCCATTGCTCTTCGCGCTCTTCGCCCTTCTGCTCGGAGCCGGTTGCGGCGCGCTCCATCTATTGGCGGAGACCACAGATCAGCTTGACGCCACCGTCTCAGCGCTGGCCGTCGTCATGGCTACTATGCTGCTCGGCATGTTGCGTCCGGCGCGCCCTTGGCGATGGGTTTTGCTTGTCGGTGTTCCTGTGCCGCTGGCGATTTTGATCGCCACTTTCGTCATCCCTACCGCCCATTTCACTCGCGCCACCATCGCCGGATCCGTGCTCGTCTGCCTGCCCGGTTTTGCCGGTGCCTATGGCGGATCGCTGTTGCGCCGCAAAATCGCGGAGATATTCTTCGAAGGCAAAGCGTAACTCTGCCGCGCATAAGAATGCCCTCGCGATGCGAGAGCATTCTGGATCTTGTCTCCGGTTAGCGCCTGCTATCAGGCTCTCCCATTCCGTGCGAACTAGCTTTCCTGAGCTTGCTGTTCCAGCTCTCCGCGCTCCTGCTTCTCCTGGCAGGCGATGCAATGCCGAGCCCAGGGAACCGCCTCCAGGCGCCGCTCATTGATCTCGTTGCCACACTGTTCGCACTCCCCATAGGTGCCTTCCGCAATGTTGGAGAGCGCGTGTTCCACCATCTGCAGAAACTGTCGGTCATTGTTGCTGCGCGCAAACAGAAACTCCTTTTGATAGGAACTCGCAGCGCGATCGGCAATGTCCTGCGCGGAGTCTGTCATCTGCGCGGCGCGGCCGTCTTCCTCGGTTCGGGCAACGCTTTCGCGCAAGTTCAACCGTCTGGTCTCCAGCACTTTCCGGTAGTGTTCAAGTTTTTGTTTGTCCATAATTTCAGCTCGCTCTTCAGAGCCCTCACCGTCTACTATTTGCCACAAACCAAGAAGGATATGCGTAACCGGCTCAGCGGTCAATCCATTGCTGCACCACAATTTCGTTCTCGCGCAGATTTAGGATGCGACAAAAGGACGACTAGTAATACGGAATTACGCAAAGGTGCCGGACTTCATCAAAAAAGCGACCCGTTTGGGGTCGCTTTCCGAAAGAGGCAAGGGAGGGTGGGATCGATAGGCAGGAAAAGATTTGATGCTGCTCCCAAAGTCAGAGCAGTTAAGAGAAGTTGTCGTTCTTGTGAGGGACATCCATTTGGGTTTACGGCCTCTTTGTTACTTCCTTATGATGCACGTTCCGGGCCAGTGAAGCAGAATTCGTACGCCCTCATCAAAAAAATATCTAACCCATTAACCTGAGAAGGATTTAGGTGCAGCTAAGATTTAGATCCGTGCAATTTCTCTCAAGCATCCAGGGCGAACCTCGCACAACGCAGTATACGGATACCACTATTTAGCAAGACAAGTCTTCTTTTTATCGTTATCCTGCTCTTCCATCATCTTCATCTTGTTAAGAAGAGCCTTATAACTCACCTTCAGAATCTTCGCCGCTTGTCGGCGGTTCCACCGCGTCTCATTCAGAACCCGTTCAATGGCCTTGCGTTCCGCATCCATGGCCGCACGACGCCCGATTTCCAGCAGCGAGAGCGAGGAATGCTCGGGCTCAGCCGCAGGAATGCTCATCGCTGAGTGTCCCGGACGCGAGTTTTCCTGGGCCGTGGCGCTTCTGACTGGCTCCCAATCCGGACTCAAGTTCCCGCTCGGCGACAAAATTACCGGCTTGTGGGTCGAAAGTTCACGAATGATCTGCGGTTCATTGCCCACAATCACGTAGCGCTTCACCAGGTTCTCCAGCTCGCGAATGTTGCCTGGCCAGCCGTACTCGATCATCCGGTTCACCGCGTACTCGCTGAATGGCGGGGGCTGCTTTCCATAGTATTCGCTGTACTTGCGCAGGAAAAAGTCGAGGAAGATGGGAATCTCCTCTTGCCGCTCCCGCAGCGGTGGAATGTGAATCGTCACCACGTTCAGCCGGTAGAACAGATCCTCGCGGAACATGCCTTCTTCTACCGCCCGTTCCAACTGTTTGTTGGTGGCTGCCAGCACCCGGACATCGACCGCAATATCGCGCTTTCCTCCCAGCCGGGAGAACTCTCCGTCCTGCAGCACGTGCAGCAGTTTGGCCTGCAGTGCCGGATGCAATTCACTGATTTCGTCGAGGAAAATCGTGCCCCCGTGAGCCAGATCAAACTTGCCCAGCTTCTGGCGGTTGGCTCCGGTAAAGGCCCCCGGTTCGTATCCGAATAGCTCGCTCTCCAGCAACTCGTGCGGAATTGCCGCGCAGTTCACCTTCACAAATGGCTTCTCGCGGCGCAACGAATGGGAGAACACCATGCGCGCCACCACTTCCTTGCCGGTGCCGCTCTCGCCCCGAATCAGCACTGTGGCATTGGTCTCCGCCACGTGCTCAATGGTGTTCTTGACCTCCTCCATCTTGGGACTGGTGCCGAACAACATGCTGAAGTCGCTTTGCCGCCGAACCTGATCCCGGAGTTGGGTCACCTCGCTGGTCAGCCGTTGTCCGTCCAGCAGGTGAACCATCCGCTGATCCAGCGCAACCAGGTCAATCGGCTTTCCCAGGAAGTCATCGGCTCCCAGCTTGGAGGCGCGAAAGATCATCTCCGGCGTACCGCTGCTGGCGATCAAAATGATGGAAACCTCAGCCTTGACTTGCTTCAGCCTCTCCAGCGTCTCCATCTCGTCCATCCCGCGGGCATCTGCATCCAGCAGCACCACCGCAGGGTCGAATACCCGGAACATTCGAATTGCTTCGTCGCCCGTCAAGGCGGAACTCACGTCGAAGCCGCGCCGCAGCAGGTGTGCGCTCAAAAAGCTTGACTGGGCACGGTCATCGTCCACGATCAAAACTCTGGTTCTAGTGGATCCCTGCATGGTGACGCCCTTCCGCAACCATAATGTCGAGCCGCTGAATCAGCTTGGCCAATCCGGTGACCAGCTCCCGGTATAGATGCCTTTTCTGAGTCGCGCGCAGCCTGAAAGTGGCCCACGAGTACATATCACCTGAACGGGTATTCTAGCCCAAGTCTTAGAATTGGTACAAATCTATCAATTATGAGTATTTTTTACCCCGAACATGGTAGCTGCCCACTATCCGGAGTTCAGTCCGCACGCACGCAACACAGGCTGGCATCAGCCAGCCTGTGTTGCGTCAAACCTTGCGCCAACCGTCACGCAAAACCCAGAAACGCTCGATTTCAGTTATTGATGACCGTGCGAACCTTGCCCGGACCGGGCATGAAGTGATATGGCGGCCAGGGGCCGGTCAGCGAGATCTCCACGTCTTTAAACTGGCGCAGCGCATTCGAATACCGGCTCTGGTACTTCTCCACCCCGTCGGAGTCAATCAGGTGCGCAATGTCCAGCACGATCCCGATGTCCACCTTTTTACAGGAAACCTCCTCCTGCAGTGGATTCAACAATTTGCTCACCTGCACGGAAAGCGCGCGGGCCCGTGACTGGCGCTCACGATCGCGACTGGCCTGTACCTTCAATCGGCACAAGTATTCACCACCCGCTTTATGCGGCAGTACTTGCAGCACTTCGGCGACCGCAGTTCCTTCGCGGACCGTGACCTTGATGTGCATTTCGCTCTTGCCGCGTAGCTTGGCAATGGAATCCGCAAAGGTTTTCTTGTTATTCCGGATTGCCTGGCGCAGGGCTTCGTCGGATTCAAATACTGTACCGAACTTGAAAGGCAGCAGGGTCGCCACCTTAAAGCATTCGCTCACAATGCGCGCGTGTTGCATGGCTGCTTGGGGAGTCAGCGGTTCGCCGTGAGCAACTTCGCTCACGATCACCACAAACTCGCCACAGGGAAATCCCCGAACCGGGTTTGCATTCACGCCTTTGAGAGACTCGATGAGAAACGGCCGACGAACCCGGCCTTGCTGAAAGTTCGCCTGTTCGCTGATGCAGTATGCGTACCACGCCATCTTCAGCTCTCCACGGATTCCCGGCGGGGGTCGCTCCGGGGGATCACGACCAGCTTCAACTATCTTGAAAACTTCTTCGGGGATGTATCTGTCGGGGGAGGCGGTTCATAACCATCCTGTAACTTTGCTGCCAGCTCTGCGGCGGTCCAGCCTGATCCAGTGTCTGTTGCGGTCCCAGAGCGTTCCTCTTACTGCCCGCGTGCCAGTTCATCGAGGAGTCTGCTTTCTGGAGTCCAACCCACAGCTTGAGCCTATTGATTACAGCTAACTACGGTGGTTCTTACCTTCCTAATCCTAAGCCGAATTGCTGAATTTAGCAACCCAAAGTAGAAAAATTGTCATTGAGTGGGGGCTCATCCGTTTCACTGCTGGGGGCGGCACCGGCCGCCTCATCTGCATCTAATGCAACACGGTTCTGCCGAAGCGGAACCAAGGCCGCATGGCATATTCATCGCAGTTCCCTGAATTCGAGCCGTTGGAGCGTTTCGCTGTCGAGGTCTTCTCGGAGTTGAACGAGCACACCATCGTACGGCGCAGCCGCGAGGTCAACGTGTTGCTCCGCATGAGCATGTTGGCCGGACTCGAGATGGAACTCGGCTCCACCCTGAGCATGATCTGCGATATGGCCGCCGAGATTGTCACCTTCATGCGCGGTGCGGTCTACTTCTGGGAGGAAGACGGCGAGGTGATGCACGTCCGCGTCACCAGGAACATGCCTGGGCCGGACGAAAGTACCTTCGCCCGCGCCAACGTTCTCAATTATTGGGCCGCCAAACTGGGACGCCCCTTGCTCCTCACCCGCCATTGTCAGGCCGAGGCCGACGCCCTGCTGCAATCGATGGAAGCCGCCAGTGTCCTCGTGGTGCCACTTTTCGTGCGCAACCGCGTCATGGGCTCGCTGCAACTGTTTGGCGAGCGTACCGATAGCTTCACCCGCGAAGATGCTCAACTCCTTTGGATACTCTCCCTTGTGGCCGAAAGCATGTTGGCTCGCGACTACTCCAATGAGACTCTGCTGCGCTTTGCCTTCACCGACTTCCTCACCGGCCTCAAGACCCGAGGCTACTTCGAGCAGCAACTCGACATGGAACTGGCGCGCGCCGAGCGCCGTGGTACCCCCGTGGCGGTTCTCATGATCGACATCGATCATTTCAAGCGCCTCAATGACACCCATGGCCACCACGCCGGTGACATCGTTTTGCGCGATGTCGCTGCCATCCTAACCCACGATCTGCGCGAGATCGATATCGCCGCCCGCTATGGCGGAGAGGAGTTCATCCTGCTGCTGCCCGAGACCGATCTTCAGGGCGCCAAACTCGTCGCTCAGCGCCTGCGCGCTGCGGTCGAGCAAGCCAGCTTTTTCACCGGGACCGCCGGCAATTCCGAGCACATTACCATCAGCATCGGCGTGGCCTTGTTCCCTGAGGAAGCCCGCTTCAAACGCGACCTCCTCGAAGCCTCCGATACCGCGCTCTACGAAGCCAAATCTCAGGGCCGCAACCGGGTCGTCCTCTACTCAGAGATCAAGAGCCACCGCGAAGCCTCATAACTTTGCGCGCCGCCCTGACCGTGCGAGTTTTTGGGCCGCTACTCGATCCGCATGTCGCTGTCGTAATCCACCACCAGGAACTTTTCCGTTGCGTGCACCTGACGGATGTCGAGGCGTTCCAGCGTCAAGGGAAAGCCGCTCGTCTCGGTGGACTTCGTCAGAATCTCCCGCAGCACGGACGCCGCGTTGATCTTGATACTGGCGGGCACTTTGTGGCTAAGAAACGGCGATAGGATGAAATTCAGCTCCGACGAATCACTCAGACGATCCAGTCGCGCATCGGTCACCCCGATCGTCTCACCCTCTGCGCTCGGAGCCAGCGAGATCACCGTGTTCATCGACACCGGAAAACCAATGCAGTGCCCGGCGATTTCCCTGCCATACTTGCCGCCGGTGTGCACCCGCACCAGGATGCGCTCTCCCGAAAAGGAGAGATGCGGATCTTCGGTGTAAAGATTGCAAGCCGAGTGCGCGTCGCCGCGCAGGTAATAGCGCTGATCGACGGTACTGAAGAGTCGAGCCTTCAACGTGCGCTCCAGCGCCCCGGAGGAAACTTTGAACTGTCCCGCCTCACAGACCGGAGCGCAGCACAGTAACAGACAGCAGAATAACAAAGCAGAACGAATTGGCATGGTCTATTAGGAAGAGCCGCTCCCATCGCAACGCGATTCAGCGTGCATGATACAGTGCACATCGCGGTTGCATATTGGCGAGGAACTCTCAATCAAGCATACTCTTTTCGCACTCACTCCTGCCGGCCCATCCGTTCCATCCTGGGTCCGGAAACCTGGGTCCGGAATCCGCCGGATGAATCGGACAAAGTTGCGCAGAACAACCGGTCCATTGCCTTGCCAACCATTGCCTTACAAACCATTAGCTCATGCAACAAAATTGCTGGTTTGCCTGTAACCATCCAGCCTATGGTTTTCCTATTCGTCTCCCCTATCGTCGTACGCCCGGCGCGAGCGGAATTGCAGCTTCGGGTCGCTGGTTGGAAGGATTCGCACCGTATGTTGTCCCACCGTTTGCTGCGGCAGCACGTAGGTCAGCACATATCCGCTATGCAAGTCATCGAGAATCATGCGCAGAGCCGCCGCAACATCTTGTCCTGGCCCGAAGCTCAAGCCGCCCGTGCTCGCGGCAAGATAGTCCAGAATCACATCTCCCTTGCCCGCGGAGGATTTGCGCGAGCGCGAGTTGACCGAGTAGATGGCCGACTGCAGATTCTGAGCCGCCTGCAGTGCATCGCTTGCCGAGTGCATGCTAATGGTATCGATGCCATCAGAGAACAGAACCATTGCCGGACGCGACTCGGAATCACGGTTCTCCTGCAAAATCTCTGACGCTTGCAACAGCGCGTCATACAACGGTGTCGCCCCGTTCGCGCGTAGCGCGCTCAGCTTCACCTGGGCTGCTTCTCCACGGCAGTTCCGCGCGCAAAGCAGTTGCGGGCGCAGTCCGCCAAACGCCAGAATCGAAACTCTGTCCCGCTCTCCCCACGTCGAGTCTTCGATAAAGTTTGTTACCTCTGCGATCTCGGCGGGGATCTGCGATGCGACTGAGTCGCTGGCGTCAAGCAGGACCACCAAGTCCAGCGGACTCTCCGACGCTGAGCGGAAGCTGCGGAATTGGCGGATGATCGATCCATTGTCAGCCACCGCAACATCGGAAGAGTGCAGCGCCTTGATGACGTGACCCTGACGATCCGACGCGGCGAAGGCGAGCCGCACTTCGTTCGCACTGCTTCGAATCGTATATCCGGTTTCGTCCGCAGAGTAGAGAGGAATCGAGGACAGCACGACTGCCACCAACAATGCGAACAGGAAAAGTGCGATTCGGTTCTCGGTGGAAAGTTGCATTGCGGACTCCTCCGTTCATCCTTAGCGAACGGTTCTTTCGAGTCACGCATCAAGCCGGCTGTTGCCTTCCGAGGCGCCCATCCAGCCTGGAAAAAACGTCTCCATTTCCAGTTCTTGTTGCCCAAGTTTTTTGCCTGCACACAACGAAATGTTCTTCAGAGTTGCGGCAAATCATCCGTCAGGCCGCAGCCATGGCGAAGCAACTGCTTTCAGCAGAAAGCGGTACCTCGTAACATTCTGATTTTGGTGTCAGATCAGGCGATTGCTGCGATGAGAATTGGAAGGTAGAACAAAACCCCGGCTCCTGTGCACTCAGGTCCGGGGCTCTGGACTATCCGCGCTTTGCGCGAGTGGCAAAAGCTTCGCACATTCGTGCACGCTTGCAGTAGATTACCTTGTTGCGGACATCATGGAGGTCCGTGGAGGATTGCGCAATTCGTAGTTCACGCTGCGCTCCATCATCTTCGTCTCTAGTTCCTTTCGCGCCTGCTCGCGATCCCAATCTGCACGCAGTGTCATCTGCTGAATCACGAAACGCGATTTTGTTTTTTCATCATCAGCGAGAATGATGAGTTCGTTTTTGCGAATCAGAAATTCCATGTTTTCCGCCAGGGGAATGAACTCCTCAGTGTGTCGCCCCACAACTACATACACAACTTTGTCGCTCATCACCGTGTACTCAGGACAAGTAGCTGCAGTTGGCGCCTGAACGCCAGACATGGCGACCATAAAACTATGCTGCGCAGCACAGTCAGCCATCCGCATCTTGATCACGGTACCCTTGAAAGACCAATTCCCTTGTGCCTGCACAAGAGCTGCGGCACACATTACGAAGATGAACAGCACGCTAATGCGTTTCATTTTGTCCTCCCGTTTGACACCAAGCGCGGCCCGCTCCATTGGGCTGAGCAATCGAAACTTCGGATTGCTGGCGCGATGAGTCTGTTTTCTAAAACGGCTGATGCGTTGGTGTGGACTACAGGTTGGCAAAGCAAGAGGGCGCACTGATTCCCGGATCAGCACGAGTTATCTTCTTCTCTATTTGGAATTGCCTGACGGAAAGGGGTTCGATGCAGCCGGGAGAGGTGGAGGTACTGTTCACGCTGCTGGCGGAACGTCACCACCACGGGAGCGCACTTTCGTGCTGCTTCCGATTCGTATTCCAATGCTGTCTTCCAGCCGCTATGCTGCCACAGGTTGAACGCCGCCAGCTAAGGAAGCCGAGCACGAGTTCAAATTTTGCGTACAGGTCCCGGATAATTCATAAGTTTACGATCATTGGTGAGCAGGGTGATGCCCTCGACCATGGCTTGGGCTACAAGGATGCGATCAAAAGGATCCTTGTGCACCGATGGCAGTTGGTCGACGTTGACGGCGTGTTCGCTGGTGATGGGCAGTTCAGTATAGCCGTTATCCAGTAACCCGCGGCGCAGTAGCCTCGCGTCTACCCGAAAGTCCTCCCGCCCGAGACTGTTTTTGATGGTAATCTCCCACAGGCTGGCCGCACTGAAAAACAGTTCGTTTTTTGGCTCCTGTATCAAAAGGCGCGCGGGCTTCGGTAGTTTCTTCGACTCGTGAGCGGTCCAGATCAGCAACTGAGTGTCTATTAGCAGTTTCATTCCTCACCATTGAACATCTTCTCGATTTCAGTGCTGCCCATTTCGTTGAAATCATCAGGTATCAAGAATTGTCCGGCAAGAAAATCAAACCGATTTACCTGCTTGCCAACTGGCGCATCCAACGCTACCACCTTGACCATGGGCTTACCCGCCTTGGCGATGATGAAGGGTTTCCCTTTTGCGGCCTGATCCACTAAGCGGGACAGCTGGGTTTTGGCTTCGTGGATGTTAATCGTGTTCATAAACGCCTCTATTTATTAAACTAAGTTCGCCTAGTTTAGTCCGTTGATTTGTAACTGTCAAGTTGTTTGAAACTGATGCGAGCTCTGTCATCCGGTCATCTTCATGGGAGTGAAACGGGAAGCCTCGCACTATCCGATGGTCGATATATCCAAAGGAAGTCCCGGGGCGCCTGCCATATCACCCTGGCATATCCTTTGACCTATCAGCGTTGCCATTCCAAGCCGGCATAAATCTGAGCCGCGGACTGCCACGTCCAAGACCGTGCGCAATTCGAAGGTGATCGCGATGGTGTTCACGGCTGATGCGTTGGTCGGGACTACAGGTTGGCAAAGCAAGAGGGCGCACTGATTCCCAGATCAGCACGAGTTATTTTTTTCTCTATTTGAAATTGTGACGAAACTAATCCTGAAGAGTGGAAGGTGCGAGGGGGAGACACGAGGCAAGTTGATCAGTCGCCGGTATTAGTATTCCCCCGCGAACTGTTCATTTGTACTTGAAAGAGCTGTTGAATTGCGCCGGTCAGCTCGGGGCGCCCCGGCATCTCCTTCAATTGCCGCGCCAGGGTCGCGGAGATGCGCTGCGTGATATGCGCAGAGAGCGTCTCCAGCGCAACTCTCTGATCTTCGGTGAACGGTCCGAACTGTTCCGTCAACACGTCCATCTCCTGCTGACAGATGAGTTCCAGGTTTTCGCGCATGGCTGAAATCGTGGGCAGGACCGACTCCGACAGAAGCTGGTTGCGAAATCCCGCAGCTTCTTCCGCAATGATTCGCCCTGCTAACGGCAACATGGCACGGCGCGACTCACGCTTGTCTATCGCGCTGCACAAATCATCCAGGTCGTAGGCAGTCACTCCATCCAATGTGCGGACATCTGAATCCATGGTACGGGGCACGGCCAGATCGACAATGACGAGGGGTCTATCCTTACGCTCGCGCAGCACAACTTCGAGTTCCTCTCGGGTCAGCAACACCCGCTGTGCGGCCGCGGAGACGACCACGTCAGCCCACAAGACCTGTTCCCAGAGACTTTCGATGTGGGCAGCCTTCACCTTACATTGCCTGACCAATTGCTGCGCGTGATCCCAACTGCGATTTACGACCGTGATCTCACCGGCTTCCGCGTTCTGAAACTCGCGCACCGCAGCCAGCGCCATTTGTCCAGCGCCCAAAATCACCACTCGCCGCGGGCGCAGGTCACCAAGCGATTCGCGGCACACGGCAATCGCCGCTTCCGCCACGGTGGTCATGCCTGAGGCAGCCCCAAGCTCCTGGCGCACCCGGCCTGCCACACTGAATGCCTTAGCCATCAACGCATCCAGAAAACGTCCGGTGGTGCTCGCTCTCTGGGCTTGCTGCCAAGCGGCAAGAAAAGAACTTGTCGCCTCGGGCTCACCGAAAACAGCAGAGTCCGTTCCCGACGCTACACGCAAGACGTGGGCTATGGCAGGATCACCCACCAGGCGATAGAAGTTCGACCATTCCACCAGTTTCAGATTGCTCGAACGAGTCAAGAATCGGAGGACAGAATTAGCCGCCTCGGAAGCATCCTGAGTCCAGACAAGAAATTCCGTACGATTGCAATTCGAAAGTACGATCACTTCGTCGATTGCATCCGAGCGCACCAGCGCCGTCAACGCTTCCGATTTCTGCGTGGAGTTCAGCAGAAAGCGCTCACGCATGGCCAGCTTGGCACTACGTAGACTTACGCCAATCACCACCAGAGTCGGTTCCACGGAAATTCTCCCTTGTTGAGGCACACGAAGGCCTGTGTACGGTAGTAGGGCACACGGATGGCCAAACGAGAGACAAAGATAGTGTTCGTATTTTCAAACAGTTAGAGATCTACCACGTGAGGACCGTTTGGCAGTCATTCTCTATCATGGGGAAATTGGCCCAACTGTGCGAACGATTCCGCATTCCTCGCACCTATCCGCCGGTGACGACAACCATCTGTTTCCGGCTGCGCGATTGAGCCGCGAAAGCAAAAAGAAGCGGCTGATTGAGCCGCTTCTTGTGGACACGATCCAGATCCCGCTACCCGCTGATTCAGTGAGGAGGAGTACTCACCTCTTCTTCTTCAGAATGCATCAGGCCGAATTTTTTCAGCTTGTAACGCAGGGCATCGCGGCTGATGTCGAGCAGTTTGGCTGCTTGGGTCTGGTTTCGATTCGCCTGCTGCATGGCCATTTCGACAAACGTGCGCTCAATCTCCTCCAGGCTCGTGCCGCCTTCCGGAATCGAGAGCTTGGGCAAGTTCTTGCCGTTGACCATCTGCGTCTCCGCTTGCGGGCTGAACCCCGAACCAGCGGCAACGTTACCTCCGGATGAAACTTCAAACGCCGTCAGGCTACTGAGAGGCGAACCCACCGAAAATGGCAGGTACACCGGACGCAGCATATCGTCGTCCTCCAGGATCATGGCTCGTTCGATCGCGTTTTTCAGTTCACGCACGTTGCCTGGCCAGTCATACTTCACCAAAAGGTCGCGGGTTTCAGGGGTAATGCCCCGCACGGACTTTCGGAAGCGCCTGTTGTAGCGTTCGATGAAGAAGTGCACCAGCGGCAGAACGTCTTCGCGGCGATCACGCAGGGGCGGCAGGAATAGCGAAATGATCGCCAAGCGATAGTACAGATCCTGACGGAACTGTCCTTCGCGCACCGCACGCTCCAGATCGCGGTTGCTGGCGGCAATCACGCGCACATCGACTTCCTGATCCCGCACGCCGCCGACCCTGCGAATGACCTGCTCCTCCAGCACACGCAGTAGTTTGGCTTGCAACAGGCCGGAGAGTTCGCCAATTTCATCGAGGAAGAGCGTACCGCCGTCGGCTTGCTCGAACAAACCTTTCTTCATATTTTTTGCGTCGGTGAATGCGCCCTTCTCATGACCAAACAGCTCGGCCTCCATCAGGGTTTCGGGAATCGCCGAGCAATTGATGACGATGAGCGGTTTGTCTTTTCTGCGGCTTTCGAAGTGAATCGCGCGAGAGATCAAATCCTTACCGGTGCCGCTCTCGCCCTGGATGAGGATGGTTGTGGCTTCGCTGGAGGCGACCTTGTTGACGAACGTCATCAGGTCCTGCATCTTCTGCGACTCGCCCACAACATCGTGGTAGGCGGCGCGGCGGCGCTGCAAAACTTCCTTTTTCAGCGTCTCGTTTTCCGAACGCAACTGCGTCGCTTCCAGCGCGTTTTTCACGGCCACGCGCAGTTCGTCGTAGTCGATCGGTTTTCCGATGAAATCGTAAGCGCCCTGTTTCAGAGCCTGCTTCACGTCTTCCAGCTGAGGGTCCGCTGTAATCATGATGACGGCGCGCGCGTCGCCTGCCTGCTTCAAGCGTTGCAGCACCTGCAATCCATTCATATCGGTCAGGCGCACGTCCAGCAACACCAAGTCAGGGGATTCGTTGCGCGCCAGGCGCAATCCGTCGGAACCACTCTCCGACTCGGATACCTGGTATCCCCACTCTTCACACTTCTGGCGCAGGGACCAACGTACTAATTTTTCGTCATCGACGATTAGGACTTTTTCGCTTGGCATCTATATCGACTACTCAACATCCGGCTTTCGAGAGTATCACGGACGAGTACGTCAGGTGGACCCGTTGGTGAATTCCGCAAGCCCGTTTCACTCCGTTGGTCTAATTTTCGGAAGGATTAACGTGAATTGGCTTCCCTTGCCCAACTCGCTCGTGGCCTCAATCCTTCCACCATGGTCTTCCATGATGCGACGGGCTAACGATAACCCGAGGCCAGTACCGTTCCCCTTGGTCGTAAAAAACGGCCGAAAGATGTTCGGCAACACCGCTGGGGAAATTCCCTGCCCGGTGTCCGTTACTGTAACGGTGACGGTTCGCTCATCCGAAGAGAACTCGACACGAACACTGCCACCTTCGCCGCAAGCTTGCACCGCGTTCAGCATGAGATTCAATAGCACCTGGTGAATCTGTCCGCTATCGAACTCCAGCTTTGGGACGGTTTCGTTCTTGACCACTTCCAGTTTCACATGTTTTGCTGACGCCTGATCGCGCGAAAACAGCGAAGCGTGTTCGGCGACCGCGACCAAGTCTCCAGGCCGGAACACCGGCGGCTTCGGACGCGCGATTTCCAGCAGTTCACTGACGATCTTGTTGATGTGAACCACCTCGTGCCGCACCTCACCCAGCACGCCGACCGCGGCGGAATCGGCGGGTAAATCGCGGCCGACGATCTCCATCACTCCAGCGATGCCGGCCAGCGGGTTACGGATTTCATGCGCCAATCCCGCCGCCATCTCGCCCAGAGTCGCCAGATGCTCGGCGCGAGTCATCTGGGTACGGTGCAGGCGCTGAATCTCCTCGCGGCTCTCGCGCAACTGCTGCACCATTTCGTTGAAATGCCGACCGAGGTCGCCAATCTCATCGTTGCGATCGGCAAAACCCACATTCACGAACAGATCGCCTTCGCGCACTCGTGCAATCTTGTTCTGCAACTCCAGCATGGGGCGACGAATCACGACTGCCAGCACCACGAACAGAACCGCGCAGATAACCACTGCTCCGGCTACAGCCACGGCGAGGACCCGATTGCGCACGGGGTCCTCTAAGGTCAATGTTACCAACACGAAAAGCAGGAGCCCGTTCAGCAACACGAGCGCTATGGGCAACAACGTCTTGATCTGCCAGTTCAGCCGAACTTGGCCCACCCAAATCTCCTCTAATACCAATCATATCTCATACCTAGAAACACTGGGCATAAGGGCTGCGCGTGAACCCCGGGCGGAACGCAGGGACTCTTCCTTGCCACACCAAATCGCTTCGCGGTAGCCTTGGGCACAAAAGACACCCAACGACAATCCAAGCAACCCTGCTCTCTTGCCCCTGCGATGAGCAAGTGGTTAAGCAATCAACGTCGTTGCAGGTGCCGATCCGTTTCCCATGACCCATCTATAGAGAATAAGGCGGGGGAGCAAAGCCAGTCCGCCGGGGAAATCAGGAGATTCTTGCGTCCGTCACGGCGAAGAGTGACTCTCGTCACCGCGCTGGTTGGGGAGTAAGTAGTTAATGTTCAGCTGTATTGCGCCGCTGCTGGAAATTGAAGAGCTCGAAGACACGCCAATGTGGGATGGCTACGAATGAGCCGAGGCCTTTATGCTTATGTGCTCGAACCAAGAGCGAACGAGAAAAAATAAGCGCAGACTCCTCCTGCTGTTGGCCTCGGTCGTTTTTGTTTTGGCAAATACCTCGTCGGCACAATTCCATTTGCCCGGACCGCCTCCGCAAAATCCTTCCGATTACGGCAAAGTGATTCTTGACACATACTCTTCTACCAACCCTGGAGCGGTAGTGTTCGATCATTGGCTGCACCGCTCCAAGTTTACCTGTCGGCTTTGCCATGTGGATATTGGCTTTGCAATGGAGGCCAAGGCTACTGGCATCCGCGCCGCCACCAACCGCCAGGGCTTCCATTGCGGCGCCTGTCATGATGGAAAGAGGATTATCGACGGAAAGACGGTCTTTGCTTCCTGCTCTGATGAAAAGAATGGCAAGCAGTGCGCGCGCTGCCATTCACCCGGCAAGCAGGGCGTAAGAGAATACGAATACAAGGTGTTTACCGCGAAGTTGCCGAAAGATAGGTACGGCATAAATTGGGAAGCTGCCGAGAACGAAGGGCGCATCAAACCTATCGATTTCCTCGATGGGCTATCTGTGCGAAAACGGCCAATGCCGAGCCGGGAGGATTTCTCCATCAACGCAGGCTCCTCGATGATTCACCCTATTTTGTTCTCTCACGAGAAACACTCCGTCTGGAACGGTTGTGAGCTTTGCCATCCCGAAATATTCCCAACTGCCAGGAAAAATACGGTCGCCTACTCGATGTTTTCCAACATCGACGGACGGCACTGCGGTGCCTGCCATGGAAAGGTTGCCTTCCCGCTCAATTACTGCGGTAACTGTCATCCCCGCGCCCCATCCTGGGCTCAATAGCTGTGCATGCCATCGTATTCCACGGGTGTGTCGCGGCGCGCTCGCCAGCGCGTAAGTGACAGCGGTCGAGAGCAGAACCAGCAGGTACAGCCAACCCCCGGTCCGGAATTTGAACGAAGCAAATAGTGGGTGCTGCCTGAAACCATCACGTCTGAAATCTCGAGTGTTTAGCGTTTTTTCACCTGACAATTGGTAAAGACGAAAGTTAGTGTCACTTTTCCCGTCCCCAGTGGAAAAGTGGCTTTAAGGGCCTTTGGAAGCTGCACTCCTTCCACCTCCTGGGTTTCGATCCTTATGTCCTTCTGCAGAACGCTATTCCCATCTCCGAGAAAAATGGCGTTGTAGCCGACGAGAACGAAGCCATGCTTGCCCGTCTCCAAAATTGGAAGAACAGTTCCGTTCACCTTGTCGGAGCTGAAAGTCAGCTCCTCGACTCTGAAGTCACGATCCATCGTCGTAGAGATCTCGTTTGCTCCTCTCTTAAACGTCAGGTGATACTTTCCGCCGATCTCCTGAATCTGGTAGTCGCCGTCCACTTCTGGAAAAGGCGACGCGACCACAAACAGCTCCCATTCATTTAGAAACGCTTTGAGGACTGCTTCCACATCGCGGATCGTTTTTTGCAGACGATCGGCAACCACCTCGTTCGCCGAGGTCACATCAGGTTGATGCGAGACCGAAGACGTGGTGATTTGGAAGTGCACGTTCTTTAGGACAGGCAGAACCTGCTCCTGCCCAAGAGCATCCTGAGGCATGGCTTTGTAGACCGCATCCCAATCCGGCAGCACTTGGCACTGGAAGTCAGTCAGTCCCTCATTCTTTAAGTTGTAATACGCTGCTCGTGCCTTTCGTGTGATCTCCTTTTTCTCTGCCGCCTGGGACGTGTCTGGCTGAACTTCGGGCGACGGCTTTAGCGCCGCCGCAGGGGCTTGGCCAAATAATGACGCACACAGCAAAGCTGCCTGTGCACCTACAACGACCAGATGGCGATGGATTCCCATTCTTCTCACCTAATGTTCGGGATCAAATGTTTTGCTAAGGTAGTCCGAATCATCGCAACTGTCCACCGCGTTAGAACCAAGCTGCCCAACGCTTATGAACCCTCAATGCGACATCCATGCACCAAAAAAGCCGCCGCGACGGCGCGCGGCGGCTTTTTTAGAATGCCAGATCAGCCGGCAGCATAGGCGTGCAAGCCAGGCAGCAGATAAGTCACACCGAAGAAGGTAAATATCACCACGGCAAAGCCCAGGATGGCAAACCACGCCGCACGGCGTCCGCGCCAGCCGCGGGTGATACGCATGTGCAGGTAACCGGCGTAGACCAACCACGTAATCGCCGCCCAGGTTTCCTTCGGATCCCAGCTCCAGTAGCTTCCCCACGCCTGATTTGCCCAGTAAGCTCCGGCCGCAATCATCAGAGTCAGCAGCGGGAAGGCAATACAGATGATCTTGTAGGTTACACGGTCCAGATCGTCAGCTGCGGGCATCATGCGCTGCAGTCCTTCGCGCCTCCACAGCAGCAGCAGGTAAAGCAGACCAGCTACGATTCCGCCCACAATGCCTGACAGCAGGAATGGATTTGCCGGAAGCGCGGTGGCATAAACACCATCTACGCCGGGCGCGCTGTACTGGCCGCCTTTCACTCGTGCGATAAAGATTGCCAGTCCGGCGGCCTGCAGCATCAAGCTCACAAACATCCCTTTGCTCGCGGAGTCAAAGAGCGATGGATCCTTCTTCACCTTTCCTGCGATATACAGCAATAGAGGCACCAGCGCCGAGAGCAGAACCAGCAGATACAGCCAGCCCAAGTCCGGAATCTGAATAAATAACGGATGCCCGCGCGAAACCATCACTTCCGATTTCGATTCCAGATCGTAGGCGGTTACCGCTAGCGTGCCCGAACGGAAGCGGGTTATCAGCATCGAGGCGTAAATCGCTACCATTCCGGCCGACGTCAGCGCCTGGAAGGATTCGGTCTTCATACCATCTTGGATCAGGAACATCATCGCCAGGGCAAAGCTGACCGCGCAGGCCGCGTAGGAGAGCATTGCCAAGGTCACGTGCACCTGCAGCCAGGTGGACTGCAGCGCCGGAACCAGTGGCCGCACGTCGCTGGGCAGCAACTGCATCAGGATCACCGAAACCACGGTGATCGGCATGGTGATCGAGCCGATGATCTTTACCTTGTAGGCCCTCTCGGCGATCAACGTCAGCAAAGCAAGGGTCCAGACAAAGCTCAGCAGCATCTCGTACATGTTCGAGAATGGCGGACGGCCTGCGACCGACCAGCGATGTGCTACTGCGGCAGTATTCGCGGCAAATCCGATGGCGGTCAGTAGCGATGCTGCGCTGACGTATCGCTCAATCCCTGTCACGCCGTATCCCATGTACAGGGTGGCCGCACCGGCATACAGAACCAGGGCCGTATACAGCATGTTGGCTTCGCCATAGATAGGCCCGGAGTGGGTTTTGGCCAGAGCCAACAACGCAACCAGCAACGCGAAGGCAATTCCCAGTCCTACCAGAACCAACAGGGCAGCTCCACTGGCCGGCCGCTGCTGTTCTACTCGTGCTTCTGACATAACTTTGTAACTCCTGCGTTGACCGTAGACTCTACGCCTTGGTCAACGTCTTCTCTTCATTCTTTGGGTTGATCGTCTTTGGGTCGATCTTGGTTGCGGCTTGGCCGCCTAGCTCCTCTTGCAGGGCCGTCTTGAACTGCTCGAATTTTGCCTGGAAGCGGTCACGGTTTTTGTTGGTCGTGCCGCCCACCCATAGTAGCTTTCCGCCCTTGCCGTCGTCGGCGATTGCGGCCCAAATGCGGACATGCTGGGTATAGAACGCGATCAACAGTCCGAATGCCATCAGCACAACGCCAATCCAGACTCCAAACTGGCCAGGCTGGTGCGAAACCTCAAGGCCCGTGAATTTCTCCCAGGTCGCGCTCTTGATGGCGAACTCGTACGGCGCATCCTGTCCCTTGGTGCTGTTCATCTCTGAGTAGAGAATCCAGAGTTTCTTGGTCTCACCCTGGGCATTGGTCAGGCCGAGTTGTACTGCCGGATTGTCCGCATCGTCAGACTTTTTGTAGACCTCGTTGTCCTGAACGTAGTAATCGGGAACCCAGCGCAAAATACTGAGGCTCTCTCCGTCAGCCAGCATTGCCTTGCCATTCAGAGGAACCTCGACCGCCGCGGCTTCTCCACCCTTGGTCGGAGTTGCCGTGAAGGTGAGTGTCCTGGGCGTGCTGGACTGCCCCATGCTCGACTGATAAATGCGAATTCCCTTGTAGACAAAAGGATCATTCACAACAATCGTCTTGGCGGCAACTTGCTTGCCGTCTTCAATCAGCGCCAGTTTGGACCACCACTTTTTAGGACTGCCATCGGCGTAGGTCTCTTCTCCCGCACCATCGCAGCGGATCAGGAATGGAAGTGTCTTCTTGCTCTCGCCGCCGCGGTCGTCGCGCAACGAGATTTGGCCGAGCGCCTGACCTTCCGGAACCTGAATGTTGCCGCGATACCCCACAATGCCGTCCACGATATAGCCCGCAAAGATGCAAATCAGGCTCATATGGACCAGGTACAAGGCAAAGACGGAATAGCGCTGCTTCTCCGCATACAAACCGGAGGCGCCGTTCTCAGTTACCGCTTCCGGTTTGAAGCCGAAGCGGCCTAAAACACGCTCGGCAACTGATAAAGCAGCGGCTTCGTTCGCCACGGTAAACTTCGCCGTCTGTGGCAGACTCGCCCGGAAGCCCGGCTGGGCAAAGCGGATCGGCTTGGAATAGACCTTCCATGCGTTCGGCCAGCGATCCACCGAGACCACGATCAGGCATATGCAGACCAGAGTCAGCAATAATAGAAACCACCAGGCGTGGAAGATGTCCGTAAGACCGACGCGGTCGAGCAATGCCAAGGTCTGCGGCGAATACGCGCGCTGCATATCCTCCGGCTCCGAGGTGGGGCGCTGCAGAATAACCGTACCAACGGCCGAGAAAATACCGACAACAATAATCAGGAAAATACCCGTTCGCACTGAAGCGAGCGTCTGATACACCTTGGTCCAAATAGACTTCAAACCCATCGAGGGCTCCTACTCTTTGACTAGCACCTATACTGAATTGCAACTGGTGGGCCAATTGCCACGAATCGCGCAAGCAATTTAATTTCAAATGAGATACGAAGATTGCAGAATTATTTACCTCAGCAAATCATGGGGTATATCGCGCACAATTCCCCAAGTATCGCGGCTATTCACTCATGATTCCAGAGCACGAGTCGAGCCGCGTCCCGTTTGATTCCGAACGCTTTTTCGGCCGGCTCACCAGAGCTGCTTGAATCGGAGCCCAACCACGTAAGTACTACTTTACTCTCAGAGACGGGAGAGTCGTGCGATGAAAATCACCGGGAAGCGATGATCGTAGCCTGGGTGCATCGTGAAAAGCTGGACTTAATCAATATCATCCTCATTCGCGGGTGACTCTGGTTTCTCTGCGTTGGGATTGTCGGGGGCCTTAGGATCGACGCCAAAATCCCAAACGTAAGAATTGAATTCGTTCTGGCCGAGCATTTCCACAAGCGCATACTCGCCCGGATCGAGATTCCCGACTGGGATGACTTTCAGCCAGCCGCCGCTGATACTTTCAATGCGCGTGGACACAAACTGCTGTGACTGCCTTTGTTTGCCCAGTACACTGACCTCCACCTTCCCGAGAACCCGCGAGGCTTCGGTCGGCTCCAGTCGCAAGATGCGGAAACGGTCGGCAGCTACAATCGGCTTTGCGTGCTGCTCATCCGCATTCGGCTCCTGATCGACATTGATCTTGACGAAGATTTCCGGAAGCGGAACATGGACCTGCACGCGTGCGTGCGGCCCTTTCAACTCGAATTGTTGCCTGATGGTGGCCTTGCGGTCGATGGGGAACCTGTTGCGGCCAGCATCCAGATTCCGTTGACTTTCATTCTGGGCCAGTTCGTCGAGCGACGGCCGACCGGAAAATGTATCGAGCACGAAGACCCCGCCCGCACTTGGAAGCTTCAACCCGGGCGCTGCCATAAGCGTATTGGCCGCTTCGGCTTTGCGTTCTCTCTCCTCATCGGCCTCAAAGTGGCTCAGTTCCGAAGATTTCTCTTCTACTTTTGCGTTCCATTCTTCGGTAGCTTTCCAATCAATAAGTTCCTTGGGCACCGCCTCCCACTCGCCACGTTGAGGGCTAAAGTAGCGTACGCGGTCTCCCTGCAATTCGTACCGCGTGATGTCCTGCCAAGTACCGTCTTTCAAAACAAGACGTTTGCCCGTCTGCGCGACGGCGAACGTAGCCAACCACACCAGCATGAAACACACAGCGGTGAGAAGTCGGGTCCCGGTGAATGCTCGCCGCGCGGTTTTCCCATCAACCATCATCACTGGTTTCGGTCCTTGCATAGCAGATTGTAGCCCGGTATGGGTTGAATTTTCATCACCGGCGGCTCTTAGGAATCGAAAGAACCTAGCCAAAAAAGATCGCATATTCCGGTGCGTTAGAGAGCAGCTCTCACTTGGGTCCTCGTGGTGGAAATGGCTCTCTGGTTGTGTTTTTTAACGCGGTTCGCAGGTATCCGTGAAAGCTGATTGAACCCGTTACCGTCTCCAAAAAGTCTTTCGCCAGCCCAACACAGGGCTAACTCAAGCCGGTACCGCACTTGAGGCCGCGAAATCCGCAACTCTCGATTTGCACGGGCGTGGCGAGATAACTGCACTCCATTCCTAGCTGACTAAACGGAGAGAGGGCTATCAGCCGGCCCCTGCCGCTCAGGCGGACGAGTTCAACGTAAAGATCAAGGGTGCAACTAGGACGGAGTCACAAACCGAAAGCAAAGTCTTTCGCACCAATGTTGTCGGAGTAGCTGTCATGAGCTTGGAAACGATTCAAAACGCCAATTCAGGGAACCATGGTATCAACTTTGCTCGTTCCGGATGGACTACCGCCATATCGCTGGGCGTACTCCTGTTGTCCACCGCCGGGTTAGTGTTCGGGCAGCAGTTCATCGGTAGCAACGTGTCAGCCACAGGGCACTCTGAGACAGCAGCCAGGGCGTTTCCGCGAGTGGCTCTTGGAGACGGCCGCCAACTGCAGTATGTCGGTGCGTTTTCCGCTGACGGCAAATTCAAACCCTTGACCAAGTTCGGCCTATTCATAGATTCCATGATGACCGCGTCGGTACCTTACAAACCTCCAATCTCCGACGCTCCACCTGATCCGGCCAAAGTGAGCGAAGAAGACATCACGAAACAGGTGCCACCGAACATAGAACTTCCTCGCAACGAACGACTGGTAGAAGACTATCTCCCTCCGGAACACGCTGTAAAAGTTGCGAAAGGGAACTCTGCAGTTGCCGAGCTTCGCGATTCCATAGTTTCTCTTGTTTATGGTGACCAGAAAGTTCTGGTGGCCCCGCAATCTGTGACGACCGACTCGCAACAACGCATCATCGTTAGCGACGCCGCCGCCCATGGGGTACACGTGTTTTCTTATTATCCGAAAAATTCTTTTCAAATCGTTGGCGGCCCGGGCAGACGTCTGCAATCCCCGAATGGCGTCGCCGTGGACAGCGATGACAACATTTATGTCTCTGATACTGAGCGTGGCACGGTCTTGATATATGACTCGGAGGGTAGGTTTGTCCGCTCCATCGGGAGCTTCGGGGATGAAGGTCTTTTTGAGCGCCCTACAGGCATCGCAATAGACGGCAAAGCGGGTCACTTATTCGTTCTCGATCCACCTCGTCATATGCTTTTCATTCTTGATCTTCAGGGGAAGGTGCTGGCGCGGGTTGGAGCCGATGACCACTCCGGGTCGGGCTTTAGTTCAAGGATCGGAAGCAATGAGCCAGGAAGATTCAATGATCCCAAAGCAGTTTTGGTCCACAACGACGAACTAATCGTGCTTGATGGGACACGCATCCACATCCTGGACTTGCAGGGGAAGTTCCTGAAAGAGTTCAAAATCTCAAGCAGCGACGAGCTGCCTAAAAATCCGGCCGCCGGTTTATTCATGGACGCCGAAAATCGCATTTACGTCAGTGACCCTGGCAGTGGAATGATTCGAGTGTACGACCACGATGGCGGCTTCCTGAGCGCGTTCGGGAGGCCCGGCACCAGGAGTGGGGAATTCAGTGCACCGGCCGGCATGTGGGCCGATTCGACCGGTCGTGTTTACATTGTCGATGCCAATAACCGCCGAATCCAAATGTTTCAGTTCAGCGGCCCCAATTGAGACTTTCCCGCGAGCAACTTCCGTGACAAGCAGCAAGAATCTCAGCGCCTTCTCACGGCAAGAATTTGAGAAAGAACCCCGGCCTATTCCCGCTGGCGCGTTTGGTAACTAGTTTTGTCTTTGCTCTCGTGATAATCCGGCTCGGTGTTCACATCCCAGATGTTCTGCTTATCGCGGCGTCCCGCGATGATGTTGTCCACGGCGGTCATCGCCGTTAGCATGGAGTGGTCCTGGTTGTTGTACTTGTGCATGCCATTGCGGCCAACCAGATACAAATTCGGAATTGCATCAACGTAGTCGCGCACTTCCTGGAAGCGGTCGTAGACACCGAAATATGCGGGGTAGGTCTTTGCCATGTGGACCACCACCGCATCGCGCACATCCTGGCGCTCGATAATGTCGATCTTCGCCAACTCGTCGGCCGCGAGCTTTGCCATGCTGTCGTCCGGGCGCGTCCACAGTTCGTCACCCTCGTAGCAGAAGTACTCGGCGCCCAGCCAGACCTTCGACCGGTCGGCTACCAGGAACGGACTCCAGTTATTGAAGACCTGAAGACGACCGATGAGCACATCCGGCTCCTGTATGTAGATCCAATTGTCCGAGACGAGCTGCCCGTGTTTGCCGCCTGGCTCCCGCACCTTCAGTTTGTCCACCAGCAGGCCCACTGCAATGAAGTCCCGGTATTCCAGCTTCTCCGCCACTTCGCGCACGTTCTCCGGGACTTCGCTTCCGCCGTCCACCATGGCTTGCACTAGCTCTTTCACCGATGTGGTGGAGAAAAAGTAATCGCCCACAAACCGGCGCTCCGTGCCATCGGAGGCATGGCCGCCCACGGCCACCACTTGTCCGTCTTTCACTTCCACAGAGGTGATGTTGAAGTTGGTGATCACCTCGCCGCCCATTTCCTGAACGCGCTTGGCAATCTTCTCCCACATTTGTCCAGGTCCGAGTTTGGGATAGAGAAACTGCTCAATCAGTGAGGTCTCGGTGCCTTTTTGTGCGATGTCTCCAGCTTTCCCGGATTGCTTCAGGAAATGCGCGATGGCCTTGCGGATGGAGAGGCCCTTTATGCGCTGCGCGCCCCACTCCGCACTGATCTTGTCGCACGGCACTCCCCAAACCTTTTCGGTGTAAGACTTGAAGAAGGTGAGATAGAGCTCGCGCCCGAAACGGTTGATGAAGAATTGTTCCAGGTTCTCCACCTTGCGAATCGGAAACATCATTGCGCGCAGATAGCTGACGCCGATTCGCAGGGTGCGGGCCGGCCCTAAATTGGCCAATGTCGCCTTGCTGAGCTGGATCGGATAGTCGAAAAACTTGCGCAGGAAGTAGATGCGCGATTTGCGTCCGCGCACCAGCATGACATCGTCTTCCTTCTCCGACTGGCTTGGTGCCTCTTGCGGCAACTGTTCCAGCCACCAGTTCATGACGCGATCGCTCTTGGAGAAGAAGCGGTGGCCACCGATATCCATGCGGTTGCCCTTGTATTGCACGGTGCGCGAGATGCCGCCCATGTAGTCAAAGCGCTCGATGACAATTGGGTGGATATCCGTCCGGGTAAGTAGTTCGTAGGCAGCAGTCAGGCCCGCGGGCCCTCCGCCGATAATGATGGTTTGTTGCTTCATAGTAAGATCATTTCGTAGTGCGAGGGTCTGACCAGTGCGCCCGGACCTAAAATTTGGCAGGCATCTTTGGTTCCCATTCTAATTCATCAGCTTCCATCCCTGGCCAATTCGGATGGGAGGTCTGAGCACTGCACTGCGCGATATGGCACTCTGGATAAAATGCGTGCTGGCACCAACACTGGCATACTCCAAGGATAAGCATCATCTGCGGCCAACAGCGCCTGGACACGTACGTGTCCCTCTTTGACCTGCCGAGAATGATAATATCCAAGT
Organism: uncultured Acidobacteriaceae bacterium; assembly: GCA_964563875.1. Classification (GTDB taxonomy): domain Bacteria; phylum Acidobacteriota; class Terriglobia; order Terriglobales; family Acidobacteriaceae; genus TOLSYN. The sequence goes on from CAZLZA010000046.1 coordinate 36,702, forward strand.
AAATCAGTACCGAAAAAGGAAGTTCATGAGTGGCGCGGCGGAGAAATCCTACCGTATTGCGTTGGTAGTCCTGCTGCTGCTGGTGATGGCGAATGCACTGGCGGCGGGGCTGCACACAGTGTCGGACTTTGATATGGGCTGGCATCTAGCCACTGGCCGATGGGTTGTCCAGCATCACGCTATCCCCAGCACGGATGTGCTTTCCTACACCACCGCCGGGGCACGCTGGATCTATTCTCCGTTTGCCGGAGTACTGCTGTATTGGATCTACGGCGCCGACGGTTACGCGGGACTCAGTATCTTCTGCGCACTCGCCTGCATGGCGACCGTGGCTTACCTGGTGCGCAGGCGCGATCTGGCTTCGCTGGTGCTGGCCATGTTCGCCATCAATCCGATTGCATTTCGCGCCGAGCCGCGCGCCGACCTGTTCAGTACGATCTTCCTGGCGATTTTCTTAGGTGAACTGTGGGCCTTTCAGCATGGGTCGAGCAAGCGCCTATGGGTGCTGCCACTGACCATGCTCTTTTGGGTCAACTTCCATCCAGGCTTTATTCTTGGCTTGGTTGTGATTGGAGCTTACCTGCTGCTGGAGGCCGGTGAATTGTTGTTTGCCGATCGCCGTGGGGACGCTCTGCAGCGCCTGCGGACGGCTGGGCCATGGCTAGCTGGAACGGTGGCAGCCACGCTGATAAATCCGTGGGGTGCGAAACTCTATAGCGCATCGCTCTCCCTGGCAGGTCTGCATCGGCCGCTGGCGGGGGTCAGCACCCCAGCCGATGCGGAAGAATTCCATTCATACGGTCTGTCATTCCACTTAATCGAGGAACTGGCCGATTTCAGATATCACGAGAATGGCTTCCTCTGGCTGATGTTTGCTGCCGCGCTCGTTATGGTGCTGGCATTGTGGCGAAAGCAGTTTGGAGTCGTGCTTATCCAGGGAGCGGCCCTCTACCTTTCGCTGCAGCACGTCCGCTACATCGGGCTATTCTGCGTCGCCACTACCATTCTTGGAGCCACGTTGCTGGGAGAAGCCTGCAGCACCGAAGCATGGTCGTCCGATCCTCAGAAGGATTTGGCGAAATCCAAGCCACTGCTCCGAGTCCCGCCTGCTCTGGCGCTGGGGTTCGTTTGTGTCATCGGTGCAATCACCTTGCTGCACATCGCCGATTTCATTTCCGACCGCACCCACGTAGTCTATAGCACCGCTTCCCGCTTTGGCCTTGGAGAGGCAAATTGGTTTCCAGAGCGCGCGGCGAGTTTTATCCGGCGAGAGCGGCTACCCGGAAACATCTTCGAAGAGTACGAACTGGGCGGCTTTGCCGCATGGCGTTTAGGACCGGAATATCTCGATTTCATCGATGGACGTAACGTGAACCCTGCGGTGCTGGCCGAGGAGCGAAAACTTCTCAGGCAATCGCCTGACTTGCCGCTCTGGCAGGAAGCAGCGGATAAATGGGGAATCAACGTTCTTCTGATTCCGGAAGCGGAACCGGAAGCAGAAGCAACTGTCCGGCAAGATGTGACGCGCTATTGCCAGAGCAACAATTGGCGCCCGATTTACATGGACGAGGTCTCACTGGTACTGCTGCGCAACGTGCCGACAAACCGGCCCTGGATCGACCGTCTGCAGATTGATTGCGGCACTCAGGAGCTTGCACCACCGCAATCGGCATCGCGTAAGGATCTCTATGACTTTTTCGTAAACGCTGGGGGTATGCTTTCCGCGCTGCATCGTGATCATGAATCCGAGGCAGCTTTGCTCCGTGCGGCGGCTTTGTACCCGAACGACCCCAATGCAAGATGGATGTTGGGACAGCTTTACCTAAGTCACCAGATGTACGACAGAGCTGAATCGGAATACCGCGCCAGTCTGGCACTGAATGAAACAGAGGGACCATGGGTTGAACTCGGCGTCTTGTACTTACAGGAACAGCGACTACCGGAAGCCGAGCATGCGTTCTCCCGCGCTGTCCAACTTTCAGACGATCCGTTTCCCCTGTACAGGCAAATCGCGCTGGTCGATCTCTCGCTGCGGCGTCCCGAAGCAGTGCTCCGAGCACTCGACGGAGTCACAAATAGCAGTCCCTACCGGAACGGCGCCGAATCGCAAGCCCCGCAGCTCTATGCAGAGATCGCCGATGGCCGTGCCGAGGCGCATCGCATGCTCTCCCAACTGCCCGAGGCGATTGCGTTCGAAGAGGAAGCCGTGCGACTGAATCCCGGCGTTGCCGAGCGCTGGAATAAGCTCGCTGACCTCCGGGAAGCAAACGGGCAAATAGAGCTATCGCGGCAAGCGCGCCAGAGGGCGCTCGAACTTGCCGCCGGCCAGCGTTGACCTCTGCTGAAGCATGCCATACCGTGCGGCAAAACCAGCTCAGAAGGCGTATTTTGCCACACCACCTCGACGCTGCTCCCGGCAGCGGCCAGCGCCATATTCATAAAACATTGAAAAATAAAGCATAAAGATTCTTGACCAAAGCTCCGACTTTGGCAGTGTGGCTGCGATGTAGGATGTAGATGCACTGTTCTGGAGTATTTTCTCCGTCCTGTCGTTTTCGAATCGATCAGGTGAGAAGCCATTCTCGGACGGAATTTTCTTGCAAGAGGAGTAGTTGGATCAAATGAGTGAAGAAAACCAATCCGTCAAGACCAATTGGACTTCGGTTCAAGTTTACGCCATGTCCCTGTTGTGTCTGCTCGTTGGCGTAACCATGGGTTACCTCCTCCGCGGGTCGACGGCAGCGCAGGCCTCTAACCCTTCCATCACCGCAATGCCGCAACCGCAGATACCAGCAGGCACTCCCCAAATGGGTGGCGCGCCGACCGAGGCAGGCGGGATGCCAGGCGCTGCCCAGCCTGGGCCGGAACAATTGAAAGCGATGGCCGAGAAGAAGGTTGCGCCCTTGCTGGAAACCTTAAAGACAAATCCGAACGATACGGATACATTGACCAAGGTCGGAATGTTTTATATTGCCGCCGGACAATTTAACGAATCGGCCCAGTATTTTGAAAAGGTAACTTCCATCAAGCCATCGGCTGATGCTTGGACGAAGCTTGCCAATGCCCAGGCTTACGGCGGTTCCGCCGACCAAGCCATGGCATCATTGAATAAGGCGCTGCAAATCGATCCGAAATTCGCCAACGCACTCTACAATCTCGGAATGCTGAAATGGCAGGCAAAAGGGGACGTGAAGGGTGCCGTTGCTTGCTGGGAGAAACTGATAAAGACGAACCCCGATCACCCTCAATTGGATCAGGTTAGGAAATTGATCGCCCATGCTAAACAGCAACAGGGCATGCCGGCCCCGGGCGCTAATTAGCACTGAAACTCGTCACGAAAGCTGGTAAAAACGTGGAACCGTGGAGTCGTTTGCCTGTTCTCGGCTCCCTGCTTCCACGGACTAGGTCGTCCGAAGAACCGCAAACTCTCTGAATGGCAAACGCCATAGTTCCGTGAGTAGGTCGCTCGCGAGAAACAGGTTCTCCTCTTTCCCTGCAATGCCTTTACGCACAGATACAGGGGTGAGCGTCGTTCGGCATGCGCCGAGCACCGTAGAGCGAGCAGCATTGTAATTTTCTTGCACTAGTGCGGTTCCAGAGTAGTTATATCCGTCGAGGAGCAGGTGGAGTAAGTTGTGG
>CAZLZA010000047.1:0-39171 GCA_964563875.1 uncultured Acidobacteriaceae bacterium
CCGCTCAGGAAAATCTCGCCTTGACAACGCCTTCGTTCTTATCGATGGGGCTCCTTTCTATTGGCACTCTTACCTCTTTCGTAACTCCCGCTTTCGTCCAGTTCACCCTATAATCACGTTAAGACCCTCAACGCGAGAGTACGTGTGTATCCTGAATGGATTCTGGGAGCCGGTTTTTTCTCCTTCGGCGTGATCTTCGGTAGCTTTCTGAATGTCTGCATATACCGGCTGCCGCGTGGCCTGTCTGTTGTCTCGCCGCGCTCGGCCTGCCCGGAATGCCATGTCCCCATCGCTGGCTTCGACAACATTCCGGTCCTCAGTTGGCTGATTCTCGGCGGCCGCTGCCGCCACTGTCACACCCGCATAACTCCTCGTTACGCTGTCGTCGAGCTGACCTGCGGGCTGCTATTCCTGCTCTCATTTCTACGCACCGGTCTCTCGGTGGAGGCCGTCAAGGGCTGTGTTCTGTGTTTTCTGTTTCTGGGACTGACCTTTACGGACGCGGAGACTCACCTGTTACCCGATGCAATGACTCTGCCTGGTCTCGGAATTGCGCTCCTGTTCAGCCCGTTTTCTCTGGTACCCGGTCCGGCTTACCAGCTCTTCCCGATACACTTCCACAACGCTTCGTCAGTTCTTCAATCTTCAGTTCTTCAAGTTGATATTCAACTCGGCTTGCGCTCACTCGCAAATTCAGTCATGGGAGCCGCAATCGGCTCCGGTCTTCTCTATGCTGTCGGCTGGATTTATTTCAAACTTCGCAATGTCGAGGGGCTAGGATTCGGAGATGTGAAGCTGATGGCGATGGCTGGAGCATTCCTGGGGCCGGTGCTGACGCTTTTCGTGCTGTGTATCGCCTCTCTGCTCGGCGGCGCCTTCGGACTTTTTGTTCTCCTGACTGTCTTCTGGAAGCGCTTTGCCCGTTATCGCGTCCGTCCTGCAGCCCAGGCGGCGTCGCGCGCATGGCAGGCGGCGCAGATTGCGATGCGCGGCGTGGAAATTCCGTTCGGGGTATTCCTCAGTATCACGTCGATCGTGACTTGGTTCTACGGCCCCCAGATGATCGGCTGCTATCTTGGTCTGTTCCAGATTCGCGGCTGAAGCGATGCTGGACTTCGGTCATAGCCCCTGCTATTTGTGGGCTGTCCGAATTATCCGGCGGGGGGCTACAATACAGAGCACAATGAGGTGAGTTCCACATGAATCTTCGTTGCCTGCGCATTCCTATTTTGCTGATCCTCGCATTTTCTATTCCCTGCTATGGGCAATCGCTCGGAGATGTGGCGCGCAAAATCCGTGCCGAACGACAGGAGCAAGGTTCCCACCCCACGGTCATTACGAACGATGACCTCGAAAGCACAGAGCCTGCTCCAGCCGTATCCCCGAATGCATTCCAGAATGAAACGAAAAGCGAAAGCGAGGAGAATGCGCCAGCCGCCAACTCTGCCGAGGGTATGAGCAAGAGCGCCAAGAGTGCGAAGGATTCCGCTAAGGAGCGTGAACGCGAAATCCAGAAGCGCTCGGATGAGATCAACAAAGTATACCTGGACCGTATCGCAGCCCTACGCACGCAAATCAACACCGCGCGGACAGAGTTGGCAAAGCTCCAGCTAGACCAAATAGAGAGCACCAACGATTTCCGGCGGACGGTCGGTGCGTCGCCCAATATTGCTACCTACGAAGAGCAGCAACGCCAGTTCAACGAGCAGATTGAAGCTCAACACAATTTGATCGACAGCTTGAAGTTGCAGTTAGGAGACGCCCAGGAAGCGGCCCGCCACGCTGGAGTTCCACACGCTTACGATTGAGTTCGCTTTAGCGGACTGCCTTTTTTCCCAGCCGCTTCCGCATCTGCAGCAGATGATGGTGGCCATGCACGTAGTGGAACTTTCTCCACTGGTGTGAAGTCATCGGACCCAGCACAAAGTGCATCGCGATCGGCTCTTCGCTCCCCCAACGCTGTTCTGCCGCTGCAATGGCGACATCCATGCGCTCCAGATTACTCAACGCGCGCTTCAGCGCAAGCGCTCCGGGATCGCCCTGCGGCATCACCATGGCGGGAGATTTGGCACCGGAAGGAAATATTCCCAGGTTCACGATCAGCAGCTTCGTCAAAAACTCTGGCACTCTTGCGGCACGCACCTGTGGTGGCCCGCCCGCGCCCATGCTCAACTCCAGCATCTTTGCTGTGGTCCCGTAGGTGCGGCCCAGATGTTCCATGATCTGCGCGCTATTCCATCGCCCATTGGGTGCGAGACTCCAATCTGATTCGCGCAGCCCACTGGTCGTTTCTTCGATTTCTTTCCGCAGTCGATCTAACCAAGCATCCATTTCACGATCACCCCGCACCGATTACCCGAGGAATACAGGAAAGCCTCATCCAGCCGCGGCTCGATAATGTCACTGCCTCTTCAAGCGCGCCAAAGCCTTCTTCGCTTCGGCCGCGCTCGGCCCATCCTTGAGAATCGCCAGGTACTCCTCGTACTGGGCTCGAGCTTGCCCAAAATCTTTAGTCTTTTCCAGAGTCTGCGCCAGTTTGAAGGTAGCGACCGCGTCGTGCGGTTTAAATTGCAGCGCTTCCCGGTAGCGGCTCAGCGCTGCCTTGTAATTCTCGCGCCTGAAGTAATAGTCTCCGACCTCGACGTCCTTCATCGCACGCATTGGATTCCACTCGTGCAGTTCCATGACATCGTCAGCCACGTGACCGCCCTCCGGATGCGCCAATGAGTCGCCTTTCGGCGGCGAGAGGTCAATGCGCGTCTGATCGCTGCTGCTCTCGTCATCGCTGCGCGGAGGAACACTGTTGGCCGGAGGGGACTGGGATTTCACCTTCTTGTTCTTGTTGTATTGCGGATTTTCCGTCATCGGACCGTCGAGCTGCCCCGGAGTCCCCTGCTGTTGCGCTAACAGCACCGGCGCACACATCATTGCGCCGGCCATCGCCAACGCCAGTGTAGTTCCAAGCTTCATCATCTGATTGTACCTGCGGGAGACTTTACGTTTTTGCGGATTTTACGAGGAAGCGCCGAGCTGTTTCCCGGCCTTCCAGATGCGCTCGAACTTCCAGCTCTGCCGCGCCATGAGCTAACGTCAGGTGCATCTCGGCCACCCCGGCATCATTTGTGTGCGTGCCTTCCAGTGCTTCTGCAGAGGAATCCACCTTCCAACATGCGCTCACCCGCGCCGATGCCGCAGCGTGTCCGCCAAAGAGAACTCGAAAGCGAAGAACCACGTCTTTGCCTGAGATTCTCTGCGAGCCGAGAAACTGGACCACCAACTCCTCGGCCCCCTCCTGGATCAGCACGTCATCCACAAAGCCGTCGCGAACTGCCTCAACCACCCAACGGTGCTGCGCCCGCGCCATCTCCTGAGTCGCGTCCTCGGCGGCTTCCGCGGGCAGCGCTGAAGAGCGTACGCCGATGCAGCGACCGCTGACGAATACCTGTGACTCCAGACGCCTCTCCTGCTCGCGCACTTCGGTCTGCACATGGTAGACCGTTCCTTGCACTTTAATATCCGTGTTGAAGCCGAAGATCATGTTGGCTAGTATCTTTCTGTCGCAATTCCCCGCACATGACGAAAGAACACGTCCGGCGTCTCTACCATAGAGCATTACCCAGCTCGGATTGTCCAGTAACAAACGTCAGCCCCACCACGTTACTTTGGTTTAAGGTGCCTTTGCGGGCACCCTTCCGGTTCATGCATCACCGCTCCCGAGCACGATTACGCTGCAGCAGCTTGACACCGTGAAAATGTAAAAACTATACTTGCCGGTCCCGCTATGTGGGCGGTGAACTCCAGTTCCAAACAGACAGAATGACCGACAACTATTTTGCAAGATACCTACCGCTGCTGATCCATTTCGCACTGGCCTCGCTTTTGGCAGCGGCCATTGTGTCGGTGTCCTATTTGTTTGGCCAGCATAAGGCCAACAAGAGCAAGATGTCGCCCTACGAATGCGGCATGGAGCCGGTAGGCGATGTTCGCCAGCGATTCAGCGTAAAGTTCTACCTGGTTGCCATGCTCTTCATCCTGTTTGACGTTGAGGCGGTATTCCTCTATCCCTGGGCGATCCTATTGAAAAGGCTGAAGATGTTTGGATTTTGGGAGATGATGACCTACGTCCTGATTGTGCTTGTCGGTTTCTTCTATGTGTGGAGGAAGGGCGTTCTCGACTGGAGTAAACCATCCCACGACGAGGCGCTCTGAAGCCCATGGCCCTGCAACCCGCGATTACCAATCTTGAGCTGCTCAGGGATCGTCCTGCTGTTGCCTGCCTGCTCGCCGGACTACCCGAGGCGATTCAGGGAGCAAAGTTTGACCGCGACGAACTCACGCTCTGGATTGATCCGATTCACCTCATTGGTGCCCTGATACTTCTCAGATCTTTCGCCAGCACCCGTTTCGCGGTGCTGGCAGATCTTACCGCTCTGGACTGGTTTCCCTCCGAACCGCGATTTGAGGTGGTCTACTCCCTTCTCTCGCATGAGCGCCACGAGCGCATCCGTATCAAGGTCAAGGTCAATGGAGCCGACCCATATATCGAATCGGTCACTGGATTGTGGGCCGGAGCCTCGCCCTTTGAACGCGAGGTCTTTGACCTGTTTGGCATTCGTTTCCAGGGACATCCCGATCCGCGGCGAATTTTGATGCCGGACGACTGGGAAGGTCATCCTTTACGTAAGGACTACCCCGTCGAGGGGTATCGCTGATGCCCAACATCGATCAATTCCGCTCAGAGCCGGTCGTCGAAACCATCGGCGACGATCGCACCATGGTCCTGAACATGGGACCGCAGCACCCGTCCACTCACGGCGTACTACGCCTGTTGTTGGAAATCGACGGCGAGACCATCGTGCGTATCCGTCCCGATGTCGGCTTTCTGCACACTGGAATCGAGAAAACCTGCGAGGCCAAGTTTTATCAGCAGGTCATTCCCATGACCGACCGCATCGACTATCTCTGCCCCATGACCAACAACCTGGCCTACGTGCTGGCCGTCGAGAAGCTGCTCGGGTTGGAGATACCGCCGCGCGCCATTTGGATTCGGCTCATGCTCAATGAGCTGACTCGTATCAACTCGCACCTGGTCTGGCTTGGCACTCACGCCATGGACATTGGTGCGATGACCGTCTTCCTCTACTGCTTCCGCGAGCGGGAAGAGATCCTCAAGATGTTCGAGATGGTCGCTGGCCAGCGCATGATGACCTCCTACTTCCGGGTAGGCGGCATCTCCATGGATCTACCGCTCGGATTTCTCGATTACATCAAGAACTTTGCGGCTTATTTTCCGGACCGCATCGAACAGTATTCCGACCTGCTCACCAACAATCCGATCTGGCTTGGCCGGACCAAGGGCGTCGCCCTCATCACCAAGGCGGATGCCCTCCAACTGATGCTCAGCGGCCCCACGGCGCGCGGCAGCGGGGTGGACTGGGATCTCCGCCGCGACATGCCCTACGGAGGATATGAAAAGCTCGATTTCAAGGTTCCGCTTGAGACCGCAGGCGACGTCTATGCCCGCTACCAGGTGCGCATGGCTGAACTTCGCGAGTCCATCAGCATGGTGAAGCAGGCCATCGCGAATCTTCCGGACGGCCCGATCAAAGCCGATGCGCCGAAGATTGTCCTGCCCGACCGCGAGAAGATGAAGACGCAGATGGAATCTCTCATTCATCACTTCAAGATTGTCACTGAAGGCTTTACGGTTCCCGAAGGTGAGGTCTATCAGGGCGTGGAGTCGCCGCGTGGTGAGATGGGCTACTATGTCGTCTCGGACGGCACAGCCAAGCCCTACCGTGTCCATATGCGCAGCCCTTCCTTCGCCAACTTGAACGCGATTGGAGTGATGTGCGAACACAACCTGCTGGCCGACGTGGTGGCAGCCATTGGCAGCATCGACATTGTTCTCGGCGATGTGGATCGCTAGAACGGAGACGCATTGGAATCCTGGGGAGTTCAGTTTGCAGGAGCGGTAAAGCACAGGTCCGAGGGCCAGAGCGATTACGCTCTCGACCTGATTGACCTGCTGCAACAGAAGTCAGAGGAGTTTAACAGCCAAGCTCCTAAGGACTTCAAGTTTATGTTGCAGCTTCTACCCAAGGGCGAAGACGTCGAAGTGACCAACGGATACAAGACGGCGGCGGCCATGGCTTCCTACCTGCCCGGGGCCATTTTTATTCGTGTTTGGAACAATCACACGGAGCGGGCCTTCGAGGGAACGCTGCATAACACACCCGACGGCTTTGAACCGGAGGGCCTGCCCAGCGAATGCGCCGAGCCCGCGGGCTTGGCCGAGTGGATGATCCACGAGGTCTTTGAACCTTAATCATAGGACGAAATTTCCGATCATTGACCTGGGGTGCAAGAAGCAGATGAAATTCAGCGAACAACTCGAAGCGCGATACTCCGATATGCTCACGCACTATCCGGTGAAGCGCTCGCTTCTGGTTCCCTTCCTGCTCTACATCCAGGACGAACTGGGATACGTCACCGATGACTCCATTGCGGAAGTTGCGCAGCGGTTGGAAATCACCCCGCTCGAAGTGCGCAATGTCATTAGCTACTATTCGATGCTACGCACGCGACCGGGCGGCAAGTACAACGTGCAGGTGTGCACCAACATCTGCTGCCTGCTACGCGGCGGAGAAGAGATGTTGGAGCACGTGCGCGGAAAGCTTGGCGTCGCCGTCAACAAGGGAGTCAGTCCTGACGGTGTGTTCTCGGTTGAAGAAGTCGAGTGCATCGGAGCCTGCTCCTGGGCACCGGCAATGCAGGTGAACTACGACTTCCATGAGAACCTGACACCGGACAAAATCGACCACATCCTTGACGAGTACAGGCAAAAGGCGGCCTCACAGTAGCTATGGCATACCTGGTCTCCCATCCCGATGAGGTAAAGGTCGTCAGTAAGCGCTTTGGTCAGGGGGCGGCCAACCTCGATCGCTATCTCGAACTCGATGGCTACAAGGCGTTGCAGAAGGCTCTCGAACTCGGAGCCGACGGCATCATTAATGAAATGAAAGCCAGTAATCTGCGCGGACGCGGTGGTGCAGGCTTCCCCACAGGCATGAAGTGGTCCTTCGTCCCAAAGGAAAGCGCCAAGCCCAAATACGTTCTCTGCAACGGCGATGAGAGCGAACCGGGAACATGCAAGGACCGGCTCCTGCTTGAGCATGATCCTCACTCGATCATCGAAGGTGCGATGATCGCCGCCATCGCGGTCAGATCGCATGATGCCTACATCTATGTTCGCGGCGAGTACCGCTACCTGCTTGAGATCATGCAGAAGGCGATCGCCGATGCTTATGCGCGAGGATTCTGCGGCAAGAATATCTTTGGCTCCGGATACGATTTGAATGTCTATTGGCACGGTGGTGCCGGCGCCTATGAGGTCGGCGAGGAGTCCGCGCTGATGGAGTCGCTCGAAGGCAAGCGTGGTATTCCCCGCATCCGCCCGCCTTTTCCGGCGGTGGTTGGACTGTGGGGAGGACCTACGGTCATCAACAACGCCGAGACCCTCGCCAGCGTTCCTCATATTCTTCTCATGGGTGGCAAGCAATACGCTGAGCTTGGCGTGGAGCGCAACGGTGGCACCCGACTCTTCTGCCTCAGCGGACACGTTGAGCGCCCTGGGGTTTACGAACTGCCGCTGGGCTACAGCTTGCGCAAGGCCATCTACGAAATTGGAGGTGGTATCGCCGACGGACGTAAGCTGAAAGCGGTTGTCCCTGGCGGCGCCTCTGTCCCATGCCTCAAGGCTGAGGAGATCGACGTGAATCTCGACTTCGATTCGATGATGAAGGCGGGAACGTTTCTCGGCTCGGGTGGAATCGTGGTCATCAACGACCAGACCTGTATCGTCAAGTTTGCCCTGCGCACCATTCAGTTTTACCGGCACGAAAGCTGCGGCTGGTGCATCCCTTGCCGCGAGGGTACGGATTGGCTCTCGAAAAGCCTCGACCGTTTTCATGCTGGTGCCGGAGTGGCCAAGGATATCGACAACATGCGTTATCTCGCCGAGAACATACTGGGCCGCACTTTCTGCCCGCTTGGCGATGCCGCGGCGATGCCCATCATCGGCTTCGTAGACAAATTCCGCGAAGAATTTGAAGCGCACCTGAATGGGCGTCCCTGCCCCTACGAGCAGCACGGCGCCCTAAACGCATTGCCCGTTCTGAGCCACTAGAGCTCACCAAAGAGAATTCATGGCTGACGTAACTCAAATCGTAACGCTGAAGGTAAACGGAAGCACGATTACGGCTCCCAAAGGCACCTTGCTCATTGAAGCCTGCAAGCAGAATGGCATCGAGATTCCCGCCTTCTGCTACTACCCCGGCCTCTCGCTCCAGGGCGCGTGCCGGATGTGCCTGGTCGAAATCGAAAAGATGCCCAAGATGCAGACGGCCTGTACGACGCCGGTCACGGAAGGCATGGTGGTGCAGACGGAGTCGGAGAAAGTGGTGCAGGCTCGCAAGTCCACCCTGGAACTGCTGCTTGCAAACCATCCGCTCGACTGCCCTGTTTGCGACGCTGGGGGCGAGTGCGAATTGCAGGACATGACCTTCAAGTATGGCGCGGGAGAGTCGAAGTTCATCGACATCAAAAGTCACCGCGACGAGCAGCAATGGTCACCCATCGTCTTTTACGACCGCCCGCGCTGCATCCTTTGCTACCGCTGCGTGCGGGTTTGCGGAGAAGGGATGGACGTCTGGGCGCTTGGCATTCAGAATCGCGGCCAAGGCTCGGTCATCGCACCCAACCAGGGAGACTCGCTCAACTGCGAGGAGTGCGGAATGTGCATCGATATCTGTCCGGTCGGCGCACTCACCAGCGGCTCCTACCGTTACAAGACACGTCCCTGGGAGATGACCCATGTCGGCACCGTCTGCAACCACTGCGGCGATGGATGCCTTACTACGGTGGGCGTGCGCCGCTCCGAAACCGGCTCGGAGATCGTGCGCTGCGACAATCGTGACCGCGGCGGAATCAACGACGAGTTCCTGTGCATCAAGGGACGTTACGCTTACGACTTCGCCGCCAATCCCGAGCGCGTCACCACGCCGCTCATCAAGCGCGACGGAAAATTTGAAGCCGTCACCTGGACCGAGGCGGTCGAACTGGTGGCAGCCAGATTCCAGCAGATTCTGCTTGCCAGCGGTCCCCAATCCATCGGAGTGATCGGCTCCAACCGCACCACCAACGAAGAGAATTACCTGCTGCAGAAATTTGCGCGCACCGTGCTCGGCACCAATAATATTGACCACCACCGCACCGCCGATTTTCCGTCATTCGCGCGCGCCATCGCCGCCGAACATGCAAAGACGGCCTCGATGAGCGAGGTTGCGACCGCTCCGGCCATCCTGCTGATCGGCAGCGATCCTACGGAACAACACCCTCTGCTCGCCTGGCAGATCCGCAGCGCTGTACGCCTGCGCAACTCTCGCCTGTACGTCGTCAACTCCAACGAAATCAAACTTGCGCACCAGGCCGCACAGGTTGCGAGAATCGCCGCTGGCGCCGAGGAACACTTCGTTTCCTTCCTCACCGGTAACGATGCGGCGGCGGCGAATCTAGGCATCCCGGCTGAAGCGCTCGGAAAATTGCGCGCGGTCCTCGAGGCGGAAAACAATCTCATCATTGCTTTCGGCCCTGAGTTGCGGGGCGAAGCCATTGACGCGCTGGTATCCTACGCTGCACCAAAAGGTGCAAAGTTCATCTGCCTAGCCGATTATGCGAACTCGCGGGGTGCCGCGGATATGGGATTATTCCCCGACCTGCTTCCCGGGTATCACTCCGTCGCGGGTAGCTCGCGAGCGAAAATTGCGTGGGCATCCACAGTCCCCACCGCTCCGGGCTTGGCGCTTCCACAGATGCTCGACGCCGCCGCGACCGGAGGCTTGCAGGCGCTCTGGGTGATCGGCTCAAACCCCGCAGCACGCTACCCGGATGGCGAAGCGTTCTTGCGTCCCTTCCTCGTCGTGCAGGATATGTTTCTCACCGAAACGGCGCGGCACGCCGACGTTTTTCTGCCCGTAGCTTTTGCCTATGAGAAGACGGGTACGGTTACCAATATCTGCGGCGATCTGCAGCGGCTCAAGAAAGCTTCTGACGTTCATGGCGTCAAGGCTGATTTTGAGATCATCATCCGCCTCGCGGAAAAGATGGGCGCGGACATTGAAAAGCTCGTGCCTTTCCGCGGCTACACCTTTGCCGACGCGGGGCAGAGTCGGGGCGCGCAGTCCGGAGAAGCCGATCGCAATGCGGTATTCACCGAAGCCCACGGCCTCGCATCGCGCACTTCACCGCTGGACCCCACGATTACGCTCGATGAAATTGCCGAGTTAGTTCCGGGCTATGCCATTTCCCGACTCGATCTCGCAGCCGGAGAGTTGCAGTGCACGAAACTGGTGCAGATTGAGCCCGCTACGATTCCAAGTCATCCTGAACTGATCGCCCCGGCCGGAAATTCTCTCTTCACCTCTGGTACACTTGGCCGCTACTCGGCGACGTTGAATTCGGTCGTTGAAAACCATCGCAAGGCAAGCGAGCCGATCGGGGCTGACTGAGTGTTTTTGTCCGGCTCATGGGTCCAGATTGTAAGTTTCTGCCGCCTGACGTCTCTTGCGCGGGCGGCTGGGGATTGATCCTACGATGAGCGCTTTAACTTTTTTGATCGTCGCGATAATCAAGATCGCTGTCACTCTCGGCGTTCTGCTCACCGTGGTCGCCTACACCGTGTGGCTGGAGCGCAAGGTTGTGGGTCGTATGCAGAATCGCTGGGGACCTTCGCGGGTTGGTCCATTCGGCTTGCTGCAGCCTCTGGCCGACGGCATCAAATTTCTGCTGAAAGAGGACCTAGTGCCGCCCTACGTCGAGAAGAACATCTACCTTCTCGCACCGGGCCTCGCGCTGATCATGGCTCTCACCTCGATTGCCATGGTCCCCATCGGCCCAATAGTTCATCTGTTCGGCATCAGTACCCCGATGCAGATCACAGGCGTGGTGGACGCCTCTGGACACGCCAGCGACATCAACGTCGGGATTCTGATCGTCCTCGGCATCACCTCGCTTGGTGTCTACGGCATTGCCCTGGCGGGCTGGTCATCCAACAGCAAGTACTCGTTGCTAGGATCGTTGCGCGCCTCGGCGCAGATGGTTAGCTACGAAGTTTCGCTCGGCCTTTCGCTGGTTGGCGTACTGCTCATGTCGAGCACCCTCAGCCTCACCGGGATTGTCCACGCCCAGCTCGGCACCTGGTTCGGATTCATCCCCCAGTGGTACATCTTCAAAGGCCAGATCGTCGCCTTCTTTGTGTACCTGATGGCGGCCTTTGCCGAGACCAACCGCATTCCGTTCGATATGCCGGAGGCGGAAACCGAACTCGTTGCCGGGTACCACACCGAATACAGTTCCATGAAGTTCGCGATGTTTTTCATGGCTGAATATGCCAACATGGTCACCGTTGCCTGCATCGCATCCATCATGTTCTTGGGAGGATGGAGCGGCCCGCCGATGTCCTTCCTACCCGCGGCAATTCAGGCATTCCTGCCGCTGGTCTGGTTTTCGCTGAAGATTTTCTGCTTCCTGTTCCTCTACATCTGGATTCGCGGTACGCTGCCGCGCTTCCGTTACGACCAGTTGATGGCCTTTGGCTGGAAGTTCCTTTTTCCGCTGGCGCTGGCGAATGTGATTGTCACCGCTTTCATTGTGGCAATCCGGGCATGATGGCCGGATTGGAGAACTGATGCATCTTTTTCTCTTCCTGTTTTTTGGCGCGGTCTGTGCCGGTGCGGCCGTCAATCTGCTGATTCAGCGGAAGACCATCAACAGCGCGCTCTCGCTCATCGTGGTCATGGGCTCGCTGGCTCTCCTCTACCTGCTGCTCGGCGCTGAGTTCGTCGCGGTCGTGCAGGTCATCATCTACGCCGGCGCCATCATGGTGCTGTTCATCTTCGTCATCATGCTGCTAAACGCCGGGGATGAGGAACAGTCCAAAGGCAGCAACGTAGCCAAAATCTTCGGTATTCCCAGCCTATTTGCGGGTGGCATCATTGGTATCTGGGTTTTGCTCCAGCACCGCCCGGAGGAGAAACTGCTGCCCATCGGGGCGCTGTATGGCCCGGCGGACAAGGTTGGCATGATGCTCTTCACCAAGTACCTTCTAGCTTTTGAAGCCACCAGTGTCCTGGTGCTCATCGCGATCATGGGCGCGGTCGTTCTCGCTCGGCGGAGTGATTCATGATTCCCGTCTCCTGGTATCTGCTGCTCAGTGCATTCCTGTTCGCCTGCGGCGTCACGGGGTTTCTCATAAAGCGCAACATTATCACGCTGTTCATGTCGATTGAGCTGATGCTGAATGGCGTGAACCTTTCGTTCGTCGCCTTCGCCGCGAATCTCGGGGCCTTGGACGGACAGATCTTCGTATTCTTTGTCATGGTCGTCGCCGCCGCCGAAGCTGCAGTTGGGCTGGCTATCATCATCTCTGTCTATCGCACGCGTGAGACGCTTAATGTCGACCGGGTGAACCTGTTGAAATTATGAAATTACTCTTCTGGCAACCCTGGCTGATTCCGATCCTGCCGCTGGTGGGCGGGCTGATCAATGGACTATTCGGCAAGCGCTTTACCAAGTCCGTGGTCGCCAGCATTGCGATCTTCTTCACCGGGGCATCGTTCCTGGCGGCTTGCGTCCACGCCTACACGCTTCTGCACTCGGGTGCCGATGCGCTTGAAACCTCGTACGGCACCTGGATCAGCGCGGGAAATTTCTCCGCCGATTTCGGCATTTATCTCGACCATCTCTCGCTGGTCATGATCCTGGTCGTCACCGGAGTAGGATTTCTGATCCACATCTACTCCATCGCGTACATGGAGCATGAGGGCGGATACTACCGGTTCTTCGCCTATCTCAATTTCTTCATGTTCTTCATGCTGACGCTGGTGTTGGCCAACAATTACCTGCTCATGTTCGTCGGCTGGGAAGGCGTCGGCCTCGCCTCCTACCTGCTGATTGGCTTCTTTTTTCTCAAGGACTCAGCCGCGAACGCAGGGAAGAAAGCCTTTATCACCAACCGAGTCGGTGACTTCGGATTCCTGATCGCCCTCTTCCTGCTGATCCAGCACTTCGGAACCTTACGCTACGTCGCAGTCTTTGACATCGTCTCGCACTTCCCGGCTGAAACCGCAGCCGGGTTCCTAACCGCCATCGGCCTGCTCATGCTGCTTGGAGCCTGCGGTAAAAGCGCGCAGATTCCGCTCTATGTCTGGCTGCCCGATGCCATGGAAGGTCCCACGCCGGTCTCCGCCCTCATCCACGCCGCCACCATGGTCACGGCCGGGGTGTACATGGTGTGCCGCTCCAACGCCATCTTCAGCCGCGCCCCCATGGCGCTGCTGGCGGTAGCCATCATCGGAACCCTGACCAGTTTCTTCGCCGCCACCATCGCGATCACGCAGACCGACATCAAGCGCGTCCTCGCCTACTCGACCGTATCGCAACTCGGCTATATGTTCATGGCCGCAGGTGTTGCGGCCTATTCTGCTTCGATCTTCCATCTCATGACCCACGCCTTTTTCAAGGCTTTACTCTTCCTTTGCGCCGGAGCGGTGATTCACGGGATCGGCGGCGAACAGGACATGCGCAAAATGGGCGGCCTCCGCAAGTACATGCCCTGGACCTTCTGGACTATGCTGATCGCGACCCTGGCCATCTCGGGAATTCCACCTTTCGCCGGATTCTTCTCGAAGGACGAAATTCTCTGGCAAGCCTTCAGCAGTCCCCATAGCAGTAAGATCTTCTGGGTCGTCGGTGTGATCACGGCGTTCATGACCAGCTTCTACATGTTCCGTCTCATCTTTCTTACTTTCACAGGGGAGTATCGCGGTGAGCAGCCGAAGGCTCACTCGGCCCACGACGACCATCATGGCTCGCCCCACGAGTCGCCCTGGCTCATGCTGGCTCCGCTCGTGCTGCTCGGCGTGCTCTCCGTCATTGGCGGATGGGTCGGCATTGGCAACCGCTTCGAGCATTTCCTTGCGCCCGTCATCCAGACGGTCTCCACTGAGCAGAGCGTGGCGCAGAACGGAGAAGCCACAGCCGCCCCCGTGAGCGAAGGCGAAGGCGCGGGTGAGAGCAAGGGCCTGGAAAATCTGCTGATGGCCGTCTCCGTACTCGTCGCTTTCTCAGGTCTTGGACTTGCCTGGTTCCTATACGTGAAGCATCCCGAGCTGCCAGAGAGGATTGCCACGGCATCCGGAGGTCTCTATAGGCTGGTCCTCAATAAGTACTGGATCGATGAACTCTATTCCGCCGCCATCATCGGCCCGCTCGTCGCGTTCTCACGGAGTGTGCTCTGGCAAGAGATTGACCAGCGGGTAATCGATGGCACCGTGAATGATAGCGCGGTCGCCGCGCGCGACGTTTCTCAGATTATCCGCCAACAGCAATCCGGGCTGGTCCGCAGCTATGCCGGATGGGTTGTCGCCGGTGCCGCCGCGGTAGTTGCCTACATGGTTTGGATGGGAACCCGATGAATCTATCTACTCTCAATCCTTGGATTCTCACGCTCACGACCTTTTTGCCTGCGCTGGGGGCATTGCTGATTGCCTTTTTGCCGCGCCGCGACCGCGATATCCGCTGGTTTGCATTGGCTATCTCGGTCGTCACCCTGCTGATCTCATTGCACCTGCCGGCGCATTATCGCGAAGTCGCTCCCACCAATTCCGGCAGCTTTGCGTATGAACAGAACCTGCACTGGATCACCAGCCCGAACATCCACTACCACATTGGAATTGACGGCATCTCGCTCTGGCTCGTCGTTCTGACCACGTTCCTGGTTCCATTTTGCGTACTTGCCTCCTGGCATTCGATCCATGATCGCGTGAAGGAATTTTTCATTCTCCTGCTGATTCTGGAGACGGCGATGATCGGCGTGTTCATCGCGCTGGATCTCTTTCTCTTTTACTTCTTCTGGGAAGCCACGCTGATTCCGATGGCTCTCATCATCGGCATCTTTGGACACGAGCGCCGGGTCTACGCCGCCATCAAGTTCTTCCTGTACACGATGATTGCTTCGGTCTTCATGCTGGCGGCCATCATCTGGCTCTACACTCAGTCGGGAACGTTTGACTTCACGGAGTTGCAACACCTTCTCGCAAGCGGCGCCATCGCCATGCCTGGGCACACCGCGCTCTGGCTTTTTCTCGGATTCTTCCTGGCCTTTGCAGTCAAAGTGCCACTGTTCCCGCTCCACACCTGGCTACCAGACGCGCACGTCGAAGCTCCCACCGCAGGTTCGGTGCTGCTCGCCGGAGTCCTGCTGAAGATGGGAACCTACGGCCTGTTGCGCTTCAATATCGGATTGTTTCCCGCCGAAGCCCACAGGAACGCGCCCTGGATTATCACCCTCGCGATCATCGGCATCGTCTACGGCGCATTAGTCGCACTCGTTCAGCCCAACATGAAGAAGCTGGTCGCCTATTCGTCGGTAAGCCATCTTGGATTTGTTGTGCTGGGTATCTACAGCTTCACCCGCATAGGCATGGACGGAGCCGTTTACCAGATGCTCAATCACGGCATCTCCACCGGCGCGCTCTTCCTGCTGGTCGGAATGGTCTATGATCGCCGGCATACTTTCGAGATTAAGGAATACGGCGGCCTCGCCACACCGATGCCCATCTATGCGACACTCTTTCTTCTGATCGCGCTCTCCTCCATCGGACTGCCTTTGATGAATGGCTTTGTCGGCGAGTTCCTGATTCTCAGCGGTGCTTTCCAGGACAAGGCGATCTATGGGATCGTAGCCGCCAGTGGGGTCATCTGGAGCGCCTTCTATATGCTCTGGCTTTACCAGCGAACCTTCTACGGCACCATCACCAACCCGGTTAACGCCACCCTGCCCGATGCCGATTCGCGGGAACGCAGCATGCTCTGGCCATTTGCAGTCCTGGCCCTCGTCATGGGAGTCTTCCCCACCTTCTGGATGAACTCCATTGACGCATCGGTTGCGGGAATATTGGGCGCACAGAAGACTGCGTCGGCCTCAACACTCCAAGTCAGCGTCAACACGGTGCTCAAATAGCCATGCCAACCGCCGCCGATTACATCCGCATTCTTCCTGAAATCGTCCTCTCTGTCTGGGGCACAGCCGTCATGTTCATTGAGGCCATTTTGCCGCCGGGAAGCAGCCGCAAGGGTCTGGGACTGTTTTCCGCCGTTGGAGCACTTGCCGCTATCGCGGCAACTATCTACCAGGCGCAGCCTCAGTTCGCCGGCTTCGGATTCAACCACATGCTGCGGGTCGACCACTTCAGCATCTTCTTCCACCTCATCGTCCTGCTCGTCGCCCTGGCCACCATCCTCATGTCCCTCGACTACCTTCCCTTTCAGAAGATCGATCGCGGCGAATACTATGCCCTGATCCTGCTTGGAGCGGTTGGCATGTGCTTGATGTCTTCGGCGGTCGAGTTGGTGCTCATCTTTATCGCCCTGGAGATCTCCTCCATCTCCAGCTACATCCTTGCTGGATTCCGCCGCCATTCTGCCGAGAGCGCCGAGAGTTCATTGAAGTATTTTCTCCTCGGCTCCTTCGCCACGGCATTCTTTCTCTACGGCGTCGCCCTGCTCTATGGAGCCACTGGTTCAACCAACGTCTTCGACATTGCGGCCGCTCTCAGCAACACCACGCACATCGAACCGCTGGCCTACGTTGCCGTCGCGCTCATTTTTACCGGACTCGGTTTTAAAGTGGCCTGCGCCCCTTTTCACATCTGGACACCCGATGTGTACGAAGGCGCACCGTCGCCCGTGGTCGGTTTCATGTCCACCGCCCCCAAGGCTGCGGCTTTTGCGGTTTTGATTCGCCTTGTCATCTATACGGCATCCCCGAACTGGTTCTGGATTATCTGGACGGCTGCGGTTCTTTCCATGTGCGTCGGCAATCTGGGGGCTATCCTGCAGAGCAACGTCAAGCGCATGCTGGCCTACTCCTCCATTGCCCATGCCGGATATCTGATGGTTGCCTTTGCCTCGGCAAGCAATCGCGAACTCGGTGTTTCAGCCGCAATGTTCTACTCCGCAGCCTATGCTGCAATGAATGTCGGCGCATTCGCTGTCATCACCCAGATGTCGGGCAGCGGCGAGCGTTTCTCTCAACTGGACGACTACTCGGGTCTTGGAAGACGCTCGCCTGTACTGGCCGCCGCGCTCACCTTTTTCCTCCTGTCGCTGATCGGAATTCCTATCACTGGCGGCTTCTTTGCCAAGTTCTATGTCTTCAGCGCTGCGCTGCGTACGCACCTGATCTGGCTCACCATCATTGGCGTGGCGAACAGCGGCATGGGCTCCTACTACTATCTGCGCCTGATTGTGCGCATGTACATGTTTGAGCCGCGTACGCAAACTCCCGCTCCTCCTGTACGCTTCGGTGTAGGCATGGCCATCGCCATCAGCCTGATCGCGACTCTCTGGCTCGGCGTGCTCCCCAACGCGGTCCTTCACTACACCCAAGGCGCGCCCACTGTCCTCGCCAGTCATTAGGTAGCGCCACGGAGTGCTTTCGACCGCGTTTGCAAGCCGCAATCAACGAACGATCGAACGCACAAAAGCGGTGCTCCTTACTCCGGAGCACCGCTTTTCGTGAAACGTGCACGCCCCCAAACAGGGGAGGCCTGGAAGCAGGACCTACTTGACGACCTTCACGAAGACAATCATCAGCGTAAACAAAACTAGTGACTCAACGAATGCAAGTCCCAGAATCATGGCAGTCTGAATACCAGTGCGAGCGGCAGGATTGCGGGCGATACCTTCGCAGGCAGCAGCGGCGATTAGGCCCTCACCAATTCCGGCCAGACCGGCGGCAATCGCTACGGAGAATCCGGAAGTGATGGCAACCCAGTTGGTTCCAGCAGCAGCCGCGGCAGGCTCACCCTGTGCGAAGACCGGGGTCGCCAGCATCAGGATGGTCATAAAGAAAAACATTACAGCGAGTTTCTTGTTCATTGTCATTGCTCCTTCAGATTTCGCCGTCAGTGGGTGGTTGACGTTCCGCGCAATGGGAGGCCCTCACGCTTACGGCGTACAACAAAACCTTTGTTCGGCAGCCCAGCAGAACCGGCGCCGTCTACTCTTAGTGATCGAGAGCCGTGGCTTCGCCCAAGTACACCATCGCCAACAGCACGAAGATCAACGTCTGAACCATGGCGACGAAGAAGTGGAGGCCGAGGAAGATTACCGGCACGGCGAGCGGTATCATCGAGAAGAACACCAGTATCACCATGTCGCCCACAAACATATTGGCGTATAGACGAACGGTGAGTGACATGATTCTCGCCAGATGGCTGCAAATTTCAATCAAAATCATTAGCGGCGATAGCCAGAGCACCGGGCCCATGAAATGCTTGATATATCCAGGGCCGTTGACGCGAATGCCGTGCACATGGTAGAAAACCCAGGTCACCAAGGCACACCCGAGCGGCACTACAGGTGCGCCCGTCGGTGTCTCGAAAAAAGGAATCAGCCCGATCACATTGCAGCACAGGATGAATAGCGCGAGCGTGATCAGATACGACAGGTACCGCTTGTGGTCGTGGCCGATGATGCTTTCGCTCTGCGTGTCTATCATGTCGTAGAAGATTTCCATGACGTGTTGCATTGTGTTCGGGCTTTCAACCGACAAGGTAGCCCGCACAGCCACGAAGAACAGAATCAGAATCAAGCAGACCAGAATCTGCATTGCAACGTAGTCGGGAATCGGTGCGGTGGAATGAGCGGGATGCAGGCCCAGTGCGTTCAGAAGCGCAGTCACGGGTCCGGCAAACAAATGGTTCAGGAGCGTGGTAAATGGCAATTGATGCATTTGGATGTCTTGTTTAGTCCCATTCAGGATGATCGCCGTGTGTTGGCGACGAATTCATACATGGCCTTGCACATCAGCGCA
Organism: uncultured Acidobacteriaceae bacterium; assembly: GCA_964563875.1. Lineage (GTDB taxonomy): Bacteria > Acidobacteriota > Terriglobia > Terriglobales > Acidobacteriaceae > TOLSYN. The sequence goes on from CAZLZA010000047.1 coordinate 18,938, forward strand.
ACGACGGGCATCGCAAGTCCCGCAAAAAACCCTGCCAAGCCACGCACAGAATAAGCAAAGATAACATAGGCAGACAACACTATCAAGAAGATACGGCCCACACCACGTATCACCACAGAGGTGCCGCGCTCCCGGCTCTTCGCGTTCACAATTCGCTCGCCGATCGCGTTCACCGAGGCTGCCAACCATCGGAAGTTGAGCCATCCCAGTAAGGTTCCCAATAGCACTCCTGCCGCGACCGCCCAACCCATTGGCCAAATGACTGCGGCCGCGCAGACTGCGCCCACAGCGCCGATCATCCACTCGAGTTTCCGAATCGTAGCACCGTACGCCCTGAGTTCCTGAGGCGAAATCTCAGCGCAACCCAGTTCGCTGGACTCCGGCCAATCCTCTGGACCCGGCTCTGCCTGGGACACTTCCTCAGGAGAACCCTCGGGCGTATTTTCGGGCTTTTCAGCGTCCGTCATTCGATCTGTCCCTCTCCTCTTTGTCCCCGTCTTCGTTCGCTCGCAGTGCCCGCCGAATCATCGACACAAAGCCTGCAACCGCACCCACAAAGATACCGAATATGTAGAGCCAGTGCGTATGAAGGAGGTGATCCGCTCCCAACCCCAGCAGGTAACCGACGAGCACCGCAGCCGGAACCATGAACCCGATCTCCGAGTACCGTGCCGCTATCACCAACGAACTCTCTTTTCGCTTACCTGGCTTCTCGTCTCGCATTTTCACCCTTTTCTGTGGTTTCCGGAAGCGGCTCGGCGGCTGCTCGCAACTCGTAGCTCCCCTGCTGTTATACAATTTTCCTGTGTCCCTAGAGCAAAACATTTACGACCTCCGCAAGCAGAAGCTGCAGCAGATCGAAGCCCTTGGTCAGCCTGCCTATCCTCATCACTTCAATTCCAGCCACCAGGTACCCCAGATTCTGGCCGAGTACGCCGCCAGCACGGGCGAACAACTGGAGGCCGAGCGCGTCACCGTCACCGTTGCCGGGCGGCTGGTCTTAATCCGTCCCATGGGCAAGGCCTGCTTCGCCCATCTCCAGCAGTCCGGAGAAAGGCTTCAGATCTATATTCGGAAGGATGCCGTTAGCGACCAGCTTTGGAAGCTCTACAAGCTCCTGGACCAGGGCGACCATATCGGCGTAGGCGGCTATCTCTTCCGCACCCGCACCGGAGAGCTTAGCATCCACGTCGAGGATCTGACTTTCCTCTCCAAGGATCTCCTGCCGCTGCCCGAAAAGTTCCATGGCCTTACCGATGTCGAGTTGCGCTACCGTATGCGCTATGTCGACCTGCTCGATCCCGAGGTGCGTCAGGTCTTCACCAAACGCGCCCGCATCGTGCAATCGATCCGCCGCTTCCTGGATGCCCGCAGCTTCATCGAGGTCGAAACTCCGATGATGCAACCCATCGCCGGAGGCGCGGCGGCGCGCCCGTTTGTCACCCATCACAACACCCTGGATATCGATCTTTTTCTGCGCATCGCGCCGGAACTCTACCTCAAGCGCCTGGTTGTCGGCGGCCTGGATCGGGTCTACGAGATCAACCGCAACTTTCGCAACGAGGGCATCTCTACCCGCCACAACCCAGAGTTCACCATGCTCGAGTTCTACCAGGCCTATGCCGACTACAACGACCTGATGAATCTCACCGAGGAGCTCCTAAAGCAGGTTGCGCTCGATGTGAACGGCACGCTGGTCAATCAGTTCGGCGAGCGTGAGATTGACTGGAGCAGCTTTCAACGGCTCTCCATGCGCGAGGCCATCATCAAGTACTGGCCTGAATCCGCTGGCGACGCGCCTACCATGGAAGACTTCAAGAGCGATCAGCAAATTGAGCAACTGGTGCGCCGCCTGCAAAAGGCCAAGGTCCAAATCCCCTACGACCCCAAGGAGCCCGCTGGCCGAGCCATCGCCGATATGTTTGAAGCGGTGGCCGAAGAACATCTCTGGCAGCCAACCTTCATCTACGACTTCCCGCTCGCCATCTCGCCGCTCTCCAAGAACAAGCGCGACGAACCTGATTTCGTAGAGCGCTTCGAAGTTTATGTTGCGGGCATGGAACTCGGCAACGCCTTCAGCGAACTCAATGATCCCGAAGAGCAACGCCGCCGCTTTGAGCAGCAAATCTCAGAGCGCGAGCGCGGCGACGACGAAGCGCACCAGATGGACGAGGACTACATCCGGGCGCTCTCCTACGGCATGCCTCCGGCCGGAGGCGAGGGCATCGGAATCGACCGTCTCACCATGATGCTCACCGGTTCAACCTCAATTCGCGACGTCATCCTTTTCCCTCTGCTTCGTCCCGAGAAGAAGGAGGAAGAGAAGACCGAAGCCGCCGGAAAGCCCGACACTCAGGAAGTTCGATAGCGAACTTACAGTTTAGGGGACAGTAACCTTAGAAGTGAATTTCGGGTGCTCCACCCTCCGTCTTGGTCGGGGCGGAGGGTGGGCAATGTTCGACCGTTCTAGATCTGGCACCATCATAACTCTGCCGCAACGATTCACTAGTAGGTAAACAATTCGGGAGCTGACATTACTATTTACCTAATGGTATGAAAAGGGCGGAATAATTGATTACAAAATCAATTGCCTTTACGCCAAACAGTTGGAGATCAGTAACGTCTGGCCCCGGGGCTTGAAACGAGAGCCAGGGTATCCGTCTTTGCTCTCGAACTTAGAAAGCCGCTTCTCCCCCCGCAGCATTTTTTGCACCGATTTCGTTTTCCGCATGATCTACTATTACGAAGGACCGCCACCGCTCCGTCGGGGTTGAGCCTTGCACTTACTAGGTCTCTTGTGCAGATAAAGAAGCGAGTACCCAATGGGATTTGACTTCAGCAGTGAAGAACGTCGAGAGCTCGGCTATCGCCTCATCGACCGCATCGATCAGTACTTTTCCTCTCTAAACAATCGAGCCGTGCAGCCTCCTGCCTCTCAGCGAACGGTTACCCGCGAGCCGCAGCCATTGCCGGAGCTCGGTTCCGATGCTACGCAAGTTTTAGACGACCTCTGCACGGAGATGATTGACCGGGGGTTTCATATTCCTGCCGCCAACTACTTTGGACTAATGAATCCAACCCCAACCTATATGGCCGTACTGGCGGATGCCTTGGTCTCGGCACTCAATCCGCAGCTCGCGTCGCTGGCGCGCTCGCAGTTTGCCAGCACCCTGGAGGCGGAAACCATCGGCTGGATCGCCTCGCGCTTCGGTTGGCACAAGATCACCGGCAACGCACCGGCGCCCTCAGATGTAATTCTCTGCGACGGCACCTTCACCAGTGGCGGCAATGAAGCCAACTTTACTGCCCTGGCTCTGGCGATCTCGCATCACTTCCCCAACGCCATTGAAGACGGTATCGCCACCATCGGTGCTCGGCCGGTGTTCTACGCTTCTTCCGAGTCGCACCACTCGCTGGAGAAATCGGCAGGCCTGCTCGGGCTCGGACGCAAAGCAATGCGCCGGATTCCGGTCAATGACCGGCTCCGCCTGGACACTGCGCGCCTCATCCTGCAAATTGAAGCTGACTACGCCTGCGGCTTTCTTCCCTTCTGCATTGTGGCCACGGCGGGCACCACCAGTTCGGGAGCGATCGATGACCTCAATGCTCTGGCCTCGATTGCCGAGCGTTACGGACTCTGGCTGCACGTCGATGGTGCCTACGGAGCGGCCGCCGCATTCAGTGACAAATATCGCCCATTGCTGAGCGGCATCGAGCGCGCCGACTCCATTACGGTCGACCCGCACAAGTGGCTCTCCATGCCCTTCGCCGCCGGAATCATCTTGACCCGCCACCCGGCCATGCTGGAGAGAACTTTCGCGATGGCATCGCCCTACATGCCTCACGTGGCCAGACCTAGCATGATCGACAATTTCAAGGTGAGCGCGCAATGGTCACGCCGCATGAACTCCCTTAAGCTCTGGCTCACGTTGCGCGTGCATGGACGCCAGTCGTATGAGGAGATGATCGAGCGGCAGATGCAGCTCGCCTCCGAGATGAGCGCATGGTTCGAGGACTCCGAGTACTTTGCGCTGGCCGCGCCACAGGTTCTGCCCATCCTGAACTTCCGCCTGCGCGGAGTAGACGAAGCTGATGCCGAAGCAGCCCATCAGGCCTTTATCGAAGAGTTCAATCGTGACGGAAGCTACTGGATCAGCCGTACGCACGTGCGCGGCAAAAGCGTCCTGCGCATGATGATCATCAGCTACCTGAGCACTTCCGAACACCTCGCAGGATTGCAGAAAGCACTGCAATCGGCAGCCGAGCGCGTGGTCGGCATTGGCGAGAATTCCACGGGTCCCGCCAAACTGCGCTCGCTGGTAGCGGAAGAGACATAGCCGCAGGCGATCGCAGGGTGCGTGCGCGCCCATGCACCCCGTGCGATTTCGTACCCCGCAGAAGCCGACTCTCCCGCAGTAACATATTGACGAGGTAACAGGCAGCCGTAGCCTGCGGAGGATCTATGTTGGCAAGCTTTGCTGTTGTTCCAATGGGGGTTCAGGAGGGAGTCAAGAATCTAGTGGCCGAAGCCCTAGCCATTGTGGATGCTTCGGGACTTCCCTATCAGTTAGGCGCGATGCACACGACTATCGAGGGCGACGCCGATCAGGTGATGGACGTCATCCTGCGCTGCCATCGCAGAGTTCTGGAACTCGCGCCGCGCGTCTTGACCAGCATAACCATCGACGATCGCAAGGGAGCAACCGGAAGAATCGTGGGCAAAGTCCGGGACGTGGAAGAGGTGCTGGGGAAGCGGTTGGTAAGAGAGTAGACGCGCCGAACCCCGCCAAAAAGCAAAACCGCCATTCTTCCTGAGAAGAATGGCGGGCCGACGAGACTCGAACTCGCGGCCTCCGCCGTGACAGAGTGGTAACACTAATGTACTTAACAGCTTACCAGCAGAACAACCTCGTCTTTCAGCCACAAAGAGAGCGTCTTGGCTATCTGCGCGGGCTCGACGCCGTGGGCTTCTGCGGCCTCCGCGACGGTTGCCGTACTAGTGGATTTCTCCAGAATCTCAAGGTCGGCGCATGTTCGGCCAAGAATGTGTGGGCGGATTGTAAGCTCATATCGTTGTTCTTCCTTTGCCGCTGGGCATCAGAATATCTCGTTTTGTCTCATCCCCGCCTCATCCGCTGCCAGTCAATCCGCCAACGCCTGCCTGACCACAGGTGCCAACCCGCTTCGTTAGCAGGAGCCCCCTTATGACAGCCGGGCATGCGACAATGCCGTTCATGCACGTCGAGGCGGACTGCTATTCGGGCTACAAGGCTGATGAGCGCCCAGTTCGCTTTCGGCTGGACGGGCACGAGTATCAGGTAGAGGAAACGCTAGACCAGTGGCACGGCCAGAGCGACGTGTTTTTCAAGGTACGCGCCGACGACGGCAACCTAAACGCTTCGGTTCTTCGATACTCTCCCGCCGTCTGCCATCCCGCTTTCAAACTCGCGAGGAGCCCCGAGTACCGCCGTTGTGTGCGGTCGTTGCGAACCGCAATCCCCACCGCCTTCTTCTGCCCGACGAGCATCAGCAGCTTCTTCCTCTTTCAATAAAGCCCCTTCTTCCTCAAACGAATCCTGACTTCCTCGACCGGAATCAATACCGTATTCGTAGATTTGCAGGAGTCAATCATGGATTTAAAACTCAGCGGAAAGCGTGCGCTGGTGACGGGGTCAACGGCAGGGATTGGATTTTCGATTGCCAAGCTGCTGGCCCGTGAGGGTGCTTACGTATATGTCAACGGACGCACGGAAGAGCGCGTCAAAAAGGCCGTCGCCGAGATTGGGGGCAAGGTCGATGGCGTGGCGGCAGACCTGACAACCGAGCAGGGCGCAGAGAAACTCTTCAGCCGCGTGGAGACGCTCGACATTTTGGTGAACAACTTCGGAATTTTTGAGGTGAAGCCGTTCCTCGAAATCGAGGATGCAGAATGGCGCAGGTATTTCGAAGCGAATGTACTCTCTGGCATTCGAATGACCCGCCACTACCTACCGCAGATGCTGGAGCGGAAGTGGGGGCGCATCATCTTCATTTCGAGTGAGTCAGCACTGCAGATTCCGGCGGAAATGGTTCACTACGGCATGACCAAGACGGCTCAGTTAGCGGTGGCACGAGGCATTGCTGAGTCCTTTCCCGGAAGCGGCGTCACTGTGAACTCCGTGCTCCCCGGTCCTACGGGGAGCGAGGGAGTATCCACGTTCGTGGAGGGACTCGCAAAGCAACAGGGCAAGACGAAAGAAGATGTGGAGAGAGAGTTCTTCGAACATGCCCGTCCCAGCAGCCTGATAAAGCGTTTTGCGACGACGGATGAAGTTGCCGCGATGGTGGTTTATCTGTGCAGCGAAGCAGCTTCGGCGACCACTGGGGCATCGGTTCGCGTGGATGGGGGCGTTCTTAGGTCGATTGCGTAGGTCAGGGAGACAAATGTCTGATATTGAAAGCTGCCCAGTTTCGGTTCGACAACTACAGGAAGGCGACCTCGACAGTGCAGACCGCATTTTTAGACTGGCGTTTGGAACCTTTCTCGGGCTCCCCAATCCAGAGGATTTCTCTGGTGACTCCGACTTCGTTCGCACCCGGTGGCTGGCTAATCCGGCAGCTACGTTAGGTGCGGAACTCGATGAAAGTCTCGTCGGGTCGAACTTTGTGACCCGATGGGGGAGCGTGGGCTTTTTAGGGCCTCTCACCGTGCATCCGTCTTTTTGGGAGCGCGGCATTGCGAAGAAGCTTCTTGCACCGACCGTGGATATGTTCAATGACTGGCAGGTCACCCATGCTGGCCTGTTCACTTTCGGGCATAGTCCAAAGCACGCCGCGCTCTACCAAAAGTTCGACTTCTGGCCGCGATTCCTTACCATGATAATGTCCAAACCAGTTGTGGGTAGCAGCACCGCGATGGAAATCGTCCGATTTTCTACACTTCTCGCTACTGACAAGAATTCGATGTTGAAGGAGTGCTTTGAAGTCACCGACTCGATTTATCCGGGACTGGATGTTGAACACGAAGTCCGTGCCGTGGGCGACCAACGGCTCGGGGATACAGTTCTGCTCATAGATGGTTCGCGGTTGGCGGGTTTTGCCGTCTGCCATTGTGGGGCTGGGTCAGAAGCTGGCAGCGGAGTTTGTTACGTGAAATTTGCTGTGCTTAAAGCCAGCCTCGCCGATGAACAGACTTTTGAGAAACTGCTGAAGCATTGCGAAGAATTTGCTGCAACCGCAGGAGCCACACGCTTGATAGCTGGTGTCAATACCAGTCGCACTCAAGCCTACCGCTCTATGCTGGCAGAAGGATTCCGAACAGAGTTTCAGGGCGTGGCTATGCAGCGAGGAAATGAAATCGGCTATAGCCGCGAAGGCGTGTACCTGATTGATGATTGGCGTTGACCGTCGCAGCCGCCCGGTTGTGTAGGTGATCGGTGTGACCACCATTGCCATAGCGACTCACCGCTGACTGGCTTTGCCCGTCTTTACCTCTTGATTGAATTTGGCAGACTGGCCACGAGGTACGGTCGGAGACTTCCACTGGGCGCATTGGAAATGCTTCGCCAAGAATACGATTTGGCCGCAGTGATAGGCGTAGTGAGCAATCTGGCGGTTGATGGCTTGCATCACCGAGTGCGCCTCCCCCCGGATGAAGACCGTGCGCTTCATCTCCTCCGAGGAGAGGGGCTCAAGCGCTGAGAAGACGCAGTTCCAGCCGGACTCCCACAATGCCGCCAATTCTTCGCGATTCGATGGCGGCTCCATAAATTCGCTTTCGCGGTTGCGGTCAGGCTTCTCCCCGTCGCTGGTGAGAAAGTCCGTCCAGCGAGACCGCATGTTGCCCGACATGTGCTTGACGATCAGGGCAATGGAATTCATCTCCGGGTCGAGGACGGCAAAGAGTTGCTCGTCCGTCACCTGTATCATCGCCGCCTCCGCCGACCGCTTGTAATAGCGGAAGACGGATAGAGAGTCGTCACGATAAGAGGTCGTGAATTTCAAGGCCATTCTGTCATGGAGTGAGAGAAACCCAGATTGAGTTGTACGCCAACCCAAGCCCCTGCATGCCGAACGCTTCGACATCGAGCCCGACGACGACGGCGGTTCGTCAATGGCAAGAGTTACGCAGCCTTGTCTCTGGCATTCTCGTCAGCGTCAATTTCTGTCTTGGCTACTGGAACCGGAGAGTACCGTATCTGACCACCCCAATGGCGCGGGTCGCGCTGCAACTCGCTCCAGCGGCCATCACCAATTTCTCCCCAACCGCGCCGATTGGCAGATGTCTCAGCGTACGACGCAGTACCCCAACCGCTCCGATTGGCAGAGTTGTCAGCGTACGGCGCAGCAATGAAATTCATGTCGTAATCTGCGTGCTCTCTCATAAATGGCCTCCTTACAAGGTGAGCTGAGGTTTACTGAGCTTGGTAGTCGGCTCCGGATTGCCTTGCGAGACGGGGGCTGCTGCGCAGCTCGGCACCAAGGCGTAATCTTCTCGGCCGCCCCTCTCTTCTGATGCCTGTCTGTGAACGCCCGATTCTGCTGAAACAGCATGACGCACCCCGGCAGGAGTCGAGCATTGCCGCCGCCCCGCAACCTGAAGAGTCGAGTTCCTACTTCTGCTCACTCATCTTTTGTGCGAACTCCAAATACTCTGTGGCCGCAATTGAGAATCTCATTGATGTAGGTAGCAAGTGTCGAGCGACGAACCGATGTGCTCTCCAGCGATCCAGACTCAGATTGCGGAATTTGCATTTCCGAGGAGATGTTTATGCTACGTAGACTTTTGAGCACGACGAACGATCCTGCCCTGACCGTAGTTCGCCTGATTCTGGGAGCGGTCTTTTTTGCCCATGGCGCACAAAAGATGCTCGGCTGGTTCGGCGGACACGGTTTCAACGCCACGATGACATCTTTCACCCACAATATGGGAATCCCGGCTTTGTTTGCATTCTTGGCAATCGCAGCCGAGTTTTTCGGTGGATTGGGTCTGTTGGTCGGATTGCTTGGTCGGGTTGCAGCGTTCGGAATACTCTGCAACATGGTCGTTGCAATCGTCTTGGTCTCCAGCCACGTCGGGTTCTTCATGAACTGGTTTGGAACCCAGAAGGGTGAGGGATACGAATATCACCTCCTTGCGATAGCGTTGTGCGTGGCAATTCTCGTCAAGGGCTCAGGAGCATTTTCTGTTGACCGGGCTCTAACAGGGTCGCGTCCATCGAACGTGGTAGAAATGGCCACGAGCAAGGCACCTGCCGCAAAGTCGGCTTGAGTCCGTTGTTGCCGGGCAGCAGAATGGCCGCGCACAGTCTATGGCCTAACGATGTCTGACTTCGTCTTGGAAACACCTCGCCTTCGGTTGCGGCACCTCCGTCTTGATGAAGCAGACATCGAAGCTATATCTGCCATCTTCGGCGACCCGGTCGCGATGCGATTTTTCCCTTCCACCTATAGCCGCTCCGAGGTGGAAGAATTCATTCAACGCCAACTGAATCGGTACGCAACAGACGGCTACGGTCTGTGGGCAATAACGCTGAAGACCAATGAGCAGGTTATTGGAGATTGCGGCCTCGCACGCCAACTGGTGAGTGATACCGCAGAAGTGGAAGTTGGATATCACGTCGACCGCAGCTTCCAAATGCAGGGATACGCCATCGAGTCTGCTCTCGGCTGTATGAAGTTCGCCTTCGACCAACTCGGCCTCTCGCGACTGGTATCGATGGTTCGCCCCGAAAACGTGCCGTCGCGGCGGGTACCGTCACTGGGTCTTTGTCGTTGCGAACCGCAATGCCCAGAGCCTCCTTCCGCCCCACCAGCATCAGCAGTCTTTTGTCCGGAGCGAATCTCACATAGGTTCGGAGGCACGGCGGTCGCCACCCTTGCCGACTTCGCTGCCCGTGAACTCAGTATCCCGAGAACTCTTCCGTCCTGATATCGTCCTCGTCTGCCCCCGCAGCCGTGAGTATTCGGCGCATCGCTCCGACCATTTCTGGCGGTCCAGCCAGATAATAGATAGGCCCTTGTAGTGAAGAAAGATGCCGGGCAATTGTGTCCTGATTGATGAAGTCCCTCTCCCCTCCCCACTGTCGCTGCGATTTCGGCATCTCGGTCATGGTGGGGATGAATCGGAAGTTTGGATTCTGTTTCTCCAAATCTTGAAGCGGAGCGAGAAAGGCGGCATCCTCCGGTCTTCGATTGGAGTAGAACAGGTACAGGGAGTGCGGTAGCTTCCCCTGTGCCGCGTGCTGGACAATGCTGAAGAACGGCGTTATGCCGATTCCGCCCGCAAGCAATACCGCAGGTTTCGCCGGATTCAGGTGCAGTGTAAAGGAACCAACTGGTTCCTCGATGGCGACCTCTGTCCCGATGTCCATCTTACGCAGTACCCGTTTGAAAGCTGTGTCCCGCATCCGGGTTGCGATCATCAGGTGAGCATCGAGTGGAGAGCTGGCAACCGAGAATACGCGAGTGTCGCCTTCAAAGTCGGTTTCTGGCGGGTCAATCAGCGTCAGGTCGATGGATTGTCCGGCCTTGAACTCAAAGCCCGGAGGTCGGTCAAAGTAAAAAGCCATAGTGCCTTCTGCAATCTCTTCGCGCTTCGTGAGTACGCTTTTGTGGACAGTCACGCAATTTCTCCTTACCTCATGCAGAACTGCCAAGAAGTAAATGGCACGAACCACACGTTAGACGCTGCTGATGGCGAGTCGCTTGCGACAGAGAAGAAGGTTACGGAACAGATGGCGGCTGGTCAAGGGTAGAATCCCCGGCGCTTTAATGCGAAGCACGCAGAAGCCACTTTCTTCGTTGAAGAAGGTGACCCGTTCAATCACGCCGGACAGTTGGGCGGTGGGGGCGGTACGTTCTGGGACGGAGGCGTTCATCTGGACTCGATCATTTTGACAGATGCGGTCTGCGTTGAGTTCCTGTTCGGGCTATACTGCTTTCCCATGTGTGATCGATTCCGCCTGACCAGTGCTTCTAAACTCGCTGAACGCTTCGCCATCGAGCCCGAGTATGACTGGGTTCCGCGTTACAACATGGTAGAAAGGCTGCCTGAACATCAACATTCATTCTGTATCGATGGCGAAATGCCATTACCTGACTCGTATCGCTATCGTTCTTTCGTGTAGTGCGCTGTTGGCAGCGGTGCTTGGCCATTCTCCTGTGCTGGCAACCGAGAAGGCTCCAACCGATATTTTGCATGTGCCTGAAATCGAGGCTGGCTTTCACTTGCTTTATCAATTGAAGCCAATGAAAGCGCGTGCCCAATTTGAAGCGTGGCAGAAGTCCCACCCGGAAGACCCCCTTGGGAGCGCATCGGAGGCGGCAAGCTATCTGTTTGAGGAGTGTTATCGGCAGGGTATTCTGACATCGGCGTTCTTCCTCGATAACAACCGCTTTTTGCGAAAAAACCCTTTGAAACCCGACCCGGAGCTGCGCTCAGCGTTTTTCGCTGCGGAGGAGCAGGCACAGCACTTGGCACAGCTCCGATTGAAGAAAAATCCAGATGATACGAACGCCCTGTTCGCTATGGCTTTGAGCCTAGGTAGGCAGGCCGACTATGCAAGCCTCATCGATAAGCAGCAACTCAAGAGCTTGACCTTGACCCGCGAAGCCGATAAGTACGCCAAGCGGCTCTTGGTGATCGACCCGAAAGCAGCGGACGCCTGCCTCGGTCTCGGCATGGCGAACTACATCATCGGGAGTCTGCCAAAACATCAGAGATTTTTTCTTGGCTTCGCGGGAATCCACGGAAACAAAGAGCGGGGCCTTCAGCAGCTTGAAATCGCCGCCGAGAATGGCCACTACCTTCGTCCGTTTGCGAAGATGTTGCTGGCGATGGCGGCTCTGCGCGAAAAGAAACCAGATGTCGCCCGAACGCAACTCTCCGAACTCGTCGCCGAGTTTCCCTCGAATCCACTTTTCGCGAGTGAGTTAGCCAAAGTGGGGCTTCGCACGAGCTGGCTCTTGCCTCTGCATCCGGAGGGCAGTAGAAGGTTCGCTAGTTGAAGAACGACGATGCCGCGTGCGCGGAGCCACTGGTGCGGGAAGCTGCGGCTGGCATGCAGGATTATTGAACGCCCCGGCGCTTCTTCGCGGCTGGCTTCTTATGCCTCGCCTCTCCCGGTTTCCGGCCTCTGAAGAAGTCATAAATCATTAGCGTGCATACGGCCATGTGGCACAGGATTTCCTCTCTGTTGTCCGGCGTGATGGGCACCTTGCCATGCATTTCCGGGTCAGGGTCGTGCTCATGTGCCAGCAGAGTCACCGGAGCCAAAACTTCCCAGCGTTCATCGTCATCCACCAGAATCTCCCAACTGTCACGACGCAGATGGATGCCCTCCTCAAAACCAACCGCCCATTCATTGCCCATTGCGATGCCATCCTCGCCGTCGAAGACCATCGGTATGTACACCTCTCCCCGGAGCAACGTCTCGGCGATGTGGTTCCAGTGGCGGGTGAGCAGCGTCATGATGTACTGCGCCTCTTCGATGGTTTTGAACCCACGCCCCTGAACCAGTCCTCCACCCCAAACGTGCAGGAGGTATTCGCTGGGCGGCACAACCTCCGAGCCACAGATCAAGGCGCAGAAGAAACCATCCATCTCTTCGAGCGTCATCGCTTTGCCGTAATTCAGTCCGTAAAGGAAATCATCGAGGTGCTCAATCTCGTCGTCGTTCAGTGGCAGGTTGAGAACGTTCATCTCGCAATTCTAACGTGGGACGAGTGGCATCGTCTCTGAATATCTGGAGTCTTTAACGCTCTCATTGATGCGGCGGTATGAGGTGAGCAACCGGGCAAATCTGGTGAAGTACGATGATGCAGCGTGTGCGGAGCCAGTGGTGCGGGAAGCTGCGGCTGGTACGTGAACTTCGCTGTGACCCACCTCCTGCAAAGAACACACATGTGAGCAACCTCACCCCTGTGAGTGTCTGAAATTACAGAAGCGGCGGTTGCCTTGCACTATGTTGACAGCGACTTCACAATAAAAGCAGGATGTGCCATGGTCAGCAAATGTGCCAATAGCTGGTGTCTGACTACCCGTCATCGCCACGAGGGCAAGCTTTTCCGTCTAGATATCGACCTCGGCAACATGGCTGGCAAGGATGAGCGCAAAACTGAATACATATGGCTATGCACTCCCTGTGCTCAGGTGATGCACCCTAAGGTCGATGTCATTGGGGACACCGTTACGCTCCGATTGACGAAGAACTAGGAGCGAATGGCCGATGCCAATGCCTCGTCACCGAGGGTGAACTGAAGAACATGCAGCAAGATGAATACCTTCACAGCCACTGCTACCACTCGCGATGCAGAGTGGCAGTGGAACAGTTAAAAACAATGCCAACGATTCCGAACTCGCCAGTACCCGGTTTCGCTCACAGGACTTTGTCCAACGGAATCACTGTTTCGACGTGTTCGCTTTGCATGAAGACAATCGGAAGTCCGACGCCTGCGAGTCTAAGAATGGCTGAAGAAAACCACCTTCAGCTCTGCAAGTTTCGCACTCGCAAATCGAAATAGCTCAATCACACGCAGCCGAACAAGCACCCCAGCCCACGCATCCCGCTTCCTCGCGGGTCGCGTTAACGACCTTCCGCATGGCTTCGCCCAGAGCGTCTTCACATCCCTCACGGGCGTGGAAACGACCAAAAATGAATAGTTCCATTGTCTGACTCCGCTCCTCCCTCGCAGGTGTTTCTCTCAACGGCGGGGACGTTAATATGGTTCTATAGATTCAACTAAGAGAGCGGAATGATGCGAGGTGATGCTCCAGAGATTCGGAGACTGAATGCTGCCGACGCCGAAGCCTTCTGGCGTCTGCGGCTGGAAGCACTGGAGCACGACCCCACAGCATTCGGAGATTCTGTATTCGAAGTAACCGAGTAAGTCATTTCCGGTTTTCGGCTCTTTTGAAAACAGACTGGCGGAGTGCTCCTGCCGTGATTCATAACTAATAAAGCCATGCCCCAGGGTCAAAGCCCGTGGGTATTGAATTAAGACTGGTACCTAACTAATCGATGCAGCTGAATCTGCAGTTGGTTCGATAACTACCTTTATGAACCAGCACGGGGAAACTAACTCGATTTTTATAAAATAAGTTACTAATGTCGCAGTACAAACATTGACTTTTCTCGTATAATAGGACGCAGATGCCTAGCCTACTTAGCGTCGAAGTCAGATACAAGCAGCACCCAGATCCCTCCCGCATTACCTGAGAAAACACTCCTGGAGCAGTTTCATTGTTGGGCCTTAATTGGATAGAGCGTCCGGACACCCATGTCCGGATGATGCCAACGTGACGACTGATTGATGGAGGAGGCTTTCTCATGCAGAAGTGCGCCTTGTACGCTCGCGTTTCAACCCCCGAACAGCATGTGGAAACCCAGTTCTGTGACCTGCGCAAGTTCGCGGCTCAACGCGGCTTCGAAGTCGTGGCCGAATACACCGATGTTGTCTCCGGCAAGAAAGCCCGGCGTCCGGGACTCGACGCGATGATGAAGGATGCCGGAAAACGGAAGTTCAATGTAGTTGTCGTCGCGGCGTTCGACCGTATGGCAAGGAGCACGAAGCATTTCCTCCAGGTCGTAGACGAGTTGGACGGGCTGAATATCGAGTTCGTCTCGCGGCGGGAGAATATCGACACCACGGGTGCAATGGGACGCCTGTTCCTGACGCTGATTGGCAGTATCGCCGAGTTGGAATCCGACCTCATCAAAGAACGAATAAAGGCGGGAATGCGGCGGCGCAAGCTGGAGGGACTAAAACTCGGACGGCAGCCGCTGGCCATCAACCATGCGGCTCTCGTACGTGACCGCCTGGCAGGTATGAGCTTGACCGACACTGCCCGGAAATACGGAGTGAGCAGGGCCAGCGTGGTGCGGTTCGTACGGGAATCCCAGAAGCAGTTCGCCGGAGTCTAGGTCCAGGCTGAGTCGAGCGCCGCAGCCGTCGAATTCGTCGCATAACTTTCCGCATTCCAGTCAGGAGCGTTGAAGCATGACGACGAAGGCAGACAATCCCAAGAAGTTGCAGATTAGACTCACCTCTTCGGTAGAGTTGGTCCGAGCATCGCTCGGCCCGTATATGACATGGATCGAGCAGACGATGGGCGTAGCCTTTGCCCAAACGCTTATCCTCGCAGTGGACTCGAATCCCGGCGATATCGTTGCGGGGCGGATTTTGAAAGGGCTCGCACTAACCTCCTCGCTTGCGGCAAGAAAGTGTTCATGGGACAGGTTCATTGAAGATTGGTCGCTTCCGACTGGCACAAGCCCACGAATTGCAGTGTCCCTTCAGCGGGAGCACCAGCCCAAAGCCGCCCCCTCCGCCGTTTGGGATTTGGATTGGCAGGAGTGTCCGGTCGCCCTGAAGCTCAAAGGATTGGAGCATCCTGTCATCAGTGTGAAAGTTCCGTTGGCGTTTCCACCTAGCGATGTTCCGCCCTCTGCATCTGAGCACTGGTTGATTACTAGCCGTGAAGATGCTGCCAAACTGCTTGAGGTGGTGCAACAGGTGCAACAGCATTCAGAGCGGTCCTTGGAAACCGTAGGCGGAGAGACTCGGTTCGTAGCCAGTTATGACTGGAACATGGTTGTGATGGAGCCCGCAGTTCGCAGATTAGTGAAGAGCGACTTCGAGCTTTTCTTCGAGCGTGAAGACTGGTTCCGCGCCCATAATATCCCCTATCGCAGAGGTTATCTGCTCTGGGGCGCACCCGGTAATGGCAAGACTCAGACCGTCCGGGTAATGGCTTCTCATCCCTACATTAAGCCGTTTTCCATTGACCTCTGTGACGTTGAGAATGAGAGCCGCGACCTTACCCGGCTGTTTGAGAGAGCGGCGGAGAGCACTCCTGCCCTGGTCATTTTGGAAGACCTTGACCGTTGTTTTCCGACCGAAGGAAAACAAACCCGTGAACGGGCGGGAAGTTTCCAGACTTTGCTCAACTGCCTCGACGGAGTGGCAACTCAAGATGGCGTGATTGTGGTCGCCACGGCCAACAATCCAACGAGTCTCGACTCCGCCATCTTGAAGAGACCGGGACGCTTTGACCGTGTAGTTCAGTTCCGAAATCCGGATGCCAGCCTCCGTCGCCAGTATTATCAGCGGCTCAACCCGAATCTCAGCGGAGAACAGTTCGAATCCGCCATTCAGAAGACCAGTGGATTCTCGTTTGCCCAGCTACGAGAAACCTACATTTTGGGCGCTCAGTCTGCATTTGAACTCGGACGGGAGATTTCCGCTATCGATGTCATTGAAGCCATCAACCTATTGGCGGCGGGAGCCCAGGAAGTAAAGGCATCGACCGGCAGTTCGGGGTTTGTCCACAGCCGGAGCGTTCTGACTGCGGCACGTGGCCTCCAGGAGGAACTTTGAGACTTGGTCAGATTGTGGCGACCCCCGGCGCTTTGGCGGCGCTGGAGGAATCCGGCGAACATCCCAGCGAATATTTGTCGCGGCACGCATCCGGAAACTGGGGAGACCTCTGCGAAGAAGACAGGCAAGAAAACGAATTTTCCCTGGTGCATGGTTTCCGGGTGCTGTCGGCGTACACGTTGCACAACGGCACAGTGATTTGGATTATCACGGAAGCAGATAGGTCGGCCACGACGATTCTGTTACCCAGCGAATACTGAGCGTCCGGGTAATCACCCTCAACCCGCCCAACAGGCAAAGGACGAAAAGATGCAGAGTCCACAGGAACGCGTATACGGGGTGCTGGACATCGTGACCAAGCCCATCCAGTGGTTCATCGGCGCGGTGAAAGTTTTGGGATTTCTCCTGCTCGTCGCCGTAGTTGCCATCGTCACCCCGGTCTACCACCTCGTCACGACGGGCACGGCTTCCGCGATGGAGATTGAAATTGCCCTTTTCGTTATCGGCTTGGCCATTCTCTTCCTCAGTGCTCCGTGGTTCACTGTGCTCGGCGGCATCGCTTTGTTTGCAACTGCGTTTTTCTATTCCGCATCGCAGACTGATTCCCCCGTTCCCAGTTATGAAACGGTGAGGAACGTACTCTGGGGCTTTCAACTCCTGGGTTATTTATGGGTGGGAGCCAAGCATCGTCGTCGCAAGAACAAAGTCTATGCCGACTCCGGCAGGCCGATGGAGAGCACCAACCGGAAGCGGGTTCACACCCCTCGGCCTCGGCGGCATTCTGCACCCAAGCGCGACCGCAGCCAAGCTGCCAAGCGTGAGCAGGCTCCTGATTGTTACCAGGTTCTCGGCGTACAGAAAACTGCAACCAGGAAGGAAATCAAGCAAGCGCACCGAGACCTGGTAAAAATCTGGCACCCGGATAGGTTCAGTGCGGACGATACACGGCTCCGTAGCAAGGCTGAAGACAAGCTGCGGGAAATCAATGAAGCCTTTGCGCACATCAACTCGT
This sequence comes from uncultured Acidobacteriaceae bacterium, assembly GCA_964563875.1. GTDB lineage: Bacteria > Acidobacteriota > Terriglobia > Terriglobales > Acidobacteriaceae > TOLSYN. The sequence continues at coordinate 36,309 of CAZLZA010000047.1, forward strand.
CTGGTGCCTCAGATTCTGCGGATTCCGTTGCTCACTTCGTGAACGTGGACGACGCCATCCGGTACGTCACCGCAGTGATGATAATTGCAAAAGGCGAAGGTGAAGACTTTGCCCGGCGTTTCAAGGCCGGGGAGTTTGCTGAGCGTGGAGATTTAGTACAAGCTGCCGAGCGCATGATTGCGAGGCTGGAGGAGGTTTCAGCGAAGTTCAATGACGTCGTGGAGCGAATCAAAAGGGACGCCCCGGACGCTGTGGACAACCCCTATTTAGTTGGGTCCCAACAGAAGATGAACCAACTGGAGGAATACATCTGCCAGGTGAAGGATATTGTGGGACGGATTTGAACCCCCAAGGAGAAAAATGAGCCACAAGCATCACTGCGATGTAGCCGGACACGATTGGCAGTGCGAAAATCCCGACTGCGAGTGTATCTGCGGCGACCGAATGGAGCAAGGCGACCATAGCGAGTGCCCAATTGAATTGCGTGCATGCCCCGAGCATCTTGATGGACTCCAGCCGGGAGAAGTCGCAGGAGGCGTTCCCATCAGTTTTCCAGAAGATACTGCTGACAAGATTAAACGTGCTGTAGAACAGGGTGATTCTTATGCGGCGGTGTGTTTTTGGTGTGGTCACGGCTACGGCAGATATACCCGTAAGATTGAAGCTGAGCACTTCGCTCAGCATTGCCCAGACGCTCCGCAGCAGTTGAAGGACAGTGCGAGGGCGAGGCTGGCGACAATTACCCCGGCGCAATCTGAGGGGGAGTCATGAAGCAACGGAGTGAGATGGAAAAGCAATCGCGAAAACGGATTCGCCGGTTGATAAGTATCCAAAGCCGCCGTGAATTGCGGCTAAACCCAGGCTTCCAGAGCCATGAAGCTCTTTGGGAAGTCGTTAAGAAGTTGCCAACAGACTTTGAGCCATACGGTGTGCGCGAACGCCTTAGCGAAGATTGCTCCTCCGGTTGCAGTTGGTTTCACCTCCTGGCTGGCAACAGGGGACAGGACTGGGGAGTGTGCGCCAATCCGAAAAGTCCGCGTGCGGGACTGCTTACATTCGAGCACCAAGGCTGTCCAGAGTTTGAGCATGACATCCGATTTACCTTCTTGGAGACCGCCGCCGGTCGGAAGATGCTGGAGCGGCATCGAAAGGCGGAGCAGGAGTTGCGGGAGTCTCGGGAGCGCACGGCCTTGAAACCAACGGCAGGTAAACGTTCTGGAGCTACAAGAAGAGAAAAGCAGTGAAAGTGAATCGGAGGTCAGTAGCGGAAGCGGAGGAGCGACATGGACGACACTTACGACTGGGACGAAATCGAACCGCACATCGTACGTCACGCAAGCGGCTGCCGGACGTGGGATGGGTCTCCAGCGGAAGGCGTATTCCGCCTGGTCTCGGAGGCGCTGGGGATTCCACTTCCCAGCCGAAATGGAAAATGCTACCGGATGCCGGATTGCACCATGGGTAAGGAATGCGTGAACCCGAACCATGTCGGCAGCCTAGAGAATTATTACCGTACGCTGGAGGGGCAGCGGCGGGATACTCCTGAGCCGTCGGAGATGTGTTCAGGAATGAAGCTCACGGCTCGTGACAAACGATTTCTGAAAAGCCTCAATATAACTTGCGAATAAACGCCATGCGAAAAGACCTGGAACAAAAGCTCGTCGAGCGTTGGCCAACGTGGTTCCGTGTGAACGGCGACATCCGCGAAACCCTGATGCCCCTTGGCTTCCAGCACCTCGATGGCTGGTTCAATATCGTTTGGCGGCTCTGTGAAGATTTGGAGCCGCTGGTCGCCGAGGTCGAGTTGAAAACCGGACAGCCGTTCGAAGTGCGTCAAGTTAAGGAAAAGTTTGGCTGCATGCGGTTCCGGACGAACTTTCACAGCGATGCTATCTCGGCGCGTATTGAAGCCGCCACGCTGGAATCGTTCCACACCTGCGAGGTCTGCGGCCAGCCGGGGTCACAGACGGAGGGGCCGTGGAGTCGAACGAGGTGCAAGGCGCATGCAGAATCTGAAAGCAGTTAACACGTATTCTTCCCGACGCACATATTGTGCAGTTACCAACTAAAACGGGAACACGGAGGGATTATGCGAGTCGCCATCTACGCCCGCGTCAGCACCTTGTATGGACAACACCCTGAGATGCAGCTCGCGGAGCTGCGGGAATACGCCGCCCGCCGTGGTTGGGAGGTAGCCTGCGAGTACGTCGATGAGGGCGTGTCCGGCTCTAAGGAATCTCGCCCGGCACTCAATCGCCTCATGACCGACGCCCATCGTCGGCAGTTTGACGCGGTGCTCGTGTGGAAGATAGACCGCTTCGGGCGTTCGCTGAAACATCTGGTGATTGCCCTCGCCGACCTCGATGCCTATGGGGTTGCGTTCATCTCGCTGCATGACAAGCTCGACCTCAGCACACCGACTGGACGGTTGATGTTTGCCGTCATCGGGGCAATGGCCGAGTTCGAATTGTCGTTAACGAAAGAGCGTGTGCGCTGTGGGCTGGTTAACGCCCGTGCACACGGTAAGCAGCTTGGTCGTCCGCGCCGGGTGGTTAGTAATGACCAGCTCCTGCGGTTGAAGGCCGAGGGCTGCAGTCTGCGGGAGATTGCCCACAAGCTCGGCATTGGGTACGGTACCGTTCGTACCCGGCTGACAAGGGCAGTGAGCTAAAAACCCCCTCCGCCCGAGCCTTCACCGGGCACGCATACAAAGAACTTACGTTAACGGTTTTGGTGAGCGGCAGACACTTGATTTTCGCTCGGCAATGATTGGGCTACTTACGACAGCGGCGCAACTGGTGAAAGATGGGTAAGAAAAATGATGGGATAAGAACGAAGGCTTCAGCGGACTCGGTATTCTTTG
>CAZLZA010000048.1:0-38734 GCA_964563875.1 uncultured Acidobacteriaceae bacterium
ACCGGTGACCTGTCGATTACGAATCGACTGCTCTACCAGCTGAGCTACGTCGGCGTACCTTTCTATAGTAAAGGGAGCTTCGCATTTTCGTAAAGGGCGCGCCCATGATTTACCGGGCGCTCGCCCGGCTCTTAAAGGGCGGTGTCCATGCCTTGCTGTAAACTGCCTTCCCACTCGGACGCCTTCTCCATCCTGTACATTTGTCAAGTGAGTTCTGAGATTCCACTTGCAATTGAAAGTCGATGATGGCGATAATTGCTTCGAACAACGAAAACTAATTAACCGTGACTCAATTCGAACGTTCGGATCTGCTCAGGATTCTTCGTATTACGGCCAGGCAACTTAGCGGGTGGCAGAGAGCCGGCTTGATTGCTGTCGGCGACTCCTTTTCTTTTTTTGATCTGCTCCAAATTAAGAAGGTTCGTGACCTGCGCGCTAAACGCGTAAAAAGCGCCACCATTCTCGCTTCTCTCCAGGCAATGCAGGCGCGCGTCGCAGGCATGGAGAACCCCTTGCTTGAGGCCGGTTCGTTTTCCGTGGGCTCCCGGGTCGCCTTCCGCACCGAAGGCAGGGCATTGGACCCCATTGATGGGCAGTTCATCATGGATTTCCGCGAATCGAGCCAGGTCGTGCAAACTACCGCTGGCTTCCGTCCCGTATCCACCGCCGAATCTGCGGTGGATCTGTTTGCCCGGGGGGTTGCTCTGGAAGAGGATCCGGATAGCGCGGACGAGGCTATTTTCAGTTACAAGCAGGTTCTGAAGCTCGATCCCGATTACGCTCCCGCGCACATCAATCTCGGCACCCTGTACTACAACCAGTCGGATTACGATCTGGCTGAGGAGCATTACCGCAAAGCCATTGAATGCGATCCGCGTTACGCCCTGGCCCATTTTGATTTGGGAAATGTGCTGGATGAAACGCAGCGTCTGGATGAGGCCATCGCCGCCTACAAGGTCGCTTTGCAGCTTGCTCCCACCTACGCCGACGCCCATTACAACTTGGCGCTCGCCTATGAACGCTCCCGCCAGTCGCGCCTCGCGCTCAGACACTGGCGCGCCTACCTGAAGCTGGATGGGCAGGGGCCGTGGGCCGTGCACGCCCGCGCCCAGTACAAGAAGTTGCTGGATTCCGAAAAATTGAAAGTGGTACACCGCCGCTAGTTTGCCCCGTTACTCCGTCCCGTCCCATCGCACCAGCCTCCGAAACTGATACAATCGCCGGTCGTCATCTTTGCCTAGCGAGGACGAAACTTCCCTATGACAACCACCAGTGGCCGTGAATTGCTGCCGCAGCCGTTGCTTGTCTTGACCGAAGACGAGCAACTCTTTCGCGATAACATCCGCAAATTTGCCGAAGAGTCGGTCCGGCCTCTCGTCAGGGAGATGGACGAGCGTGGCGCGATGGATCACTCCCTGATCGAGCAGTTTCACCAGCTCGGACTCATGGGCATCGAGATTCCGGAGCAGTACGGCGGCGGCGGCGGAACCTTCTTCGAGGCGATTCTCGCCGTCGAAGAACTCTCCCGCGTCGATCCGTCCGTCGGAGTCCTGGTAGACGTGCAGAACACATTGGTCAATAACGCGCTGCTCCGCTGGGCCAGCCCGGCGCAAAAGCAGCAGTATCTTCCGAAGATGGCCGGCGAGTGGGTCGGCTCCTATGCGCTCAGCGAGGCCGGCAGTGGTTCGGATGCTTTTGCGTTGCAAACCCGTGCTGAGGACAAAGGCGACCACTGGCTGCTCAACGGCCAGAAGCTGTGGATCACCAATGGCAAGGAGTCAAACCTTTTCATCCTCATCGCCACGGTTGATCCTGCCGCCGGATACAAGGGAATTACCGCCTTCCTTGTCGAGAAGGATTTCCCCGGCTTCAGCGTCGGCAAAAAGGAGGACAAACTCGGCATCCGGGCCTCCAGTACCACCGAGTTGATCCTCGACGACTGCCGCGTCCCCAAGGAAAATCTGTTGGGTGAGGTAGGCAAGGGCTACAAAATCGCCATCGAGACCCTCAACGAGGGCCGCATCGGCATCGGCGCGCAGATGCTCGGCCTCGCCCAGGGTGCCTGGGAGTATGCCGCGAGATATGCTCAGGAGCGCAAGCAATTCGGCCAACCGCTCGCCCACTTCCAGGCCGTCGCCTTTCAGCTTGCGCAGATGGCGACCGAGCTCACCACGGTTCGCCTGATGGTCTACAACGCAGCCCGGATGAAGGATGCCGGGCTGCCCTTCTTGAAGGAAGCCGCCATGACCAAGCTTTACGCATCCCAGGTAGCGGAACGCGTAGCTTCGCAGGCGGTCGAGATCTACGGCGGCTACGGTTTCACCAAGGATTATCCGGTCGAGAAGTTCTTCCGCGATTCCAAGATTGGCAGCATCTACGAGGGAACCTCCAACATGCAGTTAATGACCATCGCCAAGCTATGCCTTGGCGGAAAGTAGAGGCATGGCACGAAAGAAAGCCTCCGCCCTATCCCATCCCGTGACGGACGAGACGCCGCTTCCGGAGCGCCGGGAGTTTGAGCGGTTGGAACTCCCGGCGTCGGCGTTTGCGGTCGATGCCCAGGGCAATGACATGGGGCGTGTCGTCGAAATCGGCGGGGGAGGATTTCTCTTGAATCCGGCTTCGGCGTGGGCGCGGGTTTCCTTAGCGCAAGGCCAGCAACTCGTCGTCACCGTCGTTGAGCCCACCACGGGCAATAAGACGGACATGGCCGTCGAAGTCCGCTACATCCGTTCGTGCACCATCGGATTGCGCTTTCTCTAGCAACGCCGTCCTGCCTGCGGTGTTGGAAGTGGTGTCATCCTGAGCGTCAGCGAAGGACCCCTACCCCACCCAGATCTCTCGAATTACCGCCGTCCCAGCCCTCCCCTTCCTGCCGCCCATCACTGCCGAATTTTCCTCATGGTGGTACCTTAAAACTGAGGTGTCATGCCCGGCTTCAGGGAACAGAATCAGTTCTCCAGCGAGGAGACCGCCGACGCGGTACTGGCCGCTGGTCAATCCGCCACCGGTGAGCAAATCTCAACCGTAATCTCACGCAATAGCGCCGATACCCGCGCGGTTATTGCGGTGACCCTCGCCGGGGTCGGCGCGTTTTTCAATCTGTATGCCACCCAGCCTCTGCTGCCGCTCTTCGAGCAGATATTCCACGCCTCCAAACCTGCCGTCGGACGCACCGTCAGTGCAGCCACCCTCGGCGTCGCCATCAGCGCACCCTTCTGCGGCGCGCTGGCCGAGCGTGTCGGACGCCGCAAGGTAATCGTGCTCTCCATCTTCCTGCTCGCCCTCCCCACTATCCTTGCCGCCACCGCCAGCGGGCTATCGCAGCTAGTTTTCTGGAGATTTCTGCAAGGCATCGCCATGCCCGGAATCTTCGGCGTCACCATCGCCTACATTGCCGAGGAGTGGCCGCGCCATCGCGTGCCTCAGGTGATGTCGATCTACGTCAGTGGCACAGTTCTCGGGGGCTTTCTCGGACGAATCTTCACCGGAGTTGCGGCCACCCACCATCTGATTCCGTTCGTTGAACCCAGTTGGCGCAATGGCTTCGTTGCCATCGGAGTTTTCGACCTCGTCTTCGGCTTCCTGCTCTGGCGCTGGCTGCCGCATGATTCGCCCCTGCCGGACGATGCCGAGGAGGAGACCAACATCACCCGTCACCTCCGCAATCCCCAACTGCTCGCTACCTTCGCGGTTGGATTCAACGTGCTCTTTACCCTGGTTGCCACCTTCACCTACGTCACCTTCTATCTTGCTGCTCCGCCGTTCGGGCTCTCCCCCGCCCAGTTGAGCGCGCTCTTCATGGTCTACCTGGTCGGCATCCTGGTCACACCGTTCGGCGGTATCTGGATCTCCCGGGTAGGCTCGCGCACCGCTATTATTGCCGCCGTCGCCGCTGGTATTGCTGGAGTTCTGCTGACCCTGATCCAGCATCTCCCGGTGATTCTGCTTGGTCTGGCGATATGTTGCACCGGTGTCTTCGTCTGCCAGGCGGCGTCCACCACTTACATCCAGCGGGAAGCGCAGTCTGGTGGCCGCGCCTCCGCCGCCGGACTCTACGTGATGTTTTATTACATCGGCGGCAGCGTAGCCGGGGTCCTGCCCGGAATGTTGTGGCAATACGGTCAGTGGAAGGCTTGTGTCGCGCTGATCGTATTCGTGCAACTGGCAACCGTAGCGATCGCCGGAAGCATATGGAAGGGAAAGGAAGCCTGACGGATCGCCTCCTTTCCGCAACCTACACATCCTGCCGGGCAAATTGCGTCTGATAGACTGCGAGTACTGATGTCCGCGCTGCTATGAGTACACTGGAAGCCATTCGCATCGCCTTACAATCGCTGTGGGCCAACAAATTGCGCAGCGTTCTCACCCTCCTCGGGGTGGTGATCGCGGTGGCCACCGTCATTGCCGTGGAGACATTCGTCAACGGCATCAACGGCTATGTAGCCGGAAAAATCTTCAATCTTGGCGCAGACGTGTTCATCGTTTCCAAGGCGCCCAATGTCATCACCAACGTCGATCAATATCTTGACGCCGAGAAGCGCAAAGACATTCACCTCGATGATTTCCTGGCGGTTCAGGAGGCGTGCACCCTGTGTCGCAATGTCGGTGCCTCCGCCCGCCAGGAGAACGTGAAGGTGAAGTACAACGAACAGAACAGCAATGACACCAGGGCAATGGGGTGGACGCCGGGAATGACGCCGATCTACGACCTGAACCTCAAATCGGGCCGCTCGCTCTCGGAAGCCGATGTGACTGCCGGCTCGAATGTAGCGATCATCGGCAGCGACATTGCCGAAAATCTGATGCCTGGTATTGATCCGCTGAACAAGGAAATCCGCGTCAACGGACAGATTTACACCATCATCGGGGTGGCTCTGCCCAAGGGCAAGGCGCTGGGACAGAGCCTGGATAACTGGGTGGTGATTCCGCTCACCAGTTGGCTCCGGCAGTTCGGCTCGCAACGTGTGTCACTGCACATCTGGGCCAAGGCGGACGGAGTGGGTACTCCGCTGGAAGCCGCCATCGACCAGGTGCGCGTGGTCATGCGCTCGCGGCGGCACGACCAACCAGGACAACCCGATAGTTTTGTGGCGGAAACCAACCAGAGCTTTCTCTCCATCTGGGCAAACCTGAGCGGCACATTCTTTATGGTAGCCGTGGCGCTAGCCTCCATTTCTCTGATCGTCGGCGGCGTGGTCATCATGAACATCATGCTGGTTTCAGTGAGCGAGAGAACCCGCGAGATCGGCATTCGCAAGGCCTTGGGAGCACGCTCCGGAGATGTAATGCAGCAGTTCCTGATCGAGTCCTCAACCCTGTCGCTGGTCGGCGGAGTGATCGGCGTAATCCTGGGAATCGCGGTGGCCAAAACCGTGACCATCCTGATTGGAATGCCGAGCGAAGTAAAACTGTGGACAGTCTTTGCTGGGCTGCTGACGGCAACCTCCGTGGGCGTCTTCTTCGGCGTCTATCCGGCACGGCAGGCGGCAAAACTGGATCCCATCAATGCCCTGCGCTTTGAACTGTAGCTCAAAGAACTGTAACCCAAACGGCAAGCGCATTTCGAGCCGTATCGTATTGGAGACGTTCTGCATGGGAGTTGTGCATGGCAACGCACGGTGACTTCAAGGAGATCTTCCGGTTGGCATTCGAAACCCTGCTGCGCAACAAATTGCGCTCCGGGTTGACCATCCTCGGAATCGTCATCGGCGTCGCCACCGTGATCACCATCTCCTCGGTGGTGCGCGGACTGAACAGCAATGTGCAGAATATGGTGCAGCAGATGGGATCGAACATCCTGTTCGCTTTCCACATGGACGTAATGAACTTTGGCCGACCCACGGCGGAGATGCTGAATCGCAAAGAGTTGACCTACGAGGACGCCGAGGCCATCCGGGAGTTGCCGCACGTGAAGGCCGTGGCTCCGTCGCTGCGGCTGTTTCTACCCCAGTTCGGCGAGGGCAGCTATAGCGTGAAGTACGAAGGACACGTGGCGAAGAACACAATTCTGGAAGGCGACACGGCGGACTCCAAAGAAGTGTTCGACTTCGGAACCTACAAGGGACGATGGTTCACCCGCAGCGAGGACGAACAGCGAATGCCGGTGATCGTCATCGGCTATGACACGTCAAATGCATTGTTCGCCGAAACCGATCCAATCGGCAAGGAGATCAACATCGAGGGCGAGTTGTTCACCGTGATCGGCGTCGCGGAAAAGAAGAAGAGCGCCTTCAGCGGCGGGTCGAATCCCGATGACAACATCGTCATGTTCCCGTACTTCACCTTCAAAAAGCTGCATCCCGAACAAAAGCAGAACTGGATCTCCATCAAAGCAACTTCGCAGCCGGACATGGCGACGGCAGAGAACGAGGTTCGCGATCTATTACGGCGCCGCCGCCGTCTGAAACCCGATCAGCCGGATAACTTCGCGGTCTTCAGCCAGAACTCGATTGTGCAGGTCTGGGACCAGGTGACCGGCGGAGTCTTCATCTTCATGTTTGCTGTCTCCAGCGTGGCGCTCATCGTGGGCGGTGTAGGCGTAATGAATATCATGCTGGTCTCCGTCACCGAGCGAACGCGAGAGATCGGCGTGCGCAAAGCGGTCGGCGCGCGCAAGCACGACGTCCTGCTGCAGTTCACAACCGAAGCCGTAGTGCTGACCGCGATCGGAGGCATCGTAGGGATTCTGCTGGGCGGCATAATCACTTACCTGATCGCTGCCACCATGCCTGCCCTGCCTGCCACCATGAGCCTGCAGTGGACGCTATTTGCCTTCGCATCCTCAGGATTCATCGGCCTGGTCTTTGGAATTTACCCCGCATGGAAGGCCGCGAACTTGGACCCGATTGAGGCCCTGCGCTACGAGTAGTGACGACCCAAAATACAAAGGGCACAGCCGAAGCCGTGCCCTCTGCATTGCTGAAAACAAATTAGTCGTGCACGCCGTCCATAAATGCCCGGAGCTTGCGTGAGCGCGACGGATGGCGCAACTTGCGCAGCGCCTTGGCTTCGATCTGCCGAATGCGCTCGCGGGTGACCGCGAAGGACTGGCCCACTTCTTCGAGCGTGTGCTCGCTACCGTCTTCCAGACCAAAGCGCATCTTGATCACCTTCTCTTCGCGCGGCGTCAGCGTGCGCAGAACCTGTGAGGTCTGATCCTTCAGGTTCACGTTGATGACTGCCTCGGCGGGCGAGACCACGGCGCGATCCTCGATGAAATCTCCAAGATGCGAATCTTCCTCTTCACCGATTGGAGTTTCCAGCGATATGGGCTCCTGCGCGATCTTCAACACCTTGCGCACCTTGGCGACCGGAATGTCCATGCGGCGGGCAATCTCTTCGCTGGTTGGTTCCCTGCCCAGCTCCTGCACCAGTTGACGCGAGGTGCGGATCAGCTTGTTGATCGTCTCGATCATGTGCACCGGAATACGGATGGTGCGGGCCTGATCGGCAATCGCGCGCGTGATCGCCTGGCGAATCCACCAGGTCGCGTAGGTCGAGAACTTGTAGCCCCGGCGATACTCGAATTTATCGACCGCTTTCATCAGGCCGATGTTGCCCTCCTGAATGAGGTCGAGGAACTGGAGCCCGCGGTTGGTGTACTTCTTGGCGATGGAAACCACGAGGCGCAAGTTAGCCTCGATGAGCTCGCGCTTGGCGTGCTCGGCATCCATGTCGCCCTGAATGATCTCGCGCTGCGTGCGCTTGAGTTCGCTGAAGACCGCTCCGGCTTCCACCTCGATGCGCTCCATGTCGGTACGCACGGTGCGAATCTGCTTGCGGATCTCTTTCTTCTGCTCCTCGTTCTTGGTGAACTCGCAGCGCTTTTCAAGGTTCAGAACCTGACGATCCAGCGCCTTCATGTTCTCGACCGTCTTGTTGACCCGGTCGATCAGGCGCTTGCGCTCCTGGTTGGTGAAGCGCAGCTTACGGATGGCGCGGCTGACTTCCACCTGGGCGCGACCTAGTCCCCAGTGAATCTTACGGTAGTCCTTTTGTTTCTTTTTGTCCTTGCCCGGAGGCCCGACTTCGGCGAGTTTGACGGCGAACGCCAAGCCCCGTTTGTAGTGGCGGCCAAGGTCGTCGATTTTGCCGGTAATCTCTTTCAGTCGTCCCTGCATTACCTCATCGGTAATCTCTTCCTCATCAAAGACCACGACTTCCTTGACCGAGCGAACCCCGCGCTTGAGATCGTCGCCAATGGCGAGGACCTCGCGAATCACGATCGCCGACCGCGACAAAGCCTTGAGCACACGAATCTGCCCTCGCTCAATGCGCTTGGCAATTTCGACTTCGCCTTCCCGGGTGAGCAGTGGAACGGTGCCCATCTCGCGCAGATACATGCGCACCGGGTCGTTGGTCTTTTCGAGCGCGCCAGGAGTAAGGTCGAGTTCAACGTCTTCCGATTCCTCATCCGGATCAAACTTTTTTTCCGACGGAAGTTTCGTGTCTTCCAGGACATTGATGCCCTGGGTTCCGATCATTCCGAGCAGGTCGTCAAGATCGTCGGGGGAGTTGATATCGTTGGGCAGAAGGTCGTTCACCTCGTTGTAGGTGAGGAAACCCTTTTCCTTGCCGGTATCGATCAACTTTTGTATATCTTCGTATTTATCGTCGAGAGCCAAGAGCAACATCCTTCGCTGGCGCCGTAGGCAGCCGAAAAATCATCACGGGCGGCGGACCACCGCCAAAAAACCACAGCTCGGCCTCCCGGTTGCAAAAACCGGAAAAATAAGCCGAAACCCTCATATTTTATCACGCAGTGCACAAGAATGCCCGCTCCGCTACGGGCACGTCGCCATTTTGGCGAGGAGGCATTAAGCCTTTAGATGACGGAGAGTCGTCCCGAGTTTCGGGACTGTGGATATTTTTACAGAGAACACCGCTGAAAGCAAGCCGCAGGGCAAAGCAGTATCTCCCCGCCGGACGGGAGTTAACCGCGCGGCTCGGCCCAAGGCGGTTCGCTGGCTTGGGAACTCCCGGCTCCATCCCGGCGCTCCCTGCTAAACTTCCTACGTGGGCGATTCTCAGTTCTCCTTCGAGTTCTCGGTTGCAGCACCGGTACGCCGTATCTACGGCGTGCGTGAACTGGTGACCGAGGTGCGCACTCATCTGGAAAAGGGTTTTCCAGAGATATGGGTCGAAGGCGAAGTCTCCAACTATCGGCCAGCCGAGAGCGGCCATATTTACCTCACCCTCAAGGACGGCGACTCCCAACTCCGCGTCGTGATGTTTCGCGCCCAGGCCCGCCTGCTGCGCTTCCGTCCGCAGAATGGCATGCAGGTCATCACCCGCGGACGCATCACCATGTACGAAGCTCGTGGCGAGATGCAACTGCTCGCCGAATACATGGAGCCAATGGGTGCCGGAGCGTTGCAGGTGGCCTTCGAGCAGCTCAAGGCAAAACTGGCGGCCGAGGGACTGTTCGCCCAGGAGCGCAAGAAGCTTTTGCCCGCCCTTCCCCGGCGCATCGGCGTTGTCACCTCCCCGCGAGGCGCGGTGATACAGGACATTCTCAACGTGCTGCACCGCCGCCACCAAACGCTCAATGTGCTGATTTATCCCGCCCAGGTGCAGGGGGAGAGTGCCGTCAGCGAAGTCTCTGCCGGGATTCGCTATTTCAACCAGCAGAGTGAGTCCTCCGAAACCGCGGTCGATGTCATCATCCTTGCCCGTGGTGGCGGCAGCGTCGAAGACCTGGCGGCCTTTAACGATGAGTCTTTGGCGCGCACCATTGCCGCCAGCAAAATTCCGATTATCTCCGCCATCGGCCATGAAACCGATTTCACCATCTGCGATTTTGTCGCCGACCTGCGCGCCCCCACACCCTCGGCCGCCGCCGAGGTCGTTATTCGCTCCAAACAGGAGTTGCAGGAAACGGTTGCTGCGCTGCGCGAGAGGATGCGCCGCGCCATGCAATACAAGTTGCTTTACGAGCGGCAAAATCTGACATCGCTTGAAAAGAACCGCGTATTTGCCCGCATGGAGGATGCCATCTCCCGCCGCCAGCAGCGGGTGGACGAGCTCCGCTTCCGGTTGGAGAGCCGGATGCGCACCCGCCTTGGCGAGGCCTCGCGCCGTCTCGATCTCGGGCTCTCGCGCCTTCGCCAACGCGATCTTCGGCAGCAGCTCAGGACGCGCCAGAGAGAGTTGCTCTCCCATCTCCAGGCGCTCGCCGCCGCCGCCCATCAATCTCTAATGCGCCGCCGTTCGCGCCTCGAACAAGCCTCCGGCAAACTTGCAGCGCTTTCCCCTGTGGCAATATTAGAGCGTGGGTATTCGCTCATCTTTGACCATCAAGGCGCGCTTGTAAAGGATGCCTTGCAGCTCGCGCCCGGCGACTCGATTCATGCCCGCCTGGCCCGGGGCGAGGTCGACGCCCGCGTCGAAGCCGTGCGCCAGAGTGAGCCCAAAGCCGGACCAAAGTAACGAAAGTTCACGATGCAACGCGGGTGCGCTGCTTTACAATGAAGCCGTCCGCCCTCTGAAGGCCGTCGTGCCTGGTGCCAAGTTCTCGAAAGGAGACCATGCTGAAGTTGTTGCCGAATCTGTCCGGATACTCGCCACACCTGACGGCTCTCTCCGTTCTGGACATTCTGCTCGTCTCTTTTCTCATCTACCAGTTTCTGCTGCTGGTGCGGGGCACCCGTGCCGTTCCCATGCTCACCGGTGTGGGCGCGCTGGTCATCGCCTTTTACATCGCACACCTCAGCAATCTGCGCACTCTGGACTGGCTCGTCGGCACCATTCTGCCCTACAGCATTTTCGCCCTTATCGTAATCTTTCAGACCGAGATCCGTCAGGCTTTGGCGCGGCTTGGCCGCAACCTTACCCTCGCCCGCGGCTCGCAAAATGGCACGGCCGATGCCTACGACGACATCGTCATGGCAGCCACTACGTTTTCGCAGGACCAGACCGGAGCGCTGGTGGTAATCGAGCGCGAAATCGGCTTGCGCACCTACATCGAGAGTGGCGTCCCGCTCGACGCCCATCTCTCCTATGAACTGCTGGCAACTCTGTTCCGTCCCAGTGCGCCCCTGCATGACGGCGCGGTCATTCTGCAGAAGGATCGCGTCGCCGCCGCCGCCTGTTTCCTGCCTCTCTCTATGAATCCTCTGCTCTCCACCCAGCTCGGTACCCGGCATCGCGCCGGCATTGGAATTACCGAGGAGACCGACGCAGTCTCGGTAATCGTCTCGGAGGAGACCGGCGCCATCAGCATCGCCGTCGGCGGACAGGTCGAGCGCGAAATCACCCCCGAACGGCTGCGTGAGCGCCTCGGTGAATTGCTCATGCGTTACTCGGGGCAGCCTACGCTCGCGCATCCTGGCTCGCACTTTGCGCCCGGTTCCGTCGCCGCCATCCGTCACGACGACCAGAACCGCCACGTGCAGTCACCGGAGCGCCGCGCCGTCGATCGGGGAGACCAGCTGTGATCACGCGCCTCCGTCATCTTATCTTCGATCGCGCGCCGCTCAAACTGGTGTCGCTGATCATCGCCATCCTCATGTGGTATGGAGTGGCACACGACCCCGTCGCCGAGGTTTCCATTCGCGTGCCCATCGAGTTCACCCGCCCGCCCAAGGGCCTCGACTACACATCGGACGTTATTCCGGAGGCGGTGCTTCGCCTCCGCGGACCCGCCCGCGTGCTGCGCGACCTCCCCGTGGAGAGCGTGCACGCGATGATCGATCTGCGGGATGCGATCCCCGGCGAACACACCTACGACCTCACCCCCAATCAGATACAGGCTCCGCATGAAGTCGAGGTCGTGCAGGTCACGCCCAGCCGCCTGCGTATGGCCTTCGATACCCGTGCCACCCGCCAGGTCGCGGTCAGACCGCGTGTGGTCGGCACCCTGCCAGCGGGGTACCGTATCGAATCCGTGACCACCGACCCCGCATTACTTACCATTTCCGGTCCGGCAAAGCATGTGAATGCCGTCGACAACGCCGTGACCGACACCGTGGATGTAACCGGAGTCGCCGGACAGGCTACCTTTGAAACCATGGCCTATCTCCCCGACCCCTTGGTGCACATCTCCGGCACCACCCCGATTCACGTCCTCGTCAAAACGCAGAAAACATCTTCGAAAGCTGGAGTTCCATAACTTGGCAACTCCACCACGGGCAATCATGAGGCAGTTATTTGGAACCGACGGTATTCGCGGCGTAGCCGGCGAATACCCCTTGGACCGTTCTACGGTCTATGCTATTGGACGCGCCTGCGGCGCCCGCTTGGTGCGGCGCTCGGCGGATTCTAAAGTTGTACTCGGCCAGGACACCCGCGAATCCAGCGGCTGGATCGCCGAAACCATGGCCCGCGGGCTGCGCGATGCCGGATGCGGCTTCGTGAGTGCCGGAGTGCTGACCACTCCCGGCGTCGCCTACCTGGCTCATACTCACGGCTTTGCCGCCGGCGTTGTCATCTCCGCCTCGCATAATCCCTGGCAGGATAATGGCATCAAGCTCTTCGGTCACGATGGCATGAAGCTGGCTGATGACATCGAGCGCGAAATCGAGGCCGACATCTTCGAGCACATCGATCTACTGACCGCTCATCAGCCCGACGAAGGCAGCCTGATGTCTGACATTCTTCCCGGCTGCGCCACCTTGCGAGCCGACTATGAAGCTTGGCTCGCCTCCAGTGTGGACCCCACGGCAAAGCTCTCCGCCATCCGCGTCCTCATCGACTGCGCCAACGGAGCCGCCAGTGCCATCGCCCCCGAACTTTTCGCCCGCCTCGGCATCCCCGCCGAAGCCCTGCACACCTCACCCAACGGTCGCAACATTAACGAGGGCTGCGGGGCCCTGCATCCCGAGCACGTCGCCGCCGAGTTGCTGCGCCGTCCCGGCCAGTTCGATCTTGGCATCACCCTCGACGGCGACGCCGATCGCGCCCTCTTCAGCGATGCCCAGGGCAATGTGGTCAATGGCGATGCGGTTCTGCTCCTCGCCGCCCGCTGCATGAAAGCCCGCGGCGTCCTCGCCCATGACACGGTAGTGGCCACAACCATGAGCAATATGGGCCTCGAAAAGTCTCTTCACTCCAGCGGCATCCGCATGCTGCGCACCGCTGTAGGTGACAAGTACGTCCTCGAAGAGATGCTCAAAACCGGTGCCACCCTCGGCGGCGAACAGTCCGGCCACATCCTTTTCATGGACTCGGACTCCACCACCGGCGACGGTCTCCTCACCGCACTGCGTGTCCTCGAAGTGGTCGCCCGCTCCGGCCAATCCCTGCACCGGTTGACCTCCGATTTCAAGGTCTTCCCCCAGCGCATTCGCAACGTAAAAGTGCGCGAGAAAATCCCGATGGACCAACTCCCTAAGGTAGCCGCCGCCATCCAGGCCGCCGAACAGGATCTGGACGGCAATGGCCGCGTCGTGGTCCGCTACTCCGGTACCGAAAAACTCGCCCGCGTCATGATCGAAGCCGAAAGTGAAACCCTCATGCACAAACACGTCGATGCCGTCTCCGCCGCCTTGCAGGATGCCATCGGAATCTAGCGTACTGCCTCAGAAGTTCGCGACAGATATGCCGCTGTCATCCTGAGCGGAGCAAGATGCGTTCTTTGCAGCTTGCGGAGTCGAAGGACCCCTATGGGAGCCTCCGAATTCTGTACCGTATTTCCGACGCACTACCCTAGCGAGGATTTAACTTCGCTTTTCGGCTGAACTTGCCGCACTGCCGGGTGCCCCACCTTCGCCGCGCCGTCTTCGAGCGGATAAGGTGGGAAGCAGTGCCGCCCAACTTACATCGCTGTTGCCTTTCACTTTTCGCCAACAGCGGGCGTCCCATATCCGCCCGCTTGTTGGCGAATGTGGGACTGGAGTGGTCTGTCTCCCATACACGTCTTAGTCGTTTTTGCGATACTATTACTTCTCATCAGTTCACATTGGAAAGGAACTCATGACGAAACGTATTAACGCAGTCCTTCTATCCGTTCTTCTGCTCTCTTTGCTCGCCGCGGCTCAACCAGCCAAACCCTTGCTGACCATCGATAACAAGGTTCCGTCTGCCATCAGCATCACCCCGGAGGAATGGGCCAAATTACCGCGCACTACGGTGATGGCCACCAGAGGCCACTCCAAAGATAAGGTGCAATATGAAGGTGTTTCGCTGAAAGCCGTGCTGGAGAAGGCGGGCGTACTCAATGCCGACAAACCGCTCCACGGCAAACAACTGCTGCAATATGTGGTCGTCACGGCCAGCGACGGCTACCGCGTGCTCTTCTCTCTGGCTGAATTGGAAGAGGCCACCGGAGCGACCTCGAACGTTTTGCTCGCCGATAAAGTCGATGGCAAACCGCTCGGCGAGAAAGAGGCGCCTCTGCAACTCGTCGTTCCCTCGGACAAACGTCCGGAGCGCTTCATTCGCATGATCACCAGCATTTCCGTCGGAACCTTGGCGCAGTAGAACCCGTCACCAACGCAGAATGAGCGGATGGCGCCTGGCCCATTCAAACCATCTTTGGGAGTGGGGGATGAGAGCGTTCGCTCCCTTCGCTCACTCCATATCCCGCCAGTTCCCGCCCACGCTCACTTCCACATCCAGCGGAACGCTCAGCGCGTGTGCACTTTCCATGCACTCTTTCAACACGGCCTTCACGGTCTCCACCTCTGCCTCCGGAACCTCCAGCACCAGCTCGTCATGCACCTGTAGCAGCATCTTCGCCTGTAGTCCGCGCTCGCGGATCTCGCGATCCAGCCGCAGCATGGCGATCTTGAGCAGGTCTGCCGCCGTACCCTGCAGCGGAGTATTGACCGCCGTGCGTTCGGCGAATCCCCGCAAGTTCGGATTCTTACTCAGCAGATCCGGAATCGGACGCTTGCGCCCAAACAGATTGCGCACAAAACCATCGCGACGCGCCTGTTCCAGCGTCTGATCAATGAAGCCGCGCACCCCCGCGTAGCGCTCAAAGTAGGCTTCGATAAACCGCTTGGCCTCCTTCTGCTCAATCCCCAACTGCTGCGCCAGTCCAAACGGCGAGAGTCCGTACACAATGCCGAAGTTTACCGCCTTCGCCCGGCGGCGATGCTCGGCGTCGATCAGCATCGGCGGCACGCCAAAGACCTCCGCCGCGGTCAGCGTGTGGATGTCCTTTCCAGTGCGATACGCCTCCAGGAGCAGGGGGTCTTGCGAATAGTGAGCCAGCAACCGCAACTCAATCTGCGAGTAGTCCGCCGCCACCAGCATGTTTCCCTCGGCGGCCACAAACGCCGCGCGAATCTCCCGCCCCAGTTCAGTGCGAATAGGAATGTTCTGCAGGTTCGGATTCGTTGAACTGAGCCGTCCCGTGGCCGTCGCCGCCTGGTTGAAACTGGTATGCAATCGCCCTTCGCGACAGAGCAGCGGCAGCGCATCGATATATGTCGATTTAAGTTTTGTAAGCTGCCGGAACTCCAGCACCAGCTTCACGATTTCGTGCTCTGCCGCCAGCCCCTCCAGCACATCCTGGGCCGTCGAAATCGTCTTCCCCTTGCCGTACTTGAAAGGTTTAGGCAGCCCCAGCCGATTGAACAGCACGTCCCCAAGCTGCTTTGGCGAGTTCACGTTGAACTCCACCCCCGCCATCTCGTGAATCGTGCGCTCCAGCCGCTTGATATCGCCCGCCAACTTACCGGACATCTCCGCCAGCACGCCGCAATCCAGTTGCACGCCCGCCTGCTCCATGCCGTGCAGCACAAACGCCAGCGGCAAATCCACCTCGCGATAGAGCCATGCCAGCTCCGCCTCCGCTTCCACCTCGGGACGCAGCGTAGCCGCCAACCGCAGCGTAATGTCGGCAGCCTCCGCCAGTGTCCCGGAGAGCTTCAGCCCCAGCCGCCGCAGCGCCACCTCCGGCAACGTGTGCGCGCTGTAGGTAGGGTCCAGCAAGTACGAGTACAGCATCGTGTCGTGCTCCACCCCGGCCAGCGTCAGTCCGCTGTCGCTCAGCGCGTGCAGGGTCGACTTCGCATCGTGCACGGCTTTCACCACCGCCCCGTCGGCCAGCAGCTGTGCAATCCGTGCGCCGTGCGAGCCGGTAAGCTCCGCCGTGTAGCTCTCCGACGGCACGCCGCAGAACGCCACCTGCTGCCGCTCCGGCGCAGCCTGCTCGCCATCGGCGTTTCCCGCGCCTGACGCTGGGCTAGTTGCCGCCATAGCTTCCGTATCGCCCAGTGCCAGCGAGCCCTGCTCCGGCGCATCGCCTTCGGCTTCTGCCAGAGCCGCTTCGGCCTCGGTCAGCCGCACCGCCGCACTCAGCGCGAACGCCACGGTCTCTGCCTTCGCCAGCTTTTCCAGCGCCGCCGCCGTCAGTTCACCGTACTTTGTCTCGCCCACCGCCTCCCCCGACGAGAGAAACTCCTTTTGCAGGGTGGTGAATTCCAATTCGCCGAACAACTCGCGCGCGGCGGTCACATCGGGCTCCTGCGCCCGCATCACCTCCGGCTCAAACGGAATCACCACATTGCAGTCGATCGTGACCAGCTCTTTGCTCAGCAAAATCATCTCGCGATTCTGTTGTAGCGATTCGCGATAGGTCTTCTTCTGCACCTCTTCCGCCCGCTCCAGCAGCTCATCCAGCGTGCCGAACTGCTGAATCAGCTCCACTGATCCCTTTTCGCCGATGCCCGGCGCTCCTGGCACATTGTCAATCGAGTCGCCGCGCAAAGCCATCAGGTCCACCACCTGCTCCGGCGTCACCCCCAGCAGCTCTTCCACCTTGGCGCGATCGCAAATCAGATTGTCTTTCGGAGGATTCAACACGCAGACATTTCCATCCACCAGTTGCATCATGTCCTTGTCGCTGCTCACCACGTAGACCGCGTATCCCGCCTCGGCGGCCCGCCGCGCCAGCGTTCCGATCACATCATCGGCCTCAAAGCCCTCGCGTCCCAGGATCGGGATGCGATACACCTCCAGCGCGCGATGGATGTACGGAATCTGCTGTCGCAGATCCTCCGGCATCTCAACCCGATTCGCCTTGTAGCCCGCGTACGCCACTTCAACAATCTCGCCCGTCTCCTTGTCGCGCTTTTTCAGCGACGGCATGGCCGCCCCCTGCGCTTCGCGGAAGCTCGGCCCCATGTCGAAGACCGCCGCAATATACTCCGGCGAAAAGTCCTTGCGCAGCTTGTTCAGCATATTGACGAAGACATAAGTCGCCGCTGTCGGCAGCCCGCTGCGCGTGGACATCGGGCGCTGGCGGGCCATCGCATGATAGGCGCGGAAGACAAACGAGTACGCATCGATCAAAAAGACGCGCCCCTTACCGGCAGGAGGGAGAATCGGAGCTTTGCTTTCGACTACGACTTCAGAGGCGGCGGATTTCTTCTTAGCAGACACAGGGAGAATCCTAGCCCAAACCAGCGCTTCGTTCCAACCGCTCCTCGACGAATCGCTACTCGATGAACATGCAGTCCCCGTAGCTGAAGAACCGGTAGCGCTCGCGCACCGCGTGCTCGTAGGCGGCCATCACCCGTTCCCGTCCGGCGAAGGCGGACACCAGCATCAGCAGCGTGCTCTTGGGCAGGTGGAAGTTCGTCAGCATCGCATCCACTACCCGGAAGCGGTATCCCGGATAAATAAATATGTTCGCCTCGCCGCTGTGCGCCGCAATGATCGGATTCCAAACGTCGCGCTCGTCCCCGCCATCCCGCGGGTTAACGGCATCGCTCGGGTGCCCCACGTTCGCCCGCTGTTGGCTAACGTGGGGCAGTTGACTTCGATCTTGATCCTGACTCTGCCCCTGTTCCGTGCCCTTCCCCGCCGCATATTCCAAGGTTCGCACCGTGGTGGTGCCGACGGCCACCACCCGCCGCCCTTCGCGCTTAGCCCGCGTAATCTTCTCGGCGGTGTCCTCTGGAATCCGATACCACTCGGTATGAATCTTGTGCTCCTCCACCACCGCTGTCCGGATCGGCGAAAATGTCCCCAGCCCGACGTGCAAGGTCACCGCTGCCGTCTCCACGCCCTTCTCCCGCAACTGTCCCAGAATCTCCTCGGTGAAGTGCAGTCCCGCTGTAGGCGCCGCAACCGACCCCGGATCACGCGCATAAACCGTCTGATAGCGTCTCCGATCCTCAGCCGTATCCGCACGGTCGATGTAGGGAGGCAGTGGAATGTGCCCCAGCCTTTCCAGCCGCGCAAAGAAGTCCGGCACCGGCAGAAAGCGCAGCGTGCGCTCCCCGAACTCGCCCCGTTCCAGCACCTCGGCCTCCAGCAGCGGAGTACCAGAATCTGCGGGAGCTTCGAAGTAGAGCCGCTCACCCGGCATGATCTTTCTCCCGGGACGCACCAAGGCTTGCCAGCGCTGCTCTTCTCCCGGCAGCCGCCGGGTCAGCAGTACCTCTACCCGTCCGTGCAAGAAATCCCGTGATGCCGGATTGGCCGGACTCAGCCGCTGCGCCCGGATGCCGCTGCGCCGCCCAAACAGCCGCGCCGGAAGCACCCGCGTGTCGTTAAAGACCACCAGGTCGGAAGCCCGCACCAGTGCTGGAAACTCGCCAAAGACCGTGTCCCGCAGAAGCTCGCCCTGCAAGTGCAACATCCGCGACGCTGCGCGCTCGGCAGGCGGATGCTGCGCGATCAGTTCGGGGGGAAGTGGAAAGTCAAAATCGGAAACCAGCACGAAAATGATTATAGTGCCGCAGAGATTCCTCACCGCATCACAGAAAATGTAGCGAAGCCCTTGGGTGCTACGGTACTATGCGGTAAGCGGGAAAATTCTCTCTGGATTGAACACGGCAAATGAGCGAGCACGAATCCCGGCTGGAAATACTGCGCTTCGGCAAGATGTTGCACGAGCGCGGATACATTGCCGCAACCGACGGTAACCTTTCCGTGCGTCTCAATGAAGTTTCGGTGCTCATCACCCCCACTTGCATTAGCAAGGGAATGATGTCCACCGAGGACCTCCTTGTGGTGGACATGCATGGCCGCAAGACCTCGGGCTTCCGCGACGTCACCAGCGAAATTGGTGTGCACATGACCATCTACCGTATGCGCCCGGACGTGAACGCCATCGTCCATGCGCATCCGCCCACAGCCACAGGCTTTGCCGCGTGCGGACTCGCGCTCGATCAGGCCCTCATCAGCGAGGTTCTGCTCTCGCTCGGCGGCATCCCGCTGGCCCGTTACGCAACTCCCGGGACCCCCGAGCTTTCCGAGGTGCTAGAGCCACTTATCCCCGATCACGATGCCATCCTTATGGCCAACCATGGCGTCGTCACCTTCGGCAGTGACTTGACTCAGGCGCACATGAACATGGAGACCGTCGAGCACTTCGCCAAGATCGCTCTTGTGGCCAGGCAACTTGGCTGCGAGCACCCACTGTCGGCCGAGCAAGTCAGTAAACTTCAGGAGATGCGCCGGCGCATTCAGCACTACAAGTCCGAAATGCGTACTCGCGCCTAGTGCGCCGCGTTTTCCAGCCTTACACCAAAATTTCCCGCATCTCTTCGCATTTCCCTACTCGCAGCGGTGTACAAACTCCGTCAACGGACGCCGATCTGTGTCCTGCGGAACTTCGTCCGCGTATCCAACCGGCAGAATTGCCAATGGAACGTGTTCCTTCGCCGCCCCGACCACCGCCGCAACCTTCCCCGGAAGAAATGCCCCGACCCAGCACGTAGCCAGTCCCAGATCCACAATCGCCAGGTGCGCCAGCGTGGCCGCGACGCTCGCATCCTGCAGCGCCCAGTGCACTTTGGGATCGTATTGGCAGCGCTCGGCATGGGTGCACACCACCAGCGCCAGCGGAGCCTGCGCAATCCAGTCGTGGCTGAATGTCGCCTCGGCCAGGGCCTGCATCCGCGCCGTGCCGCTTACCACGTAAATCTCATAAGCCTGAAAATTCCCCGCTGTCGGGGCCGTCCGCACCGCCTCCAAAATCTTGGCAACCAGTTCCTCAGCCACCTGCTCGCCGCGAAACTTCCGCACCGAATGCCGCGCCCGCAATAGTTCCATGAATTCCATACGAATTTTCCCTTCCATGTAATTCCCTGCCCCAAGCATATTGTGCAGGTCCTATCCGTACCACCTTGCCTGATTCCCGCAAAAACAGCAAAGGCCGGCGGCAAACCCGGCCTCTGCGAAATTTCGTCTTGGCTAATCACCACCGAAGCGGAAGCGCATGCCTGCCCGGACATTTGCCGTCAGCGCAGGATAGCCCAGTACTTCCTCGTAATGCCGGTTCAGCAGGTTGTCCACGTTGGCATACAGCGTGGCATGGCGGCAGAGCTGGTACCATCCTCCTGCATCCACCCGCGCGTAACCAGCGGCGTGAGTGTACCCGTAGCCCAGAAAATCCGAATCCGGACGCCGTCCGATGAACGAGCCTCCCAGCGTAGCTCCGTAGCGCGGCCGGTGATAGGCCAGCAACAGCGTCCCGGCGTGCTTCGGACGCAGCAACAGCGGCGCGCCTGCCTCCTCGATAGGATTGGTGCTGAGCGGCGCATACAGAATCTGCGTCGAGGTGTAGAAGTAGGAGCCTTGCAACTGCAGCGCCCGGCTGATCCTTCCGCTCAAGTCCAGTTCCGCGCCCTGCGCCATCGCCTTGTTGATGTTGATGTACTGCGTGTAGTTCCCGTTCGTGGTGATCTGGTTATGGTAGAGCGCGTTGAAGTAGGTGGCCGTCGCGGCCATGCGCGAGCCAAACGTCTGCTCCACTCCCGCCTCCAGCGTGCGCGCCTCCTCCGGCTTCAGCCCCGGATTCGGAAATATGCCGTATCCGGTCAGCCCGAACGATTGCTCGAAGCTCGGTTCCTTGATCCCCTCGCTGTAGCTTCCCTTCAGCCGCGTTCCGGTCAGCAGCCTATTCCCCCGCCACGCCAGATAGGTCAGCGAAACCCGCGGAACCACCCGGTTGCCGAAGCTCCCGTTGTGCACATAGCGCACTCCGGCAATCCCCGTCAGCCGTCCCCACTCCACAAACTGCTCGCCGTACACCGCATCGTTCAACCTCAGCCCGTGGCTCAGCGGAGGCGCCGTGGTGTAGCCCACAAACCCATTCTCGTCCTCGAACTCATACCCGAAACTGCTCCGCGCCTGCTTGGATTCCCAGTATTCCCCGCTGTAGCGAACCCCAAAGTGGTTGATGTCGGCCACATCGGCAAAGGCACAGTACGGATAGCACGACTCCGCGGTGTCCACGCCGAGGTCAACGTCGTGCCGCTGATGGTTGTAGTTGTACACCGTGAGCTGGTGCTGCCACTTGGCTGGCGAGGCCAGGTTGAACTCCACTGCGCCCAGCAGGTTGTTCTGCCGAGCCCAAGCGTCGGTCGCCGGTGGCAGCAGTTGATCTCCCAGGAAGGTCGTCTCTCCCGGCACGCCCGAGCGCGAGTCGTTATGCCGCACGTGTAGCCGCACCGAAGCCTGCGGCGCAAGCTGCATCCCAAGGTTCGCCCCCTCGGACGAATTCTCGTAGTAGTCATTAGCGCCCTGTCCGTCGGAGTTGAACTGATCGCCGAACAGGTTGTAGTCGTAGCGGCCATCGGCTCCGGCCAACGATGCAAAGCCGTGCGCCGTCCCGAAGTTTCCCCCATCGCCGCCAAAGCGTAGCTCCGGAACCTTCGTATGCCCAGCCGCCGAGGTAATCTGCAGCACGCCGCTCATCGCATCCGAGCCATAGAGCACGCTCTCCGAGCCGCGCATCAGCTCCAGCCGGTTCACTTGGCCCATGGCGAGGGTGCCAAAGTCGAAGTATCCGCCCGGATCGTCCACCGGAACGCCATCCAGCAGGACCTTGGTGTAATCCGAGTTGCCGCCGCGGAGAAACAGTGAGGTCTGCCCGCCGCGATTGCCCGAATCCGCCAGAATCACTCCCGGCAGAAAGCGCAGCGCATCTGCCGCCGCGACCGGTTGCAGAGTGGTCAGCGTCGCCGCATCCAGAGTCGAAACGTTCAGTCCCGTCAGCCCCGCCTCCAGCGGCGAAGGCGAGGCCGAAACCACCACGCTCGCCGACTGCGGAGCCAGCTTCAGCCGTGCGCTCACCTCACCGGATTCCTTCGCCGTCACCGTCAGCGGCGCAAAGCCCGGGGCCAGCACCTCAACGCGCAGCGCTCGCCCCTCCGGATTGTGTCCCTCCGGATTGTGACCCGCCAGATTGTGAAACGTGGCGACGCCCTGGGCATCGCTTGTCCCCAGCGCCAGCGGCTGATTCGAACCCTCGGCGTACACCGCAACCTGCGCGCCGCTCACCGCGGCAGAGCTCGGATCGGCAACACGAACCTTCAGCTCCAGGCCGAAAGCAGAGATGGAAAGTAGAAATAGAAATAAATAGCAAACTACGAGGCGGAAAGCTCGCATACATCCTCCCTCACACGCGAAAGGGGTTGTGGGTGTGTTCGCGCCGGTCTCCTGGCTATTCGGGTCGGTCCTTTCGGACGCAGGCGTCGCAAGCCTTCCCATGCAGTTAGCACAGTGGCAATGCGGCCATTTCCCCTACTTACAGTTGCGCGGCAGCGCGGGATTCTCACCCGCTTCCCATGCCCAAGGCGAGAGCCTCAGGCGCGCGAACGCTGAATTGGCAAAGAACACGGCTTCCCCGCTCCCCCACCAGCAGGAGAACGAACTCCCACTCCGAGAGACAGCAATGTACCTGAAGCCGATGCATCGACTCTAGGAGCTTTGTAGGTCACTGTCAACCAGCAGAGTTGCTGGTAGCGGGGCTGTCTCCGGATGCCCGTAATCCATCCCGGAGCAAGGCCAAGCGCTCGCTGTTCCCCGCCCGTGGTCCGCTCTTGCGTCCACCAATCATTTGTCCAGGGTTTTCATCGCTCGATGCCCCGGGAACCCACGCTAGCAGCGGAGCGCCTTCTCGTACTGTCTGCAAATGGCCTATTACGCATGGGCGAAAACTGTTCGGTGCCCCAAATCCGGCCCTCCAGCCCGTTAGCGCCCGTTCACATGTTGTCGTATTCCCGATCGTGCTCCGGTTCATAAAGGTCGTGCAGGCTTGTTGATTCAACCTTCGTGAAATGAGTGGGAAGTCCGGCATGGGCAATCTCTTCAATTGAACCAAGTGATAAATCACAAGCCTTGCATTGAAACGATGTGGCTAGATATTCAACATCCATAAAGAGCTCACCTTCGGAATATTGCTCAGGAAGTTCCTTGAATCGTGTGCCGGTCAGCTTGCCTCGTCCGCCACAAGCGGGACAGGTGCAGGTATGTTGGTTATAGCTTGCATCAGAAAAAATTGACGAAGTCGCATCCAGCAACCTTTTCTTCTCGTCTTCGGGCTTCGCTTCAAACAATTTCTGATGCGCCGAAATTTTGGCCTTTACGGCGCTTAATACGGATTCATTAAGCGTTTTGATTTGTTCCGCCGCCATATGAGCTTCCTCGCTACCGAGGAATTGGTCCAGCGGCTTTCCAAGGAATGCATGTAGGACTGCGACTGTATCGTAGAACCGCGCCAACCACTTTCCCGTTCCAAGATTTTCGTATGGAAGTTCGGCCGTATGAACGTGAGCATTGCGCTGTAGGGCAAGAAATTCGCAAAGCTCACGGTGCGGCTTTCGAAATTGGTCAATGACTTTTTCTAGCCGGAGATAGACCGAGTGCGCAGGCAAGGATCGTGGCTTTGCAAATGAGTAGCCGCAAGCATAGAGGATATTTGCGTCATCGCGAGGGTCTGCATTTAGTACCGGATGCACCTTGGTCAAGGCGCTCCGGCCTAAGCATTCGAGGGCTAGAGAGGCGGAAAATGCAAATTCTGGCGAAGCATGCTCATGCTCGCTTGCATCGTCCATAAACAGCTTAGCTTTCTTCCATAGCCCCTCTGAGTCCCAAGACTGCATTTCAATCTCCCCCTATTAATATGCGCTTCAAAATTCGATTTGCGTCCGTCCGATTGCTTTTCCCACGCGCATGCAACATCCGTTGATTGTCGATAACCAAGAGGTCCCCAGCACCCCAATCGATCTGTTTCTGATCTGTTTGGTCTATCCGAAATTCTATAAGAGCCTCCAACCTACGCGCTTCCGCCGTCATAGGTCGCATGCAGTCCTTGTCGTATCGAATCGTTAAATAGTTTGTTGTGCGCGCAGCAAGCATACATAGACGCGGTCGGACATGACCGGTTGTCCAGAGCGCTCGACACGCCAGTTCCTTTTCAGCATCGCTAATCTGCCAAGCACGAGAATCCTGGAGTAGCGTCGGCCGCTTTCCCTCGCCAGGATCGACGCAATATAGCACCAAATAACGAGCCGGTTGATCCCAATGTGCTGTATCAGTGTGAAATGGAAACGCATTGGTCCCGTACCGGCTCGACAGCGTGTTCTGTTTCGCGGAATCGGCGGGCTGTGGACGAATTTCGCGCACAGGCTCCGGGCTGCGCAGATCGACTCTTATAGGCCCCAGCTGCTGAACAATCTCTATCAGATCTTTTTGGTAAATGCCGTGGGTGAATGAATAACCGGCGTGCTCTAATTCATTGATATCAAGAGTCTTGCACACGCTACGGATAAACTCTTGCATGTGCTATTGGATTCAGTGTCAGATTGGCGGGTGGCCCAGAATTGGCGTAGTTCCAACCCTGGGGCGTCGCGGGCGAGTAGTGTCTCGGCGGGTACCCATTTCTGCTGTTTTAGCAGAAGTGGGTAGTTGACTCAGTTTCTGCGGATGGCCATTGCTCGCGCAGTAATCTAACGCACTTGCATGATTACCATGTGGTTAATCTTGCTGCACCATAACCTGTGCAAACTACTCAAGGTCACTGTTTTTCAGCATCCCCAAATGCCGCGCAAAATGCCCTTTCGCACGCGAAAAACCTGCGTTTCTGCTTCCAATCGCCCCGTTCTGCACCGCTGTCAAGCAAAAATCTTCGCCAATTCCTCCCAACAGATTCATTCCATGGCACATAGAGTCGGTACGCAACTGATGGAATCGCCTCCCAACTTTGCTATCCTGAACGTAGGGGAATCATCACTGTTGACGCAAGGGCGCACCAAGGTTCGAGCCTCGAAAGGCCCGAACCCCTGCCGCTGTGGCACCTATAACCAACCTGTTTTCAAATTTTTAGCGGGAAATATAGGGGGAGGGGTCGTTCACTTTCCTTCCGCCACGATCTTGGGGAGAGTTGCCGTCAGCAAGGCCAGTAATGTGCCGCGCACGCGCTCGCCAGTGTCCAGCACATCCTGATGGCGGATCTCGCCCTCGGAGAGTCCTGCGGCCATGTTGGTGACGCAGGAGATGGCGAGAACCTTGATTCCCACGTGGCGCGCCACGATGACTTCCGGCACGGTCGACATGCCGACCAGATCCGCGCCGATGGTGCGCAGAAAGCGTATCTCGGCGGGGGTTTCATAACTGGGACCGATGAGCGCGGCGTAGACGCCTTCCTTCAGATCAATGCCGAGCTGGCTCGCCGCATCCTGGGCGAGAAGACGATAGCGGCGGGAATAGGCTTCGGTCATATCCGGAAAGCGCTGCCCAAAGCGTTCGTCGTTCGGTCCGTTGAGGGGGTTGTTGCCCTGCAAGTTGATGTGATCGCTGAGCAGGACCAGCGCGCCTTTCTGGTAGGCGGAGTTGATGCCTCCAGCAGCATTGGTGAGGACCAGGCTCCTGATGCCCAGGCGGAAGAGCACGCGCACGGGAAAACCGGCCTCGCGGCTGCTGTAACCCTCATACTGGTGAACCCGCCCCTGCATGGCCGCAACCGTGAGATTGCCAATCTTTCCGACCACCAGGCGACCGGCATGGCCGACGGCGGTAGAGCGCGGGAAATTGGGAATGTCTTTGTAAGGAATGATTACCGAGTCTTCGAGCGCATCGGCGAACGCACCCAGGCCGGAGCCCAGCACGACCGCAATTTCCGGCACTCCCAAGTGCGGCTTCTGCGAAAGCTGCATGCGAATCACCATGGCTGCGGATTCGGCGCGGGTGAACTCATCCATCGCCATGTGCTTTACATCTGCGTGCGAACTCATAACAACACTCCCACAATGCAAGCCGACATAAGGTTCGCCATGGTTCCGGCGATCATAGCTTTAAATCCAAGCCGGGCAAGGTCGCCACGTCGCGAAGGCGCCAATGCACCGAGGCCGCCAATCTGAATCCCGATGGAGCTGAGATTGGCAAAGCCGCAAAGCGCAAACGTGGCAATGGTAAACGAGCGTGGATCCAGCGCTGCTTTCTGCGTACCCAGCATAGTGAATGCAACCAGTTCATTCAATACCATGCGCGTACCAAGCAGGTTGCCGATGGCCATGCAATCATGCCACGGCACTCCGATGATAAAGGCGATGGGGGCAAAGAGTACGCCGAAAATTTTCTCCAGGCTCGCCGGAAACCAAGTGAATCCGTGGGCGGCGAAGAAATTGTGGGCTCCGCCCAAAAGTGAATTGACGAGGAAGATGATGGCCAAAAAGGAGATCAGCATGGCCGCCACGTTCAAGGCCAGGTGCAGGCCGTCGCTGGTTCCCTTGGCGGCGGCTTCCAGCACGTTGGCGGCGCGCTCTTCCTTGGGCAACGTGGCACCACTGGCAGTCTCTGGAATTTCGGTCTCCGGCAGTAGCATCTTGGCCACGGTGAGGGTCCCGGGGGCGGTCATAATCACCGCGGCTAACAGGTGCTCCGGGGCTACGCCGGTGGCAATGTAGGCAGCCATCATGCCGCCGGAGACGTGCGCCATGCCCGCGGTCATCACCACCATGAGTTCGGATTGGGTAAGGCGCGGAAGATAGGGGCGGATGGTGAGCGGAGCTTCGGTCTGTCCCATGACAATGGAGGCAGCGACGTTGAGCGATTCCGCGCCGCTGGCGCCCATAGCTTTTTCCATGACCGTGGCGACCATGCGAATCAGAAACTGCATAATGCCGAAGTAGTACAGAATGGAAAAAAAGGCGGCAATGAAAATGATGGCCGGCAACACCTGGAAGGCGAAGATAAAGCCGAAACTGGAGTTCTGCGCCCCGGCTTCTCCAAAGACGAAACGGGAGCCGGCGAAGGAGCAGGCAAGCAAACGCTTGGCCCCTTCTCCAGCTTTTGCGATCGCCAGTTGTCCCCACCAAATCTTAATGACGAAGACGGCAAACAGCACCTGCAATGCGATTCCGGTGGCGACGACGCGCCAGCGAATGGCTTTGCGGTTGGTGGAAAAGAGCCAAGCAACGGTCAATAGCAAGACCAGTCCCAGCACTCCGGTGAATCGTCCCATCGCAGCCCTCTGATAAAACGGACTTGCCCAGAATAGCCGGACAAATTACTTCGCGCCCAGTTCCTTGACGATGGCTACGCTGGCGCTGGCACCGATGCGACTGGCTCCGGCATCGACCATGGTAAGCAGGCTGGAAGCGGTGCGGATGCCGCCCGCCGCTTTGACTCCGATCTTATGGCCGACCACACCGCGGATCAGTGCGACATCGGCAGCCGTAGCCCCGGCGCTGGAAAAACCGGTGGAGGTTTTCACAAAATCCACTTCTACCGCGGCAGCCAGTTGGCAGCTCAGAATTTTTTCTTCGGTGGTCAAAAGCGCGGTTTCGAGGATGACCTTGAGCAGGGCTCCCGAGCGATGGCAGAGACGTACCAGCGACCGCATCTCCACTTGCACCAGGTCGCGGTCGCCGCTTTTGAGGGCGCCGACGTTGATCACCATGTCGAGTTCGGTGGCTCCAAGACGCAGCGCATCACCGGCCTCGGCCAACTTGGAGGTAGAGGTGGTGGCACCAAGGGGAAAACCGATGACGGTCCCGATGACGACGCCCGTACCGCGCAATTCAGCCCTGCACTGAGCAATGTTCGAGGGGTTTACCATCACCGCGTAGAATCCGTACTCGGCCGCTTCACGGCAGAGCGTCGCCACTTGCTGACGCGTGGCGTCCGGGGTTAGAAGGGTATGGTCAATGAGCTTTGCCGCCAAGTGCCAATCGTTACGAATGGCTTCTACAGTGGAATTTAAACTGATCGTGTGCGACATCCGATCCTACGCCCTTCCATCCAGACATTATGGCTTCGCTAGTGTACGACTAAGGAAGCGACACCGCTATGGGACCACGCAAATATCCGGAAGATTCCGGTAACGCTCGGCGTAGTCCATTCCGTAGCCCACGACGAACACATCGGGGATTTCAAATCCCGTGTAATCGGCTTGGATGGGCTGCACACGCCTGGACTTTTTATCCAGCAGAGCGGCGATTCTGAAAGCCTTGGGACGGTGTGCCAGAATCACTTTTTTCAAATAGCACATGGTCAATCCGGTGTCGAGAATGTCCTCGACCAGGATGACGTTCTTGCCCTCCATCGACTGATCGACGTCCTTTTGCAATTTGACTTCGCCGCTGCTCTGCTGCTGGTCGCCGTAGGTGGAAACGGCGATAAAGTCGAAGGTGGAATCCAACTGGATTTGGCGCGAGAGGTCGCTGAGAAAAATTGCCGCGCCCTTCAGCACGCCGACTAGAACGACCGGCTCTCCGGCAAAGTCCTCGGAAATCTGCTGGGCCAACTCGGCAACCCGGGCAGCGATTTGTTCACGCGAGAAAAGTACTTTCAGCTCCAGCACGATGCGTTGCTCCAGGAAAAGCGTAACGGCGAAACGGGGAAAAAGGATGGTAGAAGGTATGGGCGAAAGTTGCAACCAGCAAATCCGCCTGAGGCCTTGTCCGCGCGCCCGGGCAGCGCCCGACCATCAATTCGCGATATGATCGAAAGGTTCCACTTACATGGGCCACGTTCGCCCTTGGAGGAAGCCATGCGCCAGCGCAGCGCGGGAAAGTTGTCCATTCTCTTCGTCGCAGTTCTCACCCTCGGTGCTTCTGGATCGCAGATCCAAGCGTTCAAAAACTCCCCGGCACGCCCCGCTACCGCAGCTCAGCAAGTTGCCAAAGAACAGCAACAGTCCGAAGCTCGTCCGGCAGGTGAAAGCGCGGAGGCACGGACGGAGAAAGCGCTAAACGAGGCGCGCAGCAACATTGGCGCACTCTACGCTTTGCTAAAGGAAATGCCAAAAGGCGGCGACCTGCACAGCCATATTACCGGTGCGGTTTACGCGGAAAGCCTGATGCAGTTTGCGGCCGACTCGGGACTGTGCCTCGATCGCCAGTCGCTGGCGCTTGCCCAGGCACCGTGCCAACCTAACCAGGCGGAAGCGCGCCAGGCGTTGAGCGATCCGGAACTTTACCGTACTGTGATCGACGCGTGGTCGATGCGCGATCTAAAATCCGGGGCCGATGGGCACGACCATTTCTTTGACACCTTCTCCAAGTTTGGTCCCGCGACCGAAAACCATATGTCGCAGGTCCTCGCCGAAGTGACCCGGCGCGCCGCCGATGGGGACGTGCAGTACATGGAACTGATGGTCTCTCCAGACCACGGACACGCCGCCGCCCTGGGCGCTCGTCTGGGCTATGTGCCTGACTTCGCGGCGATGCGCCAGAAACTGCTGGACGCTGATTTTGCGAAGGTGGTGGAGAACGCACGCAAAGATCTGGACGCGATGGAACAGGGCAAGAACGAACAACTCAAATGCGCGGTTGAGCCGGAAATTCAAGCCGGCGCCTGCTCGGTACACGTGCGCTACATCTACAGCGTGTCGCGCGCGGCCCAACCGGCACAGGTTTTCGCCCAACTCCTGATGGGCTTTGAGTTGGCCAGCAATGATTCGCGGGTCGTGGCGCTGAACCTGGTACAGCCCGAGGACTGGTATGTGCCGATGCGCGACTTCCATCTCCACATGGAGATGGTGAACTATCTCAAGAGCGTGTATCCAAATGTGCACCTCACCCTGCACGCTGGAGAATTGAGGCCCGGCATGGTGCCGACCGACGGTTTGCGCAGCCACATTCGCGAATCGATCGAGTTGGGCAAGGCTGAGCGGATTGGCCACGGCGTGGATGTGATGTACGAGGAAAATCCGCACGAACTACTGGCCATGATGGCTCGCCGCAACGTGATGGTCGAGATCTGCCTGACCTCCAATGATGAGATTCTCGGCGTCCGGGGACGGCAGCATCCGCTGGCAATGTACTTGAAGGCAGGGGTTCCGGTAGCGCTGGCTACCGATGACGAGGGCGTTTCCCGCTCGGAGATGACCATGGAGTACGAGCGCGCCGTGCTGGACCAAGGGCTCGACTACCCGACGCTAAAGCGGATGGCGCGCACGAGCCTGGAGCATTCCTTTCTACCGGGGGGAAGCCTCTGGAGCGACGCTCACAAATTCACAGCCGTACACGAGTGCGCCGGTGACCGGCCCACGACGGTGCCTAATCCGGGCTGTATGAAATTCCTGAACGGCAGCGAAAAGGCACGCGAGCAGTGGCGACTGGAGCATCGCTTGGCCGACTTCGAAAGCAAGTTCTAATTTTTGCCCAAGTGCTAAGGCGCTTGAAACCGCACTGGTTTCAGCGCTGCCGGAAGGCTTCCGGCAGCGGGTCTTTTGGTTTCTCATGCGGCTCAGGCTCCTGCGCTGAATCCACCCACGCGGTGTACCACAAATTCAGCAGCATCTGCGCCCCGCGGCCGAGCTGGTGACGGATGAACTCGCGCGATTCCAACGTGCCTTTGCCGTCAAAGCCGCCCACCTTCTCCAACGCGTACGCCCGCTCGACCTTCGACTGCGACTCGCGCAGATAAGCGATGTAGTCCTCGAAAGGGTGATCGAGATGCTTGGGCGCCGACACCAGATCCGAGATGTGCGTGACCTCCGGGTTGGCGTTCACAAACGCGGTCTCCATCTTCGAGTGAACGTCATGCGAAGTGGTGTATCCCTTGGGATTCGGGCCCACCCAGCCGTTGTATTGGATGGAGGTGTGCATTGGGTTCGAACCATCGCCGACATAGTGACCAAGCCAGCCCGCGTAGAAGATCGCGTCGGCTTCGGCATCAGTGGCCGGACGGCCCTCAGCCTGGAGATGGCGATACTGGCGGAAGGCGACCTTCAGGCGGTCAAAGACTTCGATGGTGATGTAAGGCTGGAAGCCGATTTTCTCCGGCGGCGGCACGCCGTACTGAGGATGTCGCGCACGATATTCGTATACCGCCTGGATGAACTTGTAGCGGTCCGGCGGCAGCGGCTTGAGCCAATCGACGTATTCAAGATCGATGAAATGATCCGGGGCCTGGGCGTCGTTCAGTGGCTTTTCCAGAGTGGAGCGCCAACGATCCGGCTCCGGACCCAGCCACCCGATGCGACTTGAGGCGGTCTTGAGAAACTGCGGCATATCAGGCGGAACTTTTTCGGCGGCAACACGATTGATGGTGGCGTGTCCTACATCACCCCAGCTTGGCGCGAGCGTCGGCAGCAGAAGAACCGCGGCCATGATCCACGTAAGCACAGGTTTCCGCATAAAGAGCCAGTCTGCCTTTGGAGATGAACTCTAGCACCGCGGGATGGAAATTCAAAGACTAGGCACGCTGGCCAGAGTTGGCGGAACTGTCAAAATACCCACAAGCCGCGGGCTGTTTGTGAATTTAAGGGGCTTGGTCTGGTGAAGTTCATTCCGGTAAGTGGCCCTTGCGTACTTCCCACCACGCATAACTGAAAAAGATGGCGAGCACCCATGAGATGCTGACGAATATCACCCGCAGCCAGCTTGCCTGGAGCCGCTGGATCAGCCCGAGGGTTCCGGCCAGAGCTGCAATCCACCACAACATGGCCACAAATCCCAGTCGCCGTCGCGCACGCGCAACGGCGACTGGGTCCAGGCTCTTCGGCATTTCGGTCATGCGTTACCTCTAGCGCGACTTTGCGGGCACGGCAATCCTGGAGGAAAGACCGTGCAACAACTGCCACGAGGCAATCTTCTCCCGCCATCAGGCGTACAAAGGGGCTCGGGAGCGCTTGTTGGCGAGGTACTCGCGCAGCTCTGCAAAGCCAGAAAACACCTGCGAGGCACAACCCAGGATCCAGCCACTCACCTGATCGACGGGCAGTTTGGTCACCAGATACACAGGCATTCCGCGACGATATGCCATGGTGAGTTCACCTTGGGCGGCCGCCCCTTGTTCTGCGAATTCGTCCCAGAAGGCTACCAGCGCATCACAGCGCTCTTCAACCCAGTCCAAATCGTATTGGATAACTTTGCGAATGGTTTGTTGAAAACGAGGAAGGTCGGTTTGTTTCCAGCCGCGAAATTCGCGGAGTTCCTGCTCGGTCAAGTCCTTTTCTTCGTCGAGCGCCGGATCATAAACCTCATGTCCCAGCTCATGAAGAAAACGCGTGATCTCAGCCCGCCAAGCTTTACCGTGGTCGGGGGAATTTTCGATGGCACCGCAGAGATAAATTAACATTTTTGAGGAGACCTGCCACTCCTGACAGGAAGGTTGATTGTCGTTCGCTAGGCGCTCCAAGGTCAACCGAAATCCGCTATACGCTACCAGAATAGTTTTGGCAGCAGTTCGCCGGCCCTGCCCCGGAACACCCGGGTGAAGGCCGCGGCGTTCGCGGGATGCTCCGGACCCACATAATACGTACTCGCCGCGGGGAGATCGCCGCGCTCGCCTGCCCAAGCCACAAAGCTCGCCGCAGGTTGCACCACGCCTGAGGTTCCAACCACCAGCATCACGCTACAGCGCTGCAACTCCTCGAAAATACGCGCCATGTGAAATGGCCTCTCGCCAAACCACACGATATTCGGACGGATACGTCCTCCACACTCGCAGAAGGGATGCTCCGCCTGGCTCTGGTAGAAACGCATGTCGGGAAAAGGTTCGCGGGCGCAGCTCTCGCAGCAGGACTGGAAGAGCTCGCCATGCATATGCACAAGGTTGCGCGAACCTGCACGTTCATGCAGATTGTCCACATTCTGCGTGCACAGAAAGAAGCGCTGGCCCAGTTTGCGCTCCAACTCCGCCAGTGCGAAGTGCGCAGGATTGGGCTCGGCATCGACTGCAGCCTTCCGGCGCAGCGAGTAAAAGCGCCAGACACGCTCGGGATCGCGCTTCCAACCGCGCGGCGAGGCCACGTCTTCGACGCGCTCGCCTTCCCATAGCCCGGCGGCGCCACGAAAGGTCGCCAGGCCGCTTTCGGCGCTGATCCCGGCACCGGTCAGCACGAAGACACGGTCCTCTTGGCGAATCATAATCTGATTGGGCTGTGCTGTCTTACTTCGCTGCGTTGGCTTACTTCGCTTCATAATTCCGCATCCTGAATTGGCATCTCAATTCGCGCCAAGGCCTTTTGATTGAGCTTGGAGCGAGGCGGCGAAATGTTCCAGCACGTAGGGCCAATCGTGGCCACCAGGATAGATATGTGCCTCGTGCGCAATCCCGCGCTGGGTGAGCAGTTTGTCCATGGACAGGGTTCCAACATTGAATCCATAGCGATCCTGGGCGCCGCAATCGAAATAGATCACCATATGCCTCAGCGCGGACACGGGAACGTTGCGCGCCAGACGGAACGGCGAGTTCTTTTCGTAGAACGCCGTATCGGGTGGATCGCCGAAGACTCTGCCCATCAATTTTTGCTGCCACTCCGAAGAGAGCTCCGGCGGCAG
The DNA here is from genome assembly GCA_964563875.1 of uncultured Acidobacteriaceae bacterium. Taxonomy (GTDB): domain Bacteria; phylum Acidobacteriota; class Terriglobia; order Terriglobales; family Acidobacteriaceae; genus TOLSYN. Next base: position 33,423 of record CAZLZA010000048.1, read on the forward strand.
GTGCTCAATCAGCGCGGGCATGTTGGCGCTGACGGCGGAAAACATTCCGGGATACTTGAATGCATAGTGCAGCGCTCCATAGCCGCCCATGGAGACGCCGAGGATTCCACGCTGCGAACGAGTCTTTCCGATGCGATATTTTTTCTCCATGGCGGGCAGAAACTCATGCAGGAAAAAATCTTCATAGCGGAATTTTCCGTCCCTGGAGTTGATGTAGAACGAGGCGAAGCCGGCCGGAGCCAGGACCACGAACTCGCCAATTTTCTTCTCGCGCATCAGGCGGTCATAGATCGACCACCCGCCGAGGTTCACCAGCGACTGCTCGTTGTCTCCCAAGCCATGCAAATAATAAGCCACCGGATAACGGCGAGCTTTGTCTTCTGCGTAACTGGGAGGAAGCATCGCGCAATAAGGCACCTCGCGAGCAAGAATCTTGCTCTCCAGCGTGGAGCATTCCACCTTTGAATGAGCAGCGGGGGACTGAGCAACGCTGAGCGGACCCAACATAAGAAGGAATCCAAGCACCGCAATCCCGCGACTTTCAGCTTTCATTTCATCCATGCCGATTCATTGATCTATCTCGATGCAGCGTCATTCGTAGCGCAGGGCCTGCACCGGGTCGAGGCGGGCGGCGCGGGCGGCCGGATATATGCCCGCCAAGACACTGACCAGCACCGCGAAAACCACGGCTCCGGCGACCAGCCATAGCGGAACCGTCCAAAGATTTTCCGCCGGCATTTTCATTTTGTGCAGGTAAATATTGGTACCGAAGTTAATGGCGCGTCCGATGACCCACCCCAGCGCTACGCCCAATGCGCCACCGACTAATCCCATGGTGGCGGCTTCGGCGAAGAAGAGTTTCTTTACGTCGGCATCGCTGGCGCCCAGGGCCTTCATGATTCCGATCTCACGGCGCCGCTCCAGGACCGCCATGACCAGCGTATTCACAATCGCCAGCGAAGCCACGGCCAGAGCCAGCGAGCCGAAGATTCCGAGGAACATATCCAACACGGCAAAAAAGCGGCGAATACTCTTGGTCGCGTCAAGATAGGAGTAGGCCGAGTAGTTCATCTTCTTTACCGACTCTTCGACTTTCTCGGCGTAGGCTGCGGATTTCATGCGCACCGCGAGCATCGAATAGGTGCGCGCACCGGGCGCGGATCGTACCAGTTGCTGCGTATCCGCAGGCTGCATCAGGTTCATGGCCTCGGCGGTCCGGGTGGGCAGAAAGACGCGGGCGCGACTGATCATGCGCATGCCGCCAAACGGCTCGTCATCCAATAATCCGACGACGCGGAACGGCTTTTCCTTGCGCTCGATGCTGAAGCTGCTGCTGTCCCCATTCTGACGCTCGGCGTAGCGCACGATCAGCGTCTTGCCGAGCACGGATTCCGGATTCGTCTCCAACTTCTTGGCGAAGTCACGCTGCACCAGAACTTCATCGGCATTGGCGGAGCTGAAAAACCTGCCATCAACTTTTTCGACCGCGTCCTCATCGCGCGCGGACTGTGGAAGCCCTGCCAACAGAGTGAAATTGGTTTTATCGCCGTACTCTACCTCGGCCATCGCACGCATCTCGGGAGCAACTTCCTCGACTCCGGGCAGCGCCTCAATTTTTTTGCGCGCATCGTCGTTGAGCACGGGAGACTCTTCGGGCTTGGCGTCGGCGTTCTGCTCCATGTTGCGCATGTCCTGCTTGCTGGTAACAAAAACGGTCTGGAACATTCCAGACTTCATGAGCTGGTGATTGGCAAATCCCTGCAGACCGATGCCGAGCGAAAGCATGGCGACCAGCGAGGCGACACCCACGGCAATTCCCATGGTGGTGAGCGCGTTCCGCAGGCGCGCATTGCGCATGTTGCGGCCCGCAAGTTCAAACAGATCCTGGCGGTTCATGGCAGCGCCTCCACGGTGGAAACCAGCTTTCCATCAGCCATGTGCAGGGATTTGCGAGCGTAGCGCGCGGCCAGTGCCGGATCGTGCGTCACCATCAAGACGGTCACTCCCATTTTTTCGTTCAACTGGGTGAGCAGAGCCATCACTTCCTGACCGTTGCGGCTGTCCAGATTGCCGGTTGGCTCGTCGGCCAGCAACACGGAAGGCCGGTTGGCCAGAGCACGCGCGATCGCCCCGCGCTGCTGCTCGCCGCCGCTGAGTTCGGTGGGCTTATGGCCGGCACGTTGGGCCAGTCCGACATTGGTCAGCAATTCGAGCACACGATGGCGCCGCTCGGCGCGTGGGGTTTCGGCAAAGCGCAGGGGCAATTCGATGTTGTCAGCCAAAGTCATGGTGGGCACAAGGTTGAAGGATTGAAAGATCATGCCGACGGTAAGCCGGCGGTAGCGAGCCAGCGCCTCGGAGTCCATTGTGCTCAGATCCCGACCAGCCACTAGTATTCTGCCCGCGCTCAACCGGTCGAGTCCGGCGAGAAGGTTCAGCACGGTGGATTTGCCTGAACCCGACGGCCCCAAGAGCGCGGCAAACTCGCCGCGGGAGATGGTGAAGCTGACATCATTGACTGCCCGTACGGTGGTTTCGCCCATGGCGTAATAACGGCTGGCGCTACATACCTCGATGGCAACCGTGTCAGTCTCTTCCATTTTCCCCATTTCCTTAAGTGCAATCATCTAGTGTATTGGACGCTCCATGAAAGAGATACGGCGCAACCAGCCCTCCAGTTCTGCTATTTCGCGACATTTCACGACAAGGGCTGACAATTCTTGCTTTTTACCGTTGACCTCGGCTGCACTCTCTGGTTAGGATTAATGCAAATGACGTCTCTGCTAAATCACCGCCATCACCACCATCACCATACGGCGATTGAGTCGGCGGAGGCGCGTGGATCCCTGTAAAAGGCAATCATCCAAGCACTGGCCCGCTGGCGCAATCACAACCAGCGGGTTTTTTGTTTTTTGACCGCGACGTGTGATTGCCCCAGAAAAGCCAGCCCAGAGAGGAATGGAACAATGCAGATAGATTTTGAAAAGATGGGGGGACTCGCCCCGGCGATCGTTCAGGATGCCGACAACGGCGAGGTTCTCATGGTGGGCTTCATGAACCAGGAGGCGCTCGACAAGACGCTTCAGACTGGCTACGTAACCTTCTACAGTCGCACCCGCAACAAACTGTGGACCAAAGGAGAGACCAGCGGCAATCGTCTGCGTCTGACTTATGCGGCCACCGATTGCGATAACGATACGGTTCTCTGCAAGGTTCAGGTTGAGGGCGACGGCCTGGTCTGCCACGAAGGTACGCGCTCCTGCTTTACCAAACCCATGAGCTTCACCGCTTCGGAGGCCTCCAATGCCTAAGATTCGCCTCGGTATTCCCAAGGGCTCGCTGCAGGATGCGACGATCGCATTGTTTGCCGCTGCGGGATTCAAGATCTACGCCAATGGCCGTTCGTATTTTCCGACCACCGACGATCCGGAACTGGAATGCATGTTGATCCGGGCTCAGGAGATGGCGCGCTACGTTGAGCAAGGCGTGCTGGACGCCGGGCTTACGGGGCTCGACTGGGTGGTTGAAAGCGGACGCAAGGTGGAAGCCGTTTGCGACCTCATTTACTCCAAGCAGAGCCGTGGAGGCGTGCGCTGGGTGCTGGCCGTGCCGGAAGATTCGACCGTGCAATGCGCGTGTGATCTGGCCGGCAAAACCATTGCAACCGAACTGGTCGAGGTGACAAAGAATTACTTTGCCTCCAAGAACGTGCCGGTGCAGGTTGATTTCAGCTGGGGCGCCACCGAAGTGAAGCCTCCGATGCTGGCCGACGCCATCGTCGAGGTTACCGAGACGGGAAGTTCGCTGCGGGCCAATCGTCTGCGCATTGTGGAGACTGTACTCGAATCCAACACCCAGGTGATCGCGAACAAAAAAGCCTATGCCGATGAATGGAAGCGGCGCAAGATCGACAACATTGCATTGATGCTGCAGGGCGCGATCGCCGCCCAGGGACGCGTTGGACTGATGCTGAACGTGCGGCAGAAGGATTTGCAGGCCGTGCTCGCCGTGCTGCCCGCACTCAACTCGCCCACGGTTTCCGCACTCAGCAACTCCGAGTGGGTCGCCGTCAATACCATCCTCGAAGAAACGGTTGTGCGCGATGTGATTCCCCGGCTAAAGGCAGCGGGCGGTACCGGAATCGTCGAATACCCGCTGAACAAGGTGGTGATGTAATGAGACTGCTCAATGGCGAGGAGGCGGCGCAAGCTGTCGCCTCGCTCGCTCATCGCTATGCGTCGTTTGATCCCGCCGTGGAGCAGACTGTCGCCGGGATCGTGAACCAGGTACGCACTGGAGGCGACGCGGCGCTGCTCGAATACGCGCAGAAATTCGACGGACTCGCCGAAGGCGCAGCAATGCGCGTCTCCGCGGAAGAGTTGCAGGCAGCGGTGGGCATGGTGAGCGCGGAGTTTATTCGCGCCATTGAGATTGCGGCAAAAAATATCCGCAACTTTGCCGAGTGGCAACTGCCCCGGCCCTGGATTCGCACGATTCATCCGGGGTTGCGCGTCGGCCAGGCGATCCGCCCGCTGGAGTCGGTGGGATGCTACGCCCCGGGTGGGCGCTATCCCCTGCCCTCGACCGTGCTGATGACGGTGATTCCCGCGCAGGTGGCAGGCGTGGGGCGCATCGCCGTAGCCTCGCCGAACCCTGCGCCAGAGACCCTGGCGGCCGCGGCGCTGATCGGCGTTACGGAGTTCTACCGCATCGGCGGAGCGCAGGCGATTGCCGCATTTGCCTACGGCACGCAAAGCATTCCAAGGGTCAACAAAATCGTCGGCCCCGGCAATACCTATGTCACTCTGGCGAAAAAGCTGGTGGCCTTTGATTGCGGCATCGACTTCCTGGCCGGGCCGACCGAGATTGTCTATTGCGCGACGGAGGGCAATGCGGAGTTCATCGCCAGCGACCTGATCGCCCAGGCGGAGCACGACCCGGAGGCGCTTGCCATCTTCGTCACCGCCAGCACTCGTCTGGCAAAATCAGTGATCAAGCACACGATGGCCATGGCGGAGGACAATGCGATTGCCAAACAGGCGCTGGAGGCACGCGGCGTGGTGCTGGTCGCCAAGAGCCGCAAACAGGCGATTGAATGGACCAATGAACTCGGCGGAGAGCACGTCAGCGTGCCCCCGGAAGACGTATACGACGTCAAGTGCGCGGGCTCAATCTTCCTCGGCGACTATACGGCACAGGCGCTGGGAGACTACGCCAGCGGTCCGAATCACACCCTGCCCACGGGCAATGTGGCGCGCTATCGCGGCGGCCTCAATGTGATCGATTTCGTTCGCATCATTACCATCCAGGAA
>CAZLZA010000049.1:0-38234 GCA_964563875.1 uncultured Acidobacteriaceae bacterium
GACAGAGGTTTATTCCCCGCACGCTGGGAAAGATTCGCCATCTTGCGGAATTGCGTGCCGAGCGCCATCTTGGCTTCCGGATTGAGGTGGATGGCGGCATCGCACTTGATACCATAGGTGCGGTGGTGCAAGCTGGAGCCGAGGTCCTGGTCGCTGGCAACGCCGTCTTTGGTCGCGGTGATCCCGGCCACAATGTTCAACAACTTTTGCAGGCCGCGCGTTCGGCCACGTTGCAGAAGGCCTAACCGCTGATTCAGGTTCTACCGAGGTATTTCCGGCATGGTTCGTCGCGTTTTCATCGCTTTGCTGCTGGCTACAAGTTTGCTGGCCGGTGTGGCCTGCAGTAACAAGAAGGCTGCCAACCCGCTGGCTCAGATCAACTCCAAGCAGCCGGATAAGGTGCTCTTCGACCGTGCCATGCAGGCGATGAAGGAGCGCAAATATGATACCGCGCGCCTCACGCTGCAAACCCTCATCAACACTTATCCGGACTCTGAGTTCGTGGCCCGCGCCAAGTTGACGGTGGGCGAAGCCTGGTACCAGGAAGGCACCACGGCGGCGCTGACCCAGGCCGAGACCGAGTTCCGCGACTTCATCACGTTCTTCCCCAACATGCCGGAAGCGGCGGAAGCGCAGCTCAAAATTGCCGATATTCACTATCGCCAGATGGAGAAGCCGGATCGCGATTACGTGCACGCTCGCCGGGCCGAGGACGAATACCGCCAGATGCTGCTGCAATATCCGGACAGCAAACTAGCCGATACCGCCCGGGTGCGCCTGCTGGAGGTGCAAGAAGTATTGGCCGAGCGTGAGTTCCGCATCGCGCGCTTCTATTTCCTGCGCCAGTCTTATCTGGCCTCGATTGCGCGGGCCAGAACGCTCACCGATACCTATCCGTTGTATAGCCGCTCCGATGAAGCGCTGTTCATCCTCGGCCAGGCCTATGAGCAGCAGGCGGATCGCACCCGCGCCGCCAACCTTCCAGAGGTTTTGAAGGCACGCCTGACCAAGGATTATCTCGACCATGCGGCCGAGGCTTACACCCGAATTGTGACTCGGTACCCGGCGATGCCTCGCTATCAGGAAGCCCGCCGTCGCCTTACCGCCATTAACCACCCGGTGCCAACGCCTACGCCGGAAGCGATCGCCCAGAACAAGAAGGAACTGGCGAGCCGCACGTCGAGCACTCGTTACGAGCGCTTTGTAAACAATATGTCCAAGCGTCCAGACCTGAGCGCCGCGGCGCGAGTCGGCTCGCCCTCGCTGGTCGATCCGAAGGAAACGGACGCCCCAGCGCTGGCGCGCGAGATCAATTCGATGGTGAAAACTGAGATGGACGCCAAGAGTGGTACGGGTAAGGTTGCGGTGGAGGCGGTGAACGCGAACGGTAAAGCTCCGGAGAATCAGCCGGCCCCGCGCTCGGCAGAACCGCCGCTGAGCGCCAATGACACTCCCGCCCCCGCGCCTTCCCAACTGAATGAGAGCACGTCGAACTCGGCGACTGAAGCGGCTGCCAGTTCGTCGTCCACCGATACCGCCAAAGACGATGCCAAGAATGCTTCGTCCAGCCGCAAGAAAAAGAAGAAACACCATTTCCACGTCCCTATTCCGCTCTAATGATTGCATTCGGAAACGAAATCTGGCCCACTCGGCATTACCAACGGGTGGGCCTTTTTCGGCCCTTCAGTTCACTGAATCAGTTCCTCTCCATTGACCTTGCCCGGTGAACGCGCTACCTTGGCACAAGTTCACCTCAGACTCCATTCTTACCAGGATCCGTCACAATGCCTCTGCACGTGTTGCTTGCCGACGACAGCGTCCCCGCCCAGAACATGGGCAAGAAGATTCTTGCCGATGCAGGCTATTGCGTACAGACGGTCAGCAACGGTTTAGAGGCCCTGCGAAAAATTGCCGAGCATGCGCCGGACATCGCCATCCTCGACATTTTTATGCCTGGATACACGGGGCTGGAGATCTGCGAACGTCTGCGCGCCAGTGCCGCCACGGCGACGCTTCCGGTCATCCTCACGGTGGGCAAGTTGGAGCCGTATCGTCCGGAAGACGGTGAGCACGTCCACTCGAACGCCGTCATTGTGAAGCCGTTTGCCGCCGCCGAGCTGGTTTCCGCGGTGCGCAGTCTGATTGGAACTGAGGCAACCCATTCGCTCGATGAAGGCGCGGATTTGGCCTCCGATCCGCTGGAGCGCAACGCGGCTGCGGGTGTGGTCTTCGCTGGCCCTTTGGCTGCCGATTCGCCTGCAACTCCGGGGCGTGTGGAAGAGTCGCGAGAGGCGGCGGCGGACGAGCCCCTGCTCCCCTCAATCGCTGCTACCGGCAGTAAAGCGCCGGGGTCTCCACGGGAACCAAGTATCTATACTGACGCGCCGTTTCCCTCGGGCGCGGATTCGAATGAACCGCATGGCCTGACGTTCAATCCGGACGCGAAGTCCACGCCCTTCAGCGCCTCTGCCCTCGACGATCTTATGCCTTCGACATCGCGCTTCACGGCCGAGGATGGGGCGTCGTCTTTCACCGAATTTGACCTAGAGCCGGAGTCCTCTGATTATTCCTCCGCCCCTGAGCCGCTAGGATCTTCCACAGAGGAGCCATTGGCGTCGGTCGCGGGGATGGCTGGTCCCGAACCCGAAGTCGTCATGCCGGAAGCTGTCGCTCCCAAGGAGATTCTTTCTGGTTTGGGCGTAGCGCAGGAGTCGGCGTCCGCCCTTGATGTTCCGGCGCTTGATCCCTTGCTGGATGTGCACGAAGCTGCCCCGAGCATGGCATCGGTAGTCAGCATGGATACGGTCGAACCTCTGGAGGCGTTCACTCCGGAGATCGCTGCCGTCGATTCCGAGCCTGTCCCCGACTCGTCTGCCGGGCCGCTGTCCCCGGAAGAAGAAGACCGCAGGCTGGCATTTGAAGCGCTGTTCAATTCGAGCGAGCCCTTACCTCTGGATGATTTCTATGCTTCGCCTCCCGAGGGCGCGACGGTTCTGCTTCCGAATATCGCCGAGTCTGCAAAGGACCATCCTGACGTCTTCGCGCCGGACTTCGAAATCGAATATGGCCATCATCAGGAGTTCATCTCCCCAGAGCCGACGAAAGCGAAGCTGGACGAAGCCGAGCCGCTGAGCGCGATCGAAATGATCCCCGAGCGCGATCCGCTGTTGGAGAACCCGCTGGAGGAAGCGAACCTTCCAGAAATCGAGGTCGTTCCGGAAGTGGAGAAAGCGTCCGCATCGATCTCGAGTGAGATTGATTCGCCGCAGTTCAGCGAAGCCACTGAGCCGACGCCTGAGTCCGCTGTGATGGCCCCGGTGGAACCGCCGCAGGTCATTCCGGAACCGGAGGTCGCCTCGGCTGCGCAAATCGCCGAGGTTGAGCCTCTTGAGTTTGAAGCAACTCCCGAGCAAGTTGAGGCTGTTCCCGAGTTGGCAGAAGTTCAGCAGATTTTGCTGGAGGATGCACCCTCAGAGACTCCGCAGGCGGCAATGGAAACTATGTACTCCGTTCCGGAATTGCTGCTTGCGTTGCCGGAGCCGGAAATTGCCACACCTACGCAAATTGCGGGGACAGCGCCGACACTCGAGACCGAGCCTCTTGAAGTTGAAGCAACTCCAGAACAGGTTGAGGCTGTTCCCGAGCTAGCAGAAGTTCAGCGGGCTGTTTTGGACGCTGCGCCTTGCGAGACGGAGCAGGTGGCATTGGAAGCGGTGTACTCCGTTCCGGCATTGCCGCATGCCCTGCCGGAGCCGGAGATTGCCGCAACTGCTCCAATTGCCGAGGCAGCGCCGACACTCGAGATTGAGCCTCTTGAAGTTGAACCAACTCCAGAACAATTGGAGTCTGCCCCAGAGCCAGCGGAGGTTCCGCAGGTCGTTCCGGAGGCGACGCCCGTGCTTTCAGAGCCGGAAGCACCGGAGATGGTTCACCCGGAGCTGCATGCGGCTGAGACTTCTTCTCCCGAACTGTCGCTTGGAGCGGACGAAGCCGAACGCGTGAGCCAAGCGGTTGACCGGGTCTTTGACCGCTTCAAACGTTTACTGGTGGCGGCGATTGTGCGCGAACTGGCCCGCCCCGATTAGTCGAAACCTGGGCTGCGGCAAGAGAACCCCAAGAAAATCGGGCGCGGATGATTCCGTGCCCGTTGCCTTGTCACGCTCAAAACGGGCTCAGGCGGGCTCGATTCTCATACTCAAATCCACGGCGCGGGCCGAGTGGGTGAGCGCGCCGACGGAGATAAAATCCACTCCCGCTTCAGCATACTGCCGCACATTGTCGAGCGTAATTCCGCCGGACGATTCGATCTTCATGGCGCTGGACTCCTGACGAATTCGGGCCACCGCCGTGCGGGTCTGCGACGGAGTCATGTTATCCAGCAGAATGGACTCCGCACCGCACTCCAGGGCGCTCTCCAATTCAACCATGTTGCGCACTTCCACCTCGACCGGTTGCTCGCCTTTGCGATTTGCCAGGGCACGCTCGATCGCGATGCGTACGCCGCCGGCAAGATCGATGTGATTGTTCTTGACCAGGATTCCATCCGACAGATCGAGACGATGGTTGAAGCCGCCGCCGCAGCGTACCGCGTACTTCTCCAACAGGCGCAGGCCGGGCACGGTCTTGCGGGTATCGAGAATTCTGGCCCCGGTGCCTTCCACGGCATCGGCGTATTTGCGAGCGGTGGTGGCAATGCCGCTGAGATGCTGCAGCAGGTTCAGGATCAGCCGCTCGCAGCTCAGCAAAACCCGCGCGTTGTGCCGGATGGAGGCGACCGACTCGCCCTTGCGCAAGCGCACGCCATCAAAAATTTCCTGTGGAATGCTCACCTCGGGATAGGCCAGCGATTCGCCCGCAAGCTCAGCGAAGATTTCGAATATGCGCTGCACTGCTCCAATGCCGGCCAACACGCAATCCTCTTTGGCCAGGATGGTTGCCATGGCTTTCTGCTGCGGATCGATGGTCGCCAAAGTGGTGGCGTCGCGGGTGGCCTGATCCTCCATCAACGCGTTTGACAGGATGGCGGTGATCCGACGGCTATTCCAGTTCATGTCCATTTCCTTCCGTTCCTTTGCCGAGTAGTTCGGCGAGCCGCGCCTTGGCGTTTGCAATCAGCGATTCCAGTTCGACCCGGCGGGTCTTCAACCCTTCCACGACCTTTGCCGGAGCCTTGGCGAGGAAGTTCTCGTTGCCGAGTTGGTTGCTGTTGCGCTGATATTCGGCTTCCAGCTTTTCCAGTTCCTTGGTGACCCGTGCGATTTCGGCGGCCACGTCGATCTTCTGCTCGTATACCAGGCGCACTTCAAAGCGGGCAGTCGCGCGGGAGTTGGTGGCTTTGGCCAGAGACTCATCGACAAACGTCAAGGTAGAAACATTGGCCAGCCGCTCAAGGGCCGCGGGGTTGGCTTCGATGATCGAGCGGACCTCGCAAGTGGTGAAGACCTGGATGGGAAGCGCCTCTTTTTGCGGGACCTTCAACTCGGCGCGAATGTTGCGTACGGAAACAATCAGGTCTTGCAGAATCGCCATATCGCGTTCGGCATCGGGATTCAGTTGCGCGGCATCGGTCTGAGGATAGGCGGCCAGGGCGATCGATTTCAGCGGCGTCCTGCCATCGTAGATCGCGCTCCAGATCTCCTCGGTTATAAACGGCATGAACGGCGCAAGCAGGCGCAGCGCGCCCTCGAAAACGCGCACCACGTTGGCAAAGGCCGCCCGCGCTTCCTCGCGATCCGTCGAGAGCAGACGCGCCTTGAGCAACTCGACATACCAGTCGCAGTACTCACCCCAGAAAAAGTGATAGACGACGTGCGCGGCCTCATGGAAACGATACTCACGGAGCGCCGCGGAGACTTCTCCTGAGACGCGATTGAAGCGTGAGAGAATCCAGCGATCTTCGAGCGTCGCAGCGGCAAATCCCTTGAGCCCGAAGCCATCCTTGGGATTGGCCTCGGCGGCAAATTCGCTGAGCGACCAGATGTTCTCGGCCGCCGCGCGATCCACGTTCATGAACAGGAAGCGGGCGGCGTTCCAGATCTTGTTGGCAAAGGCCCGGTAGCTTTCCGTGCGGCTCTCGCTGAAGGCAATGTCGGTGCCGGGCGCGGCCATGGCGGCCAGAGTGAAGCGCGCCGCGTCGGTGCCGAAGCGCTCGATGACGCCGATGGGATCGACCACGTTACCCTTGGTCTTGGACATCTTCTGGCGATCGGCATCGCGCACCAAGGCGTGAATGTACACCTCGCGGAACGGAACTATGTCGCGCTTGTCGGGTTTCTGCTCATCCATCAGATGGCAGCCCAGCATAATCATGCGGGCGACCCAGAAGAAGAGAATGTCAAAGCCGGTGACCAGTGTCGAGGTCGGATAGAACGCATCGCAATCGGGCGTCTTCTCCGGCCAGCCGAGGGCCGAGAACGGCAGCAGACCGGAGCTGAACCAGGTATCCAGCACATCCGTATCCTGCTCAATGTTCACACTGCCGCAATGCGCACACTTGGTTGGATTGGTGCGCTCGACGGTGATGCCCTCACAGTCCGCGCAGTGCCAGGCCGGAATGCGATGGCCCCACCAGAGCTGACGCGAGATGCACCAGTCATGAATGTTTTCCATCCACTGCAGGTAAATCGCCTTGTAGTTTTCAGGCGTGAACTTGATTCGTCCGTCGTTCACCACGTCGCGTGCTACCTGTGCCAGCGACGGACGTCCATCCCGAGTCTTTTTGTTGACGGCGAGGAACCACTGGGTGGAGATACGCGGCTCGACCACGGTCTTGCAGCGGTCGCACTTGCCGAGCGGCACCAGGTAGTCTTTCACGCTGACCAACGCACCGCTCGCCTCCAGGTCGGCCACCACGCGCTCGCGCGCCGCGGAACGCTCCAGTCCTTGGTAGACGCCGGCGTTTTCATTCATATGCGCGGTCTCGTCCATGACGACGAGTTCTTCGAGTCCATGGCGCTTGCCGGCCTCGAAGTCGTTAGGATCGTGGGCGGGCGTGACCTTGACGGCGCCGGTGCCGAACTCGGGCTGCGCCAGTTCGTCGAAAATAATCGGAATCTCGCGGCCCACCAGCGGCAGTTTCACCTTCCTGCCGTGCAGGTGTTCGTAGCGCTCATCGCGCGGATTCACGGCCACGGCGGTATCGCCCAGCATCGTCTCAGGACGCGTGGTGGCGACGACAATGGATTCGCCGGGGAGGTCGACCACGGGATAGCGAATCTCCCATAGCTTGCCCTGAGTTTCGTCGTGCACCACTTCGAGATCGCTGAGTGCGGTCATGCAGCGCGGACACCAGTTCACGATGTAGGTTCCGCGATAGATGAGATCTTCTTCCCAGAAGCGCACGAACGCTTCGCGCACGGCGCGGGAAAGCTGCTCGTCCATGGTGAAGAATTCGCGCGACCAGTCAACCGAATCGCCGAGGCGCTTCATCTGCTCCAGGATGTAGCCGCCGTACTGCTCCTTCCACTGCCAGACGCGTTCGAGGAAAGCTTCACGGCCCAAGTCCTGACGCTTTTTGCCCTCGCTGGCCAACTGCCGTTCCACCATCATCTGGGTGGCGATTCCGGCATGGTCGGTTCCCGGCAGCCACATCGAAACCTTGCCCAACATGCGCTGCCAGCGGACGAGAATGTCGATCTCGGTGTGGTTGAGCATGTGTCCCATGTGCAGGCGGCCGGTGACGTTGGGCGGCGGCAGCAGGACGGTAAAGGCGTTAGCGCCATCGTTGGGTGCTTCGGTGTGGAAGAGATTTTCGCGGACCCAGTACTCGGCCCAGCGCTGTTCAATCTCAGCGGGATCGTAAGCCTTCGGCAGTTCGTGCGGCATAAGACAGAAATTTCCTCAGCGTAGAAACTTCAAGTTTATCAGAGGGAAATGTGACTCCTCCGTTCACATTGTGCCGCGGCATGTTGAATCTCCGCGGAATGTGACGGCGGCGCTGCCCGCTTCACAAAAGGGGAAGCACTGAATTGATGGAGGAAATCTTCAACGGGCAGACGAATCCTTGGCTAGCAACTCAGGCGGCCTTATCTTAGGTTGCTAGCTGCTTACCAAACCGTAACTGCATGGAGTTTTCCGTTTTTGTAGGTTTTTTCGATTCCGCGGGCATGTAGATTTCCTTGGCGGTCCTGTATGAGATGTACAGAACCATTTCTAGCTATGTTCGCGCTTATGAACGGCTCATTGTCCCGACAGCATGCCCGAATATTGCTTTGCGCTCACGAGCAATCGCGCCATTGCGATTGCCCCCAAATTTCCAGGCAATGCGAAATGTCGCACGCAATATCTCCGCATATCCTCAATTTCGCGAGGTCTCGTCCTCTGATGCCAGTCGGCAGTAATTAGAACCCACCCTTTCTTTCCCACTTTAGGAAGGAAAGAAGTATCTTCCGAACCTGCGTTGCCGGCGACATCCTGTTTGTATATGCGGATGCGAACTCCCCCGCGACGGAGTTCGTTGATCACTTCGGGACTGTCCCAGTTCTCATCAAGGTAAAAGGTGTAGTTATGCTGCCTTGATTTCGCGCCCGAGTTCCCATTCGATTGCTTCTTTGATCGCTCTCGCGGGTCTACCATAGCTAGTGGCGATTACCGATACCGAATCGCCGCCACGATAGCGGCTGGCAAGGAATCCAGTAGTAATTCTGGAACCCGCCAGCACAGGCAGCCCAAAGCACACGCCGGGGTTAATTTCAATTGTCTTCGGAGGTGTTTTGCCTGTATCCAACTGCTCCCTCTTTGTGTAGGGGAAGATTCGCCGCGCCACACCATGCGGATCGCGCTCAACGCGGTGAAGGTAGCATTTCACCACGTCGCTAATCTCGTATTGTCCCATCAGCGAAGCATTGAGCAGTCGGGTTCCCTCGTAAAACTTCACATCTTTCCCGTCTGTCACAATGTCGTAATCTGCCAATGGATGCCGTGATTTTTCGGAACTTAGCAAATATTCGACGGCCCTACGAATCCGACGCGTGTGCACTTTGTGAATCGACCGCAGTCCTTCCAACACATACAACTCAACCATGTTTTTGAAGGACAGCATTCCTTCGGGGCTCAACGGGATAAGGGGATTCGGTTCCTCTGTCCAATAAGACAGCGTTGAAGACGATATATGGAAATACCTCGACGCCTCCGCAGGGGAGTAGTTGGGGATGTCCAGCACGTTTTGTAATGACCGTTTCATTGGCATGCCAAGAGTACTATGTGTACTGCTTCTCTTCCAGAGTAATATTTAGCGACTATTCCGCCATCACGGACCAGGGTAGACAACAACCGACAACCAATTGGACTCGCAATGACTTCGTTCGGTTGCTGAATGAGGCAACTTAAAACGCCCACATAGCTACCCCAGCTTCTTCGCCAGCAATTCATTCAGTACGGCGGGGTTGGCTTTGCCCTTGGAGGCTTTCATGACCTGGCCGACGAAGAAGCCGATCATCGTGGTCTTTCCGGCGCGGTACTGTTCCACCTGTTTGGGGCTCGCGGCTAAGACTTCGTCGATCATCTTTTCGATCGCGGCGGAGTCGGTGATCTGCTGCGGCTTTTCTTTTTCGTAGATAACGTCGAAGTCCACCTTCTGCTCGAAGGCGTGGTCGTAGAGTTCCTTGAGAATCTTGGAGCTGATGGTGCCGTCTTCCAGCAGGTCGGCGGAGAGGCGCGCGCCAGCCATGGTTACAGGCGAGTCTTCCAGTTCGAGTCCGGCGGATTTGAGTCGGCCCTGCAGTTCGCTGATGACGATGTTGGCGAGGCGCTTGGCGGATTTGGCTTTCCTGGCTTCGGTCTCAAAGGCGGCGGCGCGTGCCTGGGTCGCGGTCAGCATGGCGGCGTCGCCTTCGGTCAATCCATATTCAGCGATCATGCGCTGGCGCTTGGCCTCGGGAAGCTCAGGGAGAGTTTTGCGAATCGCATCCTGCTTGGCCTGATCGATAATCAACGGCAGCAGGTCAGGCTCCGGGAAGTAGCGGTAATCGTGCGCCTTTTCCTTGGAGCGCATGGTGTAGGTGCGTCCCTCGCCGGGGTTGTAAAGGCGCGTCTCCTGCTGGATCAGGCTGCCCTGTTCGAGCATCTCGCTCTGGCGTTCGATCTCGTATTCCAGCGCCTGTTTGACGAAGCGGAAGGAGTTTACGTTCTTCACCTCGACCTTAGTGCCGAGGGTTTGCTGGCCGTGCGGACGAATAGAGATGTTGGCGTCGCAGCGCAGCGATCCCTCTTCCATGTTGCAGTCGCTGACGCCGGTGTAGAGAATGATTTCCTTGAGGCGGGTCAGATACTCGTAAGCTTCTTCCGGAGTGCTGATTTCGGGCTCGGAGACGATCTCGGCCAGCGGCGTGCCGGTGCGGTTCAAGTCCACGTAAGTCTTGGCGTCGGAGTCGGCAAAGCCCTCATGCATCGACTTGCCCGCATCCTCTTCCAGGTGCAGGCGGGTGATGCCGATGCGCTTGGTCTTGCCCTCGGCGTCGGTGACCTCGATGTAGCCATGCTCGGAGAGCGGCTTGTCGAACTGGCTGATCTGGTAACCCTTGGGCAGATCGGGGTAGAAATAGTTTTTGCGGGCGAAGATCGAGGTTTCATTTACCCGCAGATTCAGCGCTTGCGAGGCCTTGACGGCGAATTCCACTACCTGCTCGTTGAGCACCGGAAGCGCGCCGGGCATCCCCAGGCAGACCGGGCAGACGTTGGTATTTGGCTCAGAGCCGAAGATGTTGGGGCAGCCACAAAAAATCTTGGTCTTGGTGAGCAACTGCACATGCACTTCGAGACCGATGACTGTCTCGTACTTCGTCAGAACGTCCTTCGCTGCGGTGGCCATATGGTCCATGATTATAACGTTGCGCCCACCCGCTGGGAAAACCCCACCAACGCAGCGCCCAGCCGCTCCATGAGCAGGCCCCACTCGCCCAGGTGTTCGCGCCCGGGTTTGGTCAACGAGTACACGCGCCGCGCCGGGCCAGTGTTTTCGGTTTCCCACTTGGAGCGGACAAAGCCGTTCTCCTCCAGCGTGCGCAGCGTGCGGTAGAGGGCGGAGCGGTCTACCTGCGAATCGCTGAGCCCGTATGCGGAAATTCCCTCGCCCAATTGATAGCCGTAGGACGGGCCGTTCTCGTGCAGCATCATCAGGAGTGCGGGCTCGATGAAGCGGTAAATATTTCCCATGGCGCAAGCGCCTGGGGAGCGGTGTTTCCGGTCTGGAGTCGCAGCGCGCATCGGTTCCCTCTTTTTTGCTAGTATAAATCTACTTGTAGGTGTATTTTACATCTATAGGAAATCGGAATGTGTTGACGAGGAGACAGGCATGAAGATCGCAGTGGCTACCGTAGATGGCGAGAGTGTTTCGCAACACTTCGGGCAGAGCACGGGATTCATCGTGTTTGACATCGAAAACCAACAGGTCAAGAGCCGGATCTTACGCATGTCGAACAACCAGGGCTCCTGTATAGGGGAAGGCAAACCGCATAAGGTTGCAACCGAACCCTCGAAAGGTTACAAGATTCTGAGTTGCGGCGGTATGGTGCATACTCGGTCCAGCACACCGCGCAACGAAGTATGCACCGGCAAGCGCAAGGCGGGCGAACTCGGGCTAATCGAAGGCTGTGAAGTTCTGATCTGCGGCGCTATCGGCGATGGAGCGGCGCAGGTCGTGCAGGACGCTGGGATTCAACCAGTATTACTTCCTGGAGAACCCCATGTGCAGGCGGCATTGAGGGACTTTTTGACGCGGCAGAGCGACCGCCAGCCGAAAACAAGAGAGAAAGGCTGAAGGATTCATCGGCAAGCACTGCGGTGCGCCAGCGGCCCTTGATGTCATTGAGTGAGTAATCTATAGGTGTACTTTACGTCTATAGAAAGATTGGATCGATAAACTTAGCACGTTCAACCCAGGAGACAGGCATGAAGATTGCAGTGGCTACCGTAGATGGCGAGAGTGTTTCGCAACACTTTGGGCAGAGCACGGGATTCATCGTGTTTGAAGTGGAAGACCAACAGGTTAAAAGCCGGATCCTGCGCACTCCGGCCGATACTCCGCACAACGAGGGCGTCTGCCACGGCGAAGGCGGTGGGGTGCTCGGGCTGCTGCAGGGATGCAACGTTCTGATCTGCGGCGGTATGGGTGGTGGAGCGGCATCAGCCGTGCAGAGCGCGGGAATTCAACCCGTAGTGCTGCCCGGCGTGCTGCACGCGGAGGACGCGGTGAAAACCTTCCTGGAGGGGAAAGGCAACAACGCGGCGGCGGGCTACTGTCAGTGCGATCATCACCACTCATAGCACAATCCGGATAAGACAGTTTCAACCTATCGACTCGACGGAAAACGGAGTGGCCCAGTAAGTCTGAGCCACTCCGATCTTTGTTCCCGGCGAGCGGTGCCGACGACGCCGGCAGTGACTCTCGGCGTGCGCTTGGTCTAGGGCTTCCCCAGCGGCACTTCGAAGTACATCAGCTCATTGCCGCGCGCATCGTTGACCCCGGTCACGAACAAGCGCGCTCCTCGGGCAGGATCGTCGAGGTCGCCGACATCGAAGAAGAGAAAGCCCTGCTGCCCGCTGTGCGGTTCCACGGCGCGGGCGGCAAACGAAGCGTGTTCGAGTTCGTCGCGGTCCTTTTGCGGAAGGCCACCGTGCGCCTTGCTCTTTCCGGGCAGGGGAATGGGCAGTTTGTCCTCGGTGCGCGAGCCGGGCGCGCGAATGGCGGTGAAGGCCCTTTGCAGGTCATCCATCGTGTAGGGCTCGGCCTTGGCGCGGTCGCGGGTCACCAACTCAAAGTGGACGTGGCTCAGTACCACGGTTTCGTCGCCATCGTTGGTGAAGACGATGAGAACCGGCAGAACGGAGTGCTGCAGCATGGCGGGATGAAAGATCGAGGCTTTTGCCGCCGTGTCATAAGCATCGGCGCCGACGGTCATCTTCTCCAGCGGATGGTTGTCGCGGGAGGCCATGGTGATGGCCGGAACCAGCTTCGGCATGGCAAAGTCGCGGGCCAAGGCGGCGGAAACCAGCGCGGCTAGGATGGCGGCTAAACAGGCAGTTCGCTTCATGGCGGAAATTATAGGCGGGAAAGCTCCGGGTAACGCGCGGAAACTTGGAAAACCGGAAGGTGCGGCTGAAAACCCAGTGCCAATATGCGCGCACTGAAGCCGCCGTGAAGTCTTTTGCTGGTCCCTACTCTACAATGGCTGGCGTGTACTTTCTTTACAGCGCAATTCTGGCTCTACTGCTGACCCTCACTCTGCCCTGGTGGCTGGCGCAGATGTTGCGCCTAGGCAAATACCGTGCCGGACTCAGCGAACGGCTCGGTATGGTCCCCTCGCGCATTCGTCTCGGCGAAGCGGAACCCGCCGCCCGGCTTCCGGTGGCGTGGATTCACGCGGTGAGCGTCGGCGAGGCTCTGGCGATTGCGCCGATGGTGATCGAACTCCGCGGGCAGGGATATCGCGTGGTGGTCTCGACCACCACGCACACTGGACAGCGGCTGGCCCGCGATAAGTTTGGCGAGGTCAATGTCTTCTACTTTCCGCTCGACTTCGCGGTGTGCATCCAGCCCTATTTTCGTGCCTTGCGCCCGGCGCTGGTGATTCTGGCGGAGACCGAATTCTGGCCCAACTTTCTGCGCCTCGCGGGGGCCAGCAGAGCCCATCTTGCGGTGGTCAATGCCCGCATCAGCGATCGCTCGTTTCCCCGCTATCTCCGCTTCCGCCGCCTGCTCGGCAAGGTACTGGAGCCGGTCGAACTCTTCCTTGCCCAGAGCGATGGCGACGCCGAGCGGCTACGGGCAGTTGGCGCAGCGGCTGAGCGGGTCGAGGTCTCCGGCAACTTGAAGTTCGACGCGGCGCCTCCGGTGGAATCGGCAACGGTAACGCAGTTGGGCGAGCAATTGCGTGCCTCGGGCGCGCCGATCCTGGTGGCGGGAAGCACCGTGGCCGACGAAGAGGAGCATGTGCTGCAGGCCTTCCGGATGGTGCTGATGGAATATCCGGAGGCTTCGCTGGTGCTGGCGCCGAGACATCGGGAGCGCTTTGAGGAAGTCGCGCAAATCCTCACCGAACGGCGCTTCCGCTTTGTCCGGCGCTCCGCCCCCAATGCGGCTGAGCAGGATCTGCGCGGTGCCGTGCTGCTGCTGGACACGCTCGGTGAACTGGCCGCCATCTATCGCTACTCGAACATTGCCTTCGTGGGCGGCTCGTTGGTGCCGCGCGGCGGCCACAACATTCTGGAGCCGGCGTTCTTCGCCCGGGCGATCCTGACCGGGCCGTACACGGAAAACTTTCGCGACATTCTCGCCTGCTTCGAGCGCGGCCGGGCTGTGGTCCGCTGTACCACAAAAAATCTTGGCGTCACCTTTCTGCTGCTGCTGCGCGAGAGCTCTGAGCGCGAAGCCCTGGGAGAGCGCGCCGCACAGGTGCTGGCCGCACAGCGCGGCGCCACGGCCCGCAGCGTGCAGCGCATCCTTGAGCTGGCAAAGCGGGAGCGCCCATGATCGCCGACCCTTTTACCTGGCTCTTTGCGCAAGTTGTGCGCATCCGCAATGCCCGCTATGACCGCGAGCGGGCACCCATTTATCGCCTGCGCCTGCCGGTCATCAGCGTCGGCAATATCAGCGTGGGAGGCAGTGGAAAGACGCCGTTTGTGCAAAGCCTGGGGCGGTGGCTCAATGCGCAGGACATTGCCTTTGACATTCTTTCGCGAGGTTACGGGCGCAACTCGCGCGGCGTCCTCCAGGTGGACCCGGCGGGACCGGCCGGGCTCTACGGAGACGAGCCGCTGCTGCTGGCGCGTACCTTGAAAGCTCCGGTTTTCGTGGGAGAAGACCGTTACGCAGCCGGGCTGGCGGCGGAGAAGTTCGCCGCAAGGTCGTCGCGTCCGGCGCGGCTGCATATTCTGGACGATGGTTTCCAGCACCGGCGGCTGCATCGTGATTTTGACATCGTGCTGCTGGCGCACGCGGATCTGCGTGGCAGCCTGTTGCCTTTCGGACGCCTGCGCGAACCACTCTCGGCGCTGGCTCGAGCCCATGCGGTGGCGGCTCCGGAAGATCTGGCCGCGCTGCTCTCGAAGCCCAACATCTGGCACATCCGCCGCCGCCTGCTGCTGCCGCAGCCCGCGCCCACGCGTCCCCTGGCCTTCTGCGGACTTGCCCACCCCCGGCAGTTCTGGCAATCGCTGGCCGATATTGGAATTTATCCGGTAGCCACCTATGCCTTTGGCGACCACCACTGCTACAAGTCGCAGGATATCGCGCTGTTGCAGCGGTTAGCCCGGCAGCATGAGGCCAATGGCTTCCTGACCACGGAAAAAGACCTGGTGAAACTCGACGGCACTCGCCTGACGCCGATCATCGCCCCGGCGCTCGTCATCGAGGTGGAGAACGCCAACACGCGCTTCCAGTCGATGCTGGAAACCGCCGGGGTTCGATAGAGGAAAGCTCGATAGATGAAAGTTCGATAGAAGAGAATCGCTCACCAATCACCGCCCGCTCTCTGACGTACAATAATCCCGCGCTATGCTGCTCGTTCTCGATATCGGCAACACGGAAACCGAACTCGGCCTCTTCCCCTTGCAGGAGGACGGGACGGCTGCGCCTGAGCTGGCGGCGCAGTGGCGGATCTCGACCGCGCAGAAGCAGACCGCCGACGAGTATGGCGTGCTGATCCGCCAACTATTTGCCATGCGTGGGCTTGAGCTGAGCGCGGTTCACGGCATCATCGTGGCCTCGGTGGTGCCGCCCATGGAGTCCTTGCTGCGGCAGATGTGCGAGCGCTATTTCTCCATTAAGGCGGTGTTCATAGAGCCGGGAATCAAGACCGGGATGCCGGTGCACTATGACAATCCCGCCGAGGTCGGCGCCGACCGCATCGTCAACGCTGTAGCCGCCTACGAGAAGTATCGGCAGAGCTGCGTGGTGGTGGACTTCGGAACCGCCACGACCTTCGATGCGGTCTCGGCGCGCGGCGAGTACCTGGGAGGCGTAATCGCTCCCGGGATCGGCATCTCGGCCGAGGCGTTGTTTCTGCGTACGGCGCGCCTGCCGCGGGTGGATTTCAAGCGCCCTCCTCACGTCATCGGCAGCAACACCGTACACTCGCTGCAATCCGGCCTCTTCCATGGATACGTCGGCCTGGTGGATGGAATTCTGGAGCGCCTGCTCGCCGAATTCGGCCCCGCCCGCGTGATTGCCACCGGAGGCATGGCTCAGTTCATCGCCGGCGGCTCAAGATTCCTCTCCGAAATTGATGACGCGCTTACCCTGACCGGCCTGCGCATCATCTGGGATCGCAATCTCCACAACCGCAGGAAGTAAACTCCCCCGGCTGCGATTCCCCGCGTAACTTGATGGTTTACGATGAAAAGCGTCATCTACCATGGAACGCTTCACCTATTTTTCCGACATTGAAGAACACTACCAGCGGCGGCGCGGCAGCATTCTTCCCTGCTCGCCCGTGGACTGGTGCCTGATGGAGACCTGGAAAGAGGCGGGGATTCCGCTCGAAGCCGTGCTGCGCGGCATTGACGCGGCCTTTGATAAATATGATCGCCGCGCCAAAAAAACGCGCAAGGTGAACTCGCTCGCCTATTGTCAGCAGGAGGTTCTCTCCGCCGTGGAGGACTTGAAGGAAGCCGCCGTCGGCTCGACGCGCGATCCGGGCGCCACCAGCATTCCCAATGCCGATATCGCCCGGTACTTTGAGCGCAACGCGCAGCAACTCGCCGCGTGCCAACATCCCGCCGCAGCCCTGCTGGCCCTGGCCTCGGAGCAGGCGACGACCCTCCGCGAACTGGCCGCCGTGCTTCAGGCCAGCCAGACTCCGGCAGAGCTGGAAGAGCTCGAACGCCGCATGACGATCATGGAAGAGAAGCTGTTTGCCACCCTCTGGAGCCATGCCAGCGATGACGAACTGATGGCGGCGCGCACCCAGGCCGAGCGCGAACTCGCATCCTACAGGGGCAAGATGTCCGGGCCGCAGATCGACCAGCTTCTCCGCCAATATGGCAATAAGCAGCTTCTGGAGCGCCACCACCTGCCGCGGCTCAGCCTGTTCTATCTGTAGCCGGAAGCGGCTCTGTTTCCGGAAATCCGAATGATTCCTTTCCCCTGCGGTCACAACCCGTTATCCTGATACTGTGCAGTTCACTATAGAAAAACTCATCTACGGCGGAGACGGCCTCGCCCGTATCCCCGCCACCGGCGACGAGCGGCGCGGTAAAACCGTCTTCGTCCCCTATGTTCTTCCCGGAGAAGTCGTGGAAGCCACGGTTGTGGAGGAGCGCAAGGGCTACACCCGCGCCGCGCTGGTGGAGGTGCTTTCGCCCTCGACCGCGCGCGTCACGCCGCCCTGTCCGCACTTCGGCGTCTGCGGAGGCTGCCACTACCAGCACTCCGATTACACCGCGCAACTGGAAGACAAGCGGCAGATTCTGCAGGAGACTATTCTGCGCGGCGCGAAGCTGGCGCTGCCGCACATCGAAGTACACTCCGGCGAGCCCTACGGCTTCCGCAACCGCACTCGCATGAAGGTCTCCGTGGAGCCGGAGTTTGCCCTCGGCTATTACCGGCACGGCTCACACGATCTGGAGCCGGTGCGCCATTGTCCAATCAGCTCGCCGCTCATCAATCAGGCGATTGCCTTGTTCTGGGAGCTTGCGCCGGAGGCAGCCAGCTATCCTTCGCTGCGCGAAGTTCAGTTTTTTGCCAATCACAACGATTCTGAGCTGCTCGTAGAGCTGTTCATTCATCACGCGACCACCCCGGTATTGCTGGCCAAGTTTGCCAAGCTGATGCGCGAGCGGATGCCGCAGATTTCCGGCGTTGCCGTGTTTGCCAGCGGAGCCACGGACGGCGACCTGGAGGACGGCAACATCGAAAGCTCCCGCCGCTTGAGCCGCGCCGGAGTCCCCTACATTGAAGGCTCCGCCAGCTTGATTTACAACGTGGGCAGCCATTGCTACCGGGTCTCGGCTGGATCGTTTTTCCAGACCAACCGCTTTCTCGCCGCCAAGCTGGTTGAACTGGTCACGGCCAATCGCAGCGGTCGCGCCGCCCTCGACCTGTTTGCCGGAGTGGGATTGTTTACCCTCCCCATGTCGCGCCATTTCGAGCGCATCACTTCTATTGAAATTGCGCAGAATTCCTTCGACGATCTCGCCGCCAACGCCGCCGTCCCGCACATTCAGGCGGTGCACAGCACCACCGAGGACTATCTGAACGCGGCTCGCGGACGTTGGGATTTCGCGATTGTCGATCCACCGCGCGCCGGACTTGGCGAGCGCGTGGCAAAATCGCTGGCCGGGCTGTCGATACCGCGAATCGCGTATGTCTCCTGCGATCCCGCCACCCTGTCACGCGATCTGGTGACGCTGCTGGCCGCCGGATATCGCGTCGAAGAAGCTCATCTTGTGGACCTGTTCCCGCAAACCTACCACATGGAAACCGTTCTCCATCTGGCGCGCTGAGCGCCCGGTGGGAAGAAGCATTGATCAAGAAGCAACGCAAAGAAGCATTGGAAATAAACCAGGAGTGTAGAGAAAATGTACGGACTGATTTTGATTCGTTACCGGCTTCCGATGGAAGAAGTCGCCAAGGTTACCGATGAACACCGCTCCTATCTGCGCGATCTGAAAGCCGACGGCACCCTGATTGCCT
Organism: uncultured Acidobacteriaceae bacterium; assembly: GCA_964563875.1. GTDB lineage: Bacteria > Acidobacteriota > Terriglobia > Terriglobales > Acidobacteriaceae > TOLSYN. The sequence continues at coordinate 18,629 of CAZLZA010000049.1, forward strand.
CCGGCCCCATGGACCCGCGCTCGGGAGGCGCACTGCTGGTTCGCGTTCCTGATGACAACGTGCAGCAAAACCTGACCGATCTGCGCGATGAAGATCCTTTTTACAAGAAGGGCGTCGCCAACTACGAACTCATTCCCTGGAAAGTCATCATCGGGAACGAAGACCTGGACAAGCTGTAAGTTTCAAAGTTTCACAGGTTTCAAAGTTTCAAGGTTAAAAAAGCAAAAGCAACAGCCAAGCGGCAAAGGTAGAAGATGTTGGCACGGACGCAAAGAGATGCAGCTTTGTCTCTCACTTTGGAATCCTGTGAAACCTAGAATCTTTTGAGCCTTTAACTTTGCAACTTTTGAAACCTTGAAACTTTGAAACCTTGACCCCTCTCGCCAACCCGGATGCTCCTCGCCTTCGCCGTCCCCCCGCTGCTCCGCTGTTTGCCGCGACGGTTGCGTTTTCGGGGGGCATCCTTCTCCAGAGCTATACCTACAAACCGGCCGCGCTTTATTTCCTTTGCACATTGGCTCTGGCTTTCTGCTCGCTGCTTGCCCTGCGCTTTGCCGCGGGGAGTCGTCGCGCGCTTCTCGCCTACGCCGCCGCAGTGCTGGCATTCTTTCCCGCCGGAGCTTGGTTCACCGCCGCGCACCGCTCGCAACCGGCGCCTGTTCCCAAGCTGCTGAAATATGCCAGCGGCGACGAAGTGGAGCTGACTGGATATGTCACCCGTGGAGGTTCGCTGCATGCCGGACGCGACCTGCACGAGTCGCTCGATTTTGCCGTGGAAGAAGCGCAGTCGGATGGCGAGCCGCCGCAAGCGGTGACCGGTAGCGCGCGCCTCAATCTCTACGTGCCCGGCTCCCACTTCGGATGGGAGGGCGACGACGATGCCGGCGACGAAGCCGAGGCCGCCGCCCCGCCGGTCTTCGACTACGGACAGCGCCTGCGGATTCGAGCCAAGCTTCGCCCACCCACCAACTACCGGAATCCCGGAAATATGGATTACGTCGGCTGGCTGCACGGCCAGGGAGTAACGGTCCTCGGCTCCGCTAAATCGACCAATGTCGATGTTCTTCCCGGCCTCGGCGGCAGCCGCATGGGGCGCCTTCGCTCGCGTGCCCGCCGCAGTGTTCTCGAACACATGGAGAGGCTGTGGCAGCCTCCGTACGCGGGATTGTTTCAGGCGATGGTGCTGGGAGAACGCGGACTGGTGGCCCGCGACCAGCGGCTCGAATTCCAACGCAGCGGGACCTTTCACCTGCTCGTCGTCAGCGGCATGAATGTCGCGATCTTTGCCGTCTTTCTGCTGTGGCTGATGCGCTGGCTGCGCCTTCCCCGAGAGTATGCCATCCTGGCGGCGATCGTGCTCACCTGCGGCTATGCGGCGCTCACCGAACTGGGCGCGCCCATCCTGCGTTCGGTGCTGATGATCGTTGCCTACCAGGTTGCCGCGCTGCTCAACCGGAATCGCGCGCCCCTCAACACAGTTTCGCTGGCCGCGCTGGTTTTGCTGGTGATCGACCCGGAGGCGCTGTTTGACCCCAGCTTTCAGCTCACGTTTCTCGCGGTGCTGACGATTGCAGGGATCGTCGTCCCCCTGCTTGCGCACACCACCACGCCCCTGCGCGAAGCCTTGGATGACATCGAGGACACCCGGCGTGACCTGACTCTGCAGCCGAAGCAGGCGCAGTTCCGTCTTGATGTACGCGACATCTCGGCGAGTCTCGGACAACTCATTGGACTGCGCCCGGCGTGCTGGCTGCTTCCGAAGTTGATCCGCGCGCTGGTGGCGATTTCGGAACTCGCTCTGCTCTCCGCCCTGATGCAAGCGGCGATCACCTTGCCGACAATCTGGTACTTTCACCGGATCAACACGCATGCGCTGTGGGCCAACATGGCCGTGTTTCCCTTGGCGAGCATTCTGATGCCTGCCTCCGTGCTTGCCGTGGCGTTATCCTATGTTGCCAACTGGCTGGCTGTGCCATTCGCGCTGGCAGCGCGCTGGTCGCTGCAGGCCATTCTGTTTACGGTCCATTGGTCGGGAGGAGCGCAACTGCCGGATTTACGGGTGGCCATGCCGGCGCTGGCGGCGATCGCGGCGGTGGTTGTTTCCTATGCGCTGGCCCTGCTGCTGGCGCGACGGCACCGGGTGCTCGCCGTGGCCTCGCTGGCGCTCCTGGCGGCTTCGGCGTGGCTTGTCTGCGTGCGCCCGCGCCCGTTCGAATACAACCCTCATGAGCTGGAAATTACCGCCATTGACATTGGACAAGGCGACTCGTTCTTCCTGGTCACGCCGCACGGCCATACCCTTCTACTCGACTCCGGCGGCTTGCTCGCAATGAGTCACAGCGATATGGATATTGGTGAGGACGTGGTCTCTCCTTACCTGTGGCAGCGCGGCCTGGTCCACCTGGATGCCGTGGCCTTCAGCCACAGCCATTCCGACCACATCGGCGGAATGACCGCCATCCTGCGCAATTTCCATCCCCGTGAACTCTGGTACGCCCCAAACTATCCCTCCCACGAAGTGGAATCGCTCTTCGCCGCCGCCGACCGTCTTCATGTCGCCCGCATTGAGCGGCACTATGGAGACCGCTTCGACTTCGATGGAATTCACTTCGAGGTGCTCTCGCCGCCCGCGGACTGGGAGTTGAAGCCGCGCGGCCAGGATGATGCCTCCATGGTTTTGCGCCTGACCTACGCCGGGCGCACCGCGCTGCTGTTAGGAGACATCCACAAGCGCATGGAGAAGATGCTGGTCGAGGAGTCCGATGAGCATCACCGCTCGCTCCACGTCGATCTGCTCAAGGTGGCCCATCATGGCTCGAACACTTCGTCGTGCGATGAATTTCTCGATGCGGTCCGTCCCGACTACGCCGTCATTTCTGCCGGAGTTCGCAACCCATTCCACCATCCGCGCCCGGAGGTCATCGAGCGCCTGGCACAGCACCGCGCCAGAACCTATCGCACGGATCTGTTCGGCCCGGTCACATTCTATCTGGATGCGGAGGGCATTCACCCGAGCGTGGTCCGATAAACGAATTTACAAATTATCCCTCGGCTTCGGCGTCGGTGACGCCCTTGTCTTTGTACTCCGCCAAAACCGCCCGCGCTTCTTCCGCCTGGTCTTCGCGGACCCGGATTGCCATTCCTCCCACTCCGGGCAAGACATCCTGCGGAGCATCGAAATTGGTCACGAGAACCTCAATTCCGGCGGACTCCAACAGGCTCTGCACGACCATCGATTCAGATTCCTGTTCGCTTTCGAATACCACTACCAGCGCCTCGTTCGGTTCTTCTCGCAATGTCTCCGGCATAATGTCACCCCTTTACTTCGATGTGGACTGTTGAGCGTAGTACCGTGCAGCTTCGTGGTCAACCCAAGAGTTACGGGCACAGGCCAAAATTGGATGTTTTTTACGCTACCGCCGGACCCAGTGCCGTCATCGAATAGGATGCAAGACGGAGCCAGGAGCAGCTGCATGCAGGACAAAAACGATTTCACCCATCAAGACGAACAACTCGACGAAGTACACCGTATCCGTCGCCTTCAGTTCATGATGAATCTCGTCATGCAGGTCATTGCCCAGGATCCCAAGCTCACGTTGGAGGAAGCCTCGCAGATGGTTGCCGACTCCCGCACCGCCGCCTTGGCGATGTTTCCGGGCAAGGAACTGGCCTACGATCTGCTGTACCGTCCGCGATTCCAGCGCCTGATGCGGGAGCGTTTTCGCCTGCAATAAAACGGGCGCGGCCCCTAAGCCGCGCCTCGTATGCCAATTGTCTCGGGAGCTATTTTTCCAACCGGGTCAGACGTAGCGTCATCGTTCCCCAGAAGAGGCGGGAACGCATTTGCACCGGCAAATGCGAAGCATCGTCGGTATACCAGAGCCAGATTTTCCCGCGTCCCTTTAGCGGTCCCGCGTCAGAGTACGCCGCCACCCGCACGGTGTGAAAGTTTCCGGCGTCGGTCTTTACATCCTCGCGTCCCTCGACGTAGGCCTTCACATCCACGGTTTTGCCGCCATCGTTGACGGGGAAAAGGTACGACATGCCCGGTTCCAGGCGCTGCGCACCCACGTAGTAGATCCCGGACAGCACATCGGTCACGCAGGCGGGCGAGTCCGTCTCCTGATGCTTGGTTTCGCCGTTGCGCAGATTGCGCTCATCGAGCACGCTCCGGCCGCGAGGGTCAAAGGTCAGAGTGGTATCGCGCTTGTGCAGCCCTTCCTCAGAGTGCTTCAGAATTTGCTGCGAGCAAAAGCTCCGGTGGTCAAAGTATGACTCCAACCGGTCCTGCACGCGGTAGAGAACGGCCACTGCGCCGGAAGCCTCCGCCGTGGCAATCACGTGCTCCTGCTCCCCATTCCGTTCGATCCTCAAAGTTGCCATGCCGGCCTTCCACAGCCGCCACTCCGCGTCATAGTGCAAGGTTTGACTGTTGGGGAAGCGATAGGAGTCGCTGACGGGTTGGATCGATCCCTTGGGCACGGCGGAGATCGACGCCTGCTGCGCGCTCATGATCGCAGTCAGCAACAAAGTCAAGGTTAACTGCAGGGTCCGCTTCACCATTCGCATCTGCTTACCGCGCCATCCAAATCCGCTGGGTTACCAGCTTTGTCACCAGCGCTGCAATCATCGCCAGCGTACCGGCCAGGGCATTGTATTCCCGATGTTTCCAATAGAGTTCGCGCGAGAAGCGCGAATCGCCTTCGCTGCCGGCGCGTAACCTGGGCAGCAGCCTGGGCACACGCGCGCAGTACTCCTTGTAATCCGCGAAACGCTGGCTCAAAAATTGCTCCTCGCCACGAATCACCGGAATGTAGATCGCCGCAAACAGAATCACCAGTGCCGCCGCAATCTCCCCGCGCAGCGCCGCCAGGGCAAAACCCGCGGCAATTACGATCGATCCGAAATACAAAGGATTGCGCGTGTAGGCATAAGGACCGCTGACCGCAAGCTCCTCATTTTTTTTGACATGGCCACTGGAGATGGCGCGAATCCAAACCCCGCTCAGAGCAATGGCCGATCCGATCCCAAGCGACCACCACTCCGGCTGTGCCCGCCAGAGAAAAAACGCCGCAAACAGAAAACCCAGCGGCACACGAATTCTCTTGGCGACACGTACCCAGTCCATTTCCAGCCTTTACGCAGAGATGCAACATTCATTCTACGGCATCGCCCCAGGCGGAGTGTCACGGCGGCAATGCCGAGCTTCGGAATTGTACGGAGAGCCGAAAAAAACCCCATTCAGCGAGCTTTTTCGTCGGGCGGGCAATCAACCCAGCAGCGCGTCGATCTCCACCAGGACGCGCTCCACCGTGAGCTTCTCCAGTCCCGGGTCGACGGCCCGCTTGTGGCTGTAGCTGGTCACGCTTGCCGGGTCCCGCAGCACCCGGGTTCCCGCCCAGTAGGGCCCATTGCGTGCCGGGTCGGTAGGTCCGAAGAGGGCAACGGTCTTCACTCCCATCAGGGCTGCCAGGTGCATCGGCCCGGTGTCTCCGCCCACAAACAGCTTAGCGCGGCGTGCCAGGGCCACCAGTTCGCTGAGAGAGCTGGAGAGTGCCACCGCCCTTCCTCCGCTGGCGGCCACGGCCTCGCGCGCCAGACTCTCTTCGCCGGGGCCGTAGTTGATGACCGAGCGTAAACCCCGCGAGGCTAGAGCTGTGGCCAGCTCTCCATAACGCACGGGAGCCCACTGCTTTGCCCCCCAGCCCGCGCCCGGATTGAGAATCGCCATCGCCGAATGCGGAATTCCCATACCCTTCAGCGTCTCCTCCAGCCGGGCTTCACTGCCTTTGTCGCGCGGCAGCAGAGCGGTACCTGGTTGCAGTGTCGCGGTCGCCCGCGAAAGGCCGATCTCCTCCAGCCAGCTCTGCACCATTTCCACATTTTGCTCGATCACATGCACGGCCCGGCCATCCGCAACAGAGCTGTACAGCCAGCGGGCTATCGATTCGCGCGGATTGCGAAATCCCAAGGTTGTCGTCGCGCCCGACAACTTTGCCATCACCGCCGATTTGATCGCCCCTTGCAGGTCGAGCGCCGCGTCATATTCCTGCGCCCGCATGTCGCGCATGAGCGCCAGAAACTCGCGCCGGGTCCGAGCGCCAAGAATATGTTTACGCCAGCCCCGGGTGTCGGCCAGATGTACTTCGTCCACCAGCGGACGCCCGGCGCCGCGCGAGCCCGTCAGCTCAACTTCCGGCGCGCACAACAGCTCGCGCCAACGCCGCTCGATCACCCACCCGATCCGCGCCTCTGGCAGTGCTCGCCGCAACATGGCCACGGCGGGCAGCGCGTGGAGCACATCGCCCATCGCGCCCAGGCGTACGATCAGCGCCCGCGGACTCATCTTTGCGGCCGGAGAATTTACCCGCACATTCGATCCAAATAAAAACAGAGTCCCTGAAGACTCCATCTCCATGCCGCAAAATCTGGAGCTTCTGGACTCATGAAGGCTGACTCCCTATTTTTCCTAGCAGTTCGGTGGTGGAGTGATCTTTGGGATCGCCCACAATTTCGACCCGGCCGCCATAGGCCACGACCTCATCCCGCTCCGGAACGCTTTCGCGCGTGTAATCCGTTCCCTTCACCTGCACGTCGGGCTTGATCTCGCGAATCAGGGCGCGAACATCGGGCTCATCGAAGATCACCACCGCGTCCACGCACTCCAGCGCGGCGATGATTTCAGCCCGCTCCCGCTCCGGCATGGCGGGCCGCTGCGGACCTTTGATCCGGCGCACGCTCTGGTCGGAGTTGATCGCCACAATGAGTTTTCCGCCCAGCGCCTTGGCCCCTTGCAAATAGCGCACGTGGCCAACGTGCAGCAGATCGAAGCAGCCGTTGGCGAGGGTGACGCTCGCACCCGCTGCCCGCCAACCGGCCACTGCCTCGGCTAATTCTTCGCGCTCGACGATCCTTCCCATGATTGCCGTACCCGGCTATGGCTCCAGTGCGGCCAGCAGTTCGGCGCGGCTCACGGTCGCGGTCCCGCGTTTCATCACCACAATGCCGCCCGCGTAATTTGCCAACTTGGCTGCCGAGGCGGCGTCCGCACCTGCTGCCAGGGCTGCGGTGAAGGTTGCAATCACCGTGTCGCCGGCACCGGTGACGTCTACCACCTGGCTGTCTCCGTAGATTGGAATCTCCAGCGGAGCTTTCTTTTTCTCGAAGGCCGCCATGCCGTCGCCGCCGCGCGTAATCACCAGCGAATCCAGCTTCATCTGCTTGAGCAGACCTGCGCCCACTTCGAAAAGTTTCTCCCGATCATCGCCGATCTTGATGCGCAGCGATTCCTCCACTTCGGATTCATTGGGAGTCGCCGCCGTCACGCCCTCGTAGTCCAGCATGCGGTAGCGGCTATCGAGCGTCACCGGGGTATCGCCGAGCAAGCCCTTGGCCCGGACAAAGTTAAACAGTCGCGGCGAAACCGCTCCATACCCATAATCGCTCAGCAGTACGGCGTCGGCGGCCGGCGCGTATTCGCGTGCCGAAGACACCAGTTCCACCAGCGCCGGATGGGTATCCTTCAGCGTGGCACACTCGCGGTCGATGCGCACCACCTGCTGCCGCGAAGAGTGCGACGAATAAGCCAGTACCCGGGTCTTGGTCGTGGTCACATGACCCTTCAGCTTGGAGATGCCGCTGACCGAAATCTTGTTTTTGCGGAAGATTTGCAGCAGTGCCCTGCCGGCCTCGTCATCGCCCACCAGTCCCACCGGCAGCGCGGTTATGCCCAGAGCCGCAAGGTTCATCACCGCATTGGCTCCGCCCCCTGGAATCAGCATGCGATCGCGATGCTTGAGAATCAGTACCGGCGCCTCGCGAGAGACCCGGGCGATTTCGCCGGAGATGAACTCGTCAACGATAAGATCGGCCATCACCAGTACGCTGAGGTTGGAGAACGATTCCACGATGCGACGAAGTTTTTGCGGCTCCGTCAACCCAGCATGGTTCGTACGCTTCTTAGAAGATGTCTTTTGTATGCGCGCCATTTCACAAAGATTCTCTCACGCCGTCGTCGCCCAGGAGGAGTAGAATTCTCGATTGCAGGTCCACTCGATGCCTGACGCTCTTTACATGTGCCTCATCGGATTCCATGTAGAGCTCTTCTAAACCCACGTACCTGGGGGTAACATGGCGCCCATTCGCTCCATCGTTTTCTTCAGTACTGCCACCGTGCCAATGTCCCCGCGTGACCTGACGGCGCTAGGGAAGGAATGTGCGGAGCAAGATAGCCATGTCGGCATCACCGGAATGCTGCTCCACAAGAATGGCAGTTTCCTGCAGGTCATAGAGGGCTCCAAAGCCGTGATCTGCGATATGTTTGCCAGAATCTCGGCGGACCCGCGGCACACCAACATCCGCAAAATCAGCGACCGCACCATTCCCCACAGAGAGTTTGCCGGCCAGGCCGTGAGCTTCAAAAATCTCGACGAACTTCCCCCCGGCAGTCCGTACCTGAGCCCGTTCAGCTTTGAGGCCTTTGAGTCCGATGCGGACCTCGCCGTACTGATTTTGGCGTACTTTTTCCGTAACCGGTTCCACCCAACAGTTTCCGTAAGAGACCCACAGAGCTGAATCGCTGCCTCACTCTTGAGTTATATCTGCGGTTACAGTTCGATTCTTCTTCACGTTCCCCGCAAAATTCTCCACGCATTTTTCCGAAATATGCACCGGGTTGGAGCATTGTCCCGACGCCGCCCGATTGAAGGCGCGGTACAGACGCTTTACGTCCACCTTGCCGTTGCGCAGTTCGCGCTCCACCGCGTTGTGCATGGCGGCCAGCAATTCAGTGCGCAACTCGTTGAGGACCTTGTCGATGTAAATATAGGGCATTCATTCTCCAGACCGTTCTCGCCGTATTCAAAACGATACACGGTGGGGAGTATTTCTGCCGCGAAGCCCGGAATCGCCTGAAAATCCGGCGTGGAATTTCGCTCACCCAATGAACCTTCGGACCATATCCTCGGCTGCGCTTACGGCCCCTATGCCAAAGCATTCCATCCACAACATCCCTGGCTCCCGCCGAAACCAGGTCAACTGCCTCTTGGCGTAATTGCGGTGCCCCTGTTGCGCCCTCCCGATGGCTTCCTCCAGCGAACTTTCCCCGCGTAAGTGCTCCGCCGCCTGCCGGTAGCCCAGCGAGCGCATGGCAAAGACCTCGGCCCCGTAGCGCGCCAGCAGCTTGCGAGTTTCCTCCACCAGCCCCTGCTCGAACATCTGCGAGCAGCGCTGGTTGATGTGTTCGTAAAGTGCACCGCGCTCCGGGCTGAGCCCGATGCGCAGTACCCGGTAGCCCTCAATCGCGTCCCGCCCAGCGCGCAGCAACTCGCTCAAGGGACGCTCCGAAGCCGCACAAACTTCAATGGCGCGAATCAGTTTCGGCTCATCATTCACATGGATGCGCCCGGCTGCCTCGGCATCCCAACGGCGCAACCATCGCCATAGTGATCCGGCACGCTTGCGGGCGCGCAGCCGCTCCCGGAGTTCCTCGTCCCGCTCCGGTCCGGCGAATAATCCGTCGAGCATGGCCCGCAGATACAGCCCGGTACCGCCGCAGACAATCGGCAGGTGGCCCCGCGCGCTGATCTCGCGCGCTGCCGTGCGGGCTCGCCGGGCATATTCGCCCGCCGTGAAATACGCATCCGGGTCCACCACGTCGATCAGGTGGTGGGGTACGCGGCTCCGTTCTTCACGGGAAGGCTTGGCCGTGCCAATCTCAAACTCGCGATACACCGCCACCGAGTCGCAACTGATCACCTCGCCGCCAAAGCGCAACGCCAGCGCCATCGCCAGCGAGGATTTGCCGCTGCCCGTCGGTCCGGCAACCACCACCAGCGGGGCCTGCGCTGCGCTCACCGCACCCCTAGAATTTCGTGCAGGAAGAAAGGCGGGTGGCGAACCACCGCAATGAGGATGAGCATCCCGAGGATCATCAGGAGTCCTACCGTGTACGGAGTTTCCGGTTTGCGATTCAGCAGTGGCATCGCGGCCATTCTACCCGAAGCCGAACGCCGGCGCCCGTCCGGTGTGAGCTACCGCTCCTCCATTTCGCCGGTCTTCGGGTTGTAGAAGAAGGTGATGCGGAGCGCCAGGTAGGGGCCATGGAATTCATGCGGCAGCGGCGAGAACGGGTCCGACGCGGTGATGCCTCCATAGGCGGCGCGGTCCAGCGGTACATCTCCCGAGGGCATCTCGATGAACATCCCCGCAACCTTGCCGCCCGGCGTAATCAAAAAGCGGATTGCCACCTTGCCATGCTTCAGCAGAGGCGCGCGCGCTTCCTCCGGGATCAGGTTGTACCAGTTGATCTTGATCGATTGCAGAACCCGCGATAGATACGGACCAAAGTCCACGCCTTGGGTGTCGCTCAGGATATCAAACGGCCCCATGGCCGCATTCCGGTCCGATGGTCCCGTGCCGTAGCCGCTACCGCTTCCGGTGGTGCCCATGCGCGCATTACGGGCAGCCTGCGCAATGGCCGCTCCCGCGGTCGATGGAGTCTTGAACGGATTCTCCCTTGGCTGTTCCTGCGGCTGCACTCTTTGCTGCGGAAAGTTGTTCATCGCCGATTGCGCGTTAGCGGGCGGGGGCGGCGGTGCCGGCTGCGGCGCAGGCATCTGCGGACGTTCCGCGGGCGCTCCCGGCGGCATCTGGTTTCCCCGTGCCGCACGCATCTCATCCAAGGTCTTGCGGTCGATCTGCGGATGGGTGGTCTGGGCGATGCGGTTCTTATCGCTCAGCTTATCGGCATGGACCTTTTGCGGCGGCTTCTGCAGATCTTCCGGTAGCGCTAAGTAGGTCGGTTCCTTGGTTCGTGCCAGATCTTCGGCGCGTAGCAGGTGAGGCTGCGCCCAGTTCGGCATCCACTGGGGCGAGAAGATCACCAGCAGCACCAAAACGATGTGGACAATGACCGAGATCCAGAAAGCTTCGCGCTTTCGCGAACGCGCCAACTCATCCTCGAGTTGTGCCAGCAGGTGCGGCACAAATTCCGGATTCTGATCCTCCTCCACCGGCACCCGCGTCCGCTTCGGCGGTACTGGTTGCGGCGGCGCAGGATAGGTTGGCGGCGGCGCTATCTGATTGTTGCTCTCGGACTCGATCTCGGTACTCCTCTAAAATCCGCAAACACTTTTGGATGAGACCCGCGTCCGGGGTGCTGGTTCCGGCGTGCACCCGCGCACGGCCTCACCTCGCCGTCCTGTGCTCAACCGGCAAGCGTACCTAACGATTCTCGCATCTGGCCGGGCATCAGGGCTGGCTAATCGAGCAAACCTCCGCCCCTTAACGTTTCTTAACTATTGGTGCCACGCATCGCCGCCGCCACCTCGTCCAGGTGAGCGCGCTTGTGGTGCTCCGCCATTTGCTGCTGAATCTCAATCGCCAGGGCCAGGGCAGCGCGTCCATCCTCCAGAGTTACCTCGGGGGTTCCGCGCTGCCGCACCGCCCGCACAAAGCTGCTCAGTTCGGCCAGCAACGGTTCTTCGGTGCTCACCTGTGGCTTGTAGGGAGCAACCTCGGGCACGCCGCTGGCGGTCGGCTTCACCGTCAGTGAAAACACATCACGCCGCGAGTAATCCAGCGAGACGTACTGTGAGGGCTGGAAGAATCTCAGCTTGCGGACTCGTTCCGTACTGATCCGGCTGGCAGTAAAGTTCGCAATGCAGCCGCTTTCGAACTCGATTCGCACGCTGGCGATATCCACTTTGCCGGTCAATACCGGCAGTCCGACGGCGCGCAACTCCCGCACCGGACTCTTTGCCATCTTCAACACAATGTCCAAGTCGTGGATCATCAGATCGAGCACAACGTCCACATCCAGCGAACGCGGGGTAAACACGCTGAGCCGGTGCACCTCGAAGAACATGGGCCGGGTCAGCAGCGCCCAAGTAGCCCGCACCGCCGGATTAAATCTCTCCAGGTGGCCCACTTGCGCCACCCGCCCATGCTGTTTTGCCAGCCCAATCAGCGCGTCGGCTTCAGCCAGTGAAAACGCCAGCGGCTTCTCAATCAGCACATCGACGCCGCGTTCCATCAGCTCGCGGGCCACCGCCAGATGGGCCATCGTAGGCACCGCCACGCTCATCGCCTGCACCGCCGGACAGGCCGCGAGCATATCGCTTACCGAGCCAAACGCCTGTCCGCCGAATTGTGCGGCCACCGCCCGCGCCCGCGCCAGGTCGGCGTCCACCACCGCCGCCAGTTCCACGCCTTCGCCGCCCAGTTCCTGGTAAACCCGGGCATGGTTGCGCCCAAACGAGCCCACGCCCACCACCGCTACCTGCAGCTTTTCGTTGTTCACATATTGATTCTCGCAGATGCCGCCGTTCGCGAGAAGTGTCCTCGGTCACCAGGGCTCCCGCAATCGCCCCCAATCGCATAGTTCAGCAGCTAAACGCACGGATGTCCTGATACCAATGTGTCACCCCATCCTCCTCGGCCTGTGCGAAGATGGCGTTACTCTGCATTCCCGAGCCAGGGTAACGGTGAACGCAGGGATAAAGTTTGCGTCCCGGATTGCGCTTTCCCGGCAGTTATTATCGCTGGCGCAATGTGCAAGGCTTTAGATCCGGGTAATCAGATCCGTTACATAGAACTGCAGGGAGGTTGTGGTTATGGGCCAAGCTACGCAGGTTCTGCTGGTGGATGACAATCCAATGATCCGCGAGTTGCTGATCCGCTCGCTTGCTCCCCTGGCGACCGTGCACGCCTGCGCCAGCGCCTCCGAGGCGCTCCGCCGGGCCGAAAGGCAGACCCCTGACCTCATCGTCTCTGACTTCCGGATGCCCGGCCTGAGCGGTCTGGAGCTGTTGGCCAAGCTCCGTATTTCCTTCCCCCGGGTCGCGGTGGTGATGCTCGCATCGCGCGCCGATATTACCGGTCCGCTGGCTGGCTCCAGCCCACTGGTGGAAGAGTTCATCGAGAAACCATTTTTCGTCGAAGAGGCGATGACCCGCATCAAGCGCGTCCTTGCCCGCGTCACGCTCGGCAAGGCCACGCGTGAGGCTGCCGACTCCACCAGTGTCCGCGGCACCCTGTCGCAGATGTCGGTGGTGGACCTGGTGCAATCGCTCGATATCGGACGCAAAACCTGCCGTCTGGGGCTCAGCCACCAAGGCCAACAGGGCGAAATGCAGTTCCACAATGGCCAAATGGTGCACGCCACCCTTGGCAATCTGATTGGCGAAGCTGCGGCTTACGTGCTGGTGACCTGGACGGAAGGTGTATTCCTGATCGATTTCGAACGGGTCGAGTGCCCCCACACCATCACCCACAGTACCCAGTCGGTTCTGCTGGAGGCATTGCGCCGCTTTGACGAGTCGCAGCGGGACGCTGAAACTCCGGCCGGCTCATCGGAGCCCAGCCACGCGCAGTCCTTCGCGCCCGTTCCGGCAATCGCCTGACGGTTCCGGGCATAGGGCTCGCCGAGCTCTCAGGTATACTCCAGTTTCGAGAGGCCACCTGATCCGCCCGATGCCTGCTTTTCACAAAGCCTTGCTGCTGTTCAATCCCGTTTCCGGAGCCCGCCTGGATTCTCGCGTGGCCACCATCTCCCGTATTGCGGAGGTCTTCCGTCGCGCCGGGGTCGAGGTTCTCGTCGAATCAACCCAGGCCCGAGGCTCCGCCGGATGTCAGGCGCGTGCCGCCATCAGCGCTGGTTGCGATGCGGTCTTCGCCTGCGGTGGCGACGGTACGGTCTTCGAAGCGCTCCAGGGTGTCGCCGGGAGCACGTCCATGATGGGCGTCATACCCTTTGGCACCGGCAACGTGCTGGCCCACGATCTCGGGCTGGCGGGCCGCCCCGAGCAGGCCGCCGCTCGCATCCTCGGCTTCACCCCGCATTGCATTTCCCTGGGACAAATCCAAAGCGCGGGCCGTTCCCGCTACTTCACCGTGGCCGCCGGCGTCGGCGTGCACGCCGAACTGCTCTATCGCGCCAACGTTCGGGCCAAGCAGCACGGCGGATATCTCGCCTACTACTCGCAGGGCGCGCGGCTCCTCTTCCGCCATGATTTCCTTCCCTTTCCCTTGGAAATCACCACCAGCCAGGGCGCCGTCGTCCACACCACTGCCCTCGAATTGGTCGCCATGCGGGTGGGTTCGTTCGGCGGCCCGCTGCGCCACTGGCGTCCCGGCAGCTCGCTGCTCTCGCCTGACCTGCGCCTTATGCTCCTGCGCAATGCCAGCCGGGCGCACCTGCTGCGTTATACCTTGCAGGCTCTCACCGGCATCGCTCCCTATCACGAACTCGACAACCCTGACGCCGACTTCTCCTTTGTCTCCGCCCAGTCGGTCACCTGCCACGCTCCCAGTGCGGGTGCCAGCCAGCTTCGCGTGCAGGCCGATGGCGAAGTTCTCGGCCCAGTTCCCACCCAGATCTCCATCGTTCCCAGGGCTCTGACCCTGCTCATTCCCCCCGGCAACGGATGGCATCCGGCCCTGCACTCCGCCGATCCCCTTTGACTTTCAGCGCAATCCTTGCCAACCTGAATCTCACGTCATGGAGCCCGTAACCCACTTCCTCACCGGAGCTACCCTTGCCCGTGCGGGTTTCAATCGCAAGACCGCTCTCGCCACCCTCACCATGACCCTCGCCGCCGAAGCGGCTGACATCGACATGCTCGCCTACTTCAAGGGCTCGGCCTGCGGATTCATCCAGCACCGCGGCATCACCCACACTTTTCTTGCAATTCCCTTCCTCGCCGCGCTGGTCGTCGGCCTCGTCTGGCTGCTGGACGCGCTCAGGCAACGCTTGCGGCGGGCATCTCAACTGCCGCCAGCGCCGCGCCGCTGGGGATGGCTATATCTGTTCGCCTGCATCGCCGGGCTTTCGCACCTGCTGCTCGATTTCACCAACAATTACGGATTGCGGCCTTTCTATCCCTTCTCGCGCCAATGGTATGCCTGGGACATCGTTTTCATCATCGAGCCGCTGATGCTGGCCGTGTTGTTCGCCGCGCTCGTACTGCCGGGATTGTTCGGACTGGTGGGCCAGGAGATTGGCGTTCGTCAACGCGGTCCGCGCGGTCGCGCGGCCGCCATCGCGGCGCTGCTCTCGGTCGTGGCCTTGTGGGGAGTGCGCGACTTTGAGCACCGGCGGGCTCTCGCCGCGCTCAATGCCGTCGAGTTCCACGGCGAAGCCGCGACCCGAGTCGCCGCTTTTCCCTACATGGTGAACCCGTTTCAGTGGGCTGGGGTGGCCGAAACGCCCACCGCCTACATCTCCATGCGCGTCGATTCGCTCCGTCCGGAGGTCGACCCCGGCAATCGCGCGCAGACCTACTACAAGCCGGAGCCAACCGCGGCGACCCAGGCGGCCCGCAACACTCCTCTGGGGCGCGCTTATATCGAGTGGGCTCGCTTTCCGCTACTCGAAGCCGAGCACCTCACCACGCCCGCGCCTGCCGACCTCGTGCATTTCAGCGACGTCAGGTTTCTCTATCCCGACGAGCGCCGCCGTCCCTTGCAGGCTTACGTGCTCCTCGACTCCCATCTCCACCCTGTCGCGCAAGGCTTCGAGCCGTTGAAATAAAAAAATCGAAGTGAAAAGTAACAGCCCGAGTCGGGGGAAACCGTCCGAACCAGTTCCGCTCAGCCGAGCCCATCATTTTCCTTGTCCCCAATAATTTTCATCTCTCGCTTGACGCCACCCCTCCGGGAGCGACAGAATCTAAGGCTGAGGACTGAGGTGACCATGCTGCCCTACTACTTTGTCTTGCTCGCCCTTGCCGCCCGCTTTCTGAACCCGCACGCCGGCAGCTTCAATTTCACCCCAGTGGCAGCGGCCCTGCTGTTTTTCGGTGCGCGCATGCCGCGCAAGCAAGCTTGGATTCCGGTGACCTTGTTCATCGCCTCCGATGTGCTGCTCTCCCGCTTCGTCTACGGTTATCCGCTAAGCGCCTCCGACCTTGTGACTTGGGCTTGGTATGCCGCCATCGTTCTGCTCGGTTCGCTGTTGGCCTCCAACGCCAAGCCGTTGCGCGTTGTTTCGGCCTCGCTGGCTGCCTCGCTTTCCTTCTTTGCCGTCAGCAATTTCGCGGTGTGGTCTCTTTGGAGCATGTATCCCAAGACGCTGGCAGGCTTGGCCGAGTGCTACGCCATGGCGATCCCATTCTTCCGCAACACGGTGGTAAGCGACCTGTTGTTTACCGGCGCGTTCTTCGGCTTGGCCGCCCTGCTGCCGCAGCTTTCGCCGAAGTCGCACAGCCCAATCGCATAGTCTCTCCGGTTCCCCGAATCAAAAAGCCGCCTGGTCATCCAGGCGGCTTTTTTCGGCTGCTTTTGTCTTTGAAATCTTGAAATCTTGAAACCTAGTTCTTCTTCGCCAGCTCCCAAAGCGCATTTCCTTCCACTCGCATCGGAAGCCACTGCTTCATTTGCTTCGCCCCCAGGCTCTCATAGAAATCGATCGCCGGAGTATTCCAGTCCAGCACCAGCCACTCATAGCGGCCGCAATTCGCCTCCACCGCGGTCCGCGCCACATGCAGCAACAGTGCCTTTCCAATGCCTTTACCGCGATATTCGGGCCACACGAAGATGTCTTCCAGAAAGATTCCCGGCCGCCCTTTCCAGGTGGAATAGTTATAGAAGTACAGGGCGAATCCCACCGCCGCGCCTTCCCACTCGGCGAGCACGCAGTGAAACTTCGGCTCCGCGCCGAAACCATCGCGCAACAGATCTTCCTCGGTGGCCTGTGCCGCCTGCGGTTCGTGTTCGTATTCGGCCAGCCCCCGAATCAGTTTCAGAATTGTTCCCACGTCCCCGGGCCGCGCCGCGCGAATCTGCAGCATCCTTGTCCTCCATATCGAACTCTCATGTATTCCGATCTATTCCCGCAGTCTACCCCATCGACGCTTTCCGTTAGCTGCAACCGGTCCCGGGATTTTCCTCCCTCGGATGACAGTCCGGCAGCACATTACAATTCATTTGTTTTTTATCTTGCTGTGCGATTGTCTCTCGTGGTGCAATGGATCGGTAATGACAGGCTCTGATTTATCAGCATCTCGTGTCGTGCTGCAAGAGTACTTGAGCTTGTTGCACGATGCGGCGTCTTCGCCCGATCCTCGAACCCGCGACGTCAAACTGTTGCGTGCCTGGGGGGTCTTTCGCTATCTGCTTTCCGGTCCCATGAGTTGTGAGCATTGCCAGACTCAAGTGCGTTTGGCGATTCCCCTCACCAGCGAGCGCCTCACCGGCGAAACCCTGGAGTACGCCTGCCTGTGCTCCAACTGCATGTTCAAGGAACTAGAGCGGGCGCGTTGCATCACCATGCAGGTTGGTAGCGCCCGGGTTGAGTATCCCAACGAAGCCATTCCTTCCTCGTAGAACTGCATATTACGAACTGCGTATTGCAAACTCGGTCCGTCCATGCATCCTCGCGCCTCAATCGTGAAACCGTTCCGCCTCGCTCACAACCTCGTCGAGAATGTCTGTCGCCTTCTTGTTCGTGAGCGTGTGGTTGTTGCCCATGATGGAAAACACCAGGCGCTCGCCTCCGCCGGTCGTCAGATATCCTGAGAGAACATTGACGTGTTCGAGCGAGCCGGTCTTGGCCCGCAGCATCGCCGTTGGAGGCAGCGTCTTGAAGCGCGAGGCCAGCGTCCCGTCCACTCCCGCGACCGGCAGGCTTTCCATATATTCCGCGCCCCAACTCTGCTTGGCCGCAAAACGCAGCAGCTTCACCGTCGCCCGGGGAGACACCAGGTTCTGCCGCGACAATCCCGAGCCGTCGTAGAACGCATACTCCTCCGGCCGCACATCGGCCTGCACCAGGAATCCGCGCAACACATTCAGTCCGCCGACCACCGAGCCGCTCATCCCTTTCTCGCGTCCCAGCAGCCGCAGCAACATTTCTGCATGGAGATTCTGGCTTACCTTGTTGATCACCTGTATATCCAGGCCCAGCGGCGGCGAATCGTGTTCCGCCAGCACCACCGGAGCGGGTGAGACCGGCAGCGGATCATCCGCGCCACCCATGGGCGCGTTGGCGGTCACCGTGAAAGTGTCAAGGCTGGCCATGGCCGTGTGCCGTGCCCGGGTCCGGCCATACAAAATCACCCCGCGTTTTTCCAGCAACTCCCAGAACAGGCGAGCGCAAAACTCCGCCGGCTCTTCCAGCGCCAGCGCCTCACCGGCTCCTGCATCATCGAGCGGAATGTTGCCCCAGATTTCCAGCCGCGTCGAGCCCGGCTGCCGTTGGATAAAAACCTTGCGCGGCCCGGTTCCCGCCGGCGAAGTCAGCACCCGGTTTTCGATGTGGTAATACTCCGCAAACGGCGAGATGCTCACAAAGGCGCGCTCGCCCACCCGCTCCGCCGGAAGGATGTTCACGTACACCACATTGTCATTGATCGCCAGTGCCGAAACCGGAGCGCCCCACTCCCACACCAGATCGTCCTGCGTCCATCCCTCGCCATAGCGCTCGTAGACGAAGAAGCTGTCATCGGCCACAATGTCTCCGTCGATGAACTTCACCCCACGGGCCGCCACCTGATCGGCCATCTCCTCCAGCACATGCGCGGGCGAAAGCGGACGTTCCGTCTTCAGGTTGTAGGGAAGCGAGCGTCCGCTCAGGTTGGCATCACCGCGCCCGATCAGGACCAGATCTCCGCTCAGCCGCCCGTACTTGTCCGGCAGGCTGGCGGCTTCCGCCGTGGTGCGAATCCGGTAGTCCGGCCCAATCAGCGCCAGCGCCGCCGCCGTGGTAAACAGCTTGGTATTGGAGGCGGGCGTGAACAGCCGGTCGGCATCGTGCGCGTAAACCACCCGCCCGGTTTCCAGGTCCTCAATCTCCACCCCCCAGAAGCCGCGTGCCACGTCCGGGCGCGCCAAAATCGCGTCCACCCGCTTGGCGAGCTGTTTGTTCTGACCGGGGGCGTGCTTGGCGGATGCCGCCAGAGTGCCAAGCCAGAGCACCAGCCCAATCCACGCAACCGTTCTCAAGGAGCCATGAGCCCGCCGTTGCTGCATACAATGTTGCTGCATACGATCCGAATTCTAGCATCTTCGCACCGGCAGTCTCGCCTGCTCACGATCAACCAGGCCCAGGCTGCTATTCTGGATATGTGACGGCAACGCTACCCACCCGCTCCAAGACCCCGCTTCGGAAGGGTTCTCTTCGTTCCTTTGTTCGATGGATACTCATTGGTGCGGCGCTTCTCTGGTCGTTTGCCGTGCTGCTCCTGGTGGCCGCCCGGTGGATCGATCCGCCGACCACCGCGGTGCACATCCAGCGCCGGGTGCAGGCCTGGATTCATCGCACGCCGTATCAGGAGCGCTACAAATTCATTCCGCTCAGCCAGATCTCGCCCGATCTCCAGCACGCGGTCATCGCCGCAGAGGACACGCGTTTCTACCAGCACCATGGCTTCGATTGGCACGCCATCGAACTTGCCGCCGAAGAAGATATGGAAGGCGGTCGCATGCGCGGAGGGTCCACCCTCACGCAGCAACTCGTTAAAAACCTGTTCTTCGGAACGGGCCGATCTTTCCTTCGCAAGGGCGCGGAGGTCACGCTGGTACCGGTCGCCGAACTCGTCCTCGGCAAGCAGCGCATTCTGGAGCTTTACCTCAACGTGGTCGAATGGGGCCCGGGTATTTATGGTGC
>CAZLZA010000050.1:0-36821 GCA_964563875.1 uncultured Acidobacteriaceae bacterium
CCGCTTTGAGCGGCTCACAAACTAAAGCCCCCGGCTCTGCCGGGGGATACTTACTGGACCCTTGGATTCTCAATAAATGGCGTGAAATTAACAAGTTAACTGGTGAGCGCGCTGGGACTCGAACCCAGGACCCACGCCTTAAAAGGGCGTTGCTCTACCAACTGAGCTACGCGCCCACACAACCCTAGCCTATCACAAACCGCGCTGCTTCCTGCAAGCAGTTGCGCCACTGTCGAAGCTGGATTGTGGACATTCGATCAGCTTATCGCGACCTGAGGAGTGCGTTCGGACATTCCTTGAAGTTTGCCGCTCTCTTTACTTGCTCTTGAACAATATTGCCGCCAGCAGTGCCACAACCGTAGCCAACAACCATTCGACTCGCCAAGTCTGTACCGCTTGCCACTCGGCAAGGGTCGAGGTGTTGTAGATGAGGCCGGTCATCACGGTTGCCAACAGGAATATGGTGGCCGCCAGCACAAATATAAGGGAGACCGTCGACAGGCCAGATTGCGTCCGGATCACGTCGAGATCAAACCAGTCCATAACTGGACTCCTTGCAGCATGCAAATCGTCTTCGCGGCCTCGTCCGCAGAGGTGGCAAAAACGCGCGCCTGCAGCATAAGGGGTGCCGCAGGATGCACAGAATGCTTCTTTGGCCTGCGCCTGGAAGCCGTGCGTTTGAAACTGACTTCCCGCAGGCGGCGCAGGCCGCCAGTACTCCTGTGACAGCTCTCTCGTGATTTCCGCCATACCCACCTCCACTTTGTTCCTTGGTAGAGCAAGCGATGGGCCAAACGAATTTAGCGTGGTCGTTTGGGCAGGAACCGGGAGACAACCCCACGGGCTAGGAAGAAATTACCTGTCCCGTGCAGAAGTGATCGCGTGCCGCTTTAGGTTTTCGAAGGCATGGCAACCACGTTGCCCCCGCGCTCGGGTTCTGCCCAGACCGAAAGCAAAAGCAATTCGGCGTGAGTAAATTCCAGCACTGCCGGGCGGGGATGCGCCTCGTTGAAGATATGTTTATCCAATATGTTGCGGAGCGCGTCTATGGTTATACACAGTGTGCGCGCAGCCTCGGCTTCGCTGTAATACTGATTCATCGATTTTCTTAGGGTCAACATGAGAGCCGTCCTTGCGATTGGGGCGTACCTTTGTACACGTACCTTTGTACCTCGCAACGGTTCCGGCGAATATGAGGTGAACTGCTCATAATCGTGTAATCCTGCTACTTACCTAGAAAATTATACTTACTACCCGGAGGCCTATTCTCGCTGGGCGAGTAATGTGGGCAGATCGGCCACCGAGGCCAGCAGAGCATCCTGTGGTTCGCAAACCAGGCGTTCGCGCCGGTATATGCCGGTCAGGACGCCGACATTCAGGGCTACTCCGGCGTTGGCCGCCGACTGCAGATCGAGAGGAGTATCTCCGACAGTTAGCACTTCGTGAACACTACGACACCGGCAGCGCTCCATTGCGCGGAAGATCAGGTACGGCGCGGGTCGGCCGAGCGCGACTTCATCGCTGGAAACGGTCGCGGCAAACCATTCCTGCCAACCCAGGCGACGCACGACCAGTTCCAGCGTAGGGTTGCCGAAGCCGGTGGTTAGCGCCAGTTGCATGCCGCGCTTGCGCAACGACTCGAAGACTTCCTCGGCTTGAGCGATCGGCGCAAGTTGCTCTTCGTAGTGGCCATTTACCAGCCGGACAAAGTCGTCATAGACCGCTTCTACGGCCAGGTCGCTGAGCGGTTCGTTGCGCTTGCGCCAGCCGAAGAAGCGAATCACATCGCGCTTGGCCGCACCTTTGAACTCGGACAACTCCTCGCTGCTGACCCCGATGCCGTGTGCTGCCAGCGCATCGACCAGAGACGACACTACCTCGCCGTGATCCTCGATCACGGTTCCCGCCACATCAAAGATTGCCAGTTTGAGTTCGTGCATGAGTGTAAGAGACGGTGAGCGCATGGAGTGGCGCCCGCTCTTCTGAGCTTACCGCAAAACCGCTGCACCGCGATGAGGACATGGGGTTTTTGTAAACGGGGCGCTTGCGAATCGGAATTGGGGCGGCTTTAGCAAAGGAAATATGGGTTGCCACGCGGGTGTCAAGCGCCGCCATTCGTTGTAACATTTAATTGTAAGGGGGCGCACCATGGAGCAATTCGACGTACTCATCATTGGCGCCGGTCCTACCGGACTTGCCTGTGCGATTGAGGCGCGGCGCGCAGGCTATTCCGTGGTTGGGTTGGAGAAGGGCTGTCTGGTCAATTCGCTTTATAACTACCCGACCAACATGACTTTCTTTACCACGCCGGAACTGCTGGAGATTGGCGATATACCCTTTGTCAGTGCGCAGCAGAAACCATCGCGTCAGGAAGCTCTGGAATATTATCGCAAGGTTGCGGAGTTCTATCGTCTGGACGTGCGCCAGTATCACACGGTAGAGCGCATCGAGGGCGCCGACGGTGCGTTCCTGGTGCACTGTACGGATATGCTCTCCCGTGCCACAGAGTTTCTCGCGCGCAAGCTGGTGATTGCGATCGGCTACTACGATTTACCCAACCGCCTGGGTGTACCGGGTGAGGATTTACCGAAGGTCACCCACTATTATCGCGAGCCGCATCCGTACTATGGCTCGAATGTGGTGGTGATTGGCGCGAAGAATTCCGCGGCGATTGCGGCACTGGAGTTGTGGCGTCACGGAGCCCGCGTCACGCTGGTGCATCGCGGGGCAGCGATCTCGCCCAACGTCAAATACTGGATCAAGCCGGACATCGAAAATCGCATCAAGAACCATGAGATTGCGGCGTACTTCAACTCCTCGATACGCGAGATCACCGCAGACGCCATCCTGCTGGAGACGCCACAGGGCGAGTTGCGGCTGAAGAACGACTTTGTTCTTGCCATGACCGGATATCATCCGGATTTCAGTTTTCTGCGCTCCCTGGGGGTGGAACTGTCAGAGCAACCCTCCTCGAAACCGGTTGTGGACACATACACGCTGGAAAGCAATGTGGCGGGGATCTACCTTGCGGGAGTGATTATTGCGGGCATGAATACTAGCGAAATTTTTATTGAGAACGGGCGTCACCACGGGCGGCAGATTGCGGAAGATCTGCGCCGCAAACTGGGCGAGCCTACCACCGAGCCATTCATTCCTGAGAACGCGAGAAAAGCCGCCGCCGCAGTGGTCCCTCCGGCACATCTTCGGAATGCCGAGTAGGGAGCACCGCAACAAGAGCTGAGCGTCAGTCCAAGGCGACGGCGTTGCCCGTCTGCTGGGTCAGCAGCCGCGCGACCAGAGGCAGCAGCGGCTCTCCACTGGAGGCGAGCAGGAAATCTGTGTAGGATTCGCTCCAGTCGAGTTTGAAGCTGGTGGAGAGTGCGGATATCCAGATCTGCCGGGCTGGTGAATTCGACGCGATGACAAAGGTTCCAGGCGGTTCGTCGAAGGTCAGGTACAACGCTCCGCCACGCTCCTCCACTTCAAACCCCGCTGCTTCCTCGATGGCGTACAGAGCGCGCGTGAGCCGCTCCATGGCTTGTTCGGCGTGCTTTTGAAAGGTCCGTTCGTCCATAGCAGTGATCATACGACAGAGTTCGCCATTTCAGCTCTTGCAACCGTGCGGGCCGCCTTCCACATTGGTTCCTTCCTCGTAATCGTTCCAGGTTTCAATCAGCAGAAAGGGAAGCGGGCGGCTGGCGTCATAGTAGCGGCGGAACATCTGCAGGGATTGTTCCAGGGTGCGTCCGCAGCGCGAGTCCATGTGACGGTTGAGGCTCCAGGAGGCGCGCGAGTCATTGAAGCCGGGCCACGCTCCACCCACCGCGAGCTTTTGCGGGAAGCTGTGAGTCATGGTGGTGTAGAAGTACTCAAGGTAATCCTGACCCCAGTTGCTGCCATCGCGCTGCCAGCCGGACTTGCCCGGCTGCACCCACGCGTAGAAGCCGTCAAAGGCTCCAGCCCACTTCTCGGTTGGGTCCTTGTAAATTAACAGGGGACGATCGTCCCAAGTGTTTACCACTTGGCGGACGCGATTCCAATCGGTGTTGCCCTCCTTGGGAAAGACGAAAATCACGGGCTGGCCGTTGTAGCGCAGGTACGCTGAACGGGAAAGCTGCGAAGTGCGTGCGATGTAGCGCTGGTAAGCATAGTTCAAATCGGCGAGAACCGCATCGGTGGGATTGGCAAGGTTGCTGTCATTTTCGTCGTACATGAGCGCTACTTTGAAGCCGTCAGGGTCGGCGTCCGCGAGTTGTTGCAGGAGGGCGTAAGCACTGTCTTCAAACTGGTGCTGGCAGCCATACCAGTTGACGACGAACCCGGAGATGCCGAGCTGCTTGGCGTCGGCGATCTGCCTTTCCAGCACGGTCCGGTCCTGCGACGAGTAGCCGACGTTGATGTGGCTGGTGCCGCCAAACCAGGGCTGGTAGGCGGCCAGCATGACTGGCTGGTGTCGGGGAAAACTAAGGCTTTGCGTCCGCAGGGAATGCTTGTAGTCTGCATGGGTGCAGCTTAGGCAGCAACCGAGGCAGCAAACCAGGCAAAGGTTGAGCAGAAAGGCTATGCCGGTTGGGGGCGGGAAATGTTTCGAGCTTTGCTGTAGCATGGTCACCAAGGGCGGCGTTCCTCGCCCGCTGGGTTAGATGTATTCCGGGACAGCAGTGGTGGTTCCATGTTTAGGGAGAGGAAACCTCTTTGCCGGGCGAAACCGCTGGGGAGACGATTCGCAGCGCTTTTAGCGACTTTGGAAAAGACCACTGCTCTTATAATTGACTGAAGCTAGAGTCAAAGTTCCTGCATCCAAGAGGACACATGACGGATAACAAGGCAAAGCCCCGCGTGCTTGTGGTGGATGATGAGCATGTCATCGCCGATACACTGGCCATCATTCTGAACCAGGCAGGCTTCGATGCTTCCGCCGCCTACACCGGGAACGATGCCGTCGATTTTGCCCGGCTTAAAAAGCCAGACCTGATTATCAGCGATGTAATTATGCCGGACATGAACGGCATCGAGGCAGCAATTCACATTCGCGGTTTCCTGCCGAGCTGCAAGATTCTGCTTTTCTCCGGGCAGGCGGCAACGGCGGACTTACTGGAAAACGCGCGTGTGCGCGGGTATGAATTTGAAATTCTCGCAAAGCCCGTCCACCCGCAGGACTTGCTTACCAAGCTGCGCGAATAGAAGACTGTCACTCACTTTTACCCAGTGCAAAAAGCCCCGGATGGCCAGGGCTTTATTTATTTTGCATCGCAGCAAAATGCTACATCTCACGCCGGCCCTCAAGAGCCCTCTGCAGAGTTACTTCGTCGGCGTACTCAATGTCGCTGCCAGCGGGAATCCCGGTTGCAATTCGGGTAACGCGTACCCCTGTCGGCTTCAGTTGACGAGCCAGGAAAACGGCGGTCGCCTCGCCTTCGACGGTTGGATTGGTGGCGAGGATTACCTCATCGACCGCACCGCTCTCGGCACGGTGCATCAGGTTTGTGATTCGCAGGTGCTCAGGTCCGACGCCGTGGATCGGAGACAGAGTTCCATGCAGCACGTGATAGGCACCGTTGTAGGTGTGCCCCTTCTCCACGGCGGCGATGTTGGTCGGTTCTTCCACGACACAGATCAGACGTTGATTGCGGGTCGTACTGGCGCAGTACACACATGGATTCACGTCGGTGATGTTATTGCAGACTGAACAGAGCCGCAATGCGGCCTTGATCTCACGGATGGCGGCGGCAAGCTGTTCGGCATCTTCATCAGAGCCGCGAAGAATATGGAAGGCGTAACGCTGCGCACTCTTGCTGCCGACTCCCGGCAGCTTCTTCAACTCGTCGATTAGTCGAGCCATGGGCTCGGCAAACTTGGACATGACTTACTTCCACTCCACAGTGACTCACAATCCGGTCGGCAAGGATGAGACCCGGGGTGATTAGAACAGTCCAGGGGGCAGACCCATCCCGCCGAGTAACCCGCCGAGTTGCGACTGCACAGAGGCATCCACTTTGCGGATGGCTTCGTTCACTGCCGCCATGACTAGGTCCTGCAACATCTCCACGTCGCTGACCGCGTCCTTTTCAATTCTGACCGAGAGGAGCTGCTTCTCGCCATTCATACGCACCACAATAGCGCCTCCGCCAGCGGAAGCCTCGACCTGCGTTTCGCGCATTTTCTGCTGCATCTGTTGCTGCATCTCCTGCGCGCGCGTCATCATTTCCTGAATTTGCTTCGGGTCCATCGTTGTCACCTCTCCGAACGGTCCATAACAATGCGAATTTCTGCTCCGAACTTCTCGATCATGCGCTTCACCATAGGCTCGTCGGCGGCTCTTGTCTTTATGTTATCGCCGCCTGCCGCGTGAGGAGCGCTGGATTGACGCGGCTTCACTTTTGCGGCTGTTGTGGCTCCGCTCACCAGTCGAACCTTCACCGTGCGCCCGGCGATCCGGGCTGCGGCCTGATTGGAGAGCTTCTCCTGCTCCCTGGTGTAACTGAGCTCGATCATGGCATCCGACATCTGGACCTGGATGGAAAGCTGGTCGCCCTGAGCGGACCAGTGTCCCTCTTCCAAGGCGTGGACCAGCATCTGCGAGCCACCGGTTTCCATGGCCTGCAACACAGCCTCGCGGATTGCATCCACATCGAGAGTTGAACTCTCCATGACGGGTGCAACTGCCAGCGCGCTACCATTGTCAAATGGCGTGCTGCTCATGGCCTGCATGGGAGCCGCCGCCTGCGGAGCGATGGATGGCGGGCGAGAGCCGAATGCGCCCGGGAGGGGCTGACTGCTCTGGCTCATGGGCACGCTGGAGGATGACGATGCTGCGGGTGTGTCCAGGCCAGCGGACATGTCTTCCCGGCCCTTGCGGGCTTTGTCAGCCTCAAACGGAGAGGGCTTGGAGGCAGGCTGTCCGAATGGCGAGGAGCCTCCCCCTACGGGCGGTCGCGGGGTAAAAGCTGGCGACTGTGCCGCACGCGCCGCCGGACGCACTTCGCTGGGAGCGGGCATGCGGGATGCAGCGGAGGAAGCAGGGCTCAATGCGGCCGGCGCCTCGGTGAGAGCCACGTTACTCAGCAGTTGTTCCAGTGGCAGCAAGCGTTGTGCATGTACCATCTTCAGCAACCCAAGTTCGAGGTGAAAGCGCTGCTCCTGCTTGTAACTAACGTCGCCGTGGGTGCGCAGCATGATCTGCAGGAAGCGGGTCAAGTCCTCTTCGCCAAACTGCGCGGCGATGTTGGCGACGCGTTTCTTTTCATCAGCGCTGATCTGCAGAATTGGACTCTCGGAGCCGGCAACTTTTGCGACCAGCGCGTTGCGCAGAAAACGGACTGTTTGCCGGGCAAAATGAGTCGCGCTCTGGCCTTCCACCATGAGTTTGTCGACAATCCGCAGGACTTCCTCGCTGGAGTTTTCGCGCACCGCATTCATTACCCGCTCCAGTACTTCGGTGGAAACATTGCCGACCAAGCCGCGTACCACATCGGCGGTGAGGGTGTCTCCGCAGCAGGAGATGGCCTGGTCCATGATGCTGAGGGCGTCGCGCATGGAGCCATCGCCGGCTTCGGCCAGCATGGCTAGCGCGTCCTCATCGATGGTGAGGTGTTCGGTCTCACCGATCTCGCGCAAGTGGTTGACGATCTCGTCAAAGCGCACTGCATGAAAGCTGAAGTGCTGGCAGCGGGAGCGGATTGTCTGCGGAATGTCCTCGGGTTGGGTGGTCGCCATCATAAAGACGACCCACGGAGGAGGCTCTTCCAATGTCTTCAGAAGCGCGTTGAAGGCTGCATCGGTTACCTGGTGAGCTTCGTCGAGGATAAAGATGCGGTAGCGGTCGCGGGCCGGTTCGGCGGTCGCCGTGGCAATCAGGCCGCGCACTTCCTCGATGCCGCGATTGGTGGCCGCGTCGATTTCGATCACGTCCATGGCGCCCACCGAGCCGTCGCGAATTTCGCGGCAGGAGTCGCACACGCCGCAGGGTTCGGCCACCGGGCGGTCACTGGACTGGCAATTCAGGGCCATGGCCAGAATGCGGGCAATGGTGGTTTTTCCAATTCCACGATGCCCGCTGAAAATGTAACCGTGAGCGATGCGCTGTTGCTCCAGTGCATTCTTCAGAGTACGAACGACGTGATCCTGCCCGATCACATCGGCGAACTTTTGGGGTCGGTATTTGCGCGCCAAGACGGTATAGCTCATGGGAGAATTCATTATAACCGCCGCACCTATCGGCAGCCGACGAAAGGCAAGCGGTTGGCGCTTAACCGTTGCTAAGCGGAGCACGGTAGCTGGATCTATTTCATGATGGGAGTCTGCATGCAGACGCTTCGCTCGCGTATCGTGTACCAGAATCGTTGGATGACCGTGCGGGAGGATGATGTTCGCCGTCCCGATGGCTCCGACGGAATCTTCGGAGTGGTGGAGAAGCCCGACGCCGCCATGGTCATTCCGGTCGAGAACGGACGGGTTCACATGGTCGAGCAGTTTAAGTATGCGGTCGGCGGCCGATTCTGGGAGTTTCCCCAAGGTACCTGGGAGCAGGAGAGTAACTACACGATCGAGGATCTTGCCCGCGGCGAACTGCGGGAGGAGACCGGATTGGTAGCCACAGAGCTCGAATTCCTTGCCCGTATCTACATTGCTTACGGTTTTCTTACCCAACCCATGCACGTCTTTGTTGCCACCGGACTTACTCAACTGGATGCGCAGCCTGAGAAGGAAGAGCAGGACATTATTCGGGGAAGCTTTGCCTGGAATGAGTTTTACCAGATGGTGGAAGATGGGCGAGTTGCCGACGCGCATACGCTGGCCGCCGTTTCACTGCTTCGTCTTAAGCGTGCTGATCTGGCTGGTTAGGATTTACTGGACCCTGTTACTTATCTCAACTTTCTTACCACTCTCTTACCGTGGGAGTATCTATTTAGGGTCAGAGCACTTGCGATTAAGGGGATAACACAACTCGACTAAGGTAATTGTTGTTACAATGCTTACCATGGCAAACCAAGCAATCAGCGCAGCAGTAAGTCAGTTGAAGCAGGAACATATCCGGCTTTGTAAAGAATTGGCTCGCGTCGATGAGGCACTTTCCGTTCTGGGTAGCTTAGACGGCGTGGAGCGTGCCCCAGTGAAGAACAACAAGAAGGTCAGGTCGGTTACGGTAATGGCGAAGCGGACAATTTCGGCGGCGGCACGCAAGAAGATGTCTGAAGCCGCCCGCGCCCGCTGGGCCGCTCGCAAAAAGGAAAAGACTCCCGCGAAGTAACAGGGAGCCTTTTCTGATTATCCGCACATTTCTCTGGCGTCTGCGCTTGGCGGTTAGGGGAGTGTGCATTTCTATTTGATGGCGACGGACTATTTCTGCGCTCTCCGCCTGTCTTTCGCAACTGCGCCATTCGAACGTTTTTGCGACACGCGCTTGCGTTTTTTCAGTTCCTTTGGTGAATACATTGTCCCGCGGCATCGGTCAGCGCCGCAAGTACATGGCGCATCCCCCTCGCCGTCATAGAGGAAATAGTCATAGACCAGTTCCTCGCCCGGCGCAATGTCACGAATCGCGCGAATCCAGACGCGCTCGTCTTCATCCTCTTCGGTCTCGCAATTTGGCGCACAGGAGTGGTTGAGGTACATGGCCATTCCATAGCCATCGACGACATAGGTGCCGTCCCCCACTCCGAACAGGTAGGTATAAGGACGCTCGCTGTAGAGAGTGTCGGCATCGTCATGTTTCATACGTGTACCGGTGTACTCCACGACGAGCGAACCCTTGGGGATGCGTTCCAGGGTGAAAACACCGGCGGCATGAATGGCGGAAGAGCGAACGATCAGGCGCATGAACAGAAATTGTAAATGCTGGACGGAAAAGTTGGTACCTTCCGAAGTACAGCGGTTGTCACTCGGCAAAAATCGGTCCTGCCGGAGGAGTCTGAACAAAAACGGGATATTCGGTTTTCATCTTGCCTAGATGTACTAACACACATCAAAGTCACGTGGTTTTCAAAAGGGAGACAGCTTCATACAGAAATGCGAAACCGCCGTCGGAAGATCCCACACTGGCAGATGGGAAACCGCACGCTGGCAGATAAAGTATAAGCTTGTCTGATGAGCAGATTTTGCTTCTCAGACAAGCAGAACGCTGCTACAGTCCAGCCATTAGCTCGGAACACCCGCAAACACTTGGCAAAATAGTCGGGCGCAAGTATCGCCCCGGCAAATGTCACCGTACAGGATATGACATGGCAAAAGACGGTATCGAAAAGGCAACGATAGCCCAGAGCTTGAAGAATGCGGGCTACTCACGTCGAGATTTCTTGCAGCTTTGCACCACCATCGTAGCAACGGCTCCCATGGGACTGGCCCTCACTGAGAAGGCTACCCCGGCGGAAGTTGCGAAGAGTGTTGCGAAGGCAAAAAAGCCCTCGGTCGTATGGCTTCACTTCCAAGACTGCACCGGTTGCTCGGAGACACTTCTGCGCACCTCTAAGCCCGATGTCGCAGACCTCATCATCAACATAATTTCTCTCGACTATCACGAGACTCTGATGGCCGCCTGCGGCGAGCAGGCCGAAGCGGCCTTGCAATCGGCCGTCTCCGAGAACGCCGGAAAGTTCGTGCTGGTTGTCGAGGGCTCGATCCCGCGCAAAGACCAGGGCATCTACATGAAGCTCGGGGGCAGGCCAGCGATCGATGTGCTCAAGGAAGTTGGTTCCAAGGCTGCAGCGATTATCGCTATGGGTTCCTGCGCATCCTGGGGTGGCATACCTTCGGCTGATCCGAATCCAACCGACGCGGTCGGGGTTGATTCGATCATCACCGATAAGCCAATAGTCAACCTTCCGGGTTGCCCGCCGAATCCGTACACCCTTCTGGGCGTGGTGCTGGAGTTTGCCGTAATGCACAAGTTGCCGGCCTGCGATGACCTCAAGCGCCCCAAGTTCGCCTATGATCGCCTGATCCATGACCACTGCCCGCGCCGCGCGCATTTCGATGCCGGACGTTTCGCCGGACAGTTTGGTGATGCTGGCCATAATGAAGGCTATTGCCTGTTCAAACTTGGCTGCAAAGGCCCGGTAACCCATGCCGGATGCTCCACGCGTCACTTCAATGAAATGGTGGATGCCTGGCCGATCGGTGTTGGTGCCCCCTGCTTCGGTTGCACGGAGAAGTCGGTTGGTTTCCGCATTCCCGCATTCGACCGTGTCGATGTTCACCTCGCAACTCCGCCTGATACGTATGCTCCCATCTCTGGCAGGGCTGGCACCTTTGGTGCTGCTGCGGCCGGTTTGGTTGGCCTCGCAGCGGGTGCTCTGGGTGGCGCAACATGGGCGGCTTCGCAGAAACTTACGAGCAGCGAAGAAGCGGTTGCCGACCAGGACCAGAAGACGACTGTCGGGAGGATGTAACCATGGCCATGACACGCCGCGAGGCATTCAAAAATCTCGCCAAGGGCAGTCTGCCGCTTCTGGCGGCAGGTTGCGTGTCCACCGCCCTTCCAGAGGTTGCCCACGCTGAAGAAGTTCCGCTGCCGAAAGGGGCACTAGGTCTGCTGTATGACGCGACCAAGTGCGTTGGATGTAAATCGTGTATGGTGGCGTGTAATCAGGCTAATGACCTGAAACCCGATACCCGCACGGATGGCCTCCACCAGGCTCCTCCAGCACTGAACTACTTCACCAAGAACATCGTCAAGCTGTATCGCACGGCCGATGGTTCGGATCACTCGTACGTCAAGCAGCAGTGCATGCACTGCGCCGATCCGTCCTGCGTATCGGCTTGCATGTTCGAAGGCCTTCGCAAGGACAAGGAGACGGGAATCGTCTGGTGGTTGGGCTCCAAGTGCGTTGGCTGCCGCTACTGCGAGATCGCTTGCCCCTTCCACATTCCAGCTTTCACGTGGGATGGGTTCAATCCTAAGATTACCAAGTGTGAGCTTTGCCGCGAACGTCTCGGCAAAGGTTTGCAGCCTGGCTGCACCACCGTTTGCCCGACTCAGGCAGTGATTTACGGACGCCGTGAAGATCTGTTGATGGAGGCGAAACGCCGCATTGCTGTGAGCCCTGGCCGTTACTTTGAAAACAGGGTTTATGGCGAGACCGAAGGCGGTAGCACGCAGGTTCTATATCTCTCCAGGGTTGCGTTTGACAAGCTGGGGTTGCCCACCCTTGGCGATGAGTCACTGCCTGAGCGGTTGAAGTACCAGCACAAGCTTTACAAGTGGCTGGCGCTGCCGGTAGCCCTTTATGCCGGCATGGTGATGTTCGCCGGTAAGAACTTCAAAGAGCACGCTCATCACTTGGTCGAGGATCAGAAGAAGACCGGATTGAGGCCACAACTATGACACGGTGGGAGAGAAGCGTTCCCGTCTATGGTGTCCCCGTGTTCACCCGCGGATTCTGGGCGTTGGTTGTCCTGATCGCGGCCGGCCTTGTGCTGACCGTGTACCGCGAGGTGGTGGGCCTGGGAGGCAGCGTCTCGGGCATGTCCGACCCCTTTGCCTGGGGTCTTTGGAAAACCTTTAACGTAATGGTCCTGACGGGCCTTGGCTCCGGTGGATTCGCCGTGGGTATTGCCGCCTGGGTCTTTAACCGGGAGAAACTGCATTCGGTGCTGAGGTTGGCGGTGCTGACCAGCTTTCTCGCTTACTCCACGGGTCTTACCATGCTGGGTGTGGATGTGGGCCGCCCGTGGAACATGTATTGGCTGGTCGCTCCCTGGACCTGGAATTTGCATTCTCCGCTGCTGGAAATCGCAGCCTGCATGACGCTGTATGCGACGGTGCCACTGTTTCTGGAAAACCTGCCGCCACTGTTCGAGTACCTGATTTACGAAAAGCCAAAGTATCGTGGCCTGGCCGAAGCCTGTGAGCGCGCGATGGCGAAGGTTTATCCCTTCATCATCGGACTCGCCTACATCCTGCCTATCATGCACCAGTCCTCGCTGGGCGCTCTGATGATCCTGGGCGGTAACCGCGTCAACACCCTGTGGCAGACGCCGTTCCTTCCCTTGATTTACGTCTGGGCGGCGGCGTTCCTGGGATTCAACTGCGTTGTGCTCTGCCTGCTGCTGGCCAAACTCGCGTGGAAGCGCGATGTGGATCCGAGCGTGCTGGCAGAGTTGAACAAGCTGACGGTCTGGACGGTGTACTGCTGGACGGCGTTCCGCTTCCTTGACATTCTGTTCCGCGGAAAGATTCTCCACGTGTTCACCGACGGCTACTACTCCATCCTGTTCTGGACGGAGACGGCGCTGATTCTCGGCTCCGCCTACGTTCTCTCGACGGAGAAAGCCAGGAAGCTGGCGACCATGTTCCGGGCGCACCTGCTGTGCGCGCTGGGCGGCATGATCTACCGCTTCAGTCCGACCACCCTGGCGTTCCACGCCAAGGACGGCGCTACGTATTTCCCGACTGCAGTTGAGCTGACGGTTTCGCTGTCATTTGTCGGCATTGCCGTGCTGGCCTATCTGGTTGCGGTCAAGAAGCTGGCGATCCTGCCAGGGACCAACGCGGACTGGCTCAAAATGGCGAAATACGAAGAGCAGGTAAAACCCGGCATCCAGTTGACTGGCTACGCACCAGTGGAACACTAATCCACGACATCGACTAGAAGGTTTCAAAAATGGCGAAACGCATAACGATTGACCCCATCAGCAGGATCGAAGGCCACCTCCGGGTTGACGTGGAAGTGGAAAACGGATCGGTCTCTAATTCCTGGTCCTCCTGCACTATGTGGCGCGGCATCGAGACTATTCTTCAGGGCCGCGACCCTCGGGAAGCCTGGTTGTATACCCAGCGCTTCTGCGGCGTGTGCACTACGGTGCACGCGATGTCTGCCGTCCGTTCGGTGGAAGATGCATTGAACCTTGAAATTCCACTGAACGCGCAATACATCCGTAACCTCATTCTGATCAACCATGGACTGCACGATCACATCGTGCACTTCTATCACCTGTCGGCCCTGGACTTCGTGGATATTCTGAAGATTCCCGCGGCCGATCCGGCTAAGACCAGCGCCCTGGCAGAGAGCCTGACCAACTGGCCAGGCAACTCCAAAAAAGCCTTTGCTGCCGCGCAGGACAAGGTCAAGGCCGTGGCTGCGAGTGGACAATTGGGTATCTTTACCAATGGCTACTGGGGACACCCGGCCATGAAGCTGAGTCCCGAGGTTAACCTGCTTGCGTTCGCGCATTACATTCAGGCCCTCGAATACCAGCGCAAGTCGGTTCAGGCCGTTGCGATTCTCGGTTCCAAGAGCCCGCACATCCAGAACCTCACCGTGGGCGGTGTCTCCAATGCCATCAACCTTGACAGCCTTGCGACCCTCAATATGGATCGCCTGGTGATGATCAAGCAGTTGATGGAAGAAGTGAAGCCGTTCGTCGATCAGGTTTATCTGCCCGATGTTTGCGCGATCGCCGGGATGTACGCCGATTGGTTCAACTACGGCGCCGGCGTCACCAACTACCTTGCCTCCCCGGATCTGCCGATCGACAGCAAGAACACCAAGTTCGACCTGGTCGGCGGCTATATCATGGATGGCAACTTGTCCAGCGTGCATCGCTTTGACGGCTTCCGTGACAAGGTCTTCGTCGAAGGCGTCACGGAAGAAACCAAGCATGCCTGGTACAAGGGCGAGGACCCGCTCCATCCGTGGAAGGGCGAGACCGAACCGGATTATACCGATTGGCAGGCTGACGGCAAGTACTCCTGGGTCAAGGCGCCCCGCTTCCAGGGTCGTCCGATGCAGGTTGGACCGCTGGCGCAGATTCTGGTCGGCTACGCTTCCGGCGACCCGCTCACGCGCAAGCACACGGACAAGGCACTGGATCTCATCTCGACCGTTGCCGGCCGCCGCATTGGCGTGGCCCAGTTGCAGTCCACGATGGGCCGCCATGTGGCTCGCGCGATCCGCGCTTCGATGCTGGCCGAACTCGGTGCGAAGCACTGGCAGTTGCTGGTCGACAACATCGCTACGGGCGACGTTGCTATCCACAACAATCCAGAATTTCCCTCGGGAGAGATCCAGGGCGTGGGCGTGCACGAGGCGCCGCGCGGCTTGCTCTCGCACTGGTCGGTCATCAAGGGTGGCAAGATTGCGAACTGGCAGGCAGTCGTGCCCTCGACCTGGAACGCCTCTCCGCGTGATGCGAAGGGACAGCTTGGCCCGTATGAGGCTTCGCTGCTTCACAACCCCATAGCTGATCCCGTCCGTCCCTTGGAAGCGATACGCACCATTCACTCATTCGACCCTTGCATGGCTTGCGCTTGCCACACCTTCGACCCTGAAGGCACGGCAATGGCAACGGTAAAGGTGCTGTAACCATATGAAGAAGATCAAGATCTGCGGCGTCGGCAGTGTCCTGCTTGGCGATGATGCGGTGGGACCCTACACGGCTCGTTGGATCGCGGCCAATTATGAATTCGGCAAAGGTGTCGAGGTTGAAGACCTCGGCACCCCCGGCCTCGACTTGATCGCGTACATGACCGGCATGGACGTGCTGATTTTGATCGATTCGGCTGATAATCGCGAGCCCGCTGGCACGGTGACTGTCTATGACAAGGCAGCAATTACCCGCCAGCGGCCCGCCGTTCGGCTCGACCCGCATTCACCTTGCATCACCGAATCCATCTTCATTGCCGAGCTCGCCGGCGATGGCCCCGAAGAGGTCTATCTTATCGGAGTCACCGGCGAACAGTTGGAGATTGGAGCCCCGCTCAGCGACTCCGTGCGCAAAGCGCTACCTTGTGTCGTTGAGAAGGTGCTGGAGCGCGTTGTCCTGCACGGCGGCAGCTATCAGAAGCGCGAGATTCCTGAGGACGCTCAGATCTGGTGGGAAGAAGCACAGATCAGCGTGAGCGTGTAAGCCAAGCATGGATTCCCTGTAAGACCCGCGAAACAGATGCTTCAGTGGGTTAGAGAATCGCGCGGGGGTTGGATGGCATTGCTTTGCGTGGAATTGCGCAGCCAATGAGTGCCCTCTCACTGTGTCTCCGTCAGGTCCTGCTCAGCTGCAATCGCCAGCGATTCCTGGGTCAGACAGTCTATCCTTCGCAAGGCTGGAAAGAGCCAGCTCCACAGGGCGACCACCACAATCGTCCCAACCCCTCCGGCAACCACCGCAGGCACAGCTCCCATCCACTGTGCGGTAACTCCGCTCTCGAATTGTCCGAATTCGTTGGATGCGCCGATAAACAACATATTCACCGCACTTACGCGCCCGCGCATTTCGTCGGGCGTGGCGAGTTGTACCACGGTCGAACGCACGATCACGGAAACCATGTCGGCCGCACCCACCAGGAACAACGCGAACATCGACAGATATAAATTTCGGGATAAGCCGAAGACCACCGTCGCAGCTCCGAAACTGGCAACGCAACACAGCATCTTCACTCCAGCGCGGCGCCGCAAAGGAATGTAGGCAATCACGATTGCCATCAACCCGGCTCCGAGTCCCGGGGAAGCTCGCAGCAGGCCCAAGCCGCGTGGTCCCGCGTGCAGAAGCTCACGGGCAAACACCGGAAGCAGGGCGACGGCGCCGCCCAATAGGACTGCGAACAGATCCAATGTGGTCGTGCCAAGGATCAGTTTGTTACGCCAAACGTACTGAAAGCCTGCCAGCACGGTGTTCCAGTCGCGGCCCCGGCTCATCTGTTGCACTCCCTGGATGCGGATTGCGAGCATCAGGAGAACGCTGGTGGCCAGCACGACGGCGGCCGTAAGGTAGACGGCCTCCGGACTCCCGCGCAACGCATAGAGCACTCCGCCGATGACCGGGCCGAGAATGGTGGCCGCGTTGAAAATCGAGGAGCCCCAGGCGGCGGCGTTCGGAAAGACCGCCGCGGGCACCAGCAGCGGCGAGAAGGCCTGTCCTGCCGGACCGTTGAAGACGCGCACAAAGCCCATCGCCACCAGAACCATATACACCGGTGCAACCCCGTGAACTCCGCGTAGAGTGATGGTCAGCAGCGCCAGTGCGCACAGGGTGAAGCTGGCGTAGCACACCAGCAAGACGTGACGCCGGTCGAAGCGGTCTGCCACGTGGCCGCCCAGCAGAAACAGCAGCAACCCCGGAAGGAACTGCGCTAGACCGACCAAGCCCAAGTCCAGCGGGCGGCGCGTGATCTCGTAAATTTGCCAGCCCACGGCCACCGACTGCATTTCCAGTCCGGTCACCATCAGAAAACGGGCCGCCTGGAAGAGACGAAAGTTAGGATAACGGAATGCCGCGCCTGCTGCGCGATGGTCCACCTGTGCCGTTGCCATGCCTGTTTCTACTTTGCCATAGTTGGGCAGGAACGTGCTTGCGTGGCAGCGGTGCGATGAGGCGAGGACGGGCCGCCCTTCGGGATTCGATTGCGGAATGCCATAATTACTTTATGACGCAATCAAACCGGCCGCCGTCGCTGACTACCGCGGTGATTCGCTGGCAGCGGGACTCCATTCGCGCTCGCGGCTTTGTAGGCTCATTCCGCTACCTTGCCGAGCAGTTTGTGGAATGTGTAAAGGACTCACTGCCGGAGCGCCGCCGCAGCCGCTTCGGAGACATCGATTACGACTGCGATCACGCCGTGGACACCACATGGGCTCGACTGCCGTTATCGGTGCGCCTGCGCGAGGTCTTCAGCGAGCGCCTCTATCAGCCTACCGTGGAAGAAGAGTTCGCCGAGATCATGCAGCATCTGGCGACCGTCGATTTCGAGACGTTTACGTTCATCGATCTTGGCTCGGGCAAAGGGCGAGCCCTATTGCTGGCGGCGATGTATCCATTTGCCCGCATCGTAGGGGTGGAAGTGCAGCCTGAGTTGGATGCCGTCGCCCGCCAGAATATCGAGCGATTTGACGAACCCGGTCTGCAATGCCGCAAAATCGAGTCTTTGTGCGCCGACGCCCGGGAATACCAATTTCCGCTGGCAAATCTCGTGGTGTATTTGTTCAACCCATTTCCGGACTACGTGCTCCGCGAAGTTCTGGCCAACCTGGCTGCATCGGCGCGACGCGCTCCGCGCTCGATTTTCGTGCTCTACAACGCCCCGTTTGAAAAGCAGGAGTTTGAGCGCATCCCCGAATTCAGGCAATACTACGAGACCTCGCAGTATCAGCTCTATCGAGTCGAGATAGCGTAACTCTCTGCCGAACGTCGACCAGCACGGCGACGGCAACAACTCAGGTCAGGAGAGTCACCTTAGCGGTCCGCGACCCGGCGATGGGTTCGCCGGAGCGGTTTTTGCAGACAGACTCAACAAGGCTGACATCTACTCGTCACTCCTTGTTCAAGGCCATCCAATTGAGATGTAGCGCACCACCGAGCTCTGCCTTGATGGCATCGTGCGCCGATAAACCTTGTTCTACCCAGTGTTTACAACGTACTCAGCACTGGCCAAGCAGGTGTGCCGTACGAACCTTTGGCTGTGTTGCAGGTCACTGCGAAGTGTTCATGTCACACTGGAGTGTGACGTATGCACTTCCTTTTGGTGCGGCGTAAACCTTAAAAGCTAAACCTGAGGATGTGCGTCCAAACTGCCTCGTAAAGGGTTGTTTGCACGGGCATGTGCTCAGTACACAGAAGAATAAGCGCGGCTTTTCAGGAGCCGCACTGCCAGCCGGGTCAGGAATCCGAGCCAGCAACACAGGGGGTCCACAGTGCTTTCACCGTACGGCCTGGATATTATCGAGAGCTGCCTCACCTGTAAGATGAGGGCCGATCAGATATTCTGTGATTTATCTGAACCCGCCCTTCAATCTTTTGAACAAATCAAGTACGCCACCGCTTACCCCAAAGGTGCTGTTTTATTCGTGGAAGGTCAGGCACCGCGCGGCATTTTCGTCCTTTGCAAGGGGCGGGTGAAACTGTCCATCTGCTCCACCGATGGCAAGACGCTGATCCTCAAAATTGCCGAAGCCGGCGAAGTTCTCGGACTTAGCGCGTCGGTCAGCGGCAAACCCTACGAACTCACCGCAGAAACCATCGATCCGTGCCAAGTTAACTTTGTTAAGCGTGAGGATTTTCTGCGCTTACTGAGGGAGCACGCCGACGCTTGCATGCGGGTTGCCGAACAACTCAGCGAAAAATACAATACGGCTTGCCGTGAAATCCGCTCGTTGGGTCTGTCGCACTCAGCCGCGGAGAAGCTTGCCAAGTTGCTGCTGGAGTGGACGGCCAAGAACGGCGAAGGCGCCAAGCAGGAACCGCGCATTAAACTCGCTCTTACCCACGAGGAGATTGCCCAAATGATCGGGACCTCGCGTGAAACCGTTACGCGCCTCTTTGCAGAAATGAAGAAGCGACAAATTGTTCAGGCCAAGGGTTCCACTTTGGTCATCCGGAACAAAGCCGCCCTTAAGGCGTTAGCTACTGTATGAAATAAGCGTTCGATCAGCATTTATTTTTATAAATATGGTTCGGCCCCGCGCCGAACCTTTCTTTTGCGCGTTTGCATATTTTGTATCCCGGCAGGCGCTCATCAAGCTCTGGTTGCCTGCCGGAGTGCCCTGTGGCGGGACTCACGTTGCCGGGTGACTGTAATCACTGCGTGGGCTGCGAACAACAGATAAAAACTCTCCATGGAGACCGCTATGCAGCCGAGTTGCAGCCACTGCGCATTCCGCTCTGATCGTCCCTTCTGCGATATGTCGCCGGATGCCATTCGCGGATTCGACGAAATCAAAGAGCAGGCCGTTCTCGGCAAAGGTGCGCTTCTGTTCGCCGAAGGCCGCCCGTCACGCGGAGTCTATATCCTTTGCGAGGGCCGCGCCAAACTCTCCATCTGTTCGGAGAGTGGAAGGCGCCTGATGTTGCGTGTGGCTGGCCCTGGCGAAGTGCTCGGGTTGGGCGCCACGCTCAGCGGCAATGCCTACGAGGTCACCGCGGAGCTGCTTGATACGGCCCAGGTCGTCTTCGTGAAGCGCAAGGATCTTCTCAAATTTTTGCGTGACAACCCATTGATCTGCATGGAAGTTGTTCGCCGTCTGAGCGACGATTTGCACGGTGCGTATGAGCGCGTGCGTTCCATCGGGCTTAGCCGCGCACGACGGGCTCGCATACAGCGCACTCGTTCCATCGCCTCTTAAACACGATTACGGAATCGACGAGGGCTGCCTGGTGCGGTCCTTTTCATTTTTGCTTCGATTTTTCAGCAAGGCTAGCGATTTTCAGCTACTTTCTGGGCCCGTGAGATCAACCAGCGAAGTTTCTTGCAATTTGGTTCTCTGGGATAGATGATTCAAGCAACGCTGGAATCGTCGGGCAATGTTCTTCCTTAGTCGCAATTTTTTGGCGGACCCATCTGTGTGTTCCTGCAGATGTTGCAGTCGCCGCGGCGAGCCCCACTTCCTGAATTCGGGCGAAAAGCCTTATTCGTAACGGTCAAGGCAAAGGATATGATCCGTTTGTCATGTGATGCAGATCACGTGGCGTCGTGAGAAGTCTCACTGCCCCAAGTGCGCTGCAGATGCGAAAACCAATAAGGTCCTGTAAAAGCGGAAGTTCTACGTCTCAACCAGCACCGCTTTCAGGATTGCAGAGCAGTACAGGAGAATCGATGAAGAGATTCTTTGCGTTTGCAATCGTTGCCATCATGGCAACGCCCCTGTTTGCCGCCGACGGTGCCGCCATTTTCAAGACTAAATGCGCGGCCTGTCACGGAGCTGACGGTATGAAATCCATGCCTGCTATGGGCGTGAAGCCGTTGACTTCACCGGAAGTAAAATCCAAGTCCGAAGCTCAGTTGATCACCGCCGTTACCAACGGAGAGGGAAAGATGCCGGCATTTAACGGCAAGCTGAGCGGAGATGAAATTAAAGCTGCTGTCGCCTATGTGCGTTCGCTGAAGTAAGCACATTCGCAAACTGTTGGATTGGGCCGCCCGGGCCAACTGTGCTCGGGCAGCTACTTGAGTTGCACATGCCGAAGTCGAAGGTGAAGTGTTTGTGAAGAACTTTAAACTGATCTGGATGATGTGCCTGGTGCTTGTCTGCGCCGGGTTTGCGTACGCAGGGACCAAGGCAGCCGCCCAACCCAAGCCTACTAACGATGACTGCCTTGCCTGTCACAGCGATGCCTCGATGGTCAACGGCAAGGAGGTGCACGGAGATGCATTTAAGGCGTCGATTCACGGCTCCATGTTCTCCTGCGTAGATTGCCATACCGACATTAAGAGCCTTCCGCACGAGGCAGGATTGGTCAAGCCGACTTGCACCACCTGCCATGCCGACGAACAGAAGATGTACGACAATGGAGTTCACGGGAAGGCGCTTGCCGCGGGTAACGCAAAAGCGGCAAATTGCGAGAGCTGCCACGGAAATATTCATGAAATCCTGGCGGCTAGTGATCCCAAGTCCCGTTCTGCAAAGGTCAATATTCCCAAGATGTGCGGCCAGTGCCACGCTCAGGCGATGCCGGGTATGGCGGGCAAACCGGCGCTGGCTTATCAGGAGTCCGTACACGGCAAGCTGGTAGCCGCCGGAAACGACAAAGCCGCGGTCTGCTCGGATTGCCATGGTTCCCATGACATTCGCCGCGCCGGCGACGTCACTTCGCCGGTCTTCCGCACCAACGTGCCCATGACCTGCGCCAAGTGCCATGGCCATGAGCAGGCTCAGTTTGCCAAGAGCATTCACGGCAAGGATCTGGCGGCCGGCAATACTCATGCTCCGGTCTGCACTGACTGCCACGGCGTTCACACCATCAAGGCCGTCGACAACAAACTATCTTCGGTATCCTCCGAGAATCAAGGCGACGTAGCCTGCGCCCAGTGCCACAACAACGTGAGAATGACCCAGGAGTTCGGCATTCCGGGAGGACGTACCGACAGTTACAACGCCAGCTATCACGGTATGGCGAATGCGGTGGGCTCCAAGACTACCGCGAGCTGCTCATCCTGTCATGGTACCCACGACATCCTTCCGTCGTCTGATCCGAATTCCACGATCAATCCGGCCAATCTGGTCAAGACCTGCGGACAGTGCCATCCTGGCGCCAACGCCAACTTTGCCAAGGGACAGATCCATCTCGATCCGGAAGCTGTTGCCAAGGCTGACTTCGGCAGCAAGGTGATCGATTGGGTTCGCAACTTTTACATCCTGATGATTGTTGGTGTGGTCGGCTTTATGTTCCTGCACAACCTCATGATCTTTGTGCGCAAGCTGAGCGATCGCCGCAAGCATGGTGGGCATGTCACGAATGGTCCCCGGATTGTTGTGCGCATGACCAAAAATCAGCGCATCCAGCACTTCCTGCTGCTGGCGTCGTTCTTCACCCTGGTCATCACCGGCTTCGCTCTGAAGTACCCGGATGCCGCGACTCGCTTCCTCTTCGTCAACGAAATCGGCCGCAGCTATCTGCACCGGATCGCGGGCTGCTTGATGATTGCGGTCAGCCTCTACCACGTCATCTACCTCGCCTTCTACCGCGAGGGACGCCGTATGCTGATGGATATGCTGCCTGAGCTGAAGGATGCGACGGACATGGTGGATGTGTTCGCCTACTACCTCGGATTCTCCGACAAAAAGCCGCAGTTTAAGCGCTTCAACTACGCCGAGAAGATGGAATACTGGGCGTTGGTCTGGGGCACGTTTGTGATGGCTCTCACCGGCTTCATGGTCTGGTTCAAGGTCATCTTTGCCAGCGTCGTACCGCGCTGGTGGATCGATGTTGCCATTACCGTTCATTTCTATGAGGCGATCCTGGCCACGTTGGCTATCATCGTGTGGCACTTCTATCAGGTAATTCTCGATCCTGACACCTACCCGGTGAACTTCGCGTTCCTCGACGGCAAGATGTCAGTTGAGCATTACCAGGAAGAACATGGTCTTGATTCCGCGACGCTGTCTCAGTATGCCGGCGCAGCAGGAGACAAGGTCAAAACCCATCACATGTCCACCAAGTAGTGCGGCATGAAGCGGCAGCAGATTATACTAATAATCTGCTGCCGCGCTCTCTGCTCCGCTTTCTGCAAACAGGACAGCGAACGCCGCGTTACCGTTGCAGGAGACTCGAATGACCGATCCCGGGCAGAACGCGCCCAACTCCCCGCAGAACGAGGGATTCTCCTACAGATCGTTGTTACGTAACTACATCAGTCTCAGCGGACTTGCGTTGGCCGTAGTAGCTCTGGCCAATATCATCATCCTTTTCCTCATCGACGTGACCTCTGCCGAGCCCAGCCCATATCTCGGCATTCTCGCGTATATGGTGTTTCCCGGCTTCCTGATCGCTGGCCTTGCCCTGGCAGCATTCGGCGTATGGCGAGAGCGCCAGCGCCGCCTCCAGGCGATGCCGGGCGGCGCCAAACTGCCCACGCTCGACCTGAACCAACCAGGACAGCGTAGCCGGCTTGCGTTCTTTCTGACCTTCCTCTTTGTGTTCATCCTGCTCAGCGCGGTCGGCAGCTATCGCGCGTATGAGTTTACGGATTCCACCCGCTTCTGCGGCCAACTTTGCCACACCGTGATGCACCCGGAATTCACCGCGCACAATCACTCGGCGCACGCCCGGGTTACCTGTGTGGAGTGCCACGTCGGCTCCGGCGCGAGCTGGTATGTAAAGTCGAAAATGTCTGGGCTGCGCCAGGTTGTCAAGACCGTGCTGCATACCTACCCGCATCCGATTGAGACCCCGGTCACCGATCTGCGCCCCGCCTCGCAAACCTGCGAGCAGTGCCACTGGCCGCGCCGCTTCTGGGGAGCTCAGCTCAAGGTCTTCAATCACTTCGCTTCCGACGAAGGCAACACACCCCGTCAGATCCGGTTGCTCATCAAGACCGGCGGCGGCGATCCGAGTTCCGGGGAAACCGCTGGAATCCACTGGCACATGAACATCGCCAATAAGATTGAGTATCGGAGCGATCCGAAGCGCCAGACGATGTCCTGGGTGCGGTTGACCGATCCTAATGGCAACGTCACCGAGTACACCGCCGCCGGGAC
The DNA here is from genome assembly GCA_964563875.1 of uncultured Acidobacteriaceae bacterium. Classification (GTDB taxonomy): domain Bacteria; phylum Acidobacteriota; class Terriglobia; order Terriglobales; family Acidobacteriaceae; genus TOLSYN. Next base: position 23,904 of record CAZLZA010000050.1, read on the forward strand.
CGATCCAGCCGCGATCAGCAAACTCGAGCAGCGCCGCATGGATTGCATCGATTGCCACAATCGGCCAACCCACGTCTATACTCCTCCGGACCGCGCCGTCGATCAGGCAATGGGTTCCAACCGCATCAACCCCAAGCTACCCTTTGCCAAGCAACAGGGGGTGCAGGTTCTCACCGCGGAGTACAAGACCAACGATCAGGCTATGGCCGCTATCGCCCAGCAAATCCCGGCCTACTATCAGGAGAAGTATCCGCAGTTGGCCAGCACCCATTCCGGCGATATCCAGAACATGGTGATGGAACTCCAGCGCATCTTCCGCGAGAATATCTTCCCGGAGATGAAGGTGGATTGGCGTACTCACCCCGATAATGTCGGCCACTATTACTTCAATGGCTGCTTCCGTTGTCATGACGGCAACCACACCAGCAAGGACGGCAAGGTGATCACCAAGAACTGCAACTCCTGCCATACCGTGCTCGGTCAGGAAGAAGGCGTGTTGCCGGCGGCGGTGGTGAACACTGCAATGTCGTTTAAGCATCCGATCGACCTGGGTGACCTGGGTTCGGTCAACTGCTCCGACTGCCACAGCGGCGGCGTTGGACCTTAGCCGGAAACAGACGGCGGCCTCGGGGGGATTATCCTTACCGAGGCCGTTCTTTCGAAGCCGCAGCCGCCATCAACGTCCCTCTCGTAGTAGAATGACGTAAATCACAACCGTACTGTGACATATGTCATGGCTCAGTGGTTATCCAGCCTAGTATGTTTAGTTTGCGGTCGGAGTTTTAGATCGTTTTTTAGGAGATTTCATGAACGTGAGCCCTCGTACCGGCGCCGGCCAGCATCTGCCGCGCCTGATTTTTTGGGAAGTGACCAAAGGCTGTAACCTCCGTTGCGTGCATTGCCGTGCCACTGCTACTGAGCTTGCCTCCCCCTCCGACCTGCCCACCGATAAAGCCCTGAACATCATCGATCAGATTGCCGAATTTGCGAACCCCATCCTGGTGCTTTCCGGCGGTGAACCGCTCTATCGCCCAGATATCTTCCAGCTCGCAAAATACGCGACCGACAAAGGTCTGCGGGTAGCTCTGGCCACCAATGGCACCCTGGTCACCAAGGAAATCGCGCAGAAGATTGTGGACGCGGGCGTTAAGCGTGTGTCGATTTCGTTGGACGGCGCCAATGCCGAGACCCACGATACCTTCCGGGGAATCCCCGGAGCCTTCGACGCGGCGATTTACGGCTTCAAGAATCTCAAAGAGCTCGGCATGCCGGTGCAGATCAATATGACGATCGCGCGCCACAATGCCGTGGAACTGCCTAATGTGTTGAACATGGTACGCGGACTCGGCGCCGATGCCCTCCACACCTTCCTGCTGGTCCCGGTCGGCTGCGGTGTTGATATCGCGGAATCGGAGATGGTTGCTCCCGAGGAGTATGAGCGCATCCTCAACTGGTTTTACGATCAGGCAGCTACTGGAGACATCGAACTCAAAGCCACCTGTGCCCCGCACTACTTCCGCGTGGTGCGCCAGCGGCGCGCCGCCGAGCGCAAGCAGGAGGGCTCCGCTGTGGCTCCCGCAGCGGCTGCGACCCAGCCCGCCATCGGCGCCACCGAAATGACGATGCCAGGCTCCACCGGCATTGCCTTCAAGACTGACTTCGAGAAGTTTGGCAAGAGCGGCATCCGCCACGATGGAATGCCGCACCCGCACGGACATCCCGGCGGAGACCCGAATGCCATGAACGCCATGACCAAGGGCTGCCTTGCCGGAACTGGCGTCTGCTTTGTTTCCTTCGACGGCGAAGTTTTTCCCTGCGGATACTTGCCCGCGGTAGCTGGCGATCTAAAGAAGCAGCCGTTTTCCGAGATCTGGAACGATTCGGCGGTCTTTGCCGATCTTCGCAACACCGACAAGTTGGAAGGCAAGTGTGGCTGTTGCGAATTCCGCAACGTCTGTATGGGTTGCAGAGCGCGCGCCTATGCTGCCACGGGAAATTACATGGCCTCCGAGCCTTTCTGTATCTACCAGCCTAAGACGTTGGCGACCAAGGAATAGCGGTACTTGCATCCCGATCGGCGAGAACGGCGTGGGCCATCCACGCCGTTCTTTTTGCACGATAGAAATTACGGAGCGGGAGCGGTTACGTCTCCGCCTGCCGGCTTGACTCCGTAATCCACCCAGCCCGCCAGTCCGGCGAATGCGTGGGCGACCTCGGAGTCCTCGAATGCGCAATGCCCAAAGCGATCAACCGACTGCTGTACTAACAGTCCCTCGCGATGCTGCTCAGTGGCGAGCAAGCGATAGACCGCCTCGTGCCAATAGGGCACCAGCGGGTCGCGCGTGGTGTGCAGAGTTACGGTAGGAATCTGAACCCGGCCAGTTGGCTGGTAATAGCGCAGCAGGTAGTCGAATCCTTCCAGCGTGCCCGACACGCGCTCCACTTCCGCGTTGAGTGCCTTGTCATTGAGTGAGCCTTGATACCAGATGAAGCGGTTATCGTAGGGGCTTGCCTGATTGGTTCGTGCCAGCAGATCGTTTACGTAGCGCACGTCGAAGCCGAGCACCTCAAGCAGTCCGGTAACGACCTCGGTGGGGGACGTAGCCTCCAACCCCAACGCGTCGGCCAACTGCAAGGTGGGCAGCGTCGGGCTGAGCAGCCCTCCGACCAGTTTCCCGTACACGACATTGCCCAGGTCCGTCGTATCGGACGAGCCCGGATCGTATGACAACAGCGGAGTATGGAGCAGGGTTCCGGGAATCACGCCGGGGAAAAAGTAGTCAAACAGAACCCGCGCGTTGCCGACATATTCGACCTCCAGCGGACTTCCGCCAAGCAGACCGCACATCGGCAGATCTCCTGAATAGTTTTGCGGGGAACGTTCCGCCAGATTGATCACGACCGCACTACCCAGCGAGACGCCCACCAGAAATGTCTTCGCCGGAGTTGTTCCCGCTGCTTTGGCAAACTGCCCGCGTAGTAGATCCGTGTCCCGTATGCCTTCCTGGATAGCGAAGCCGTTGGCGGCGTAGCTGGAGTAAGCAACGGCGAATCCCTCAGCGACCAGGGCATCGCGAAAATCGAGGAACCCGGCATCGCTGGGCAACGCGATGGGCGCCTCTGGGTCCACGATTCCGTGAGCATAGAGCACCAGTTGATGATTCCAGTTCGTGGGCAGCACGATTTGATAGAGCGAGCCATCATCGGCGGTACCGTTGAAGACCGTTTGCGCCCTGGCAGTAGCGAATGAAACGAGAAGAGAGAACAGCAGAAGAGCGTTCAGGCGAATGCTTGCGGGTCGAATCACTAGCGCCTCCGTGGGCGCGTGGAGTTCTGCACCAGCAAACGCGCCAACAATGTAGAGGGGGAAACTCTGCATGAAGGATGGCTGCTGAAAGCAAAATAGCGGAAAGATTGTTGAAAAATGCGGAAAAAGCGCGCCCGAGGACGCGCTCTTTTCCCGCCTGCGAAGGTTACGGCTGTGGCTTCCCGCTTTTGGCGTTGTTGCCGCCGGGTTGGGCCGCTTCGGCTTTGGCTTCCGGAGCAGGAATTGTGATATCGATGGGGGTTACCGGGCCGAGTGCCGCGACTGGCTTTTCAAACTCGCTTTCATTGCCGATCACAAGTATCTTCAGATCTTCCTTGTGAACGTACTGGTTGGCCACCCGCAGGACATCGGCGGCCGTGACCTTCTCTACGCCGGCGCGATACTTCTCGAGGAAGTCTCTTGGATAGTCGTAGAACTCGTAGGTCTCCTGCTCGCGCAAAACCTTCGCGGGAGTATCGAAGTTAAAGATGAATGAATTCAGAATTTGGTCCTTTGCGCGCTTCATCTCCAACTCGGTCGGCGCTTGCTTTTTCAGCAGATCCACCTGCTCCCAGAGTCCCTTGATTGCCTCGGCCGTGGTCTCGGTCTTGGTTGCGATCTGCAAGATGGTCAGTCCGGGATGATCCCATCCACTGCCGACGCCGCCGCCGACCGCATAGGCCAGCCCAGCCTTGGTGCGCAGATTGATGAACAGTCGCGATGAAAATCCTCCACCGAATATTTCGTTCATTACTTGCAGGGCAAAGTAGTCTGGGTTCCTGCGCTCGATGCCCATCCCGATCATGCGGATCTCGCTCTGGTTTACATCGCTTTTGTCGACCACATAGATACCGGGTTTCTCAGGCGCAATCGTGACCTTTGGCTCCGCAACCTTTTCGCCTTTGGGGAATCCGCCGAAGGCCTTGCGCAGAGTCGCCTCCATCTCCTTCGAATCGAAATCACCTACCACGCCGAAGATGATGTTGTTCGGGGAAGTGTGCTGTTTGTGCCATTGCAGCAGGTCCTCGCGGGTCACTGCTGCAACCGTTGCATACTCTGGAACGCGCGCGTAGGCGCTGGCTTTGCCGTAGCCAAGAATATCCGTTTGCATCGAGGCGATGTCATCGGACTCATCGTTGCGGCGCGAGATGCTGCTGTTCATCTGCTTTTTTGCCAGGGCGAGCTTATCGTCACGGAATGCCGGATTGCGCATCAGGTCCACGAAAATTCCCAGTACGTCATTGAAGTCCGCCTTTAGGCAATTGAAGCTGATGCTGGTGCTGGCGTCGCCGCCGCCGGTTTCCACCTTGGCTGCGCGCGCCTCCAGATAATCATCCAACTGATCGCCTGAAAGTTTTTCCGTACCGCCGGTGCGCCAGGTTTCGCCGTACAGTTCGACCAGCCCCGTCTTATCCGCCGGTTCGGAATCCGAGCCGCCGCGAATCATCGCAGAGCCCGAGATCAGAGGCAGTTCGTGATTTTCCGTCAGGAACACGATCATGCCATTTGGCAACACCACGCGCTTGGGCAGTTGCGGCTTGAACGCGGGCAACTCAGGAATTGCAATCTGCTTCCAGTTGGTTGCCACACCGGCGCTCGTCTGCGTTGTAGCATGGTTACTGATTGCATCCTGCGCCTGCAAGGAACTCAGCAACAACGCGGCGCTCAAGGCCGTCATCAGGGTTTTCGTCTTCATCGCCGTGCCCCTTTCGCAGCGCTTTTTGTTTCAAGGATTCCAACCGTGCGGTTGCTCTCCACAAAAACTTCATTGGCCACGCGCTTTACGTCCTCATTGGTCACCGCGTCAATCTTGTCGATCCGGCGGAACAACTCGCGCCAGTCGCCGTACTTCAATTGGTTCTCCGCCAAATTAATTGCCAACCCCTGGTTGTTGGCAAGGCTGCGCAGCAGAGCTGCCTTGGAGCGAGTCTTTACCATCTTCAACTCGTCAGGGCTCACCCCATCGGTCTTCAGCTTTTCGATTGCTTCGTGAATCGCGGCGCCCATTTCGGTGGCGCTATGTCCTTGCGAGGGCACCGCATAAAATGCGTAAAGATTGCGGTACTTCTCTCCAGGAAATCCGCTGAAACCGGCCGCGGCAACAGCAATTTTCTTATCGCGCACCAGCGCGCGATAGAGGCGCGAGGTGCGTCCTTCACTCATTACGCCGCTGATCACCGAATACACGACATCGTCCTTGTCGCGAAAATTCGGCTTCTGATAGCCCTCAATATAAAAAGGCTGCGAAGGATCTTGCAGCGCCACGCGCCGCTCGGAGGTCTGCTTCGTCTGCGTCGTGATGTACTCTTCCGGCTTCGGACCGGAAGGAATGCGACCGAAATATTTATCCACCAGTGCGAATGTCTTCTCCGCGTCGAGGTCGCCGACCACAGCTACCACCATGTTGCTGGGCACGTAATAAGTCTTGAAGAAGTTTGCCGCATCGGTTGCGGAGAAGTGGCGCAGGTCGCTGGTGTAACCAATCCCCGGACGGTGATACGGGCTGCCGTCGTAGGCGACGGAAAGAAACTGCTCTACCAGTCTCCCTGTGGGCGATGAGTCGGTGCGCATGCGCCGCTCTTCCATCACCACGTCGCGCTCTTTGTAAAATTCGCGCATCACCGGATTCAGGAAACGGTCCGACTCCAGGTAGGCCCAGAGTTCGAGGCGGTTGACGGGCAGGGAATAGAAATACTGGGTGCTATCCAAGCTGGTGGAGGCGTTGAGGCCGACACCGCCATTGCGTTCGATGATCTCGGGAAATTCGTTTTTCACCACATACTGATCGGCTTCTTCGCGCGCCTTTTCCCAGGTGGCCTTCGCCTCCGCAATCCTTTTTTCATCGCGATTTACGGCACGGCTATTTCCCCGGTCGTACTCTGCGTAGGCCGCCTCGACCTTGGCCAGAGCCGCTTTTTCCGCGGTGAAATCGGTGGTTCCAATCTCGTCCGTACCCTTGAAGGCCATGTGTTCCATCATGTGCGCGAGCCCGGTCTTGCCATATGGATCCTGGGCATCGCCGGTATCGACCACGGTGAAGAAGGAGAAGACGGGTGCTTGTGGCCGATCCAAAAGCAGGACGGTAAGCCCATTGGCAAGGATTTTTACATGGACTCGTTTCTCAAATGATGTGAGGTCCTGCGCAGGCGCGGTCTGCAGGGCGCAGAACAGCACCAGCAAAGTCAGGTAGGCGTTCAGCCGTCTCATCGTGCCTCCGCGGAAGCCGTGCAAGCTTCCGAACTCCCGAGTTTACAGCCGCGCAACCGAAGCTGTCGAACCGAGGCGCGCCCGGTCACACATCGAAGAGCCGGTACGGGGTGGCAACTCCGGTCGACTGCAAAATTGACAGAGCAACGTTGTGTACGGGTATTCCAGCCGTGGTCTTTCCGTCAGACGAGCCATGGTGAGCGTGGCCGTGCACCACAAAATTAGCACCGTGGCGGTCGACGACTTCGGCCAGTCGCGAGTTTCCGAGAAATGGATAAATTTCCATCGGCTCGCCCTTTGCCGTTTCGGCAATTGGAGAGTAGTGCAGCACGACGACGCGGCGCTCGGTACGCAGTTGCGACATTGCAAGTTCCAGCTTTAATGCTTCGTCGATGGAGACCTGCACAAAGCGCTTGATCTCCGGCTCACCGAAGGCGGTGAGCATGCCGCGTCCGAAGCCTCCGATGAATCCCTTGGTTCCGGCAAAGCCTACGCCGTCGCGTTCGTAGCCGGTGCCGTCGAGAACGATGATTCCTTCAGCGGACATCAACTTCATCAAGTCTTCCTGGTGCCCGCTCTCAAAATCATGATTGCCAAGGATGGCGACGATAGGGATGCGCAGCCGCACCAGCATGGAGAGCAGCGATTCCATCTCCGCAACTCGCCCGTAGTTGGTGAGGTCGCCGGCGAGGAGCAGCATATCGGCGTCGTCGCGCACCCGCAGCATCTGCGCCCGGATTTTGTCGTAGTTTTGCGGACTGTAGTGGAGATCCGCAACTGCCGCGATTCTCATCCTTCTTCCTTGCCGCGCACGGGATCGCGCTGATTCCGCAACTGCTCATTGAGATTTGCCATGCCCCACTCGGTTACATCGATGGCGAACATCTTGTCATCGATCAGGCTGCCGTGAAAAGCAGCGTGCGGGTTGGGGTGGTCGAGTTCATGGTGGAGACGGGATAACAGGTCAGTCCAGAGCGTGCGCGGCACGAACTGCGAATGTGCAGGATAGATGTACTGGTAGAGCACAAGCGCCCAAAGCAGTACCATCCAGTGTTCGCCGATGAGATGCAGAATGCGATTCCAGTCAAGTTTGCCGCTTGTTCCGTGGATGACGTGAACGATGTCGGCTCCGTCGAAGCGCTCACGGCGGCTGACGAAAAGCTTGGAAGCGATCAGTTCCTCGGCGGCTAGAACCTTCACGGGAATGCCGAGGATTTCGGCGCTGCTGGCATGGTCGATCCAATCGTGCCGCACGGAAATGGCAGCGTTGCTCATGCCCGTGATGAGGTCCACGAAGTAGTCTCCGCGATGGGCTTTGTAGAGCCACACCGGATCGGCGACCGTGGTTTCAAAGCCTGCAGAGGAGAGCGCGGCAAGCGCGCAAGGAACTTCCGATTGGGCAAGGAAGAGGTCGAGGTCTTTGGTATCGCGCCAGATTCCGGTGTGCTGATGCAATGCAAAGGCACCGCTCACCGCGAAGGGAATGCGCTGCGCCTTGAAAAGGCTGAGCACCTCAACGAACATATTCCGCTGCTCCGGCGCGAACACTGGAGGTGTGGAACTGCTTACCGGAAGCGCTCTCTCGTCGGGCACAGACACCAGACATTGGATGTTTCGCAGGGTGATGATGTTGCGGCTATAGCAGGACGAATCGCGACAACGATTAACTAAGTAGGTAGTCGCCAGAGGACGGATGTTCTATCTGAGTACATGGTTAGCAAGGATTGACCGGTTAGTTATCGAACCGGCGAACCCATTGTCAGAGGTGATACTGGACGGCGACGGCTGTGAGATTGGGCGATGTCAGTAGAGTGTGGGCTCGCCTTGCGGCCGGGTTTTCCAGCGCCGGTGTACCCACAACCACTGCTCAGGATTGGCGCGGACGGCCTGCTCGATGGCCGCGGTGTAGTTCTGGGTGTTGGCTATGGCATCGGCATCATCGTCTCCGGTGCAGACGGTGGGGATTGCGGGTTCAAAGCGGATGCGGTACTTGCCCAGGGCTTCGTCCCAGATGGTGAAGGCGGGAAGCACAGCGGCACCGGTGTGCATGGCGACACGGGCAACTCCACCGGCGGTGCAGGCGGGCAGGCCAAAGTAGTTCACGAAAACTCCCTGCGGGGGCGTCATGTTGGTATCCATGAGGACGCCGACGGTTTCGCCGCGCTTCATGGCGGAGAGCAGGCCGCGAGCGTAGTCATCCTTATCGTATGTCTTGTTGCCGTGAAGGGTGCGGAGATCGCGAACCCAGCGATTGAGAAGGGGATTGTCCAGGTCGCGCACAACGATGTTGAGCCAATGACCGTGCATGGAATGGACGAAGGAACCGATCTCCCAGCCGCCTAGGTGTGCGGTCATAAAGAGCACGCCCTTGCCGCGATCGCGCGCGGTGAGGTAGTTCTCCAGTCCGTCGTAGACCGCGATGCGGTCTACGTTCTCCAAAGTGTAGGCGGGGAACTTTGGAATCTCAGCGAGCAAACGCCCGAGCGAGAGGTAGACATTCTTCAGAACGTGTTTTCGCTCGGTAAGAGATTTCTCGGGGAAAGCCAGTTCGAGATTGCGCATGCCGACCCGCCGCAGGCGCGGATGGAGCCAATAGAATGCAATGGCGACTCCCCGCCCAATGGCGCGCGCCACCGGACGCGGCAGCCATCGCAGCGTCTGTGCGATGAGCCAGACAGGAAGGTACTCCAACCAAAAACGCATGAGCAGGAAATGACCGTATCAAATTGCAAGTTGCAAGGTCAACCGATTGGACGGGAGTTGGAGGGAAAGGATTACGCCGACAACAGTTCCGTTTCTGGATTTTGAGGGAGTTGGCGGTTATCCGAAGACAATGTTGGATCGGTATTTCTCGGGTGTTCAGAATGGGCCGCTGGCAGCGCACTTTGAGCCAGCTTCGACAAGTTCAGTACCGAATCATTCCCAATGCGTCGTCGTATCTCTGCAGGCCTTGCTTTATCTTCACAAGTGTTACTTCCTCCTTGGGATGATGTTCTCGCACGATCTCTTTAGCCTTTTCGAAAGCGGCCTGCGAAGCCGAAGTGTTGCCTGCGGCATCCTCGATCAGCGCGAGACGTGCATAGGGTATGTACAGAGATCGAGCACTCAGCATTTTGGGGGAAAGCCTTTGCAAGATTCCATCGATACGCATTTCAGAGAGCACTGCCTGGCGAGCGTGGTCAGAATCGGCATAGTGGAACTGAACGGCGGAGAATACGGATAGTTCGTTTTGAGCCGACAAACAACCTGCATCGATTATGGCAGCAGCACTCTCTCTGCCGCTGGATGCTCCAGAAGCAGCGCCAACTATAAGCCCCAGGGCGCAGCTTACGAGAGCGACGATCTTGGTCAATTGGCTCATTTCGCGCCTTCCGAAGGAATCAGTGAAGTGGGCGATCGGAATCGCTTATCCGCCACCTCGTCAAGCACCGCGTCCGATGTATTTGTCCAACCCAGCCCACGCAACAAGGGGCGCGCCATCTCTCTTTGTGCGGTGGCGCTGGTGGCCTCATTTGTGTTCTGGTAGAGCTGCGCAAGCGATGCGTGATCGGCCGCCATGCGCAAGTCAAGCAGAGGCAGGGCGTCAGGAGGAGCTTCGGGACGAAGCTTCTGGAGATTGGAGAGATCGAGTTGCAAGGATTCCTTCGTGTTCTTAGTCATGATATGGGACAAGGCAGAGGCCAACAGTGATTCATTGAGAGTTCGAATGTCCCTGCCCTGCTCGCGGTCTAGCGAAGCGAACACTCTGTGCCGCTCGCACACATAGCCAGCCATGCTGGCGGCAAAGTTGCCCACGTACCAACACGTCAGGGTGAGTCCAACTGCAAGGAAAAAGTTCGCGATGATCGGGAAGCGTCGGAACATACGAAGGATTGTTCCGGAATTTGCTAGCCAGGGCAAGCGGATTATCGTCCGCGCCTTAGGCAACTGCGCAGAGGACGGGTTACCTGGCAAAAACCAGGCTTATATCCGTCTATTACCGGTATGAAGTTGCACCCACATTCGCCAAAGCAAGGCGGATGTGGGTGCAACTGCAAGGTCGATCACACGCGCAACCCGTAAAAACGAGAAGCGGAATCGGGCAGAGACAGGAACGCCCGCCGAGTTAGGCGGGCGCGGGAAGAGCGCAAGGTTTACTTGCCGGCGTATTTCATCAGGGCATCGCGCCAGACAAACGCATCCTTGGGCGGTTCAATTTTGCCGAGAAGGATGGTTTTGAAGGGGACCATGCGGCCATAGAAGTCGCGGGTGTCATCCTTATGCTCGGTGACGACCGCACCGTTGAGCGAGATTCCGGCGAAGATGCCGCGCGCGCGGGAATAGGTGAGGACCTGGGCGCGCAACTTCCAGTCGGTGGAAGCATCGGCGTGACGTCCGACGGGACCGGCGGCAACGCTGGCGTCGGCGCCGAGTTTGAACTTGCTTTGGAGCAGGTTGTCCATGCCTTGATCATTCATGATGAGCATGACGATGTCGGCGGACTGTCCGCCGATCTGGAAGCCGAAGCTGCCGCCCTTGAGAGAAAAGAATGCCGGGGCGCTCCAACCGTTGGCGGTGCGGCAACTGGCGACGCCCTTGCCGTAGGCTCCGCCGACGCCGAAGGCAGCCTTTAACATGTTCGGAATCACGGCGATGCACTTGGCACTGTGGATGATTTCGTCGGGCACTCCACTGTCAGGGGCGGACATGATTTCCGAGATCACAGTGGCGCCATTCTGCAGCCGCTCGATATCGTCGGCGCGACCATCCGCTGCCAGAGCCGCTGTGGTTGAGAGAAGTACGACGAGCGCGATCAGAATCTTGTTCATGCAGTTTCCTTCCGTGGGGGAATCGGAGTCCACTGCTGCATGATAAACCCTTGCAGGTTTCAAAGTTTCACAACACTTCGAAGTTTCACAAGTTCGCAAGATTTTGAAACAGAGCACCTCAGAGCCACGGTGACCGGAGAAATCACGCATGCACGCAAAGCAGGTGCATATCAAGCAGGTGCATCGGGACTGGACACTTGCAAAAGCGGTTACCGGTTGCTGGTGACCAGGGAGTGAGTGATGGCGTGGACCGAGAGCGCGATGCGATTCTGCACGCCTACCTTCCTCATGAGTTTGGCAACGTGGGCCTTTACGGTGCGCTCCTCGATGCCGAGGGCGGCACCGATCTCCTTGTTAGAGCGTCCGGCGACGAGCAATTCAAGCACCTCTTTTTCACGGTCGGTAAAGCTGACCCGTCCAGCGGGAAAGATCCGTCCCGGTGAAGAGGTGACGCGTTCGATGAAGGTGGAGAGCACCCGGCGCGGAGCCCAGACCGAGCCCTGGTGGACGATGCGGATAGCCATGGCGAACTCGTTGGGGCTGGCGGCCTCATCGACATAACCCTTGGCCCCAGCGGCGAGAGCTTTCAAAATCATTTCGTCGTCCGCACCAGCTCCGGTGACGAGGATGCGCAGGTCGGGGCGCTGGGCTTTGAGTCCGGCCATTACGTCGAAGAGGTTTTGATTGCCACGGCTGCCGAGAAGGATAAGATCAGCATCGGCATTGCTGGCAATGTCACTGGCCGAAGCCGAGACCAACTCCATGTCCGGTTCGGCATCGAAAAGCGCGCGAAATCCGATAAAACGCAGCGGATCGCTCTCGACCACAGCGATTTTCACTTTGGTTGAGGGATGGAAGTGTTCGGATTCGGACAATTCCGCGCCTTTCTTCTTCGCTGCGGGAGCCGCCAGAGGGGGAGTTTTTGATCCTGGAACATTCGCCATCCGCTTAGCATACCGAGCTTTGCGAGAAAATACAGTGAAAAATGACACTTTGCTGTTGTACACAGGGACACGGCCAAATGGCCGGTCTCCGGTGTGCGCTGCAAGCGGAAGGCACAGGTAGGAGTACCAATGGCGTGTATTGGGAATGTACTACCGGCTTGGTACTAAGGAGATTCTCCGGGGGTTACTAAGTGCTAATGTGCATTTCAGTTCGGGCAATGTTGGGGCACACTGTTCCCATAACCTGAACGACAGCTTTTTGGACTGAAGTTCTTCTCTGAGCATATTCTCTGGGGGAATAGCGAAGGAGTAGGCAAAGGTCCAGGAACATGGGCCGCGGCTTGACCAACCAGTCCGCCGCGGCCCGTTCTTCCACACTCGCCGCGTTCAGGGCTCCACTGGTCCCGCAGGAGACATGACGCGCCGCCACGTACTCGCCGGATTATTATTCAGCGCCCTTTTGCCATCAGCAGTCCTGGCTGCACCGGCACCAAGCGGCTCGCAGGAAATTGCGGGAAGCCATGTGCTCGAAATTCAAAGCTTGGAACTGCAATATCTCACCACCAAGAATCCCGATCAACGCAAACATGCAGTCAGCGAGTTGAATGCGCTGATGAAAAGCAGTCCTGGGGCTGACCCGGGTGCGCTGAAT
>CAZLZA010000051.1:0-35541 GCA_964563875.1 uncultured Acidobacteriaceae bacterium
CCTCAACCAAAGAATACCGAGTCCGCTGAAGCCTTCGTTCTTATCCCATCATTTTCGCCGTTTTCAGCAGAAGTGGGGTAGTTGATCTTTTCTTGCCCTTGCTAAACCTTGAAACTCTGAAACCATGAAACCTTGCCGTTTATACTTATCCCATGTGGTACATCGTCCGATTTCTCTGGAATGCGACGCGCGGCCATCGCCTCGCTCCCTGGCGTAGCCCTTACCTCAAGTGGCGTCTGGAGACTTACACCGGCCTCAAGATGGAAAAAATCGGCCTCCCGCAAATCTGCGGAATCCTCTGGCGCGAGCATCACCAGATGTGGCGATTCCTCCTGTGGACCGCCAAGATGGACAACTATGCCCGCGTCAAACCCCGCAACCCCTCCACCCAGGACTGGGGTTAGTCCTTCGTTGTCGCGCCTGTTCTAATGCTGATGATGCTCATGCCGCAAGTACGGCGAGGGATGCTTGTGCGGGACGCCGCCGTGCAGATGGCGATGCGAGTGGATGAGGTTGGCCGATTCCAGCAGTTCGGTGTTCGCCAGCACTTCGGCGGGCGCTGCATCGGCCACCACCGCGCCGCTTTTCAGCACCACCGCGCGTTCTGAAATTTCACCCAGTATCTCCAACTGGTGGGTAGCCGTAATGATCGTCTTCCGTCCATCGTTCCATGATTCCAGCAACTCGATAACCTGGCTCTGGCTGCGCGGATCAAGCGATGCGGTAGGTTCATCGAGCAGCAGAACATCGGGATCGAGCACCACCACCGAGGCCAGCGCCACCCGTTTTTTTTCCCCGCCGGAGAGCCGGTATGGCGCCCGATCCTTCAAGTGCTCGGCTCCAATCCATGCCAGTGTGGCGTGCACCCGCTCCAGAATCTCCGCCCGAGGCCAGCCCAGTTGCAGCGGTCCGAAAGCCACTTCGTCAAACACTGTGGGATTAAAAAGTTGAATGTCAGGATTCTGGAAAACCAATCCCACTCTCCGGCGGAACCCCAGCGCGAAGCCATCATCTTCCATCGCCGCTTCAGTCAGTGCCGCGCCCCGGAAGCGCAGCGTTCCCCCGCACGCAAAGTGCAGCGCGTCCATCAGCCGCAGCAAGGTGCTTTTGCCGCTGCCGTTGGCTCCCAGCAGCGCAATTCGTTCGCCAGCGGAAACCTGTAGCGAGAGTCCTTGCAAGGCTGCCACCCGTTCATACTCATAGCGCACGTCGGCGGCTTCAAACTCCAGCACCGCGGAGCTCACTTCCTCGGATGCAACTCTTTCCGCCACTCGCGCTCTCCTGATTATCTTTCCAGCTATCTTCCCGCCGCCACTGCCGCCACCGCCGCCACCGCAAAGCCGGAGATTGCCACGTAGTCCCGCGCCCGCATGCGGAACTCGTTCAGCAATCGCACTTCGCCACGAAAGCCCCGCGCCTGCATTGCCAGGAAAACCTGGTTCCCCATCTCCAGTGTCTTGCTCAGCAGCACTCCGCCGGTATTCACCATCAGGCGGCGTTGTTGCTGCCCGTTCAATCGGCCAACCACCCGGCTCTGCCTCGATTCGAACATCGCGTTCGCCGTCTCCGTCAGCAGCACCACATAGCGATGGGTCATCGCCAGCAGCATAATCACCTCCACTGGAACCAGGAGGGTGCGCAGCGCCTTCAACAAATGCATCCACGGTGTAGTCAGCACCAGCAGCGAACTCAAGGTCACAGCGGTCTCCACCCGGGCGATCAATAGCAGCGCGCTGCGTAGCCCCTGTGCGGTAATCGCCAGTGAGCCCAGCCGGTACACTGCCACTCCCGGTGTCAGAAACAGTGCCGGAGCCGCAATCATAAACGTGAAGCCGAAAGCCACCACCCACACCCGCTTTGCCAGCGACCACAAACTCAATCGCGAGGCCAGGGCCAGCACAATCCCCAGCCCAAACAATGCCGCCATCACCGCGAGTTTCCGGGAGAGCGCCGCCGCCACCACCAGCGCCAGCAGTCCCACCAGTTTTACCCGCGGGTCCAGCGCCTGCAGCAGGCCGCGCCCGTGGGCCGAATCCTCCGCCACTAGCGTCTGCGTCAGCGCCTCGCTAAATCCCCGAACCGTCTTGCCGAGCACCCCCGTGCTCACGGCTCACTCCGCCGGCTTGCCGGTGGCCTCACAGACTGGTCTGCCGCCCGGTTTCCGGATCGCCCCGGCGTCGGCGGCCGGAGGGCCATCTGTTGGCCCGTATCCGTCGCTACTTCTGCACATTTCTCCGCTGATGGGTTCGCACCTTGCGTCGCCCGTTGCACCAGCCACGTCACTGCCAAAATCAGCCCCACCCCAAACATCGCCGACAGCAGATATCCAAAGGCCGCGCTCTTTACAAAATGTGGCGCATAATCCGGTAGCGGAGCGGTCCACAGATTCGCCCATCGCGCCAGCCCGGATGGCACCGCCATCGGTGGCGCAGCCCGTCCGCTCGCGGCCGCCATCCGGACTCGCGTGGCGCTGTTCGAAAAATCCTTCGTTGCCCACTCGCCCCACGCCGCGCCGCTCGCCAGAATTCCCAGCGGGGTCATCAGCAGTACTACCGCCAGCGCTCCCCAAAGGGTTCGCCCAGCGCCTGCGGCCGGAGCGGCATCGGTTGCCGCGTACCCGCCAGCGCCAGCAGTTCTTCCCACGCCCGCCGGTCGCGCCGTACACCCCACCAATGACGGCTCATTACGCCGCAGATAGCTGAACAATCCCGCGCTCATCACCGCCTCAGCCGCTCCGGCAATCGTCAGATGCCCGGCCATCATCGCCGGAATCGCGATGTGCAGCGGGTAAGGCGCATAGAGCGGCGCCCCCGACGCATCATGAAACAGCATCGGCTGAATCCCAAACTCAATCGCCGCCAGCAGGGCGGAAAGGTTGATTGCCCCATAGCCAGCCAGCGCCGCCGCCACCACCCGCCGTCGCGAATCCGCTGCCGCCCCCAAACTTACCAGTTGGTAGATTCCCCAGGCTGCAAACGAGCCCGCAATCGCCATGTTGAAGCAGTTCGCGCCCAGCGTGGTAATCCCGCCATCTCCAAAGAACAGTGCCTGAATCGCCAGCGCCAGCGAGATCGCCAGCAGCGAAGCCCACGGTCCCAGCACGATCGCCGCAATCCCCACTCCTACCGCATGACCGGTGGTACCACCCGGCAGCGGCAGGTTGAACATCATGGTGACAAACGAGAACGCCGCGAACAGCGACAGCAGAGGCAGGGTGCGTCCAAACAGTTTCCGCCGCGTGCGCCGCAGCGCCGCCCACCAGCAGGGAGCGCTCGCCGCATACATGACGGCGCAGGTCGAAGGGCTTAGATATCCATCGGGAATATGCAAGCGGCGTGGCTCCTCTCCTAGTGTACTGGATCAAGCAAGCCCTTTTAGGAGGGGTCATGCTGAACGTTGGCGAAGGACTCCCGTACCGCCCCAAATTTCCAGTGCTGTCCCAAGCTTTCTAACCAGCAATCGATTCTCCTCGCAACGGTTTCCGGAGTGATAATGCTCCATGCGCTTCGCGGCCCGTTCGCTGATTCACTCGCCTTACATCCATATCGCCAAGCTCTCGCCCGCAGCGCCCTTTGACCTCACTTCCAGCGCCGTGCGCGCGGTCTCACTCCGCGATCTTCCGATCAATCTAGAGGAACTGGAGCTCAGCGCCGGTGCTCCCTACGGCGATCCGTTGCTGATCGAGCGCCTGGCCCGGCGCGCCGGAGTCTCCGCCGCCTGTGTCGTGCCCACTATTGGCACCTCCCTTGCCAACCATCTTGCACTCTCGGCTCTCTTCGATCCCGGCGACGAGGTACTCATCGAGCAGCCCACCTACGATCCCTTGCTGCATACCGCGCGCCTGCTCGGGGCGGTCATCCGGCGCTTTCCCAGGCGCGCCGAGAATAACTTCGCCATCGATCCCGATGATGTCCGACGAGCCATCACCTCGCGTACCCGCGTCATTGCCCTGTGCAATCTGCACAATCCCACCAGCGCCGGGATCGAGCAGGCTAGTTTTCAGTCCGGTTTGCAATCCGATGTGCAATCTGGCCAGCAGCCTGGTCCGCAACCTGTCCTGCGAGCCATCGGCGAGGCCGCCGCCAACGCCGGCGCGCGCGTGCTGGTCGATGAAGTCTACCGCGAAGCGCTCTGGGGAGAGAGCCTGCATCACGCCCTCTCGCTAGGAGAGCAGTTCGTCGTCACCAGCAGTCTTACCAAGGCATATGGCCTCGGCGCTCTGCGCTGTGGATGGATTCTCGCCGCGCCTGAACTGGCCGAGCGCATCCGGCGGATGCAGGATTTATTCGGCTCTAACGGCCCGGCCATTGCCGAGCGCCTCGGCGCCATCGCGCTCGGCTCCATCGACCAGCTAGAGTCGCGAGCCCGCGCCGCGCTCGACGCCAATCGAGCCGCCGCCGCGGAGTTTCTGGCTTCCCGCCCTGACCTGCAACTCACCATTCCCGCGCACGGAACTGTCCTCGCACCGCGCCTGCTCAGCGGTCCCGTTGAGCCGTTCTGCCAACTGCTGCGCACCCGCTATCAGGTCGCGGTCGTTCCAGGATTTCACTTCGAGATGCCGCCGTACTTCCGCATTGGACTCGGCGGCGATCCCGCGCTCACCCGCGAGTCGCTCCAGCGCCTCACCCGCGCGCTCGACGATTTCGCAGCACTCCAGCGCTAGGCAGCGTCGGATTGCATTTCGAAGGGGTTCGATGTCTACGGGAGGTGGGGCGACGAGTCGATCGTGAGTGGTGTGATGGTACGGTGACAGGACTGGCCAGGGCTCGCCAACATCGCCGCTACCTTTTGAATAATCTCGTTTGGAGGCACTGGCTTCTGCAGCAGCTCAAAGTGGTAGCCTCGCTCCTCGGCAACATGCAGCAAATCCGTCGTGCCAGCCTGCCCGGAGAACAACAGTACACCCACCTCTGGCAGAGCATTACAGATCTGCATTGCCATGCTCACCCCGTCCAACTCAGGCATTACCACATCGCTCAGTACAAGGTTCGGCTTCAGATCGCGTGCCGCGTCCAAGCCAAGCAGTCCGTTGTACGCCGTGAATGCCTCATACCCCAGGCGGCGAAAAATCACCGAGAGAGTGTCGGCGATCATCTGTTCATCGTCCACAATCAGAATTCTCGCGCCTGTCATGGACATATATTATCCACTTTCCCGTCTTTGAAGAGTCGAAATCCGCCGCTCCCCTAGCCATGTCCTGAAAACCTCTGAATCTCTGCCTGTCGCCGACCCTTGTCCCTGTACTTACGTCCGCCGCCACAGACCCCTTCTCCCGCTCAATCTCTCCACTTTCCCGTCCGATAGCATCAGTGACGGCATTCCACGCCGCGGAGATCGGAATGGATAACACACAGACCTCAAAAAACACCGCCCCCAAAGCTCCCCTGCTGCAACTCGTCAGCTTCAGTGTGGCTGCCGAGGAATATGGACTCGACATCCTGCGGGTCCAGGAAATCATTCGTACCCAGCAACTTACCCGCGTACCCGATCTGCCCGACTACGTTGAAGGCGTCATCAACCTCCGCGGCAGGGTCATTCCCGTCGTGGCCCTGCGCCGCCGCCTCGGCCTCGAAGTCGTTGCCCCGGATAAAAACACCCGCATTGTCGTGGTCGATGTCCACGGCCAGACGCTCGGCTTCATCGTCGATGCAGTCAGCGAAGTCCTCCGCATCAGCGCGGATATCGTCGAACCCACCCCCCGCATCGGCATCGTGGGGCGCGAATACATCTCCGGCGTCGGCAAATTGGAATCCCGCCTGCTCCTCATGCTCGACCTCGATCGCCTGATGAACCCGGCAGAAATCGGTGCCACTGTTATCCAATAGGCCACCTGCAGTGCTGTGGGACCCATGTTTGGATTGGCTCTGGTGCCCCATGTTTGCCGCTTTGCAATCGTAGGGTAGTTGACTCTGTCCTCTGGTGTCCCCCGGATGGCCCACATCCGCCGTTGTTGGCGAATGTGGGGATGTCGAGCTATCGTCTCTCCCCGCCTTCGTGTTAGCCTTCCGCCATCTCATCCCGCACCGGATCTTATGACCCTCACGCTTCTCGATTGGCTGGCCATCTTCGGGTATCTCGCAATCACCGTCCTGCTCGGCTTCTGCTTCCGCAAGCGCTCGGCTAAAAGCGTGGATGACTACTTTGTCTCCGGCCGCGACGTGAACTGGTGGCTGGCCGGAACCTCGATGGTGGCCACTACCTTTGCCGCCGACACGCCGCTGGTCGTCACCGGCCTGGTCTATGCCCAGGGCATCAGCGGAAACTGGCTCTGGTGGGGGTCGCTGCTCTCCGGCATGATGACCGTCTTCCTCTTCGCCCGTCTCTGGAGGCGCAGCGGATTGCTCACCGACGTACAGTTTGCCGAGATACGTTATAGCGGCAAGCCCGCCGCCTTCCTGCGTGGCTTCCGCGCCGTCTACCTTGGCCTGCTCATGAACTGTGTCATCCTCGGATGGGTCACCAAGGCCATGACCAGCATTGTCGCCGTCACCCTTGGTGGAACCCCACTCTTGCTCACGGTGGGCCGCTGGGTCGCCCCGCTCGGCGGCGTCTGGGCTGGCTCCGATGGTGCGGCGCTGGCTGTCTGTGTTCTCTTTCTCATCCCCTTCACTGGACTCTACGTCTCGCTCGGCGGACTCTGGGGAGTCCTCTGGACCGACCTTTTCCAGTTCGTCCTCAAAATGTCCATTGTCATTGCCATCGCCTACTACGCAGTGCACGCCGTCGGCGGCATCTCCGCCCTCATCGCCCGCCTCGGCTCTATGCAACAAAGCTCCATGCAACCCTCGATGCAACCGTCCATGCCCGCCGCCGCACCATCTCCCGCCGTAGGCAATCCGCTCGCCTTCTTCCCCAGCCTCTCCGCTGGTCTCACCACGGAAATGCTCTGGAGCATTCCGGTCGCCACCTTCCTCGTCAACATCGGCTTGCAATGGTGGGCCTTCTGGTACCCCGGCGCCGAGCCCGGCGGCGGTGGATACATCGCCCAGCGCATCTTCTCCGCCCGCGATGAGCGCCAGGGCCTGCTCAGTGTCCTCTGGTTCAACGTCGCGCACTACGCCATCCGCCCTTGGCCGTGGATTCTCACCGCCCTCTGCGTCATCGTCCTCTACCCCGGCTTGCAGCATCCTGAAACCGGCTACATGTTGGTGATGAACAATTACCTGCCGCACTCCATGCGCGGCCTCGCCATCGCCGGATTCCTCGCCGCCTTCATGTCCACCGTGGCTACCCAACTCAACTGGGGAGCCTCCTACCTGGTCTCCGACTTCTACCGTCGCTTCCTGCACCGGCAAGCCAGCAACCGTCATTACGTTCAGGTCTCGCGCCTCGCCACCGTCCTGCTGGTCATTGCCTCTGCCTGGGTCTCGGTCCATCTTGATTCCATTGCCAGCGGTTGGCAGGTCGTCATGGAGGTCGGTGCCGGGACCGGAGCCGTCTATCTGCTGCGCTGGTACTGGTGGCGCATCAACGCCTGGTCGGAAATCTCCGCCATGGCCTGTTCTCTGGCCGTCACCGTAACCCTCAACGCTCTCCATCCCTTCCACGGAGCCTCGCCCCTGGTCTTCGCCAAAACCGCCATGACCACCACGGCCATCACCACCCTGGTCTGGATCGCCGTCACCTTCCTCACTCCTGCCGAGCCCCGCTCAACCCTGGAAGCCTTTTACCGCCAGGTCCGCCCCGACATCCGAGGCTGGAAACCCATTGCCGACCATATCCACGACATCGTCCCCACCCGCGACCTCGGCAGCAATCTCACCGCCTGGATTCTCGGCTGCGCCATGGTCTACCTCTGCCTCTTCGGCACCGGCAAACTGCTCCTCCACCAACCTGCCCAGGGATTCACCCTGCTCACGCTCTCCGCCCTCAGCGCCATTGCCCTCTATCGCAGCTTCGTCGCCGGATTCAACCAAGAGCCGGACCTCGCGGCCAAAACTGCCCCTATTGCAGTCCAGCAAACTTGATCTTGTGCTGTGCGCTGTAGATGAACCAAGACGGCGTGGTGGCCCACATCCGCCATCCGTTGGCGAATGTGGGATTCTGGCGGCCTAGTTGTCGCTCTTATACTCGCGCTTGTCGCTCGCTACCCCTTCGAGCTTTTCCCATTCCCCCGGCATCCCGCTTTTTCCCGATACATCTCGGCGTCGGCGCGGTCCAGAAGTTCCTGCATACTCTCGCCTGCCTTGTATTCGGCTAGGCCGAACGAGGCGATGACGGCCAATTTCAATGCCCCTGATTTCGCCTCCACCGTGTAATCACCACAGACCCATTCCCTGAGCCGCCCAGCCTGGGCTTTGGCCTCCGCCATACTGCCTTCCAGCAGAATGATGAATTCGTCCCCGCCCCACCGCCCCGTCATGTCCGACGAACGCGAGGCCGCTTTGAGTTCACCGGCAAACTGTTTCAATAGTTCATCGCCAACCAGGTGTCCGTGATCGTCGTTCACTTGCTTGAAACCATTCAGGTCAATGATGGCGACGCAAAGCGGAATTCCGGCTTCAATCCGGCGCTGGAGCAGCTCTTCCACCCAGCGACGGCTGCGCAGCCCCGTCAGCGAATCGCACGACGAGATCAGTTCCGCTTTTTCCAGCTTGCTCTGGTACCCGGAGATCTGCTTCTTGGCGTCTTCCACCGCCGCTTTGCCTTCCGCCGCCATCCGGTCGATTGAGGTCTTCAGTTCCGCCGCGCTGCGCTTGAGCAAGGAACGGATCTGGGTCAGATCTTCCAGGTTGGCGATCCTCTGTAGCTGGCTCGTAACATCCGTGATCTGTTTTGCGCAACGCTGATCCCGCTCCCCCACCGATTCGGCGGTACGGGCCATCGCGATCAGTATCTCCTTGATCTCGCCGGTCCTCTGCTCGGAGTGTTCCGCCGCACGCCTGCCCCAGTCCTGTAACTGCTCCTGAACCTTCTTTTCCGCGGCTTCCACCGACTCGCGCGTGAACTCGCACGAGAGCTTCTCTTCCAGCCTGCCCAGGCCTTTCCGCAGTGTGTCTCCCAGCGCTGGGCAAGCCTCCACACTGCAACTCCCCATCTCCTGCAACGCGGAGCGATACGCGTTCATCGCAACCGGCAGAAGCTCTTTGGCTTCCACTTTGCCGGCCTTTTTGCTGTCAGGTTCTATTTGATCCAGGTATTTTTTCAGCGAGATCATGGGCTCTCACAAGCGTTGGCTTCTCACACCCAGAACTTACAGGGCGCACCTATTCGCTATCGGCAGTGTTCCGCCTCTCCATGAGTCCGCAAGATGGTCAGCCAGCGGGTGCCCCACATCCGCCCGCAGTTTGCGAATGTGGGGTTGTTGACTCAGCTTTAGCTCTTTCCTATGTTTTTGCTCGTTCCTGCGCATATAGGTTTCGATCCCTGCTCAGCTAGAGGCTTTTGCCTTGCGCTTCGCCGTGCCCTCGCCTTCTTCTTCGAACACCGAGCGATGCCTCTGGTCGGCTGCCATGCTGCGGCAGACGTTGATAAACGCCACTCCCGCGTGCGACAGCGTCGCGCCCTTGCGATGCACCAGGCGCAGCGTGCGCTCCAGCCGCAACTCATCCACCGAGATCGCCACCAGCTCACCGCGCTGCAATTCGCCCTCTACGGACATCCTCGGCACCAGCGCCACTCCGTTGCCCATGCGCACAAATTCCTTAATGCTGGACAACGTTGGCAGCTCCACGTCCATATGCAGGGTCGTGCGAGTCTTCCTGAATGCCTCGATCACCTTAATTCGCATCGGCGATTCCACGTTATGGGCCACAAACGACTCCGCCCCAAGGTCGTGAATGCTCACATTCTCCGCCGTCGCCAGGGAATGTCCCGGATAAACCACGAATACCAGATCGTCCCGGTAAAAGATCGTCGAATTCAACTGCTCGTCTTCCGGTTTGAACGAGAGCACCCCAAACTCCACCTGATGCATTAGGATCTGCCGTGGAATATCTCCCGCCAGCGAACGCTGCACCTGGATTTTGATCGAGGGGTGCATCCGGTGGTACAGGTGCAACGCCGGCAGCAAACACAACGAGGTGAATTCGTTGGCAGCCACCGTCAGCTTGCCTTCATGCAGACTGCGCAACTCGCTGATCGCGTCGCGCGCCCGCTCGCGCAGATTCAGCAGCTCCTCCGCGTATCCCAGCAGCACTTTTCCCGCCGCCGTCAGGGTGCCGTCGCGCGAGGAGCGTTCGAACACCTTTTCGCCCACCAGATCCTCAAGCTTCCCAATGGTTTGGCTCACTGCTGACTGCGTGCGGTGCAATCGCAAGGCTGCTCGCGAGAAGCTGTGCTCCTGCGCTACGGCTACAAAGGCTTCCAGTTGATAAAGGTCCATGATTAATTATCCAGGATAAAGAATTAGAAACGCTTATTTAATCACAATGTCTTATACATGAGAAAAGAAAAGTAGTTTGACTAATGCTTACCTTCGCTCCAAAGTAGATGGATGGATACTGACGTAGTACCCTCATCCGAACGCGTCCTGATATTCGATACCACGCTGCGCGATGGCGAACAGTCTCCCGGCTGCAGCATGAATACCGACGAGAAACTGGCCGTTGCCCATCAGCTCGAAGGCCTCGGGGTGAACGTCATCGAGGGTGGCTTTCCGGTCGCCTCCCGGGGTGATTTCGAAGCCGTCGAGCGCATCTCCGGCGAAATTCGCCAACCCAGTATTGCAGCTCTGGCCCGTTGTGTCCGCAAGGACATTGATACGGCTGCCGAGGCCCTGAAGGGCGCGGCCCATCCGCGCATTCACACCTTTCTGGCCACCAGTGACATTCATCTCGCCTTCAAGCTCAAAATGTCCCGAAAGGACGCCCTGCGTACCGCCCGCGAGTGCGTCGCCCACGCCCGTTCGCTCTGCGATGACGTTCAATTCTCACCCGAGGACGCGACCCGCTCCGATCCCGACTTCCTCTGCGAGGTGCTCCAGGCGGTGGTCGAGTCCGGCGCCACTACCTTGAACATTCCTGACACCGTGGGCTACACCATGCCTGCCGAGTACGAACGCCTCATCCGCAAGATCTGCGACACCGTGAAGGGTGAAAACCTCGTCATCTCCGCCCATTGTCACAACGATCTCGGCATGGCCGTCGCCAACTCCCTGGCCGCCGTCTCGGCCGGGGCGCGTCAGGTTGAGTGCACTATGAACGGCATTGGCGAACGCGCTGGCAATGCCGCCCTTGAAGAGCTGGTCATGGCACTCCATGTCCGCTCTGACATTTATCCGCTCGATTGCACGGTCGATCGCACCAAACTCTACCCCACCAGCCAAATGCTCTCCCGCACTCTGGGCTTCAACGTCCAGCCCAACAAGGCCATTGTCGGACGCAATGCCTTTGCCCATGAAGCCGGTATTCATCAGCACGGCGTGCTCAGCAATCCGCTCTGCTATGAGATCATGACCCCGGATTCGGTCGGCATGCCCGCCGATCGCCTCGTCCTCGGCAAGCACTCTGGACGCCACGCCCTCATGCATCGCTTTACCGAGTTAGGCCTGAATGTGGCCGGAGATGAGCTGGATGCGCTCTATGTCAAGTTCACCCACTTGGCTGACCACAAGAAAAAGGTTTACGATCAAGACTTGATCTCGATGGTCATCACCCATCGCGGTCCGCTCGGTAAATCACCGAAATTGATGGCGGCACAACACTAAAGATGAAATTGAACATAGCTGTTCTTCCCGGGGATGGAGTTGGGCCGGAGGTCACGCGCGAAGCGGTGCGTGTCCTGCGTGCGGTTTCTGACTTCTGTGGTTACGATTTTCGCTTTGAAGAGTCTCCTATCGGCGGCGGTGCCTCGGTCGAGTTCGGTTCGCCCTTCCCGCCCCAGACCAGGGAGCGTTGCCTCGCCTCCAGTGCTGTGCTGCTCGGCGCCGTCGGCGGACCGCAATTTGATTCGCTATCCGGCGAACTGCGTCCGGAGACCGGCTTGCTAGCCCTGCGCCATGCCTGCGGATGCTTCGCCAATCTGCGTCCGGCCATCGCCTTTGAGTCCATCGCCGAGTGCTCCCCGCTGCGTCCCGAGCGCATCCTTGGCGCCAACATTCTGCTCGTCCGCGAGCTTCTCGGCGGCCTCTACTTCGGCGAACCGCGCGCCCTCGATGCCGCCGGCAAGAGCGCCTGGAACACCATGCGTTACAGCGAGGCCGAGATCGAGCGTGTCGCCCGCGTTGCCTTCAGCCTAGCCGAAGGCCGCAGCAAAAAATTGGTTTCCGTCGATAAGGCCAACGTGCTGGAAACCTCGCGCCTCTGGCGTCAGGTGGTTACCCGCGTCGCCGCCGAATTCCCCACCGTCACTCTTGAGCACGCTTTGGTCGATTCCTTTGCCATGAACGTCATCACCTACCCCACGCGCTACGATGTCGTGCTCACGGAAAACCTCTTCGGTGACATTCTTTCCGACGAGACCTCGGTCATCGCCGGTTCGCTCGGCATGTTGCCCTCGGCCAGCATCGGCGGCAAGGTCGATCTCTACGAGCCCATCCACGGCTCCGCCCCTGACATTGCAGGGAAGGGAATTGCCAATCCCATTGGCGCCATCGGATCGGCTGCCATGTTATTGCGCCACACCGCCAAACTTCAGGTCGAAGCTGATAGCATCGAAGCTGCCATCGAACAGGTGCTCAAGTCTGGAATGCGCACCGCCGATCTGTTGCCGGCCGCCGAACGCGCCCAGGCCTGCAGCACCCAGGAAATCGGACAGAGCATCGCCGAACTTACCGTAGAAGCGCTGAACACGCGCATGGCATACTTTGCCGTTTGAGGATTCTCCGTTGACCACAACCCCTGCTCCCCCTGCTGTTTCCAGCTTGTTTGATAAGCTCTGGGCCGCCCATGTCGTCTGGCATGAAGAGCCCCAACCCGCGCTCCTCTACATCGACCTTCAGCTCGTGCATGAGGTGACTTCGCCCCAGGCTTTTGAGGGGCTCCGCCTTGCCGGACGCAAGGTCCGCCGCCCCGATCTCACCTTTGGCACCGTGGATCACAACGTTCCCACCACCACCGCCGAGCGCTTGAATATTCTCGATCCCATTGCCGCGCAACAGATCAACACCCTGCGCCGCAACTGCCAAGAGTTCGGCGTGCATCTTGCCGACATTGGCTCGCCCGAACTGGGCGTCGTGCACGTCATCGGACCGGAGCTGGGCCTCACTCTCCCCGGCAAAACCATCGTCTGCGGAGACAGCCACACCAGCACGCACGGTGCCTTTGGAGCCCTCGCCTTCGGCATCGGCACCAGCGAAGTCGAACACGTGCTGGCCACCCAGACCCTCCAGCAAAAGCGTCCCAAGTCGATGCTGATCAATGTCGTTGGAGCCTTGCCCGAGGGCGTGACCTCAAAGGATCTCGCGCTCGGCATCATCCATCAGATCGGCACCGATGGCGGCACCGGTTATGCCATCGAGTACGCTGGCCCCGCCATCCGCGCCCTCTCCATGGAAGGCCGCATGACTCTCTGCAACATGGCCATTGAGAGTGGCGCCCGCGCTGGCATGATCGCCCCGGACGAAACTACCTTTGCTTACCTCAAGGGCCGCGCCCATGCTCCCAAAGGCGAGCATTGGGAGAAGGCCGTCGCCTATTGGCGCACCTTACCCAGCGATCCTGGCGCGAAGTTTGACTGTGTCATCGACTTCGATGCCTCGGCCTTGCAACCCTGGGTCACCTGGGGCACTTCGCCCGGAATGTCCGCGCCCGTCACCGGCTCCGTCCCCCGTCCCGAGGACGGCAAGGACGAAATCGAAAAACTCGCCATCACCCGCGCGCTTGAGTACATGGGCATAACCGCCGGATCTCCGCTCACCGCGCTTCCCATCGACCGTGTCTTTGTCGGCTCCTGCACCAATGGGCGCCTCGAAGACCTGCGCGATGCCGCCAAGGTCATCAAGGGCCACAAGGTCAGCCCCAGGGTGCACATGATGGTGGTTCCCGGCTCGGAGTCGGTAAAGGCGCTGGCCGAGCGTGAGGGCCTCGATCGTATCTTCCGCGAGGCCGGAGCCGAATGGCGTGAGCCCGGATGCTCCATGTGTCTCGCCATGAACCCGGATGTTTTGAAGCCGGGCGAGCGCTGCGCCTCCACCAGCAATCGCAACTTCGAGGGCCGTCAGGGCCGAGGTGGCCGTACCCACCTGGTCAGCCCCGCCATGGCCGCCGCCGCCGCCGTCGCCGGACATTTTACCGACGTGCGTAACTGGGATTATAAGGAGTAGCCGATGCAGCCAATGCGTACTCATCGCGGCCAGGTCATTCCACTCGACCGCGCCAATGTCGATACCGATCAGATTATTCCCAAGCAGTTCCTCAAGCGCATCGAGCGCACCGGTTACGGTCCGTTCCTGTTCAACGATTGGCGCTACGACGCCGATGGCAAGCTGACGCCGGACTTCATCCTCAACCGCGAGCCCTACACTCACGGAAGCATCCTGCTCGCCGGCAAGAACTTCGGCTGCGGCTCCTCGCGGGAGCACGCTGCCTGGGCGCTCAACAACTTCGGAATCCTCGTCGTCATCGCCCCATCGTTTGCCGACATCTTCCACTCCAACGCCGCCAACAACGGGCTGCTCACCGTTGCGTTGCCGGAATCCACCATGGCCGAACTCTTCGCCAAGGCTGCCGCAACTCCCCACTACGAGCTCACCGTAAACGTCGAGACTCTCACCGTCTCCGATGACAGTGGCTGGAGCGCAAAGTTTCCCCTCGATTCCTTCCGCCAGCATTGCCTGCTCAACGGACTCGACCAGATCGGCATCACCCTGCAGAAGCAGCAGTTCATCAGCGACTACGAGGCCCGCCCCGCCCTCTACTAACTTTTCAGCGCGTCAGCTACAATCCGGGTGCGATCTGGGCTTCGGGTCTGACTCGGGTGTTAAACGAATACGATTCAACTGCCCCACGTTCGCCATCTTTTGGCTAACGTAGGGCAGTTGATTTTGTTTTTGATTCTGTTCCTGAACTTTGCTCTTGAACTTTGAAACTTTGCTTTTACGAATTGACAGTTCCTACCTTCTTCCGCTAAAGTTTCTCTCAGAGTTTATGCACACCACGCGATTTACTTTCGTTTTCTTCGCTTACCGCGACTTTACCTCGCGGTCGGGCAAGACGGTGTGCGCTTCTGATTTACGACTCTAGACTTCGCACACAGTTTCTGCACCGGCCGCGATCCCAGATCGCGGCCTTTGTGTTTTTAGGATCAAAAGGAGAGCAATACCATGACCCAGGCCCTTCGACAAAAGCGCACCGTGATCGACGAACTCGATCTCGAACTCCTCAACCTCATCAATCGCCGCGCCCAAACCGTCGCGGAAATCGCCCGCCTCAAGCAGGAGCATAGCCTGCCCGTCTCCGATGAAGCCCGCGAAGCGGCCATCCTCAACGCCGTGGTCGAGCGCAACCCCGGTCCGCTCAATGCCGCTAGCCTCCGCCGCATCTTCGGCTCCATCCTCGCCGAAAGCCGCCGCCTCCAGTACCATCTCGGCGCGGAGTCCTCATGCCCCAAATAGCCTCTACCGCCCGCGTTGCCTTTCAGGGAGAGCCCGGAGCCTTCAGTCAGATTGCCGCCCGCAAACTGCTTGGCGACCGGGTTCAAACCGTCGCCTGCCCCACCTTCGAGTCACTCTTCGATTCCATTGCCGGTGGCCGCGCCGATCTCATCCTCGCTCCCCTGGAAAACACCCTTGCCGGCCCCGTGCTGCGCTGCTATGACCTGCTCTACCAGGGCGCGCTCCGCATGATCGGCGAAGTCGTGCTGCGCGTCAGCCATTGCGTCATCGGCTGCCCAGGCGCATCCTTAGCCGAGCTTCGCCGCGTCCAGTCGCATCCGGTCGCGCTGGCCCAGTGCGAGCGCTTTTTCGCCGCTCATCCCGATATCGCGAAGGCCGTCGCCGAAGACACCGCGGGCAGCGTGCGTCAAATCATGGAGCGCCTCGACCCGACTGTCGGCGCCATCGCCAGCGAGTTTGCCGCCACCGAGTACGGCGCCCAGCTCCTCGTCGCAGCCGTCGAAGACGATCCCAACAACTTCACTCGCTTCGCCCTGCTCGAACCCGCCTCCGTCGCCTCCGAACCCATCCCCGAGGCCGATGCCACAACCCTCGTCCTCACCGTTGCCAATCAGCCCGGCGCGCTCTTCCACTCGCTGGAGCCCTTTGCCCGCAACGACGTCGATCTCATGAGCCTAGTCAGCCGTCCCCTCGTCGGAACCCCGTGGCACTATCGCTTTTTCCTCGAAGTAGCCGCCGCCGCCTCTGACCCGCGCATGGTCAAAGCTCTAGCCGAACTAGCCTCCCGCACCGTCGAATTGCGTGTCTTCGGCTCCTACCATTCCGGCAAGTAAACCTTTCAGCGCCTCACTCGCCCTCCGAATGTCACAGGTGCCCCACACGCTCAGGTGCCCCAATTTGCCGTAGTCGGCAAATGTGGGGTAGTTGACTTTGTTCTTGATCTCGTCCTTCGCACGAAGCCAACTCTCGCGGATATTCCTTTCCGCCCATATAATCCGGCAAGTGACTTCTCTCCCCATTCCGACAACTGAAAATCAGCGCCTGATGTCGCTCGATGTATTCCGCGGCCTCACCATTTTCCTGATGATCGTCGTCAATTGCAGCGGCCCTGGCTCTTTCCCCCAGCTCCAGCACTCGGAGTGGAATGGCTGGACTCTTACCGACCTTGTCTTCCCTTTTTTTCTGTTCATCACCGGCGTCTCGCTCACCTTCTCCTTCGCCTCGCGATTAAACGCCTCGCGACTAGAGGCCTCGTGCTCTAACTCCGCCAGCCATCTGTCGCGCCTGCGCCTGCTGCCGCACATCCTGCGTCGCTCCGCCATCATCTTTGCCATCGGCCTGCTGATCAACGCCTTCCCCTACTACCATCTCGCAACCTGGCGCATTGCCGGAGTCCTGCAGCGCATCGCGCTCTGCTATCTTGCCGCCTCGGTACTTTATCTGTGGACCGGCGCGCGTACTCGCTGGGCGATCATCGCCGCACTTCTCGTCGGCTATTGGCTGCTCTTGCGCTTTGTCCCCGTCCCCGGCATCGGAATCCCCACCGTAAACATTCCCCTGCTCGATCCCGATCGCAACCTCGTCGCCTGGCTCGACCGCCTCCTCATGACGGGGCGTCTCTACGAGCGGACACGCGATCCCGAGGGTATTCTCAGTACCTTTCCCGCCATCGCCAATACCCTCTTTGGCGTCGCCACCGGCGAGTGGATTCGCAACCTCCGCGCCGATTCCGCCAAATTGCTGCGCCGCCTGACCACCGCTGGCCTCATCTGCTTCGCCGCCGGAGAGCTCTGGGGCCTCATCTTCCCCATCAACAAAAAGCTCTGGACCAGCTCCTACGCGCTCCTCACCGTCGGCCTCGCCATGCTTGCCCTCGCCGCCTGCTATTGGCTGCTAGACGTCAAGAAACTGCGTGGCCGCTGGACCATCGTCCCTCTGGTCTTCGGAACCAACTGCATCTTCGCCTACGCATTCTCCGAATTTGCCGCCATCGCCGCCGTCACCTTCAAGTTTCGTCTCGACGGCAACCTAGTCGGCTGTAAAGAAGTGTTCAACTCTTTCACCTTTGAGAACATTCCTCAGCCGCAGTGGTCTCAGCTCGGTTATGCGCTCTTCTACGCCGCCTTCTGCTGGTTTTTCACTTGGCTCCTTTACCGCCGGAAAATCTTCCTCAAGATTTAACCCGTCCGGAATGGTCTCCGATCACAGAGTCGACGTACCTTTTGTCCGTTGCATGTGCGCTTGAGAGGATGGGGACTTGTGGCGTATCTGAGTCCTACCGTGCTGCACCCTTGGCGGCTGTACCCACCACAAAGCTGTCCAATGCCGTGAAGCCTCCCTTTTCATCCCAACAGTACATCGTTGCCTGTAGCGCACCGTCTTTGCTCACAAACTTCACATAATGAAAAATCGGAAACACAGGGTTCTGAAACAGGTCGCTCGTCGTGCGCTCAACCGGATACGGCCTCGCTCCGCCCCCGCCGCTGACCAGGTACACCACGCCGCCGCGCTCAAAGCGCTCATAGCTGTGAATATGCCCGGCGATCACCACGATCTTCGCCGATGTCTGCTTGGCCGCCGCCTCCAGTTGCTGGGCCAGCGCATTCTCATTGGGACGCACATTGTGCGAGGAATCGTCCACAATCCCATCCGCCACCGGAGGATGATGCAGCGAGATGAAGACGTACTTCGTCCCCTTGGGCAGTCCCTTCAACTGATTTGCCAACCACGCCGCCTGCTCTCCGCCCGCCTTCAAATCCAGATTGCTGTCCACGGTGATCACGTATGCATCGCCGAATTCCACCGAGTACCAGCGCCGTCCCCGCAGCTCCGGAAACGCATTCCACCAGTTCTCCAGCCCGCCGCTGCCGTACAATTCGTGGTTGCCCAGCGCCGGATACACATTCAATCGCGCCCCGCGCCACGCTGCCGTCTCCTCGCGATACACCACATAGTCATTGGCAACCCCGCCCTTCAGCGGAACGTCGCCGCTCAGCAGCAGCACATCCGGCTTCTCTTCGGCAACCCTGGCCACCAGTGCCCGCCGCGCCACCGGATTCGTATCCCTCGTATTGCCCGGATCGGTAAAGCGCATATCGCCGTAGGCAATCAGCGACCAGCTACCCGCGGGAGCCGCGATCTTAAACGTTGGTCCGGCTTCGCTCAGCAGCCCAGCCGACGCCGCCCCCCCTGCATCCGATGCCTGCAGCCCCAGGCCGCCCAATGCCAGAACCAGCGCCAGCCTCATTACCCCTGATCTCATAGTCATCCGCACGATTCCCACCTCGTTCCCCCCGGTGGCCGCCAACTAGGTTGCCCATCCGCCAACGAGGCGGCCCACATCCGCCCGTAGTTGGCGAATGTGGGGGAGCCTGCCCAACCCGCGCTCAGAGCATCGCTCCGAGCCCTCGCTGCATCAGCACGCTATCCACCCACCGCCCGAACTTGAAGCCAACCGACCCTAGTGTCCCGACCCGGTGAAAGCCGCAGCGCTCGTGCAGCGTGATCGAGGCCGTGTTGCCGCTGTCGCCGATCACCGCAACCATCTGCCGCCATGGCCCCAGCTCGCACGCGGCGATCAAGGCTGCTAGCAGCGCTTGCCCGCAGCCCCGCCCCACATATTCCGGATCAACGTAGACCGAGTCTTCCACCGTAAATCGGTACGCCGCCCGAGTCCGATACATGCCTGCGTAGGCATACCCCACCACCACCTCATCTTCTTCTTCCGCCGTCAGATACGGCAGCCCACGCCGCAGTATCTCCAGACGCCGTAGCGCCATCTCCTCGCCATCCGGTTCTATCAGTTCGAAGGTCGCGCTGCTGTGCAGAACGTAATGACTGTAAATGCGCGTGATATCGGCCACATCCTCTGCGCGCGAGGGCCGCACCACGAACTCGCTCACCGGCCCCTTCCATCTTTAGCGGCTTGGCCTCTGGGAGCCCGGGCATCGTGCCCCGGGTACATGAACAGCGCCTTGGGAAAGAACCGCCGGCGGAGCTTGCTAAAGAAGTTGTACCACTGCCATTGCAGCGCGCACGGCTTTCTTCCAGGATGCAGGTTCAGTCCAAAGTTGCTGCACATACGCCGCCTCCGAACCCGATATCTTACCCCGAATCCAGCGCACCCGCCGGGAAGCGACTCAGTTTCCGTTTGCTTCAAACGAATCGTCGGCTTTGCGGAGCTCGTGATAGCCTTTGGGCGTGTCTCCGAGTCGTTCCGCTGGGGTGCTCATGCAATTGCTATACGGGTATTTGTTGCCTGCCATGTGGCTTGGTTATCTGGGCTATTGGTTCCTCATGTCAAAGGATGTTAAGGCAGCCGAGCGCCAGGAGCCTTTGATGTCACGCCTCGAACGCCTTGCTTTGATCGCCTCCGCCTTTGTGCTTCTCTGGATTCCAGGGATTCGGCTTTCATGGCTGGACCAGCGATTCCTTCCGTCTGGCGTCTGGTGCTTCTGGACCGGTGCCGCGGTGACCGCTTGCGGTTTGCTGTTCTCTGTCTGGGCGCGTCGTCATCTCGGGACCAATTGGAGCCAGTTTGTCACCCTGAAGGAGGGTCACGAACTCATTACCAGTGGCCCCTACGCCCTGGTTCGCCACCCCATCTACACCGGACTTCTGATGGCATTCGTTGGCACCGCAATCGATCAAGGCGAGTGGCGGGGACTACTTGCTGTCGCCCTTGTCTTCGGCACGCTATGGCGCAAACTGAGGCTAGAGGAGAAATGGATGCGGTCGCGATTCGGCGAGTCGTACGAAAACTACTCCCGGCAAGTGGCGGCCTTGGTGCCTTATATCGTCTGAGCACGGCTTACGGCGAGTGGCCCGGTGGGACAGTTTCTCTCGAGTGAGCTGGCAACAAGGAAGTTTTCTCCTGAAGTTTCGTAACTATTTTCCCAGCAAGTGCGTCTCATCTGCAGTCGGCTCGGAGGCCCATGGTTATGCTTGCCCGTTTGCTGCGTTGTTCTTTGATCCTGGGATTCACGCTTTCGCTTGCCGCCTGTACGGCCAAGGCCGCGCCAAAAACACCCATCCCTCCCGCCAAGGAGGATCTTTTGCTAACCTCCACCCCAACCAAGCAGACGGCGGTCTTCGCTGGCGGCTGCTTTTGGGGAACTCAGTCGGTCTTTGAACGGGTAAAGGGCGTCCTCCAGACGACGGCGGGATACGCTGGCGGTTCCGCCTCCACCGCAACCTACGATCAGGTCACCACCGAGAAGACCGGCCATGCAGAGTCGGTCGAAGTGGTCTACGATCCTTCTAAAATCACCTATGGTCAACTGCTTCGCGTCTTCTTTTCCGTCGCCCATGATCCCACGCAACTCAATCGCCAGGGCCCGGATGTGGGCCCGTCGTATCGTTCCGGAATCTTCTACCTGAATGACGACCAGAGGCGCATAGCCACCGCCTACATCGCGCAACTCGACAACGCGAAGGTCTTTCCGCACCCCATTGTCACCCAGGTGACCCCGCTGAAAGGCTTCTATCATGCCGAGAACTACCATCAGGATTACGCTCTCCACAACCCGGATAATCCCTACATTCAGGTCTGCGACCGCCCCAAAATCGAAATGCTGAAACAGCAATTTCCGGAACTTTTCGTCGACTATCCAGGAAAGCATTGAGGGCTCGTTGGCCATGGAACTGTTCTTGAAAGGAGAGAACGTATGAAGAAACCAGTGCCATACCTCCTTACTTTCGCGCTGCTGATGGCCTTGCCCCTTTTCGCCAACGCGCAAAAAACTGAAAGTGTTCCTTCCGCCGCCGCGCCGGCACCGGAGACCGAGGCGATTCCCGCGTTACCCATCCACAAGCCCAAGAACGCTCCGGTCAGTGAGGAGGACCGCCTCACCCGCGAGGTACGTCATGAGTTGGTCATGCAGCCCTACTACACCATCTGGGATTGGCTCGCCTTCCGCGTGAACGGCAACACCGTAGAGTTGCTGGGCGACGCCAACAGCCCCGGTCTGCGGCGCGATGCCGTCAACTCCGTGAAACACATTGAAGGCGTGGAGAAGGTGATCGACCACATCAACGAGTTGCCGCCTTCCCCGATGGATGATCGCATCCGTCATCAAGTGGCTCGTGCCATCTTCAGCTTTGACGGATTGTCGCGTTACTCCTGGTCGGCGGTGCCCAGCATCCATATCATTGTGAAAGGCGGCCGGGTGCGGCTGGAGGGCGTTGTCGATAACCAGCCGGATAAAGACCTGATAGGATTGCGCGCCAACCAAGTCCCCGGCGTCTTCCAGGTGACCAACAACTTGCGCGTCGTAAAGAGCTAGCCTCGATGGCGTTGCTGTGTGTGCTTTCCGCCGAGCGCACGGGTGCCCCACCTTCGACGCGCCGTCTTTGCGCGGCTAAGGTGGGGAGCGGAAAGAGACGCCCGCTCTATCAGCGATTCTCTTTTACGCGACCCCACGACTTCCTGAAATCCGCCATCTATCACAACGTCGCCCTGCTAGCTTTGTGCTAGTCTTGCATCTTCTTTATCGGCCGAGAACGCCTATGCTCGCGATCCCCGTTTCGTTTCCCGACGGTTTTCTCTGGGGTGTGTCCACCTCCTCGCATCAGTTCGAGGGAGGCAACACGCTGAACCAGTGGCATGACTGGGAGTGTGCGGGCCGCACTCGCACCCCCACGGCCAGTGGGGCGGCCTGCGACTGGTGGCTCAATGCCGAGCGCGATCTCAAACTCTGCTCCGATCTCGGACTCAACGCCATCCGCATCTCCCTGGAGTGGAGCCGAATGGAACCGGCCTTTGCGCACTGGAGCGATACCGCCGTGGTGCGTTACCGCGAGATCATCCGTGAAGCTCATCGCCGTGGCATGAGGG
Organism: uncultured Acidobacteriaceae bacterium; assembly: GCA_964563875.1. GTDB lineage: Bacteria > Acidobacteriota > Terriglobia > Terriglobales > Acidobacteriaceae > TOLSYN. Next base: position 22,329 of record CAZLZA010000051.1, read on the forward strand.
TCTTTGTCTCGCTCCACCACTTCACTCATCCCCAGTGGTTCGAAGCCCGCGGCGGCTTCCTCGACTCCCAGGCGCCCGAACTTTTCCGCCATTACGCCAAGCGGGCGGTGCGCTCGCTGGGAGACCTGGTCACCGACTGGCTTACCTTTAACGAGCCCAATGTGTACGCCGCATTCGGCTATCTCTTTGGCGAGTTTCCTCCCGGACGGCTCAACGAATTAAACTCCACCCTCAGCGTCTTCGGTGCCATGATGCGGGCTCACGCGGCGGCCTACGATGTGCTCCATCGGGAGCAGGCCGAGGCCAACGTCGGGTTGGCGGTCAACTACGTGGTCTTCGAACCCGCGCGCGACAATGTTCTCGACCGCCAACTGGCCTTGGCCTATGACGCGCTGTTCAACCGTGGCGTGCTCAGCTATCTCCAGGGCGAACCCCTGCCGCTGCCCTTCGCCATGATGTCGCCAAGTGTCCCGGAATGCGTCGGCAAGACCGACTTTATCGGCCTCAATGTCTATAACCGGCTGCACGTGCGCGCTCCCCTCGGAGAAAAATTCGGACCCGGCGGCCTCTACGTTCCCAGGCACGTGCCCCAGGGAGACCATGGTCTTGCCGCACCCTACGGCGAAGCGTATCCCAAGGTCGTATCGGCGGCCGTGGAAGTCTACGCCGCCCTCGGCCGTCCCATGTATGTCATGGAGAATGGAGTTCCCGATCGCGACGATCGCATCCGCCCATGGCTGCTGGTGAACTCCCTGCGCGAGTTGCGCCGCATGTGGCAGCTTGGCTATGACGTGCGCGGATACTTCCACTGGAGCCTGGTGGACAACTTCGAATGGAGTGAGGGCTGGCAACTGCGCTTCGGCCTCTACGCGCTCGACGAACTGACCCAGCAGCGCACTCCGCGCCCCAGCGCCGAAATCTACCGCCAGATCATCGCCGACAAGGGGATTCGCCGGGAGATGCTCGAGCGCTGGGAGAAAGCTCCGCGGTAATGAATTAGGACTCGAAAGCTCCCCATTCTAAGTATGAAAGCTGTTGCCTCGAAGATGCTGATTCTGCCACAATCAACTACGCACCACCATAAAGCAAATTCTGAAGGGGCGCTCCAGGAGAAATGAGCGCTAGGGCCATCTCTACCCATGAGTACCATTCCGGTTTCAGCGCACGGGAAATGCGTCTTTGTGGTTGACGATGAACCTAACCTAGCGAATCTGCTGAGCCTCATCCTGCAACGTGTGGGATTTGTAGTTCGCACCTTTTATGACGGACTGTCCGCCTTCGAACATGCTCAGCAAGAGCCTCCCGACATCGTCATCAGCGACGTGGTAATGCCGAGAATGGACGGCTTAACGCTGGCTGCAAAATTGCGCGAACACTTCCCTCATTGCGGGATCCTCCTGGCTTCCGGAAATGCTTGCTTCGAAGATCTGCTCTCCGATTGGCGGCGGAGAGTTGGCGCGGATGTAGAGATACTCGCCAAACCAGTTCAGCCTGAGGTCATCATCCGCAAACTCGCTGCTCTCGCGGACAACCCCGGCAGCTCCCAAGCCTAGCAGCGAATACTCTCGTAGCTTCCGAATGCCGGGACGCAGGACGGATCGACCGTGGCAACCAACTCCGCTTCGCTCTGAGAGCTTTCCGCGTAAGCGTACTTTTCGCCCTCATACACGCGAATCTCAACCCCCTGCTCGCCGATCGTGAGATAGGTCGGGTTGGCGTCGATCCAGCTTCCGCTGTTGTAGTAATCGATCCCGTTGCGGTTCTGGTGGGTGGCAACGTGCGTATGTCCGCAGAAGATGCGGTCCACGTGTCCGGCGCGGGCGTAGAGGAACGCCCCTTCGGCCACAATCGATTGCATGCGCAGCCAGCGGGTGTTAGTACGGTCGATGAAGCGCGAAATCCGCTTGCGATTGCCTTCCATCTTCTGGAGTTCGTAAAACAAGCGTTCGCCGATGCGGCTGAGGAATTCGTTCTTGCGGCAGAAGGGATGGAACTGGTGTCCATGCACCGCCAGGTGGCGCTTGCCCTCGTACTCCCAGACGTAGCGCTGATAGACCGGCACGCCCACCAGGTGCGACATGATCTGCGAAAGCCCCTGGTCGTGATTTCCCTCCACCCACACCACTTCCACTCGGCGCTTGGGATTGGAAAGCTTGCGGATGCGCGACAGAAACTTCCAGTGATCGCTGGTCAAACGGCGAAAATTCAGGTCGCTGAAGATATCGCCGAGAAGCACCAGCCTGCGGAAATTCGTCTCCGCAATCAGTTCGGCGGCCTCGCGTGCCCGGCTCACTTCGCTGCCCAGGTGCACGTCGGAGAGGATCAGGGTGTCCAGTATCGGCTCTGCCATAGCGTAACCATCTTCAAGGATTGCGGTTACGTGCCCATAAACCACCCATGAATGTTTGGTGAAAGCGGATTGCCAGCAACTCATTCGCTACTAACCAGCATTTGCGACTAAGGTCTACCGGAGGCAGGCTAAGGGTAATCAAATCTGGACCGCAGTGTCGCTTCACTGTTGCTGCATTCACCAAAGATTTACACTGGTGTCATAGCCCAGCAAGCAATCGTGGGCAAGATTGAATCACTATGCTGCGTAGCGCCGACCCACAAACGCCCGCAACTCCGTTTGCCAAACTCGGGAAGCAGATTCCCTGGGCACGTCCTTTCCTCCCCATCCGCCGTCTGGATCGTATCTACGCCGGTGCGCTGGCCCATCCTGAAAAAGGCAACGTCTTTGACGGCATCCTGCGCGAGATGAATGTCGAGTACTCGGTGCGCGAGGGCGAACTCAAGCGCGTGCCTCTCGAAGGCCCTGCCGTGGTATTCGCCAATCATCCCTTTGGCATGCTGGACGGCATCCTGATGGCCTCGCTTCTGCTGCGTCTGCGTCCTGACGTAAAGCTGCTCGCCAACCAGTTGCTCGGCTGCATGCAGGAGCTTTCGCAGCACTGCATCCTGGTCGACAACATGATGGGCGAAGGTCATCAGGAAGCCAACCGCCGCGGTATTCGCGAAGCCCTGGAGTGGGTCAAGCAGGGGCACATGCTGATCGTCTTCCCAGCCGGCGAAGTTGCCTCCTGGAGCCGTCACCACCGCCGCGTGCTTGATCCGCAGTGGAATCGCAACATGGCGCGCATTGCTCGCATGACTGGTGCCAAGAGCATTCCAGCCTTCATCTCCGGCACCAACAGCGTCGGCTTCCATCTGGCGGGAATGATCCATCCCCGCCTCCGAACCCTGTTTTTGCCGCATGAACTGATCAACAAACGCGGTCGCCGCATGGAGATTCGTCTCGGCGCTCCGGTCGAGAGTGAAACCCTCAAAGCCATTCGCGACGACGATAAAGCCATCGATCTGCTGCGCTGGAACAGTTCGCTGCTCGCCCTGCGCGATCGCATCGGGTCGCCGCGCACCAGCTTCTTCCCCGTCCAGTGGCAGCCCAAGTACAACGTCGCTCCAGCGGAGGATCCCACCCTGCTGCTGCGCGAATTGCAGTCGCTGCCCGCCAGTGCATTGCTGGAAACCGCCGGCAAGATGCGCGTCTATGCCCTCAGTTCGCGGCAGGCGCCACGCATTGTGCGCGAGATCGGACGCCTGCGCGAGATCACCTTCCGCGCCACCGGCGAGGGCACCGGGAAGCCCCGCGACCTCGACCGCTTTGACGCCTATTACACTCACCTCGTGCTGTGGAATGACGAGCGCCAGGAGATCGCCGGCGCCTACCGCATCTGCAACGTGCAGAGCGTGCTGCACCGCTATGGCATGCGCGGACTCTACACCGCCAGCCTCTTCCGCTTCCAGCCCAAGTTCTTCGCCAAGGTTGGTCCGGCGCTGGAGTTGGGACGCTCCTTCGTGCATCTCGATTATCAGCGCCAATACGCACCCCTGCTGGTCCTCTGGAAGGGCATTGGCAGTTACCTGGTCCGCCATCCGGAGACCCCGGTGCTCTTCGGTGCCGTCAGCATCAGCGCGGATTACTCCATGGCATCGCGCGAGGTGCTCACCAAATATCTGAGCGCCCATTCGGTGGATGCCGAACTGCTGAAACTCCTGCGCCCCAAGAATCCGCCGCGCGCTCCGGCCGAAAATGTGCAGCAGCCGGAAACCTTCGCCCGCGTCTTCTCCATGGACGACATCTCTGAGTGGATCAGCATGTTTGAGAGTGACGGCAAGGGTGTTCCCGTGCTGGTGCGCCACTACATGAAGCTCGGAGGCAAATTCCTCGGCTTCAACGTCGATGCCAAGTTCTCCAACGTGCTGGACGGCCTTCTGCTGGTGGATCTGCGGGAAGCCAAACCGGAGTTGCTGGCCCGCTATCTTGGCAAGGAAGGCAGCGTCGAATTCCTCCGCTTGCACGACCGCAAATCGGCCCGGCGGGTCGAAGACGAACAGCTCCGCTAGCCCCGTGCCATTTGCCCGGCCCCGGGCAAATGGCGTATCGTTTGCCGTGGTGACGGAACAAACTAAGACAAGGCAGACGAACGCCGCCGTGTTGACCAATAAATGGTGACCCTGGCCGCGGTCGATATCGGCGCCAACTCGGTGCGCTTAAAGATCGCACGGGTGGTGCGCAAGCGCCTCCAGGTGCTGCATGAGGATCGCGAGGTGGTGCGCCTCGGCGAGGCCGTGTTCCGCAGCGGTGCCCTCGATCCGGAGGCCATGGAACTCACGGTCCGCGTCCTGCGGCGCTTTCAGAAGGCAACTCAAACTTACACTGCCGCGAAAGTTCGCGTGGTCGCCACCAGTGCGCTGCGGGACGCCAACAATGCAACGGCCTTTATTCAGTGGGTTCATTCCGCCATCGGCTGGCACGTCGAAGTGGTCAGCGGCGTGGAGGAAGGCCGCCTGATTCACCTGGGTGTGATGGCCAACACCCGCATCGGCGCCGGACGCGTGCTGCTGATTGACCTCGGAGGCGGCAGTTGCGAACTCATCGTCTCCACCAGAGGCCAGATCGAACACATCTACAGCCTGCCGCTCGGAGCCGTGCGCCTCACCCGCGAGTTTCTCCAGCACGATCCGCCGACCGAAACCGAGCTCGATCAGATGCGCAGCTACATCGGAGAAGAGGTCGGGCGGCTGCGGCGCGAGCTGACTGAGCACAAGATCAATCTCACCGTCGCCACCTCCGGCACCCCTGCCGCCCTCAGTGAACTCTGGGCCGCGGGACAGCAGAGCACCACCGCAACCGTGCCGCGTGCCGGCCTGCTCCGGCTCACCAAGAAGCTCGCCACCCTGACCGTCGAACAGCGCCGCGCTCTCCAGGGCATCGGCCCCCGCCGGGCGGAGATCATCGTCGCCGGAGCCCATGTCTTTGCCGACCTGCTCACCGAATTCGATCTGACCAGCTTCCGCTACCTGCCCTACGGTTTACGCGACGGCATTCTGGCCCAGATGGCCGCCGATGATGAAGACATCGGACTCCGTAAGCAGCTCGAGAGCGAGCGCCACAACTCCATTCAGAATCTTGCCGAGCACTACCATGTCGATCAGCGCTTTGCCACTCGGGTCGCGGAGCACGCTCGCCGTCTCTTCAAGCTGCTGATGCCGGTACATCAACTGCCTCCGGAGTACGCCAACCTGCTGCACGCGGCGGCCATGCTCCATGAAGTCGGCTCCTACATCAGCCGCGCCGGACGCCGCCGCCACGCCGCTTACATCCTGGCGCACTCGGAGCTGCTCGGTTTCAATGTGCGGCAGCGGCGCTTCATTGCCGCGATTGCGCGCTATCTCGGCAAATCGAAAATCACTCCCACCAGTCCGTCCGTCCGCGTCCTGGCTCCAGTCGACCGCGTGCTCTTGCCGCGCGCCGTGGTGTTGCTGCGCTTGGCTCGGGCAGCGGAGCAGGGAAGGCGTGGCGCGGTGCTCAACCTTCGCGCCAAGCTCGAAGCCAGGAGTGTCCAGCTCACCATCATGAGCAAGCCCACCGGTGCCGAGCTGGAATTATGGGCGCTCGAAAAGGAGCGCAACTATTTCTTTGAGGTCTTTGGCTGCGAACTGACTTGCGCCGAAGTGTAAGCGCTCTTGACCAGCCGCGGGGTGATCAGCCAGTTGAGCACGCTGCGCTTGGCGCCAACTTCCACCCGGGCTACGCTGCCTTTTTTCATCTCGATCGCGCGCTCGCTCAGGCCGCCGGTCACCAGCAGTGAGAGAAACTGGCTCATATTCGGATTGTGCCCCACTACCATCACGGCTTCCAATTCCCCCAGGTGAAGCAAGAGCTGGCGGAAGCTGTCAAAAGCGGCGCTGGGGTGCAGCGCTGGAGTCGTCTCAATCCGCTGCTCGTAGGCGATTTCATTGCCCACCATCGATGCCGACTGGGTGGCACGCTTCAGCGGGCTGCTCAGGATCAGATCCACGTGCACGTCCAGCGTGTTCAGCAATCTGCCAACATACCGGCACTGCTCAATCCCTTCCTTGTCGAGCGGACGTTTGTCGTCCTGAACTGGGTTGAGCCGCTTCTGTCCGGCATTCGCGTGACGCAGAAAATAAACGTTCATGGTCTATGTTACCTTGGCGCGAGTTGCTTGGCGCGCGGTTTTGCCTTCCGCCGCGGTGGCCGGGGCGGTTCCACCGGAATCGCCGAAATGTCGCGTTTACCCTCGGCGACGTCGATCAGGAATTCCTGCGAACTGAACGGAACGGCCTTCCCCTTCGCGCTGGCGCGAATGTAGCTGCCTCCATGCTGCAGCAGCCGGGCCTTGACGTTATCGGCCAGGTACGCCGCCAGCAGTTCGTTCTTCACCCGATCCCGCAGCAGGGAATCGCGCAGCGGAAATACCACCTCCACCCGCTCATGCAGATTGCGTGGCATCCAGTCGGCGCTGCCCAGATAAATTTCTTCCGCCCCGCCGTTCTGGAAGTAATAGATGCGGCTGTGTTCGAGGAAGCGGCCTACGATGCTGCGCACCCGGATGTGGTCGCTGATGCCGCGAATTCCCGGGTTCAACGAGCAGATGCCGCGCACGATCAAGTCCACCTGTACCCCCGCCTGCGAGGCGCGATAGAGTTCCTGCACCACGTTTTTATCCAGCAGCGAATTTACCTTGGCGATGATGCGCGCCGGTTTGTCGGCGCGGGCGTGGTCGGCTTCCCGGGCAATCAGGTTGGCCACCCGTTCGGCAAGATCCACCGGGGCCACCAGCAGCGGATTGTAGTTCGGCTGCTCCGAGTAAGCGGTAAGAAAGTTGAAGACGTTGTGCACCGCGAAGGTCATCTCCGGGTTCGCCGTCAGCAGACTCAGATCCGTGTAGAACGCGGCAGTCGTCGGATTGTAGTTTCCGGTGCCCAGATGGGCGTAGCGGCGCATCACCCCATCGGCGTCCTTGCGCGCAATCAACGCCAGCTTGCAGTGCGTCTTCAGTCCCACCAGTCCATGGAAGACCTGCACCCCCGCATCTTCCAGTTCGCGAGCCCATTTAATATTGGAGGCTTCGTCGAAGCGCGCCTTCACCTCCACTACCACCGTGACTTCCTTGCTCGCCGCCGCCTGCACCAGGGCCTCCACAATCGGCGAATTATCGTTCGTCCGGTACAACGTCTGCTTGATCGAGAGCACCGCCGGGTCCTGCGCCGCCGCCTCGATGAACGAGACCACGCTGTTATAGCTGTCGAACGGATGGTGCAGCAGTACGTCGCGCTGCCGCAGCGCGGTCCACACATCCCGTGTCCCCTTAGGCAGCGACCACTCGCGCGGCTGAAATGGTTTGAACTTCAGGTCGGGACGATTCACCGCGCTATACAAGTGCATCAGTCGCGAAAGATTCACCGGCCCCTGCATGCGATACACCTGCCAATCGTCCAACTCGAAGACCGTCTGCAAGCGCGAGACGATATCGGCGCTGGCATCGGCGTCAATCTCCAGCCGCACCGCGTCGCCCTTGCGCCGGTTGTGCAACTCCGTGCGCACGGACTCCAGCACGCTGCGCGATTCTTCTTCTTGCAAATAGAGATTGCTGTTACGGGTGATGCGGAATGAGCCTCCGCTCAGAATTTCATAGCCGCGATACATGCGCCCGGCGTGCAACTCCACCAGGTCGGCCAGCGTAATGAAGGAGTCGCCCCGCGCATCGGGCAGTCTCACCAGCCGGGGCAGCGAGCGTGGCACGGTCACCACGCCCATGTAGTTGGTGGCGTTGGCCGCCGAGCGCCGCCGCCGCCGCAGCAGCAGGGCCTGGCACAGCGCCTTGTGAATCACCCGCGGAAACGGATGCGCCGGATCAACCGTCACCGGAGTCAGCAGCGCGTCCAGTTCGTTGCGGCAGTAGTCGTCCACCACCTCGCGTTGCGCGTCGTCCAGATCCGCCAGCGAGTGCACCCGGATGTCATGTTCAGCCAGGGCCGGCAGCAACTCTTCGTTCCAGCACTTGTACTGCGCACTGACAAATTTGTGCGTGGCCTCGGCCACCAGCTCTCTCTCGTCCAGTGGAGTCAGGCCATCGGGACCTGGTTCCACCGCACCTTCTTCCAGGTGTTGCAGCAAGCCCGCAATGCGAATTTCAAAAAACTCGTCCAGGTTGCTAGCCGTGATCGCCAGATACTTCACCCGCTCCAGCAGTGGGTTGCTCTCGTCCTCTGCCTCCTCCAGTACGCGGCGATTGAAAGCCAGCCACGATAGGCTGCGGTTGAGGTAATACTCGGGACTGAGCAGCGAGCGGGCTGGAGCCATAGCCATCCAGTGTACTGCCATACCGCAAATAACTCATGTTACAGATTGGTTACAGGACTGTGAACCCAGATCCACGTGCCCCAAATCTGCCCTCTTTTGGCAAATGTGGGAGGACGTACAGATGGCGTTCGCGTGTACCGGACTTTTTTGGAACTCAGAACTCCACCAGCACTTCCGCTCCCCGCCCGGCCTTCGCCAACTGCGCTGCCGCCCCGCGATTCGACGCAATCTCCACGAACCCCATGCTGTTCAGCAAGCCGAAGAGTTCTCCCGACTGTCCCTCCGCATAGGCATTGCGAAGCCCCGAAACTGTCGCCTGTCCCACCGTCATCCTGATCTTCGCATCGGCCGCAAATAGCGCGGGCGCATTCACCGGCGTCAAATTCGTGATCAGGTTGCCGAACTTATCCACCTTCAGCACCGCGCCCTTCAGTGTATGCTCGGCCACCAGCTTCGGCTTCGGCAGCGTGAAGCGCACAAAGTCCGTGATCTCGTCGCCAAATTTCTCCGCCTCCACTCCCTTGCTCAGCCATCCCGCGCAGGGAGCGAAGATATCGCGTCCGTGGAAGGTGTTGCTCAGCGGTTGCAAAAAGTAGTGTTCGGCGGTGATGTGCCGCACCGAAACCCGCTCTTCCTGCTCCATCATCAGCGAGAGCACGCCGTTGTCCGGCGCGATAAAGTAATGCTTAGAAGTCGCCACCAGCAGCGGCCTCCGTGCCGACCCCACGCCCGGATCGACCACCACCATATGAATCGTGTCGGTGGGAAAATAGCGGTATGCCTGCGCAATCGTCAATGCCCCGTCCAGCACATCGAACGAGTTCACCGCATTGCACAGATCCACCACCTGGGCCGCCGGGTTCACGCCCAGAATCACTCCCCGCATCGTCCCCGCAAAGTGATCCGTGCTGCCGAAGTCCGTCGTAAGTGTGATAATGCGTGTCGCCGCCAACTCTTCCTCCTCGCGGCACATCACCTTTCGCCGCGTTCTTTTCCGCTCGCATGATTCTGTCACGAAATTGTTACGCCCGCCCCATATTTGCCGGAGTTAGCAAATTGGCAGAGAGGTTGGTGCCCCATCTTTGCCGTAGTTGGCAAATGTGGGTCAGTTGACTTGCCCCACAGCCTCCTCCCGCTCGCGATGCTAAAATCCATTACCACGGTCCCTGCCGTCCCCGCGAGCCTTTGCCCAGGAGCGAGAGAGTTTTGTTCACCTTCGTGCTGATGCGGATCATCGCCGTGATCCTGCTAGTTGCGGCCAATGCCTTCTTCGCCGCCGGCGAGTACGCCCTGGTCAGCATTCGTGACACCCGGCTCCAGCAACTTATCGACGAAGGCCGCATCGGCGCGCGCACCATCCGCAAACTCCACAATAAGCTGGATGAAGTTCTCAACGGTATTCAGATCGGCGTTACCATGGCCAGCCTCGCGCTCGGCTGGATCGGCGAAGAGTCCCTGGCCCGCGTTCTCGAAGTCCCCTTCGCGCGTCTGCCCCACGCCGTCTTCTACGCCCATGCGCTGGCCACCATCGTCGCCTTTGCCACCATCACCTACCTCCACGTCATCCTCGGTGAGGTCGTTCCCAAATCCATCGCCCTCCAGAATACCGAGCAGGTTGCGTTGGCCGTCGCCGCCCCGCTTGATTTCTTTGTTACCGTCTTCAGTCCAGTCACCCGCGCCATGGCCGCGTCTTCGCGCTGGGTCCTGCACGCCTTCGGATGGAGCCACATTCGCGAAGGCGGCGTGCACACTCCCGAAGAGCTCAAACTCAGTGTCACAGCCTCGCATCGCTACGGCCTCATCAGTGCCTTGCAGCAGGAGTTGTTGCACCGCGCGCTCGATCTGGAGACCATCACCGCTCGCGAGATCATGGTTCCGCGTCCTGATATTTTTTCTCTTCCCAGCGACATGCCGCTCGAGGAAGCCGTCGCCAAAGTCATCGAGGAGCAGCACTCCCGTGTCCCCGTCTACGATGTCGCCCGCGGCCCGGAAGCCATCATCGGCGTCCTCTACTCCAAGGACCTGATGCGCTGGATGCAATTTCGCATCAAGCGTTCGCAGTCCTCGTCCGAGCCCCTGCCGGCGCTGCCCACCCTAGCCGTCCGCCACATCATGCGCGATGTCCTGGTCGTCCCCGAAACCAAGCCGCTCCCCGATCTCCTCGACGAATTCAAAACCCGCCGCCGTCATCTCGCCGTGGTTGTCGATGAGTTCGGCTCCACCGTCGGCGTCGTCACCGTCGAGGATGTCCTTGAGCAACTCGTCGGTGAGATTGAAGATGAGTTCGATGTCGTTACCCACGCCGGTCACCGCGATCCCGCTTCGCTGGTGCTCGACGCAGGCCTCAACATCCGCGATCTCGAATCCCAGTACCATCTCCATCTGCCCCGCGACCATGGCTTTGAAACCCTCGCCGGATTCGTCGTCGAAAAATTGCAGCGCATCCCCAAGCCCGGCGACTCGTTCCTCTACCAGAAGCGCCGCTACACCGTGTTGGAGATGGAAGGCCGCCGGGTCGGAGCCGTCAAAGTCGATCTCATTCCCGATTCTTCCGCCGCTGATTCCGACGCCTCTGGTCCCAACGCCTCCAGCCCAAGCGGAAAGTCCGAAGCATGATCCGCTACCTCTTTACCCGCCTCGCCTACATGTTGCCGGTCATCTGGCTCGTCGTCAGCGTGGTCTTTCTGCTCATCCACCTCGTCCCCGGGGACCCCATCCAGGCCATGCTCGGCGAAGGCGCCGCCGGTGCCGATATCCAGGCGGCGCGCCATGCCTACGGCCTCGACGTTCCTCTCGGCACCCAGTACGTCCACTATTGGGACGGCGTTCTCCATGGCGACCTCGGCCGCTCCCTGCGCCTCGACAAACCGGTCCGCGATCTGGTCGCCCAGGCCTATCCCGCCACCCTTGCGCTGACCCTCGCCGCGCTCGCGTTCGCCATCCTGCTCTCCATTCCCGCCGGCGTGCGCTCGGCCACCCGCCGCAACCACTGGGACGACCGCGCCCTCAGCTTTGTCAGTCTGCTCGGCCTGTCGTTCCCCAACTTCGCCCTCGGACCCATCCTCGTTCTGATCTTTGCCATTCGCTTCGATTGGCTCCCGGTCTCCGGCGCCGGAAGCTGGCGCAGCCTCGTCCTTCCCGCCGTCACCATGGGAGGCTCGCTCGCTGCTATCCTCACCCGCATGGTGCGCACCAGCATGTTGGAGGAGTTAGGCCAGGACTACATCCGTACCGCCCGCGCCAAGGGTCTCAGCGAGCGTGCCGTCGTCTATCGTCATGCGCTGCGCAACGCTCTCATCCCGGTCGTCACCGTCATCGGACTGCAATTCGGCGCGCTCCTCGCCGGGACCATCGTCACCGAAACCATCTTCGCCTGGCCCGGCATCGGACGCCTCACCATCAGCGCCATCAGCAATCGCGATTACGCCCTTGTCCAGGGATGCCTGCTCTGCATCGGCCTCACCTACGTCGCCGTCAACTTCCTCACCGACCTCGTCTACTCCGCCCTCAATCCCCGGATCAGACAATGACGATCCGCCAATGATCTAGTTTGAGATCCGTGTATTCTTGAGAGGTTCGCGCCGAGCGCAGCGAAGTTCGAGAGGCGTGCGAGGTGTCATCCTGCGCTAAAGTTTGAGAGGTGTCATTCTGGGTTCTTAAGGTGTCATCCTGAGCAAAGCGAAGGACCCCTACCCCGCCCAAGCTAGCCACGCAGCATCAAGCTTTTCAACCTGCGAAGGATTTCCCTGGCTTTCGCTCGTCTTTCATGAAGGGACAGACAGGTGGCCCATATTTGCCCGCTGATGGCAAATGTGGGAACAATGCCAACATTGAGCCCAGGAGATCCTCCCTTGTCTAGCGCTGCCAAACTCGCGCGCGTTCTCTCCCGCAACCCGCTGGCGCTCTTCGGAGTATTCCTCATCTTCCTGTTTATCTTCTGCGCCTTCTTCGGCCCCGCCGTCGCCCCGCGCGATCCCGCCTTCATCGATCTCGCCGTCCGTCTCCAGCCGCCGTCGTGGCAGCACCTGTTCGGTACCGACGAGCTGGGCCGCGACATTCTCTCCCGCATCCTCTACGGCGCCCGCATCTCGATGATCGTCGGCACCTCGGTCGTCGCCGGATCGCTACTGCTCGGCACCCTGTTCGGCTCGCTCGCCGGATACTACGGTGGCCGCCTCGACCGCTTCATCAACGTCATCGTGATGAACGCTTTTCTTTCCTTCCCCGGAATCCTGCTGGCAATCGCCTTCGTCGCCTTCCTCGGCCCCGGTCTCTGGAACCTGATCCTCGCCCTGGTCATCGGCGGATGGGTCGGCTATGCCCGCCTCGTCCGTGCCCAGGTGCTCGCCGCCCGCGAGCGTGAGTATGTCGAAGCCGCCCGTGCCCTCGGGGCCGGAGATTGGCGCATCCTCACCCGCCACATTCTTCCCAACATCATGCAGCCGGTCATCGTGCAGGCCGCCATCGGAATGGCCGGAGCCATTCTCGCCGAAGGCACCATGAGCTTCCTCGGCCTCGGTGTTCCGCCGCCGGTGCCAAGCT
>CAZLZA010000052.1:0-33843 GCA_964563875.1 uncultured Acidobacteriaceae bacterium
TCTGAAAACGAAGCTCGCGCACATCCGTCGCCTGGATCGGCGCAATCCCCGAGCGCCCGTCGCGCAACGCGCCCCAGCACTCAGCGGGTGTGGCCCCCAAGGCGCAAATAATTCCCATGCCGGTCACCACCACGCGCTGCCCGGAGGCGGTCACGCTCAACTCTGCGCCCCGGATTTTTCCGCCAGCAACCGTCGCACTCCCGCAACCGTGCTGCGCACATCCTTGATCGAGTTCGCCGCCTCATCTGGAATCGAGACCCCGAGTTGTTCTTCCAGGGCGAACAACAAATTCATCGCGTCCAGACTATCCATCGCGAGTTCTTCGAACGTGCTGTTGATTGTGATGCTCTCGACTGGAATCCTCTTGACCGCGGCGATCTCGGCAATCACCTTCGCCGTCAGTGCCTCGTCCATTGCAGCTCCCCTTTTGTGCTCCGTTCAATTCAACAGGGTAGTGTATCTGAACGCCAATACCTCGAGGGAGTTGGTTACCGCAGAAGAGCCTCAATGCGCCGCGCATGTACCATTTGTTCGCAAGGAGACCACGCGAAGATGGTAAACCGTCCGTCTTGTGAGGCCACTAGCGCCATCGAGTCCGGTTGGTCTTGCGCAAACTGTGCGGCCGACAAGTGACGGGTATTACCAAGCTGCGTCGGATGAACGATTTCGGCCACTGAACCTACGACCGGCTCGGTGAGAACCACCTGTTCCACCCGGGTACCTTCCTGATGGAGCCCAATCTTCGCGCCGAAAGCCATCAGTTGGTAGGAGTCGCTCATTACCGTAGCGCCATCCACGGCCGTCAGTCCGGCGATGGCATCGACCGTCCGGCGGAGCGCGTTCTTCCATGTCGGGTCTTGCGCAGCCGAGCCGCTGTCAAGCAGGTCCGGCAGCCCCAGAAACGGCGGCGATACCGAATAGCGAATTGGCGGAACAATGGATTCGCGCCACCTTTCGCTGCTGCTTGGCACCACTAGCAGCGAGCCACCGCGGCCATGGCGACGCATCGATACCGCAAGTTGCAACATTACATTGAGGTCATCGGCCGGGGACCCTGCCAGCCCAAACCCAAGCAGTGACCGGACCAGCGGCAGACAGTCCGGCAGATTGATGGGGTCTTCGCTGAGAACCTTGATCAGATCACCTTCAAGCACTGCAACATTGGCGAACTTGCCCGTATCTTCGCCACGGCTCTCCTTGATCACCAGCAGCCCGGGCGAGTTGACTTCGAGCACGAAGCAGTGCTTCGGGATACTCGTGGCCGTACCCCACACTTGCAACTCCCCCGAGCGCCGCCACACGCCGAGGTGCACACCTGAGCGTTCCACGGCCGGCGCAAGCCGGGCAAGCGCATCTGGAGCAAACGGGAGTGGCTGCTCGAAGCGTAGTGGATCGCGGGTTGCATCCGGGTCCAGGAAGGCGGCGGAGATGGTCGGAACGTAGCCTTCCTCACGCCGGAGGCTCGCCCAAAACGCCGCATCGATCATCCCCTCGATATCGGCAATCTCTGGACGGTGCGGCGAGTCCGGACGCGACTCGCGCTGCGCCAATCCGCGCAGGAAGCGTGGATAGATGAGCTCCGAAACTTTTCTAGCAACCGGATATGCTGGCCAGTCTCTCGCTTTCATGCCTCAAGTCTTTTCTGGATTGCAGTAGTAAATCGCTGACGCGCAAACGCATCCGCATCGGTCCATCCTATAACGTCTCACTGCGAAGGAAATTGTGCACCACGTCAGAGACATCCCGCTTCTCACCATCTACCGCGAAATTCATGCGACGCATGTCGCTGGTTGAGATACGTCCGCTAAGTTGCTCCAGCGCGGTTTGCATGCCCTCGATGCGCTGCAAAGCCTCTAGCCGGACGATGGGAACCGCATCATAGGGCGGAAAGTAATGTTTATCATCTCGCAGCACTCTTAGCCCGAGCGCGGCGATCATTCCGTCGGTATTGGAACCCGCTACAACATCCACCTGCTTTGCCTGAAGCGCGCGATACAGCAGACCCAGATCCATGACACTGGGCGGCGCGTCGAATTGCAGTCTGTAGGTTCTCGTCAGTCCCACAAAGCCATCCGGACGCTCCAGAAACTCATATCCAACCCCCAATCGCATCTGCCGTGAGTGCAAGGCCAGCTCGGACAACTTAGTAATCCCCGCGGCTCTGGCATCGGCCTCGCGCATCACCATAGCAAAAGTATTGTCGAATCCCAGTGACGGCAGAACCGCGAGATTGAACCGGCGCTGATATGCGTTACGTACAATCTCAAACACTGCTTTCGAATCTGACTTTACGGGTTGCTTGAGGATTGCGGCGAGAGCCGTGCCGGTATATTCGACGTAGGTATCAATTCTTCCGGCGAGAATAGCCTGCTGGCAGATATATGTCCCCGCCAGATAGAAACGGCGCTCGACGGGAATGTTTATGTGACTCTCCAAAACCTGAGCGAGAAGTTCCCCAAGCACGAGTTGCTCGGTAAAGTTCTTCCCACCGACCGATGCGCGACGCTGATCACGGCAACCCGCAAGCAACAAAGCCGCCATCCCTGCGACAAACCCTCGGCGGTTCATATTACCGGCGCCGCCATCGTGCTCCCCGCTGTAACAGTCCAATCGATCCATCGGCAAGGAGCGCCATCAGGGCGGCGGGAACTGCACCTGCCAGAATGACATTGTTATCGACCATGGCTAAGCCGCGAAAGATAAACTCGCCAAGGCCGCCAGCTCCGATGGCTGCCGCAATCGTCGCTACCCCGATCGTGATTACGGTGGCGACTCGTACTCCGCCGAGGAGTACGGGAAAGGCCAGAGGAACCTCGACGTGCCACAGGATCTGCCGCGGTGTCAGTCCCATGCCCGTTGCAACTTCGAGCACCGACGGATCAACTCCACTGATGCCGGTGTACGTATTGCGAACGATCGGCAGGAGGGCATAGAGCGTCAGCGCTGTAATTGTCAATCTGTCCGCTCGAACGCCGAGCCAGGGTATCGGCAGGAGGAGTCCGAAGAGGGCCAGACTCGGAATGGTTTGAATCACGTTATTCGTTCCGAGTATCACCGCGCGCAATCTTGGATGCCTCGCCAAAAGCACGCCGAGCGGAATACCGATCACAATTGAAAACATCATGGACCATAGGACCAGGCGGATATGCTCCAGCGACCGCGTCGTGATCTCAAGGCGATGCTTGAGGATAAATTGGAGAAATGACATGCAGATCACTCGTTCAACATTTGGGAACTGGACCGGTAGATCTCAACATAAGCCTTAACGTTTTCATTCGATGACCTGACGAACTCTTCAGGCGTAAATGCTCCTACCGATGCTCCGCCGTCCATGAGAACAATGCGATCACCCAGCAAAAGAGCCTCGGTTACGTCATGCGTGACAAACACAACCGTGGTGCCGAGGCGGTTCTGGAGCAACTTGAACTCCCGTTGCATTTCCGCGCGGGTCAAGGGATCAAGCGCCCCGAAAGGTTCATCCATCAGCAGGATCGGCGGGTCGGCAGCGAGGGCGCGAGCCAGTCCAACCCGCTGCCGCTGACCGCCGGAAAGTTCGTGAGGGTAGCGTCTCGCAAACTGCTCGTTGGGCAAGCCGACAAGCGAAAGTATCTCGGTGGTTCGCTGTTCAATACGGCGTTTGTCCCAGCCTTCCATCTTCGGAATCAACGCCACGTTGCCTTCCACCGTGTAATGCGGAAACAGACCGACCTCCTGAACCGCATATCCGATCCGGCGGCGCAATTGGATGGGATTCCACTGCTGCGTGTTGCGGCCTTCCACGCGCACTTCTCCCCGCGTTGGAGAAAGAAGGCAGTTGATAAGTTTGAGGGTCGTGGTTTTGCCGGAGCCGCTTCTACCCAGCAGAATCAGAATCTCATGCGAACGAATTTCCAGATTGAGGTCAGCAATGATGGCGCGAGTTTCGTTGACGGCATAATCGACGTGGACGAATTCGATTGCGATGTCTGATCGATCCTTCATCATTTATCGTCCGGCCACACACACATGATCCCGCGCTCCCAGAGACTCTCAAACAGGTTAAGATGGGCAACCCAGCCACGGGGATGTGCGTTGTCCGGCGGCAGGATCGAAACTCGGAAATCGCACCGCGGGCAGCATGCAGGTACACTCACGGCAGAGCAATTAATCGTCGGGCAGAAAATGCCGATAAGACTCTTGGATCGAACCTCTCCTCGCCAACCGGGTGACTATGACTAAATGCATCGTTATAAGTCCGCTGTTTTTGATTCTTACTCTGTCGCTGCTTGCAGGATGCGGCGGCTCCTCCGGGCCCAATGCAGCAGTATCAAATCCCGCTCCTCTGAGCCTAGGTAATCTCAACCTTATTTTTGTGGTAAGCCCTGATTTAACGTACCAAACCCCTGGGGACGTCAATCCAAGCACGGCAAATCTCACGAATCGGGGTTTACAGCGGTCGCTGCTGATGGCCACGTTCCTGCAACAGAAGGTGCTGGGGGCACAGAATGTTACCGGAGTCTACGCGCTGGAACCGATGACTCATCTACAAACCGCCGGCAATTATCCTGATATGGCGGCCTTGGAGACGATTCAGCAATTCTCCCTTCTCAACCAGATCACTCTGTCCAGTGACCTTGTAGGAGGGACGCCGTATGCCGGCCATAACTACCCGATCAACGCGTCCTATGCCTCGGGCCCCGTACCCAGTGGAGTTGCCGCGCCACCGCAATTCTGCCCGACTTGCCAGGGACTCGACTTCGACGACCAGGGTGGCGACAATGAGGCCTTGGTAAGCGGCATCGTGAAGGCAAACATCCCGGGCTACTATGTCTTTTCGGCACCGTGGGAAACTACGATCTCCGTGCTGAAGAATGTCAATCGGTTG
The DNA here is from genome assembly GCA_964563875.1 of uncultured Acidobacteriaceae bacterium. Taxonomy (GTDB): domain Bacteria; phylum Acidobacteriota; class Terriglobia; order Terriglobales; family Acidobacteriaceae; genus TOLSYN. Next base: position 4,865 of record CAZLZA010000052.1, read on the forward strand.
GGAGGGTATAACTTGACTCTTCCGTTGCTCTATAGAGGTTCCAATTACATCTATGCGATCTCGGTCGAGCCATCGGGAAGCGCCAGTCTGGCTACTTTCAACAGCAATGTGAACCCACCATCCAGCTACCCTGTTCTGCCCTCGCCAGTGCCTGTCACTGCCGCATGCACGACACAAACGCCTTCCAGCATCGAGGTGACCGGCGGTATCGCTGGCGCCGTAATTCCGGCGGGAGCCAACACCAACGAGACTCTCTACATCGTTCGCCATGCAGAGGCGCATCCCCAGGGCTACTGGTCTGACAACAACTATGTCGGTGCGGGGCAATGGCGCGCGCTCGACCTTCCGAACGCCCTCAGCGGAAAGGTTAGCCCTAACCAGGTTTGGTCGATGGACCCGTCTCAATTTGGCCAAGGCACGGTGAGCGCCTCGGGCGATCAATACTGGTCGGGTGTCGCTCCCGCACTGACGGTTGTACCCTACGCGATCGCGAATAACTTACCCTATCACCTGGTGTCGAGCTTTGCGGGCATGGCATCGAACTCGGCCCAGCTAACTAGTAATTTCTTCTTCACCGGCGGCAAATTCTCCAATCAGAAAGTGTTACTGGGGTGGGCGTACGTGCAAAGCACACAGACCATCGATGCGCTGCTTTCGAGCTATTTTCCGGCTGGCAGCGCGCCTACCGCCCCAATTTGGTCGCCCTTCGACTACGATTCTATTTGGACTATGACGTTCGACGCCAAAGGCAATCTGACGGCTGATTTCACCAAGTGCGAAGGCATCAACTCCGCGACGTTGCCAGCCGCCGCGCCTCAATTCTGACCGCTCCCGCGGCGGCCTGGAATGAATCCAATCGCCGCAAAAGAGTAATGAATTCAGATTTGCAGCCAAACCGGCCCCTGAGTAATTCGGGGCTTTTCCATCGACACCCTTCAACGAGTCAATGGTGTGTCCAGAGGAAAAACGACACGGCGCACTGGAGGCGGGCAACCAATAGCTGCTACTCAGATTCAGTGTAGCTAGTGCTTTATGCGCAATCTCCCTATCCAATCCGGAGCGATCCAGATAGCTTCCGTCGCCGGTGAACAGAGATATATCAGCGTCTCGGGCCTGGTGAAAGCCCGCTTGCTTTGGCTATTCAGAAATTTCTATATTCTGGATTTTCCGGTATTAAACAAAAAGCAGCAGCAACTTATAGCGCGGGTTTGGCATGAGGGAACGAGCGCTGGTTCAGTGGACACTTCCCTAGACCTGATTGGTACCATCGACGGGTTTTCACCGCAACTTTATCAACCACCTGTTCCGGATGTTCCGAATGTGAGACCCGCGAGCCATGGGGCACGGTTCGGTCTGCCGAGTACTCTGCGCACTCCTGCTATCTGGACTGCAATGGGAGTTTTGCTGCTGGGAGGTGCGATAATCCTGGGACCAAAGCACCAGTTGATTCCGCAACCTCGGGTAGCTGCCGCTGCACCCACCTATGCGCCTAGCGGCAATGATGTGAAGTCGACGGGTACGGTTCCGGTCATCCGGACTTCCGCTCAGCCGCCGCCGTCCGTTGCCGAACTTCCCGCGGCTCCCACCGAAGTTTCCAGTGTTCCTCCTCTCCATCTCCCGGACGCAATGGCTCACGATGCGTCGTTACCGCAAGTGCAACCGCCTCCTCCTCTGTTTGCGGCCGGCACGAAGGCTCCGCGAAGACCGGAGGTCATGATTCGCGTCAGCGTTGATAGCGAAGGGCGGGCCCAATCGTTCCACGTCTTGCGAGGAGACCAGAGGAGAAGATCAGCAGCGCTGAACGCGGCAAGGCATTGGTCTTTTCAACCCTGCTCCAGCTCCGCCGACTGCGAACATTTGCTGAAGTTTACGGATTACGGGGATGCTACCATCCTGCGGATGATCGACTGAGTAGGTACCACTTGATAGTTCAATCGGTCAGTTCGCCGAAACCTAATTTCTCGTCACCAGTTCCCCGACAACACCGGTGTCCGGCGCATGCCCGAGGTGATGGCCGCCGAAGCCAAGAGCAGAAATCTTTACATCAGCGTGGCGCCCGAACAGGCGTTGCAGAATCGATGGCATAAGCTATGTCATTAGGGATGCACTGCCGGAGTCAGGAGATTGCCGCCAGCCGTTAACGGCAACCCGTGCGGCAGGCCGTGATTCCTAAGCAAGCACGCCAAGGCAGGGGGATCGGACGGAAGCCAAGTCATGCCTACATTTGCGGAAGCACGCCGCATCATTCTGGAATATGTCACGCCGCTGAGCGCACAGCGTGTGAGCCTTCTTGGTTCGCTGTCCAGAGTGCTGGCCGAAGATGTTATCGCACCCCGGGACCTACCCTCGTTCAGTAACTCCGCGATGGATGGTTACGCGGTGCGAGCGGCAGACTGCCAGAATTCGAGGGCTCTGCCGATTATCGACTATGTTCCCGCAGGACGACTGGCCACGAAATCAGTAATGCCGGGGACCGCCATCAAGATTATGACCGGGGCACCGCTCCCCGACGGCGGCGACAGCATTGTGCCCATCGAGCACGCAACCGAATCCGGCGGCGCGGTGCGCGTCATGCAACCGGTTGAACTGCACCAGTACGTGCGATTTGCAGGAGAAGACGTGCGCAAAGGCGAGACCGTTCTCGCCGCTGGTACGCTGGTCCGTCCTTATGAAATCAACCTACTCGCTAGCTTCGGAAAAGCGTATGTGACCGTGGTGCGCCGACCGAGGGTTGCGATTGTTGCCACCGGGGATGAACTGGTTGCGTTAGGCGAAACACCGTCGATTGGGAAAATCGTGAATAGTAATTCCTATTCTCTGGCGGCAGCAATCACCAGCGCGGGTGCCATTCCGGTGTTGCTGGGAATTGCGCGCGACGACCTTGACAGCCATCGCGAGAAGTTGGCAAAAGGATTGAAGGCCGATGTGCTGATTACCTCTGCCGGAGTTTCGATGGGAGACCGCGACCTGGTGCGCGAGGTGTTGGAGAAACTTGGCGTGGAGATTGTTTTTTGGCGGGTGAAAGTAAAGCCGGGGAAAGCGCTGGCATTCGGCAGGAAGAACGGGAGGCTGGTCTTCGCACTTCCGGGAAATCCAGTCTCGGCAATGCTGACCTTCGAGGAGTTTGTGGCTCCTGCACTGTTGAAGATGATGGGACGCGGGCAAACCGTAAAACCGCTGTTTCCGGCGGTGCTGCAGAGCGAACTAAAGAAGAAAGCGGGCCAGACCCATCTGGTGCGGGTGAGACTGGAATACCTCGGTGGAAAGTACCTGGCGTGGAGCGCCGGGAAACAGGACACGGGTCTGCTGAAAACCATGTTGCAGGCGAACGCCCTAGCCGTGCTTCCGGAAGATCGCGAAACGTTCGCAGCAGGTGAAGAAATTCAGGTCCATCTGCTCGACGGAAGCGTGGGCATGACCGCGCTGTAGCCCTGACACATTCACTGCTGATGCGCAGTCAAAGGCTGGGCCATCTTATCTCACCGCGGGGGTATCGCACAGGAGTTCAAACTGCTGTGCGTACCCCCTTCTCACTTCGTTGTCAGGCGGCGATGACTCTGGATCGATCGACTCTAGATGGCTAAATTTAGCAGTCGGACCCGAAGTCTTTTTCGAAAGCCTCGGCAAGTCTGGCGCCCCAATTATTCTTGGGCTTGAGGCGACCGCCGAAGAAGCGCAGAATGGGCGGCTCCTCGCAGAATTCAAGGCCGCCGATCATGTCACGATGCTGGTGAAGCCACTTGAGCCGATCGGTGGCGTACTCGAAGTGCGACATCGTAAACACGCGCCGCGGCACTGCCAGGCGTAGAAGTTCGAGATCGGAAGGCACGTCATTGCCCGCCTCATCGCGGTCCATCGATAGAGTTCCACGTTCCATGCCACGAATACCCGAGGCGATATATGCCGCCGCCGCTAAAGCTCCGGCGGGATAATCGGTTTGAGGCAGGTGCGGAAGAAATCGCGAGGCGTCGAGATGACAAGCCAAACCACCCGGAGGCGTGACTACGGGAACTCCGTTTGAGATCAGCCGGCAGGCAAAGTATTTGATCGCATCGGCCGAGGAGCCGGCAATCTCCATCTCCGTCATTTCGCGTAGGCCGACTGCCATCGCTTCAATTTCTTTGGATGACATTCCACCGTAGGTGTAAAACCCTTCATACACAGGGAGCCACGGACGGATGGCTTCGTACAGATCTTTGCGGTTGGTGGCGATCAGACCGCCCCGAACGCAGGCGCTCTTGCGCCCCGAGAGATAACAAAGATCCGCAACTTCCATGATCTCGCGGATGATTTCCTTAATTGAGGCGTTGGCATACTCCGGCTCACGCTGGTGAATGAAATAGGCGTTTTCTGAAATCAGGCTGGCATCCACCACCAGCGGAATACCAAGCGGCGCAATGAGGTCCTTCACTTCGTGCAGGTTGGCCAGCGAGAACGGCTGCCCACCAATCAGGTTGGTGGTCGCTTCCATGCGCACGAAAGGAATGTTCGCAACCCCATGCTTCTCGATCGCCTCCTTCAACCGGCCAAGATCCATGTTGCCCTTGAACGGAGAGGAACTCTGAGTATTGAGCGCTTCCGTCCCGAACAGTTCCAGAACGGTTCCACCCATCAGATTGAAATGTGCTTTCGTGGTGGTGAAGTGATAGTTCATCGGCACAAAGCTGCCGGGTGTAACGAAGGTCTTGGCGAGCAGGTGCTCGGCCGCGCGCCCCTGGTGTACCGGCAGAAGATACTCGTAACCAAAAATCTCTTTTACCGAGTCCAGCAGCTTATAAAAGCTGTCCGAGCCGGCGTAAGCGTCGTCAGCCTGCAGCATGGCCGCCTGCTGGTTGTCGGTCATGGCATTGGTGCCGCTGTCGGTCAACATGTCCAGGAAAATGTCGCGGGTACGGAGAAGAAAAGTATTGTAGCCCGCTTCTTCCATTGCCTGGAGACGCTCGCGAGCTGGAGCCAGCCGAACCTTCTGCACAATGCGAATCTTGTGCATTTCGATGGGAATTTCAGAACCATTGGATAGACGAATGCTCATCGGTGAACCAACCAAATAAGAGGGATTTTGAACGGACGAGTTGATGATTACACGGGAAGAGTGCCGGGGCAATCACCAAGCGTTGGTTTGTGTACTTAGGAAAGATGGATTATGAGCAAAATCGGTGATCTCAGTGATTCGCTCGGTTGTAATTGCGCTTCGAAACGGTGCGCCCTACATTCTTGCGAGTGGCGTGGCGCGCAGCAACCAGACAAACGCGGCTAGAAGTCCCGCAAAGTACAACTGCACCTTGACCGAGCCGTCGGCGGGAATCTCCTTGCGGTATAGCTGCCAGGCAAAACCGGCAACCAGCAGAAGCAGCATCATCTGCCCACTCCACCAGAACAGCAGCCCGGTAAAGACGAGTAGGCTGACGCGTCCCACTTTGTCGAGCGCCGGGACCGCCCCCGCACCGTCCAGCATCCACACAGGAATAAGATTGAGCAGGTTGAGCCACGCTCCGGTGTGGGCCAACGCGGCCCAGACAGGTCTACCGGTCTGCCAGAATAGGACGGCGGCCAGCACTGCCGCGAGCAACCCCGCGGCTGGCCCGGCCAGCGCGACCAGGGCACGCGCTTCGGTGGAGACGCCGAGCGCCTGCCACTTGACGTAGGCTCCCAGGCCTGGAAGAAAGACCGGCATCTCGGCCGGGAGACCGCGGCGCTTGACCTCGGCGAAGTGCCCCATCTCGTGGATCATGATCATGACTGCAAAGCCGATGCCGAACCAGGCGCCATAGAGCGCCCAGTAAATTCCAAGAAACGCGACGAAGCTGAAGAGAAACTTGAGCTTGAAGAGCGCAAACAGGATTGCTTTACCCTTAGCCAGCAAAACAGCGAGCGGAGCCAGCGGCCCAAGACGCTTGGCCCAGGGATGAGAAGGCTTCTCCGGCGCGGGTTTCTGTTCAGGCTGCAGCAATGGGTTCATCAGTGCATTCCGCAGCCACCACCGCCGCAGGAGCCTTCCGGCATCCCGCAAGGCATGTTGGGGACGCTGCCCGAGGACTTATCTGTGCCATGCGCAGCAAAGGTGGAGAGCTGCTGCTCCAACTCCGTGCTCTTGCACGCCGGGCACTCAGACTGCTTGGAACCGTAGACGATGGCTTCGAACTTATTGCCGCAACCCTTGCAGATGTATTCAAAAATCGGCATCACGACCTCCTGAGCACCGCCGCACGACGGCCGAGGCCACCCGCGACAGCGAAACTGATACATTCATTATACGGGTGCGTTTCGCCCACAAATAATCATGCCCGGCACAGAAATCTCGCGCCCCTCGAATTTTTCACCCCTCGCTGATGATTTTGTGCCACGACGCTTTTTGCGCGGAGCCAATGCCCAGACCATTGCCGGAAATTTCATGAAGCGCACCAATGGCTTGCCGGAACCTGAAGAGCGGCTCTTCCAGATCGACCAGGACGTGCAAATCTTGTGCCATTGTCACTGGCAGCCAGAGCGGCAGAAGCCGCTGACCATGATGATCGTGCACGGGCTGGAAGGTTCGAGTAATTCGCAATACGTGATTGGAACCGGCAGTCGTGCCTGGGCGCGAGGCTGGAACGTAGTGCGGATGAACATCCGCGGTTGCGGCGGGACTGAGCATCTTTCCTCGACACTCTATCACTCCGGTCTCTCGCAGGACGTGGAAAAGCTGGTGGCTGGAATGATTGCGAGCGACGGATTACGGCAGGTGGCGCTGGTTGGATTCTCCATGGGCGGCAACCAGGTGTTACGCGCTATCGGGCAGTGGGGCACGAACGCTCCGCCAGAACTGATTGCCGCCGCAACGGTTTCGCCAGCCTGTGATCTGGCAATTTCTTCAGACCGGATTCATGCGGCGGCGAACTCGATGTACGAGTGGTGGTTTCTGCTTTCACTGCGCCGGAGCTTTCGCCGCAAGTCCAGGCTTTGGCCGGGTTTGTACGATCCTGCGTTGCTGAAGAACGTGCACTCCGTACGCGATTTCGATGAGCACATTACGGCACGCTACATGGGGTTTGCCGGCGCGGCGGATTATTATGATAAGGCCAGCTCGTCGCACGTACTCGACCGGATTGCCATTCCGACACTGGTGATTCATTCCGACGACGACCCGTTCGTGGTGATCTCGGCGGAGAGTCAACGCAAGCTGATGGAAAATTCAAATGTCACGTTTCTCCAAACCCGGCACGGCGGCCACTGCGCATTCATCGCCGAGCCAAGCGCGGATGGCCGCGACGATGGGCGCTGGGCCGAACGCAAGGTGGTAGACTTCCTGGCGCAAGTGGAAGCCTCGGCAGTTCGCTGACGTGGAAGCGGATCACAGCCTCGAGCTTGGTCCAGCAGCACCCGCGCTGGAGATTCCCTGGAAAGATCCGGAGGGAAGGTTTCACTACTTTGACCTGCGCCGCCAACCTGATGCAATGCAGCACATACCGGAGGCACTGCAATTCCTTGCCCTACGGCGTTTTTTGCTCTCCGTAAACTCGCCGCCGAGCGCCTGGCAAACGGCAAAATGCGACGTGTGGCCGGACGAATCCGAGCCTTCGGAGAACCTCTACGATGCGACGTTTGAACAGAGCTGCTATGTGGACCTGGTGCTCGCGGAACAGAGTGCCGCTTGGCGCGAAGACCTGCCGGTTCATCAGCTCGCGGCAAAAGAGTTGGCGCATATGCTCGGCGCAAACGAAACGCTGGAGGCTCTCGCCGAAATCATCGTGCGGCGCTGTTACTTCCACTTCAGCACCGATCCGGAGGAGTCCGATGCCGGGTACTGCATGACGCTTTTCCTTACCGGCTATGGGGCAACACCAGCGAAAGCCGCCGAATGCTGGGATCGTGCGATGGAATTTGCCGCCGCCTGTGTTCTCAGATTGCAGCCCCACGAAGGCCGCGCGCAAGCCGGAGAACTCAGCTAAAATAGATGCGAGCGCCAGCTCGACTGATGTGGGAGCGTAGCTCAGTTGGATAGAGCATCTGCCTTCTAAGCAGAGGGTCGCAGGTTCGAGTCCTGCCGCTCCTACCATTGTTTCAATCGCTTAGCATTCTGCCTCGGATGCTAAGAAGACCAGGGTTTCGGGTAGACTGCGGCATTCCCGCAGTCGCACAATGCAGGAGTAGGCGGGAGCGATCACGATATTCGGCTATTGCATGCGGGCTCCTGGCGGAGCAGGCGACCGGCAAAAAGGGATTGAAGAAGAGCGGGAAACTCAGCAGAGATCATCGCTGCTCTTCCCGTTCGAATCAACCGGTCAGTAGCCAATTGAAGGAGTTCTGGCACAGCTTCCAGGTACCAATAGGTTGACGTGGTGTGGACCATAAATCGATGGGGCATCGAACGATTCAAATCACGCTCCGCGATGCCCATCTTGCTCCAGCGCACCAGTTGGCGACTGTACAGCGGCTGTGCGATACTGAGGATGTTCAGAACAGAGCAGCTGACACCAAACTAGCACCAGTGAATTTGGGCAACCACACCCAGCCACCGCTAGTCACCAGTAAGTTGTTCTGCCGCAAGTAGTTATCTTCCCCAAGCCGGGATGGCGGAACTGGCAGACGCAGCGGACTCAAAATCCGCCGAGGGCAACTTCATGGGGGTTCGATTCCCCCTCCCGGCACCAGACGATTCCTAGACCCTACAGAGACAGCGATTTCCAGCCCGCTCTTCCGCCGCCGCGCGATGTCCGGCGAACTGCTGGCCGCTGCCGTAGAAAGACAATTGCGTGAAACGGGTTTACGAGGGGGCCAGATCTGGGCTAACAGCCGGCAGATGAGGTGGCGGTGGAGTCGCTGGCCCAGCTTTCTCCGATGCCGACGGTGAACCCCGGCAGAATGAGACCGCTCACCAAGCGCGAACGAGACGTGGTACGCCTGTTGGCAGAGGGTCTCATCAATCGGGATATCGCTCGCGAATTGAACCTCCGCGAGCATACGATCAAGAATTATCTCTTCCGCATGTTTGACAAAGCGGGAGTTCCTAATCGCGTTGAGCTAGTTCTGTATGCGGTCAACAGCGTGCAAAGCGTACAAGTTGCAGAACACCAAAAAGACACTTTGGTAAGTGAAGACTCCTCCGCCGGCGAACTTTCCACCGCAGGCCCGCAATAGAATCCCCAACCTCCTTGATGATCGGAATCACAGAGTCACTTCACCCGAATACGGCCGCTTTTATCCGGATGCCGTACTTTATTGCCAGCCGCGCTCCGCGGAGCGGGTAGTAGAGAAAGAACAGCTTCTCGGGCAGGGGAAGCAATAACAGTTCGTCATCGGTAGGAGCCCTCAGCAGCGCGGCCAAGTGCAGCGCCTTTTCCCAGGTACGTTCTGCCATCCGGGCGTTGAACATTGTGATTTCCAGGCTCTGCGGGTAGGTTGGCGGAATGCGATTCAATACCAAAACTACCCGACTCGCCAGCCGTTGGAGAACTTGGGTCTGACGGGCACGCTCCAGGATGGCTTCGGGAACCGGTGCTCCCAGCAGCTCGTGCGCCAGCAACAATCCCAACAGTACGGGCCTTCCGCATCCGGCCCTGCTGGCCAATTCCCAGAGGCAAGCCCAATCCGGTTGCGTGCGCGCCAGTCTGGCAATGTCCCCCAGCCATTGCAGACGCGACCACAAGTGCTTCGTGCCGTGGACGCACAAAAACAGCATCAGGGTTTCCGGCGAAAGGCCCGGGACTTCCCTTCCCGCGAGCGGGGTCGGGCATCGCGAGCGCCACAGGATCTCCGTATCGAAACAGAACGGATAATCCCCTAGTCCGATCTCCCACTGAAGATCCACTGGCGGCATGCGTTCATTGTGCAGCAGCACCTCAAACTCAAGACTCAGCAGAGCGGGTAGCGTCAGGCGCGCCAGATGTGCACCGAGGGTATATCCTTTCCTCGTGAGAAGCCGCAACGCCGCCCCAACATCCTGCCTTCGAACAAGGAGATCCAGATCTGAAAATGGCCGCAGCACCGGATCGGGATACAGTGATTCGGCCAGGGTGGGGCCTTTCAATGGCACCACGGCGATGCCCTCGCTCGCGAAGGCATCCAACAACGCCAGGAGATTGGCGGTCAAAATCAGGTTGCGCTTAGCGGAATCACGGTAGCAGTTGCGGAGTCGGTTCGCGGCATTCTCTGGGAGCAGTTCAGGGCACACGCGATCCAGGGTGCGGTGTAGGATCGGTGCAAGGCCGTGGTACTCCGCAGTATCGGCCAAGACGTCCCAGTCCAAGTCTCTTTGGACTAGCATCCTCAGACGATCGCCGTTCACGGCGTCCGCGTCTGCGCAATGAAGGAGCAATTCCAGTTCCGCACATCGCGCACTGGCGCGCTGCGCCGCAAACGTCAGTTTATCGGCCACGACACCTCTGCCCTCAAACCAGCTAGGGTGGATGACCCATTCTACTGCCTCAGTCGCTTTTGCGTTCGCTCACCCCAGAATAGAAAGCCGCATTCAGTAAGGAGGCAGGGCTATGGGTCTATACCTTCGCTCGTGAAGCCCATCCTTCGGCGTAGATGCCGCCCTTTGCGAGCAACTGCGCGTGGCTTCCCGACTCGACGATATGCCCCTCGGACATGACATGAATAACGTCAGCGAACATCGCGGTCGTGAAACGATGGGTGATTAGAATAGTGATTCGTTTGGCGGCAATTTCGCGCAGGCGTTCAGCCCACTTGAGTTCTGCCCACGGATCCATGGCGCTGGTAGGTTCGTCCAGGATCAGAATCTCCGCCTGGCGGACGGTGGCGCGAACCAATCCTAAGCGCTGCCATTCGCCGACACTCAGCTCGGTTCCGTCCAGAAAATCGCGGCCGAGTTGCGTGCCGTAGTGGTTGGGTAAGCGGGCGATGATTTCATTGAGTCCGCACACCTCCGCGCTCTTTTCCAAGGCGCTGGAGAATTCGGAATCCGTCAACCGGAGGTCGCCAAACCTGATGTTGGCAGCCACTGTATCGTTATAGTGAACCGGTTGCTGAAAGAACACAGTCATAAAGCGCCGCAGTTCAGGGATTGAAAACTCGCGCAATGGTATGCCGTCGAGTGAGATGGAGCCACTGTCAGGATCATAGAATCGGCAGAGCAGCTTGATCAACGTGCTCTTACCGGTTCCGTTGGGACCCACTAACGCCACCATCTGACCGGGTTGGACCTCAAGGCTGAAGTCGCGCAGCACCGGCCGATTACTTCCCGGGTAGTGAAAATTCACTTTCTCAAATTTGAGCCCTGAACTCAGAGACGAAGGCAGGGAGCGCCTATGTGTCGCCGAAACAATCTGGGGCTTTAGATCGAGGAATTCGAAGAGATTGCCCAGGAACAGACTGTTCTCATACAGTTTGCCGAGATTGTCGAGCAGCGTCCTGGAAAGGCCAAACCCCTGGTTATACGCCTGGTAGAAAAGAGCCAGATCGCCCAGCGAGACCGAGCCGTGAATCGCACGCAGCACCATCCAAGCCATGGTCCCCGCGAGCACGAACAGGGCTGCGGCACCGGCCCACAATTCAGACACACTCTCCTGCCTTGCGAGGTCGAGCCGCTCCTGGCGCAACCGCTGCCGAACCTTCTGGAACGCCTGCAAGAAATGACCGCCCAAGTCAAATAACCGCATTTCAGCAGCGCTCTCACCGCCGGTCAGCAGCGTGTCGTAGTACCAGGATCGCCGGTTATCGATAGTCGCGCGCTGGTTCCAACAGTGCCTTCGATAGGCAACCTTGACCACCACATAAAGGGCTGGCGCGGTGCTGAGGAGCAATCCTAGTGGCGGCAAGGGGCCGAAAGGTATCAGGATGGCCAATATGGCCACGAGCGTGATGCTGCCCTGGAGCAGCAAGCCAACTCCTTCCAGGAGTTCGATCGGACGATAGGTGGCTTCGATCCGGGCGCGATGCAAATGGTCATAGAAATCGGAGGAATCGTAGAACGCCAAATCAACTTCGAGCGACTTCCTCTGAATGAGGCCTGCCAGGTAATCCCGAACCATCTCCGATTGGGCAGTCCGCACCCAGGTGGTGAGTCCGCGCAGAAGCTGTGTGGCTAGGATCACTGCACCGATCCACGCGGCAAGCACGATTACCGGCCGCAAGGCGTTCCATTGACCGCCAGAGCGGATGGCGGCCACCAGGGAATTCACGACGGCACGGGTGAGGTATACGGTGGCTACCGGCAGAAGTCCCTGCGCAACCAGCAACAAGCCCCACAGGGTAGTGAGGTGCCCGGAGGCCTGCCGCACCAGCGCAAAGGTGCGCGGAAGATGGCGCAATTCTTCCGTCAGCTTATTTAGCCGGATGCGCGCATACTCGAGAGTTCTTGGCACGTGCCTAGTCTACTGCGATAGGAAAATCTTCGTGAGCAGATTCGTCGGTAGAAATGCCGGTGCGAGCAACGGATTTCTCGCAATCTGCCAAAGAGGGGCCGCGCATGTTGCCCTCCATATAGGCGAGGCCGGGACAGCGGGTACAGGTGCCAACATGCAAGCACGTTGAGCAGACCGGCAGGTCGCGCGCATGAATCGAGCGCACCTCGTTCATCTCCGTGGAATTTCTCCATATCTCCAGGAACTTCTGTCTTCGGAGATTGCCGCTCAGCAGAAGGAATTGCACACACGGATACACATCGCCGTAGGGCGACACATAGCACGCGGTATGCCCAGCACTACACGGAATCTCATCCAGCACAGCATCGTCGATAGCAGGCGGCACGGCACAAAATTCGGTCACCTTGCCGACTAGCTCTGGGTTTCTGAAAACGCTCTTTAAGTCCTCACGGCTGACACCTAATTGCACCGTGGAGCGGTCACCGTTCATCTTCGGAGTAATGGTCGGATCCATCGTGTACTCTGCACCCAGTTGCTGGGCCAGCGTCTTGACACCCGCATAGTCCGCCAGATTCCGCTGCATCAAGACATTTGCAATAATGACTTTCACACCGCGGTCGCGCAGGCGCCGGATACCCGCAACCGATCGCTCCAACGATCCAGGAAGCTTCGTGATCCCGTCGTGAACCTCCGGCCGGTGCGAGTAGATGCTGACCTGCACACAGTCCAAGTGCAGGCTCGATAGGCGGTCGGCCTCTTGGTCGCCAATCATAACGGCATTGGTTTTCAGCTTCACGCAGAACATCAGCGAGCGCGCATGTTCGATCAGTTCGAATAAGTCCGTCCGCAGGAATATCTCGCCGCCGCTGAATACCAGAAAAAATACGCCCGCCGCCGCCAACTGATCGAGCACGTCCTTGATCTCGGCGGTATTCATCTCGCCGTGGTCTTCATGGTCCAGATAGCAATGAATGCAGTGCTCGTTGCAACGGTAGGTGAGGTCCAGGTGAACGGTCAAGGGAACCCCAAGGGTCAGAGCTCGGCTAATCATCTCCTGCATCAGGCTCATGGGGCCGACTCTGCAACAGGTTGATCGGAGATTCGCAGAATGCCGTGCGCGGCCAGTTTGTCAACAAACTCCCTGGCATCTGCGCGAGCTTGTTCGACGGTGACGTCGAATTCCTTGCACACCCTCTCTTCGATAATGCGCGAGAGGGGTGTAATTCCATCGGCGCATTCCCAAATGATCGAGCCGGTCGGGTTCAACGTGAACAATGTGGAGTCCACGGTGGACATGACGATGGTCTCGTCACCCAGGACGCGCGATGCGATTGCCGGACTCTTGGAAACATACTGATCAAAATATGACATCGATCACCCAATCAATTCCCAAACGCGCTGGTCGGGAAAGAACGAAAGCTGATAGACCGGAACCGTCGCCACAAAAGCACAGGCCGACTCAAACACCTGGTGCACTAGCGCCGCATCGTCGGCAAAAAAGAGGATATTCCGCATCAACCGCCGGACGGCTTCTGCTGGTGGCACAGGGTCAATCCGGTTTTCCGCCGCTTTCTTCAGCAAATACAGCGAGGCGATCGGAGCCGAGATGTTCTTGCCCGGCTCACCGAGTTCGCCTGCGAACGGAGTGCCATAGGCAAAGTACTGGTTGTTCACTCTCCGCACGTACGAGGCCTCGTCCGTAAGCAGCACCGCATCTTGTGGTGCCAGTCGCGCCATCGTAGTCTTCCCTGCCTCTGACAAGCCGGAGAACAGAAATGCGTTGCCATTGCGTACCGCGCTGGAGGCGTGCAAAAGAAAGCCTCCGCTGCCCGCCAGCAAAAGCGTATGCACAATGCGCAGCACCGAATCGATGGAGTATGGATTGACCGAATGCCGAATCTCACCCCGGCGACGTTCAGGATTCCAGGTCGCCCGGAAATCTCCACGTTCAAGCCGCCACTCCCCATCTTGTAGCCACACCTTCACGTCATCATCGCGGTGGAACGTGCCCGCGGGAACCACTTCCACCTTAAACTCGAATTCCGATGCCCCACCTGGCTTCAGATAGTTGCCATAACGGCTTTCCAGCAGGCTTACGAAGCCCTCGTCAGTGGTTTGCAAGGCAACAGGAATACCGCCAATTTCGATGACCACTTCGTGACTTGTACTGTCGGAGGAATTTCGCATCTGAGACGTTATTTTACAACAGTAGGCAAAGCAGCCACCGATTCGCAACCAGACTCTGCGCGCTGCAGACGGCCACCAACTCGCAACAATAGGAGGGCGCAGAATTCGGAATGGCGCAAAATCCAAGACACCACGCGCTGCAGCGATGACTGTTCGGGATCGATAGCCTTGCCGCGGCGCAGAATGCTCACCGCTTTGCCGACGATTTCGTCGTCCCTCACCGCGGGGTCATAGCTGGAGAGCGAGTCTCCCCGAGCAATCACCTGATCGCCCACGATGCGCGCGATCCGATGCAACGTCAGTCTTCCCTCCCGGCGATATAGAACAATCTGCCCAGGTTGAAACTCGGCAAGACCGCAATGGCGGACTGTGACTACATCCCCGGGCCAGACGGCGGGTAACATGCTGGCTCCAGTGACCTTGAGGCGCACCTGACCGGTACTGCGACCAACGTCATGCACAAGTTCGCAGCACGCCGCCCGAAATTGCGCCTCGGCATTCATACCAGGCGTATCTAGGAGGTCCTTCTGACTGAGTTGCAAGGACCCTGGGTGCCCCCAACTTTGCCGCAGGTCAGCGCCATGGTCTCAAATACCTTTTCATGGCGAAATTCGGGCTTGACGTATGCCTTCTTCGCAGTACCCTGCCCTGCTAACGTTCCCTGATCTTCACGTTCCGATTGGCTCATTGTTCCCCCATCCTACCATATCAACGTTCGCTTACGATGCGCCGCCAGCATTTACGAAAACTCCACTGCTCCCGCGAACCTTATTGCAGTCCGGCCTGAGTCCGCTTGACCAAACAGTTTGTGGAATCGCCGGCTGGTTCGCCCGTACATCCGCCAGCCCCCGGACTGGTCAGGGTCGTGAAATACGTGCTGGAGTTCTGCGCCGTGTTGCTCACATTGTCGATAATGATTCCGCTAGTCCCGCCATTTTCCGCGGCTGTTGCAAACGGCAAATCGGGGAACCCATTGGTTATTTCGAATGCCATGATGCAGCCCGTCGCGCTGCCGCCAAACGCGCAGCTAGCCGGGACACCCGTGAATAGCCAATCCGTTGTGGTGTTATAGACCTCTCCGAGAGGTGAGCACTGCCCCGCGGTCGTGGCAGTTGTAGTAAGCGCCAGAGGGCCGTTGGCAACCGCATTCATGGTGTTGCCGGTAAAGTTGATGGCATAGAGCGCCGGGCCAATGCTGCCCGTGCCCTCACCGCACACGTAGAGAAGGCCTGTGCTGGGGCTAGTCCAATAGGCGTTGTTGAAAGCTCCCGCATGGACTTGCGAATTGCCCGTCGCCGTCAAGCCTCCCACAGCAACCGTCTGGGCTGAGGTGAGCGCGACAGGGAGCTGAGTGACAGATGACGCGACGCCATTCCCCCCTGAGAAGACATAAATCATCCCAGTACTGGCATCCTCCACAATCGGATCTGTAATCGGTCCCGTCACCGAATGACTCGCCCCGACCGTGCCCGCCGAGGTGACAATGCGCACCGTTCCGGCAGTATCGGCCACCAGGACATTCCAAGTTCCTGTGTAGTCAAAAACCGGCCCGGTAAGGGGGGAGCTTGACACTTTCACTCCGGTCGCCCAGGCTCCCGTGGCCATTGCCGGCACACCATTGAAAACCCCAGTAATCTCGTAGAGCACACCAGCGTCATTGCCCACCCACAGGGTATCTGTATTGTAAAAATAGAAAGGTGGTGAATAGGTGTCGGTCGTGCCGCTTCCTGTGCTCAACACCAAGTTAAACATGCAGGAGGTAGTTCCGGCGAGGCACGTCGTGTAGGTAGACCCCGTCGAAGTTGAGGTAGGCGGTACCGCAGGACCGCCTAGCGTTCCGTCGGCACTCTTCGGGCGCAGGATGTGCAGAACGGATTCGGAGGAGGTCCCATTCGAGACGCTTTCGATAAAGGCGACCTTGGTGCCATCGAATGACAGAATGGGAGAGCCCAGCATCTTCGAACCAGTGGTCCCGCTGCTGGCGTTGTATGCCCACATCACAGTCGGACCTGTGCACGAACCGGCAGCCGTGCCGCCGACCAGCGTCGAGCCGCCCCACGCGAATCCCGGCAGACTTGCCGATAGTGAAGTGCCGTTAGCTCCCGCGGCGTTGGCGGCGATTGTAATCACCGCGCCACTCAGAGTGGCAGTGACGCCGTCAGTAGCTGTGTTGGTGTTGATCGCCGATTCGATATTTGCGGCAAGCTGAGCGGCGGTAAGTAGCGTACCGGTCGATGAATAATAGGCAAACTGCGTGCCCGCGGTGGTGCCCCACGAACCCGCTACAGTTCCCGTACCAGTGCCGAGATCCGCGCCGCTGACTGTGAGGTCCCCGCGAGTATTATTGAGGGCCGCAAGCCCTATGCTATTGCCGCTAGTACCCGCAGTAATTGCCTTGAGAGTGACGACAGCACCATTGCTGGTCGCAGTGACGTAGGGGTCGGCAGCAGTGCACAGATTCAAACAGCTACCCATAATGGCGTTCGCCAAGTTAGTCGCAGAAGCAGTAGCGGTGGCCCCGATTAGCACGCATTTTGCACTTCCACAGTCGGCGAGACTGTCGTGGAACGCATACTCATCGGCCGTCTTGCCGTCAATCTGGATATATACGTCTTGAGTGTTTGTTGGATTAATTGAGATCGTTACGAGCCCCGTGGCCTGTGTGGGCGCGCTGGCCGTCAAAGTTGTAGAACCGATCGTAATGGAGCCGCCGGTGGCTCCATTGCTGGAGACGGTGCCAACCTGGGTGGCCGCAACGGCCGCGCCTGCGTAAAGATTATTGAAGGCGAGGAGCGTAGCCTGGCCGTCGACACCACCGGTGATACCAGACACCGTAACGCCGCTGTTGAAGCTTGAGGATAGGGTTCCGTCCCCTGCCGCCCCGCCAGAGTTGGGGGTGAGGGTGATGACATTTGTGCCACCAGTTGCCGCGGTTACCAGGGTGCTGGATGTCTGGTTGGTGATTACTGTAGCCAAGTTGCTGGCGGTAGCGATATCCGTGCTCCCCAAGGCAAAGGTCGTTCCGGAGGCAGTGCCTCCGCTGCCCACAGCGACGGTCGATACAGTTATGCGGCTGTTGCCAGTGGGAGTGTAGGAGGCAGAAAAGCTGCTGGGGCCGAGGCACTTGGCTGTAACGGTAACGACGTAGTCAAAAGGATAAGTGCCGTTTTGGGATCGGACTGCGGTGAAGTTTGTGTCCGCCGTACATGTTCCGGTCCCCCCACAGGTGCCGCCGATCGCGTTGACTAGGTTGCTCGCGTCTGTGCCTGTGTAGCTGGACCTCGATATGCAGTTGGATGTGGAGCCGCAGGTCGTTTCCCAAGTATAGGTGACACTACCGATCGTTACCGTGTCACCACCGCTGGGTTCGCCAGTAAACGTGAACGTGGCAGAGGAGCCTGACGCGCCCGATGCCACATTCAGAGCTATCCCATTGATGGTGACGCCCTGGCTCGTTGCAGTGGCGCAACTGTTGGAGAGCGTTATTGAACCGGTGGCATTCGCCCCAGAAACGGCCGGCTGATTTACCGGTACCACCAAGAAGTCATTGGCACAGTTCGGAGTGGCATTGATATTCCAGGTGTACTTGGCCGGGTACATGGTCGGATTGATCCCTGCGCCGGTGGTGCCGCCAAGATAGGTATTCCAGTCGCCCTGGGGCTTGGTCGTCGGCTTTGGAGCCGGATTCTTAGACGGTACCATCGTGCCCTTGGCTGCCAGAGCTGGGGCAATCTGCTGGATCTCGTTGGACCGGAGCGCCTCGCTGGTTCGGCCGATCCGGGCGATATCGTCGGCTGCCGGACCTTGCGCCGGAAGGTTCCGCTTCAACTGTTGAAGGACATAGCGCCGGTCATTGACGATGGTCAGCCACTTTTCGTGCGCACCAGCCTCGATTGCCTCTTGCTCGGTACCCGGATTGGAGAAGACAACGTGATGATGCGTCCAATCCTCCGGCAGGCCATGGACCTGCACATTGCCAACCGCGGTCGGAGGCGGCGCTTCCTGTCCCCACATCGGAATGCCGAACGCCACAAGACCCACTAAAATGAAAGTGGTGATTGACAGCTTGGAGAATGAACCATCAGCAGTCTTCATAGCTTGAACTCTCCCGTATAGCATTGGGCCCACGTACGGTCGCATCGATGGCTACCGCGGGGCCGTTTCATCCCTTATGATGTGAATCGCTCATCCAACCTGCTCGTTTCGGCAAAGCCCGGTTTGCAACGTCGGCTCAGGTAAGTTTCCCTGTGGAACTCAAGTCTGGTCGCATCGGTTGCAATGCGGCGCCGTACTCCAGTACTGCGCGATTTTGTTGTTGCATCAGCTTAGTTGCGTTGGAAACGCAAGCTAAAACTGGAGAACTGCCCAGCCGCTCAGGCGGCTTCTACTGTTGGTTACAGGAGCCCTGATTATGCAATACCGCGGGGGATGTTTTTCGATAGGGTAACTTAGGCGCAATCGTAGTCTGATTTCAGCTCTCAAGTCAATCAGAAACTCACGTTCGGACATTATTAACGCCATTGAAACGTACCCCCAGATGCCGAGGTCACGGGCAGACAAAAGGTCACCGAGCCGCACTTCGCTCCAAAGAAATGCCATCATGAAACCAGGCCATATCTTTAAGGAATCAGTTTCTCCATCCTCAGGGGCCGAGCCTCGGTGAGTTTGTTTTGAGTGGGGGGAGCGGAAGCTCTGATACTGGAGGCTCGCCGGATGAGTCCAGCGTGAGGTCCTCTCGCGCCTGTGATCGCAACGATGCACGCTGACGCGCTGTCCAGTTCAAAGGGAGCAACAGCATGCATGCCGGGGAGTTAAGCCAGAAAGAAGTCCCAGCACGTTGGTCTGACGATAAGCCACGAAGAGATTCAATATTCTCCTGAATCTCCGGAATGAACCTGCTCCTATTCCGTTCCTTTTGTGGGTTTGAATAATTGCTAAATGATGGGCAGGATGGAACATCCGTTCGAAATTAATTGTAGGTTACTACTGCAACCAGGATTGTATTGCGTCGCATCTCAACAAATGCGAGCGCACTCCTTAAACCACTACCTTTCCAGCGTTGTGCCGCACATGTGTGCGTGAGCGAGGTTCACGATGTTGTCGAAGTGTCTCAACCCAGGCTGTTCCGCAATCTTTCAATACTTTGGGCAGGGTCGTTTGTTCCGCATCGACTTCGGTGAAGCATGCCGAAAGCGGGCGTTGGCGAGCAAAGAAATCATTGCCTCGGTGGGTTGCAAGGTGCACCCCATGGAACACTTCTGGCTCTGTGAGCGGTGTGCGGCAACCATGACCATCGAGCTCAGCAACTCCGGTGAGGTTCACCTGGTTAGGATTGAGGCATCGGTACCGAAACGCGCTGCTGCGGCTGCGCCACAGGAACGAATAACCCGGGAGGCGGTAGCCTCCTGATTGGCTTCACAATTCCCTCTCAATTATTCTTGCATTGAATGATGAAATGATCAGGTTCACGAGACGTGAGCTCTCATGGCAGCTCGTTAAGCCGGACGATTGCCGTCCACCAAAACGGTTCCCGGAGTCGATGCGAGGAATTGAAACCTGGGGCGCTCATATCTGCCCGACAGGCTGGAAAAGCGAATCGTCAGCAGCTCATAAAACATCTTGACGCCGTCGACGATGGGATTGATCTTGGAACGGTCATCGTTGGCCCACTCGACTGAAACCTCAGTCATTTTCAGGCCGAACTTGCGGGCGATGAATAGCAGTTCGGGATCGAAGCCCCAACCTTCGATCTGCTGACGGGTGAAGATGACTTCGGCCGCCCGGCGGGTGCAGGCCTTAAATCCGCACTGGGTATCTTTATAAGGCAATCCGAGCAGCAGACGCAGCAGCAGATTGTAGGCGCGTCCCACGAACTGACGCAGCCGCGACTGACGCTTGGTTTGCGATTCCGCAAGCAGCCAGCGTGAACCAAAAGCGAGATCTGCGCCCTGCTCGATGGCGGCGATCAGTTTGATGGATTCATAGATTGGCGAGGAAAAATCGGCATCGCTGAACAGGAGGATATCGCCGCGCGCATTCAGCATTCCATTGCGCACGCTGTAACCCTTGCCGCGATTTCCTGGATTCTCCAGCAACCGGATTTCCGGCGCATGCAGCATCATCTGTCTGACGATGTCGGCAGTATCGTCACGAGAGCCATCGTTGACGACGATGATCTCGACGTTCCAGTGCTGTTCGCGAACAAAGGCCAGCGCTTTTTCCAGGCTCGGACCGATGCGCGAGCTCTCGTTAAAGGCAGGCAGGATGATGGAATAAAGCAATGACATGACCGTTGGACGCATCTTGATTGTAATAGAGATGTCAGCGCCGGACTAGCGAAAACAGCTCTGTCTAAGCTGCGTCCTTGCGCAACGCCAGCATGGAGAAAAACTCGTCCACAATCACCGCATCCCAGAGGCCGCTGTCGGCTTCGGCGCGCATCGTTTCCTGCGCCTGCTGATGCGAGTGCGCGGACTTGTACGGGCGTTCGGTACGTAAGGCATCGTACACGTCCACAACCTGTAATACGCGCGCGAGTAAAGGGATCGCCTCGCCCACCAGAGCATCCGGATAACCGGTACCGTTCCAGTGCTCGTGATGGTGGCGAATAATGGGCAGCACCATGCGCAACGATCGCAAGGGCTTGCAGATATTTTCCCCGATCAACGGATGTTGTTGCATCAGGCGCCATTCATCGGGCGACAGCAGGCCGTGTTTCTTCAGAATCTCATCAGAGATGGCAATCTTTCCCAGGTCATGCAGATAGCCACCGCGACGGAGGGCGAGTTGCTCCTCTTCGCCCAAGCCCATGAAGCGTCCGAGGGCGCTGGCATATTCGGCAAGGCGCTCGCAATGGCCTTCGGTATAGGGATCTCGCGACTCTACGCTTCGGCCGAGGGTGCACAGCACCGTGTCGGCATTTTCCAACTCGTCGGTGTATTCCTTGACCCGCAGCAGCGAGGCGACCCGGGCAAACAACTCAACGGGAAAGATTGGCTTATTCAGGAAGTCGTCGGCCCCAGCTTCAATGCCGCGAATCTTATCCTCGAGGTCGCTGAGCCCGGTAATCATGACGACCGGAATCAGCCGAGTTTCGGGCGAGTCCTTCCACTCACGACAGATCTCGTATCCGCTCTTTCCGGGCATGATGACGTCAAGCAGCACCAGATCGGGCGGAGTCTGACGCATAATTTCTTCGGCGTCGATGGCGCTTTCAGCGATGGAAACCTTGTAGCCCTGGCGAGTGAGGAGTTCGCGCATGAGCAGAGTGTTATCAAGATGATCGTCCACCACGAGGATATGCTGGGAACGGGGCCGGGCCGACTCTGCCATTTAAGCATATGAGCACTGAATTGCTGCATATGGTTGTACGGAGACGAAAGACAATTGCGAAAAAAGCAAAGCAGCGCTAGGTTGGTTGCTATGTTTCGACAACTCCGCTCTACTCTGCTCGTCCTGCTCGTACTTTCGCCGCTGGCGGCGATGGCCGCCAGTAAGCCGAAGGTGCATGTTATCAGCTTCGGAAAGACCATGGTGGTGAGACTCTACCTGGGCCCAGACGAAGATCACGCCGCGCCAATGAAGGTGCGGGCACTGTATGCAGATACGAAGTTGAAGGAGTTTGTAACCGGAGAAATGCATGAGGTGACCGACCGGCTCTTCGTGGTGCGGCGCGCCTACCGGTTGAACAACAATCTTCCTACCGATGAAAACAAAGGTCCGAGCTGGGTTTGGGAGCGCGGCGGATGGCTCATGGTGGACCGGCTTACGGCGCGGGTTTCGCAGCTTTCCTTGTATGAGTTCGATCCGTTCTATTCGGTCGCAAGCTGGTTCCGCGACTATGTTGCGTACTGCGGAGTGAGCGACAACGGCGAACAGTTGAGCGCCGTGGTGATGCAACTGGGACGCAAAAAACCGGTACTCAAAAAAGAGATGGGAACGGCGGGACAGGGTGAGATGCCGGATTCCGAGTGCGATGCGCCAACTTGGGAGAAGAAGCCGACGCGAGTCACTTTTCTGCCGAAGCACGCGGAGAAACAGGCTTTTTCGATCTTTGGTCACGCCTGGGACGCAGCACCGGGGTCGGAGGAGGAATAGCCGTAGCGAAGACAACGATTAACCCGAGAGTGAATGTTGCCGGAGGCAAAATTACTGATTGGATAATGGTTACGCGGGCAATGGAACGATTGACTGGTTGGGGATTAGCGTTGTGCCAACCGGTTACAGGTAAGTAAAAGCGGGCCATGGTGGCCCGCCCGATTTAGAAGCACAGCATTCGCCCCGATCATTTTTTCGGATCAGGGAGTGCGAGGGAGACGGTCTCGCCGTTCCAAGTGAGATCGAGTGTGTAGTGCGCGCCACGCTTCGGAGTAACGGGGAAGTAGAGGTATCCGGCAACGGGCTGAGTCAGATTCCATTCGGGAAGCGATTTGTCACGGAGTTCTTCTTCGATGACGCGACTGTCTCTACGCACACCTGTCCGTGGAGGATACGGATAGGCTCCTACGCCGACGCCGACGGTGGGACCCCAGGGGCCAACTCCGACGCCCATGGCGGGACGGACCGCAGTCCTCGGTGCTTCGCCGGTGAGGTCGGCGGCGATGTCCTCGGGTGTGGAGGCGAAGAACCCCTGGTTTTCCGAACCCACCCGCAGGGTGAAGTCTACGGGGCGGAAATTGACGTGTTGTGAGCCGGCAGGAAAGACACCCACCTCAACGACCACATAACGCTTGCCGAGAGGCGTGCTTAATCTGCGCTCGAGCTCTTTGGTGGAGAGCAGTTGAGCCCCGAGCGAAAACTGTGACAGCCGACGAGAGACCGGATAGGCCGCTGCATCGACGCGGGGAGTGATTCCGGACGGCCGCTCAAGCCGCCGCCGTTCGGGACGCGGGGCGGAGTTCGGCGCGGTAGCCGATGGCGGAGCAGGCGCGGGCTGTGCTTCCGGACTTTGTTGCGCGTCCGGACTTTGTTGCGGGTCCGGAGGTGGCGGCGGCGCGTACTGCGCAAAAGCCGGGGTCAAACAGAGGGACAAGGCGATGGCGAAGAGTGGTTTCATTACTGTCTGGCCTCCGGCGGCGGAGCAGGCTGCTGAGTCGTGTCCGCGTCAGGCGGCGGCGGTGGAGGCGGAGGCATGGCCTGCGGATTGGCTCGCGGTTGGGCTTCCGGCATAGGTGGACGGGGGTTCGGCGATGAGTACGGCGGAGCGCTAGGATTCGGCAGGGCGTTAGGCGCAACCCCAGGAACAGCCTTGGCAGTTCCGGGCTTGGCGAATTCCACGGTCACGTTGCGATTGGCTAGGACGTAGATGCGTTCCCTCTGGACGTCACTCCCGATGCGTTGCTCGACGGTGTAGGTACCGGGAGCCAAGTAAATGTGCTTCACGTCACGGGCGCGCCCGGCGAATGAGCCGTTGATGAAGATCTGCGCGTCGCCGTTAGGACTCTTGATGTGCACTTCCCCGGATGGACGCCCATAGGGGCCGTAACCGTAACCATCAGGACCGTAACCGTAAGGTCCATCGGCGTAGGGTCCGTAGGGATATCCCCATGGTCCGTAGGGATAGAAAGGTCCGTAATAACCGCCATAAAAGCCGATACCGATGCCGACGCGCGCGGAAGCCGGGGTGGGAACAATCAGCATCAGGCAAGCGGCGAGCGCCAGGAAGGCGATCGTCCGGAAAATTCGAATGCGTGACATACACAGACCTCCTCTGGAACCCTTACGTTGCACTGCCGCGAGCAGAGAGTCTCGACGGTGCGGCGTAAGAGGTGTCCGATATTCGGGGCACCGTTCCGTTGAACCCGATACTAGACCCATAGTTGCGCAGGGGAACTGTAAAGATTTGATAATGAGCAGCGAAAACAAAAGGACAGGAATCAGGAGTTTAGCGGCTCGGGAGCCAGCCAACGGAAGAGGACGGTGGCGCACAAGGCGCCAGCGAGCTGCGCGAGGATGAAGGGCGGAACATCGATGGGGCGGATTCCGGCAAAGGTATTGGAGATCGACCGGGCCAAGGCCACGGCCGGATTGGCAAATGAAGTGGAAGCGGTAAACCAGTACGCCGCCACAATGTAGCTGGCCACGGCATAGGGGGTCGCCGCCGAGCGCAGGCGTGAGCAGCCCCAGATGACGGACAGCAGGCCGAAGGTGGCCACGAATTCGCTGAATACCTGGGCTCGTCCGTGGCGGACATGGGTCGACAACGAGTACCAGGGCAGGCCGAACATCAAGTGGGCAACGATGGTACCGGCAATCCCGCCGGCAAACTGAGCGCCGAGGTACGCAGGTACATCCGGCCATGCGGTTCCGTTCTCCACGGCATCGGCCAGGGTTACCGCCGGATTGAAATGGGCTCCGGAGATGGGGCCGAAGGTGAGGATCAAGGTGAGGAGTGCAGCGCCGGTCGCAACCGTGTTCGCCAACAATGCAATCGCGACGTTTCCGTTGGCCAGCCGCTCGCCCATGATGCCGGAGCCAACCACGGTGGCCACGAGTAATGCGGTTCCTACCGCCTCGGCGGCGGCACGCCGGGAAAGTGAATATTCACTCATTGGGCCCGCAATTCCAGCTTGCAGCAGCCAAGATCGAGGACGCGACCGGAGGAATCCGGCTGCACGTTGCGGGAGAGGCGGTAACGACGATTCTTTCCCTCGGGAGTGCTTTCCACAAAGCCCTCGTCACGCAGGGTCTTCAAATGATGAGAAAGCAAGGTCAGATCCAGGCTGAGTTCGACATTCAGCTCGGCCACGGTCTTGGGCGCATCCATAAGCTGGATCAGAACCGACCAGCGGGTGGTGTCGGCAATGGCTTTGAGCCGCCGCGAACAGAACTCGTTTGAGAACCGGGCCTTGGGGGGCATGAGGCCTCCTTACATGAATTGTGATTCATTTGAATATGAATTGAAGTGATGAGTCTGTGACTAGTGAACTGCACCGGTGTGATATCGTCCGGTGTCGCAGGTGCGTGAAAGACGAGGAATCGAGTGACAGCGGAGCTAAATCAGACTCAGCCGGCGCGGCGGGTCTCGGCGAGGGCTTCGTTGAGAGCGGAGTCGAGGGCGCGGCCGAGGTGGCTTTCAATGCCCTCATACTTACGCTTGAGTTGATAGTAGTCGTCGGCGAGATTGAGGGCGGCGAGAACGGCG
The DNA here is from genome assembly GCA_964563875.1 of uncultured Acidobacteriaceae bacterium. Lineage (GTDB taxonomy): Bacteria > Acidobacteriota > Terriglobia > Terriglobales > Acidobacteriaceae > TOLSYN. The sequence continues at coordinate 30,500 of CAZLZA010000052.1, forward strand.
ACGCGCAGCGAGTCCACGGTGCTGGTGTGCTGGGCGACGGCGCGCATCTTGGCATCGACAACGTCGGCGAGGCGCTGGATGTAAGCCGGGTCAGAACCGCGCAGATTGTACGTTTCGTCGTAGATCTCCACGCGAATGCTGTCGTTCTCTTCGGCCATCTGGCTGCCTCACTTGGCTTGCAATCGCAATCGATTGCTGGTTGAAATCTCGCAGTGCTACCGGCATAGGAATGCAACAGTAAATTCAACTACCCCACATTTGCCAACTACGGCAAATATGGGGCACCCGCTAGTACCCGATAGTAGCTGGTAATGCTTTTAATTCATCCCTACTACGCTGACCCTCGTCGAAACTTCGAGCATTACTGCGCTCGACTCGCATTCGATGACTACTGTTCGAGGATTGCGTCCACGTCGCCGAGCAGTTTTTCAACACGGGAGCGCACCGCGGCGCGCTCCTGCTGCAGGGCGTGAAGTTCCTTACGGACCGCCTCGGTCTCGGCCGCCTGAGCGTCGAGCATTTCGCGCATGGTTACGATTTCCTGCTCGGCGGCGGCTTTTTGAGTGCGCGCGGTTTTGAGCAGTTCGATGGTGCGATAAATCTTTTCCTCCAGCAGATGAAAATCGCCGGCGGTACCTTCAAAAGCGAGCTGGCCCTCAGCCATGGAAGCCATGAATAATTCCTCGAAAACGTCTCGAACCTGGAAAGCTCGAACTTTCGGCAGTATAACGCAGAAAAGCGGAGAGAAATCAGGGACAAATGTGGAGAAGTTGCAAAGGCGGTACGGGAAGGGCGGGATTGGCCGGAGCGGCATACTGGGTTCTACTTAGTTGGGCTGGTGGCAAATTCAGCAAAGACGGAAGATTGCGCAAGAAGTTTTGTGCAACCCCTGAGGCCAGGGAAGTTCTAATATGGGTACGGCTAGTACCGCCTTGAAGGCCCCGATGATGAAAACCAGATTCGCACTGCTGCTCACGATGGCTCTTACGCTAGCCTCTTACGGACTGGCGCAGGACTCACAGAACAAAACCGACACCGCCGCCAAGCCGGAGAAGAACGAGTTGGACTTTCCGCACGACGGCAAGACCGACGACGTGAACGCGATTGGGAATCGCAACGTGGGATGCAACAAGGGGCTGGGGAACTGGTATTCGCTGGAAAAACAAGTGGCCATGGGGAAGGGCTTTGCGATGCAGGTGGAGCAGAGCGCGAAGGTGGTCAACGATCCGGTGGTGAACGAGTACATCAACCGGCTGGCGCAGAACATTGTGCGCAACTCAGATGCAAAGGTTCCGTTTACGGTGAAGGTGCTGGACGACGATACGGTGAACGCGTTCGCGCTGCCGGGAGGCTACTTCTACGTGCAGACCGGGCTGATTCTGGCGGCGGACAACGAAGCGGAGCTGGCAGGAGTGATGGCTCACGAGATTGGCCACGTGGCGGCCTGCCACGCGGCACGGCAACAGACCCGGGGCAACCTGGCGAATCTGGCAACGATCCCGCTGATCTTTGTGGGCGGCGGCATTGGCTATGGGATTTATGAGGCAGCCGGGATCGGCGTGCCGCTGACGTTCATGAAGTTCCAGCGCAATTTTGAGGCTCAGGCGGATTATCTTGGGGTGCAGTATCTGTATGCCAGCGGATACGACCCGCAGGCGTTTCCGCAGTTCTTCGAGAAGATTCAGGCACTGGAGAAGAAGAAGCCGGGATTCGTAGCCAAGGCGTTTGAGACGCATCCGCCGACTCCGGAGCGCATGGAGCATACGCAACATGAGATTGCCACGATTCTGCCGTCCAAACCGCAGTACGTAGTGGATACCTCGGAGTTCCAGGACGTGAAGGCGCGGCTGGCGGCACTGGAAAATCGCCGCAAGGTGGATCAGGGGAAAGACAAGGGACCGAGCCTGCGCCGGGCTTCGACCAGCCAGGGCGATAGTACGAGCAGTTCAGATGACGGCACGACGAAGAGCGCCGACGACCGGCCGACCCTGAAGCGGAGAGACGATCAGTAAGAGGGAAGGTTCGCGGTTCCGCCGAAGGGAGTTCTAGCTCTATCTCAGACGAAAATCGACTTCGACATTTAGCTGAGTCTCTTGCGGCTGTCCGTCGCATAACTCAGGCATATACATCCATCGCCTCACGGCTTCTTGTGCCGCTTCGTCGTAGCCGCGTCCTCCTGTCTGGAGGATTTGAGAGTCGTGAGTCATCCCGTCGGGTCCCAAAATGACCCTCAGCACCACTTTAGTATTGTGCCGGGGTACGTCTACTGGAAAGCTAGGGTCAGGCGCGCTCTTTAGCGAAGGCGGAACTTTTGTCCGGCACACAGGTTCTTGCTGCATTCCGTCGGGCACAACGATTGAGGCTGGAGTTAGACTTGCGCTGATGTAATCAAAATTGGCGTCGATTATCTTGTGGCTAAAATCGACTCCCAGCTCTCTCAAATTCAACTCGGCGTGATGCGGAAGCAATTTGCCGTCGAACAAACCGTAATTATTCCAGAGATACTCGTACTCGTCTCCGTTGCCATAAGTGATGCCGTAGGACAGCGTCGTCGCGGTGGCCTTGTCGATGCACACCTCGTGTGAAGCCTTGCCATGGCCCTGAATCGTGTCATACTCAATGCAGCGGGCGTCGCGGTCTCCGACCCTCCGATTCTTGAGTTTTCGAACGATATCGTCACTAGTTAACCGAACGCAGCATGGGGGCATTAGGTGCCACAACTGCGTTATCCTCAGCGGCGTAAACGTTGCATTCTGGTGGCGGTACCGCTTTCCGTCCTTCCTGATTACAAGCTGCTGATAGTCCCCTTCGCGGATTTCCTCAATGAAATTGTCCTGATCCGCCCATTGCTTGCGGAGTGTCCCTTTCGGGTCGCCTTTGACGAGCCCAAGAAATGTTAGAGTTCCCGACTCTTCATATGGGGGATGAGACGCGCCCATAGTACACGACGCCTCCTGCGCTCGCCGGAGGAGGTTGTCCGCTTCTTCGCGCTTGATGTCCTCCGCGAGAATGACACACAGACTAAGACACATGAACACTGCGACTTGAACGATCTTCGTCTGGAATCTCATTGATGACCTCACAAAAATGCAAATTATAACCGAGGGATTACGTGCTGACCAGAATCAAAGGCCGGCTTCGATGCGGGAGCGGGGATCGAGGTAGTCGCGCATGGCGTCGCCGACGAAGTTGAAGGCGAGGACAGCGAGCATGACGGCGGCGGCAGGAAAGAGGATGACGTGGGGGGAATCGAAAAGGTGGGAGCGACCATCGTTCAACATGGCTCCCCAGCTTGGCACCGGCGGCGGAACACCGAGGCCGAGGAAGCTCATGGTGCCTTCGGC
>CAZLZA010000053.1:0-13919 GCA_964563875.1 uncultured Acidobacteriaceae bacterium
GTTTATTGGTGGACCTGATCGGGATCGAACCGATGACCTCTTCCATGCCATGGAAATGCCAAAAAGCTAAGTTATTGACGGCAAAGTGGTTAGAAGTCGGCAAAACCGGCAAAACCGGCCTAATCGGCATACTTTGACACCAATTTGACACCAAATCCTTGGGCCGTGAGCTGGGTCGTGGCGGGGCCAGCTCACCATCATTTTCGCTCCCGCAAACCGACGACCAAGTAACCTTGAGACAGGACATGGAACACCCACTGTACGGCGAAATTCGTAATGACATTGTAGCTTTGGTTGAGGCTGCCCGGGCTGCTTCGGCCCGGAGTGTGAATGCGTTTATGACCGCTACCTACTGGGATATCGGACGCCGCATTGTCGAGTTTGAACAGCAGGGTCAGGAACGGGCTGAATACGGTCAAGCGATTATCAAGCAACTCGCCGCTGATCTAGAGCCTCGTTTTGGACGTGGATTTGGGTGGCGCAATCTCACGCAAATGCGTGCCTTCTTCCTCACCTGGCCGGCCGCAAAGATTTTGCAGACGCCGTCTGCAAAATCTATCCCGCTTGTTGAGCTGGCTAGACATTTTCCTTTGCCTTGGTCAGCCTACGTCCGTCTGCTCTCAGTAAGGCGTCCGGAGGCTAGGGCGTTCTATGAGACGGAAGCTCTGCGTTCGGGCTGGTCAATTCGTCAGCTTGACCGTCAGATTGGCAGCCAATTTTACGAGCGGATCGCGCTCTCTCGGAACAAGTCGGTCATGCTTGAAAAAGCGAAGATCGCGGAGCCCATCGATGCGATCACTCCAGAGGAAGCTATCAAAGACCCATTCGTGCTCGAATTTCTGAACCTCAAGGATGAATATTCTGAGTCGGACCTTGAGGCGGCGCTCATCCAACACCTCACCGATTTTCTTTTGGAACTGGGTGACGACTTCGCCTTTCTAGGAAGGCAGAAGAGACTGCGCATCGACGACACCTGGTTCCGGGTGGATTTGCTTTTCTTTCATCGCCGCCTACGTTGCATGGTCGTCATCGATCTCAAAGTTGGCAAGTTCAGCTACGCTGACGCAGGGCAGATGCATCTGTACCTGAATTACGCGCGCGAGCATTGGATGAAAGAGGGAGAGAATCCCCCGGTAGGCCTGATTCTCTGCGCAGAAAAGGGATCGGCGGAAGCTCATTATGCTCTGGACAATCTGCCCAACAAAGTTCTCGCTGCCGAATATCAAACGGTACTTCCCGAAGAAAGCGTGATCGCGGAAGAGTTGAAGCGCTCCGGGCTACGGTTGGAAGAGCGTCGCAGAGAAATTCAGTCCGATGGACCGGACACCTAAAACACTCGTCATGTGGACGCAATCTTGGAGCTGACGTGTGGATCGGCAGCGACAATTCATTCGGCATCTCGCTTTGCTGGAGATGGGGATGACACAGGATCTTTCCGCCTGGCCTCGAAAATTGTTCCCCAATCTGCCATCGCGTCGAGAAGAGAACACATAACCTGCCTCATGTCGTCCGCAAAATCGTATTCCACGTGGAGGACTGTAACGCTCAAGTCCCGACGCACAACAATTCCTGTTGATTCCAAAGAGCGGAGGCTGGCTCGAAGACCTTTCTTCGACGCGGATGGCATGAGGCGTTGGAGTTGGCTGAGCCGAACTGGCTCGTTGCGCATTGCACAGAGGATTTCCAGCTTCCACTTCCCGTGCAATAGCTCGGTTAACTTTGAAACTCTTTGAATGTAGCCAGCGCAATCGTCATACATCACCCGCGATTCACCTCTATGTGCGGAGTTGGCCTGACAACGACCACTCAAGTCAGTTGGTTCTAGTCGAAGACAAACGGAAGACGGTTTTGCAGAAAGCGAAAACAAACGCGCATTCGACTTAGATCTAATGATGAGCTATGTTATTGATTTCTTTGGCTGCTAAATGTGTCCGCCGTCACCGCTCGATTTCTGGCTTTGTGTTTTGGCCCAGTATGGAGACTGTGGCGACCGAGCTTTGCGCAGCGATATGCGCCCGAAGTCCCCTTACCGATGCGTTCGTGATCGATCGGGTGAACCGCCCCCCGGAGAATTGACTTACCAGTGTTGTCATACAGTCCGACGGGTTGGCAGAACAAAGGCGCTCTCGATCGCTTGGAGAGCGTCGACCGGAGCCGGTAGACGTGCAGCATCAAAAAGCGGACCTGCACGGAGGTAAATCCACTCAGATGGCTTTGTGTTACGCCGCTTTCTTGAGGTCTGTCTCGTCGACGTCGGGTAGGTGTGTTTTTCGTCTCGGCCTTCTCCTTCAAAGGGGACTACTGTTTAGCTACTCGTTATGGTTCATTGAGGATTGTCGTCATCCGAGCCTGCCTCGAAGATCGGCTCTTTCGTTTGAGGGAAGAGGCTGGCGTGCTTCCTGAGGAGTTCATGCATCACGCGAATGCTGATACGAGCTGCGAAGCCGACTTCCTTGTCCAGCGCGACGTCCACATCAGAAACACCGGCGTCGCCTGATGCCGTTGCCGCCCACTTGGCAGTCCGGATCGCCACGATGAGGGCGGTGGCGATGATAATGGACGGGCCAAGCTTCGGCCAATCGGGTTTGCGCTCGTGTCCTACGACGTTCATTGGGCGAGTATAGGCGAATAGATGGCGAATATGCCACAATAGAAAAAGGGAGCGGCGCAGAGGCGATGGATGTGCGGACGGTATGTGCGGCGCAGCGATAAGCAGAGAATCGCAGAACATTTCCACGCGCGTGGCGTAGGCGCCGAACTGCCTGTGCCCGACGCCGACTACAACGTCGCGCCGACGACGCATCAGCCTATCATTCGCCAGAGCAAAGAGAACGGAGAGCGTGAGTTGATCCTGGCCCGATGGGGTCTTGTGCCGTTCTTCAGCAAGGATTTGAAGTCAGTGAAGGGTCTGTCGACCATCAACGCGAGAGCCGAGACGATTGTCACTGCTCCAACCTGGCGCGAGCCGTTCAAGAAGAGGCGATGCCTCGTTCCGGCAAGTGCTTTCTACGAGTGGCCGAAAGAGGGTAAGGCACCAAAACAGCCTTACGCATTCGAGCTATCGAATGGAGACCTGTTCGCCTTTGCCGGCTTGTGGGACGCCTGGAAGGACGGGCAGGGCCATTGGCTCCAGTCGTTCGCCATCGTGACCACAGAGGCGAACGAACTCATGGCGCGGATTCATCCGCGCATGTCCGTCATATTGCACGCCCGGGACTATGACCGCTGGCTTGATCGAGAGGAGACGGAGCGGCTTCCCCTCGATCTTCTTCGACCATTTGAATCGGATGCGATGGAGATGTACGAGGCAAATCCCAAGGTGAATAACGTGAGGAACAATGGACCCGAGTTGCTGCGGCAAGTTGTGGAGGCGGCTGAATCTGGGTCTCTGCCTTTGTAGCGCTGGATTACACCAAGACGACCGAATTGCGCTATTCCGACGACTGACGACCGTAGGCCTTCCCGGTTCTAGTCCGTCTGTCGGTGAGTGCAATGGCGATTTCGCGAAAACGGAGAAGCAGGGCCACATTCTGCGCAACAACCTGGCGGCTAGTTGAGCCGGACGGTTTCGTCGCCTGCTGGTTTGTCCATGGACGGGTACCTGGCTCTCCATTTCTACACCTTCTTTTGCTTCGCTCGCTTCTGGATCACGCTCAACAGGCATTCTTGAAGCAGGCTTTAAGCGATAGAGGAATGTACCAGACAGCTTTAGTTAGAATGAAGTGACTTGTAATAGTCGACTGTTCATCTCCCTCCTTTGGTCAAAGGACGTACCCAAATGGGCAAAGTGACGCGCCGTCGTTTCCTCGTCACCGCTTCGACCGTCGCCGGAACTTTGTCGCTTAAGACGCGCCTGGGGTTGGGCCACGCACAGCCCACGGAGTCCGGCGATCTAAAGCTCTGGTATGCCAAACCTGCAACCCAATGGGTTGACGCTCTACCCATCGGCAACGGCCGTCTGGGAGCAATGGTCTTTGGCGGAGGCGCAATCGATATTTCGGATCTTAGGTTGAACCAGGAGGCCGGCCCCGTTCCTACCGATCCCGCCAAGGAAACCCTGCAGCTGAATGAAGACACTCTCTGGTCGGGTCTGCCGGTGGATGGCAATAATCTCCAGGCAAAGGAATTCCTGCCTACGACCCGACGCGCTGTGCTGGAAGAAAAGGACTACCATCTGGCGGACCAACTCTGCAAGAAGATGCAGGGATTGTTTGCCGAAGCGTATCAGCCGATTGGCAGCCTGCACGTCGATTGCACTCACTCCGGCGCGGTGATGGATTACAGCCGCGAGCTGGACCTCGCTTCAGCGCAGACCGTGACACGCTACAAGATAGACGGCGTAAATTTTGAACGTGTGGCATTCTCTTCTGCGCCCGACCAGGCCATTGTGCTGCGTGTCTCCGCGGAAAGGCCTGCCGCGCTGAATGCGACCATCTGGATGGATGGCCCGCTAGTGAATTCGGTTCAGGCAATGGGCGTCAATCGTCTGCTGCTGACTGGCAAAGCAGCGAAGCATATTGCCGGGGCCGGCCATCCAGCGAGTGAGACACCGGTTGTACTGTCCGATGTGCCCGGCGAAGGCATGTACTTTGCCGTGGTGGTTCAGGCGGATGTTGCCGGTGGTACTGTATCCGCCGATCGGAGTGGACTGAAGATCCAAGGTGCGACGTCCTGCACAATTGTCTTGACTGCTGCTACCGGTTACCGCGGATTTGATCGGAAACCCGATACTCCGCAAGATCAGGTGCGCGAACTAGCTATTCGCCAACTGGAACGTACCGTCAAGCTGAGTTACTCGACATTGCGGCAGCGTCATATCGCAGATTACCGGAAGCTTTTTGATCGTGTTTCTCTCACTCTTGGTTCGGCCGCGGGGGCAGCAAAGCCGACGGACGAACGGCTAGCAAACTTTGCCACTGCCCCGGATCCTGCATTGCTGGCGCTGTATTTCAACTACGGACGCTATCTTTTGATCAGCAGCTCTCGGCCCGGAACACAGCCCGCAAATCTGCAAGGCATTTGGAACTATCAAGTGCAGCCCCCATGGAGCAGCAACTGGACGGCGAACATCAACGTCCAGATGAATTATTGGCTATCGGAGACGTGCAATTTGAGTGATTGCACAGAGCCGCTTCTGTCCCTGATTCAAGACCTAAGCCAAACAGGTGCGCGCGCCGCACAGGAGACCTATGGGCTTCCTGGCTGGGTAACCCATCACAACATTGACATATGGCGCGCGGCAAACCCCATGGGTATGGGGGTTGGCTCGCCGACCTGGGGCAACTGGTGCATGAGTGGGCCGTGGCTCTGTTCGCATTTGTATGAGCATTACCGCTTCACGCGCGACCGTGAGTACCTGCGCGAGCGTGCCTATCCGCTCATGAAGGGTGCGGCCGAGTTCTGCTTAGCGTGGCTTATAGAAGATGGATACGGACACCTTACCACGTGTCCTTCAGAGTCGACTGAGAACGATTTCATGGCTCCTGACGGAAAACCTGCCATGACCAGCGCCGGCTGCACCATGGATATGGCGCTCATCCGCGAGCTATTCACCAACTGTATTGACTCTGCGGAGGAACTGGGCGTCGATTCGGAATTCGTCGGAAAGATGAGTGCCGCGCGTGCGCGACTGATTCCATACCAGATTGGGAGGTACGGCCAATTACAGGAATGGTCGGTGGATTTTGTGGAGAGCACGCCTGGACAGCGGCATATGTCGCAGCTTTACCCGCTCTACCCCGGGGCGGAGATCACCCCGCGCGGCACGCCCGAACTCGCGAGGGCGGCGCAGGTTTCGCTACAGCGGCGACTGGATCATGGCGGAGCCTACACCGGTTGGAGCCGCGCCTGGGCCATCGGTTTGTGGGCACGCCTGGCCGAGGGTGAAAAGGCATGGGAGTCGCTGTCCATGCTGATGCAACACAGCACCAACCTCAACCTCTTCGATACGCATCCTGCGGGCAACACGTCAATCTTTCAGATTGATGGAAACTTCGGTGCGACCGCAGCGATTGCCGAAATGCTATTGCAAAGCCACACTGGCGTCATAGATCTTCTGCCGGCACTGCCTTCGGCGTGGCCTGCAGGCGAGGTCAAAGGCCTGCGGGCGCGCGGTGCAGTCGAGGTTGATGTTCGCTGGGAACACGGCAGGGCAACCGCAGCCACGATTCGGCCTGAGTTTTCCGGAGAATACCGTTTGCGAGCCCCACGCGGACAGGAGGTTCGCGGAGTCTTCAGTCAACTCGACAGTCCACTGCACGCTATGCCGGACGGAAGTACCGGTGTCAGGTTGAAAGGAAAAAGGACTTATCATGTGACATTTGCGTGGGGCGCGGGTAAATCCAAATCCATCGCTCCAAACCTAAGTATTCCGCAAAGAGGCCCAATTCCCCATCCCTAGTCTCTTACTTCTTGGACCTTCGAAGGAATATGCATAGGACCGAGCAGACGGAGGCATAAGGGGTGAACTGGCACTGTACGGAGTGATGTCGGTGAACTTCTCACAAGTCAGCAAGGGTTCAGTATTGGCGTTCCCTTTGCAGCGTACCTGCTCGATGCCGGAATCTGCGCAGCATTCAACTGCTACTCAACGTGGCCAGCTTGCGCCGCACCTTGGGCTTGGAGTTGCGGGCCCTCGGCGTCATGCGGGCAGAAAATCATTCGATGCTCGTGCTTGTGCTGCTCTTCCTCTTCCTCCTGATTCTCTTTCCAGTGCGCGGTGAGCGCCTTAGCGGTTCTAATAACATGGCCGATAAAAGAAGGGACGATACAAGCAGGGCACGTCATCACTGTCATAAGACGAGCGATGCACTCGACGTCCATACGTTGTAGGCTGACGCGACAACGAGGACAGAAGTAGGCTGGCTGAGTATTGACCGCGAGCGCAGAATCCGCGCCTTTGGGTGGTATCTCAAGAGCCGCTTCTCGACAAGTCCTGGGGTGTTGGAGTTCTGCCACTGATCCGTCCCCTCTAAGTGGCGAAACGTCTTGACTATTTGCGTTGCCACAATCGCGCTCGGCGTGCATGAGTGCGCCAGTGAATCAGGGCCGGACTCCGGGTTGCTAGCCAAGAAAGAAGTGGCGATCATGAATAACTTCTACTTCTCTAACAACTTGGTGATCTCGAAGTGATATGTTCCTGCGGGCAGATTGAAGCCAGAGTGGCCTGCCCTATTCGAGGCTTCAACTAACCTACTTCTCTGAATAGGCTGGCCGGATAGCCTGTAGTTCGCGGCTTGTGAGTTATCCAACGGGAGCCAGCCTGCTGCATTGGCAGGAATGGTGAGGTCCCATTGTGCTGTTCCGTTCTGGATGGTCCACGCAGAGTGGATGACTCCGTAGGGAGAGGGGTAAGTAAAATCGATGCTGCCTAGCTGCTTGTCAAAGGCCGGATGCAGATAGATGGTGTGGAAGCCGGCGTCGGCGGAGGTGGTGTCGATGCCTGCGGCGTAGCGGTAGATCCAGTCTGCGACCGCGCCGTAGGCATAGTGATTGTAGGAGTTCATGCTGGGATCGTTGCGCATCTGGTCGCCGTTCCAGCGCTCCCACATAGTGGTTGCTCCGTGATCAACCAGATAACCCCAGGAGGGGTAGTCTGTGTTGAGGAGCAGCTTATAGGCCAAGTCTCGATGGCCGGACTCGGTAAGTACCGCGAGTAAGTACGGGGTGCCCAGAAATCCAGTACCTAACAATCCGTGATTGGCCTCTATCTTACCGACTAGTTTCTGCGCTGCCGCGGCGCGCAGGTTCTCGGGAACCAGATTCATGTGCAGCGCGAGGACGTAGCCGGCCTGGGTATCCCCATTCTTGGCTTTGGCGTTGGGGTTGTTGAGGACGCCGAAGGATGAGGGACTCATGTCGGCCCCGGTGATGAATCCGTCTTCGTGGACGAAGGCCTGGACGAATGCGGCTTTGATCTGAGTGAAAAGCTGGGCGTAGTGTGCCTCGTCGTCGGGCTTGCCGAGAGCGTGGGCCATCTGCTGCATGAGGGTGACGTCGTAGGCCCAGAAGGCCGTCGCGACAAGCTGGAATTTTGTCGGACCTTCGGGGGAGAGCCAGTCGCCGAAGGGAACGCCGGCGTTTTTGACCCACAGGTGGTCCGGGTTGGTGTTCTCGATGGCCGCGAGATACTTCGTCATCGCGTCCCAGTTTTGGATGAGGACCATGGTATCCCCGGACTGCTGCCAGCTTGTCCAGGGTATGATGACCCCGGCGTCACTCCATCCAGCAGCGAGTTGGGAACTGGTGGTCGACACGCCGGGTGCATAGATGCCGAAGAGTGCGCCTGCCGTTCCGGGTCCGTCCCCGCTGCCGACTTGTGTGCCGCGGATGTCGGCGGCGTATTTCCGGGAGAAAGCGGTGAGGTCCATGTTGTAGCCAGCGGTGCGCCAGAAGACTTGAGCATCAGCCATCCAGCCTAGACGCTCATCGCGCTGCGGGCAGTCGGTGGGAACGCCGACGAAGTTGGAACGCTGGCCCCAGAGAATGTTCTGCCAGAGCTGGTTGATGAGTGGGCTGCCGGTCTTGAGCTGTGCCGTGAGGGGAGCGTCGGTGTGGAAGACGACTCCTTCGACGGCGTTGGGGAGAGGTTTGCTTGGGAGGCCGGAGATTTCAAGGTAGCGAAAGCCGTGGTAGGTGAACTGCGGCTCGAACTCCTCCACTTCGTTTCCAGCGCCCTTCCCGGCCAGCACGAAGTGGTCGGTAGATTTGGCGGTGCGCAGGTTTTCGGTGTAGAGAGTGCCGTCTGGATTGAGGATCTCGCCGGTACGGACCTGGACGTCGGTGCCCACGGGGCCCTGCAGACGCAGGTGCTCCACTCCGGAGAAATTCTGGCCCATGTCATATATATAGATGCCGGGTTTGGGCTCGGTCATGCGTTTTGGGGTAAGGATGCGCTCGACGCGGATGGGCTGGAAGTCCTGGCCGTCGAGGACGATGGAGGAGAGGTCGGGGGTACGGACCTCAACGGGCTTCCAGGTTTTGTCTCCTGATTGGGCTGCAAAGTGCGCGGCGTTCCAGCCATGTTGAATGAGGCGAGCGTCCTGGGTTTCGCCGTCGTAGATTTCAGATTTGAGGATGGGGGATTGCGCGGCTTGCCAGGTTCGGTCGGTGACGACCCAATCGACAGTACCATCCTTGTATTCGATGCGCAGTTCGGCCATAAGCGACGGCGGCGTGACGCCGTAGGCGTTCGGCTGGGGGACGAATCCAAGCGGGGTGGAGTACCAGCCGGGCGCGACGAGGGCTCCGATAGCATTGGCACCCTCGACGAGGCTGGCGGTAACGTCATAGATCTGGTATTTGAGGCGCAGGCGGAAGTCAGTCCAGCCGGGGGAGAGAATCTGGTCGCCAACGCGCTTGCCGTTGAGGAAGACCTGATATGCGCCGAGGGCTGTGGCATAGAGGCGCGCCGATGCGATCGGCTTGTGGACATCGAAGTCGCGACGGAGGGCCTTTACAGATTGCGATGGCCACGGATTGCCTGGAGGATCTGCCAGATCGGTGATAGGGTGGGAGCGTTGGACGAAGGCGACCGCCGGCTTCCAAGAGGCATCCTCTTCGGCACCTGAGGTCCAGTTGGCAGCGGGGTGGATGGAGGCTTTCCACTGCGAGCTCGGGGCGCTCGCAAAGGTAGCAACGGAGCCGTCTTCGTAGAGGACGGCGATGGTGGCGCTCATGGGTGGGGTGTCTTTGGAGGGCCTGTAATGGGTGATCTGGATTGCGAGCGTGTTTTGGCCAGCTCGAGCCTGCGGAGTCGCGTCGATCTCAGCGTAGAGTTTCCACGCAAACCCCTTCCAGGGCGGAAGGGACGCGCCGGTGGCAACCTGAGCGCCGTTGAGCCAGGCCGAGGCCACGTCTTGTCCCGTGACGAAGAGAATCACCTGGCGGACGGGCTTGTCGAGGGTGAAGGCGAAGTGGTAAGCGATGTGCTCTTCGGAGGATTTGGAGCTTGTGGAGGCCTGGGCAAGCTCGGCCCCGTCGGGGGTCGTGATCCAGGAGGCGTTCGCGGCACGGACGGCGGCTTCGGACCAGGTCTGGCGGCCGATCCACTTCCCCTTCCATTCCGATTTGTCGAGCAAACCCGTCTCCCACCAGGCGATTGGGCTGGGCGGATAGGGTATGCCGTCCTTATCCCAGGCAAGAATCCGCCAAAAGTAGCGGGTGGTGGCGGTGAGAGGCGACCCAGCATAGGTCACGCCGACGGACTGACTGGAAGAAATCTTGCCGCTGTCCCAAATATCGGCGTGGGCTTCCGGTTTTCCAGAGACAAGCAGTTCGCGTTTGGTCGCGATCTGAATTTGATATGCAGTTTGGCGGGCGGCGTGACGAGGGTCGGCGAGTTGCCAGGAGAAGTGCGGAGTCGTGTCGTCGAGACCGAGCGGCGAGACGAGATTGTCGGTCTGAAGTGCGATGGGCGCCTTCTGCTGCGCAAGGGATGGGTGGGAACAGACTGCGGCGAGCGAGCAAAGAGCCGCCAAATGGATGAGTTGGGGAAGGGGGCTTCGAATCATTTGAACCTTTCCTTATTTGCCGGGTGCGTTGCCGTCTCCAAGGGGATACGCTTCCAGCAGAGGCAGAGAGGGGTCGTACAGAGTACGGACTGGGCACCTGTGACGATCGAGGTCCGAGGCGCGGAGATCAGTTGAATGTACAGAACAAGCATTCGTCTCGTCATCGCTCCACGACCGTGACGGTTCCCGACACATCCTTTTCCAGAGTCCACCAATGACCCTCGTGATGCGCCCTCACTGAAGCTCCATCGACGCACACTTCGCTCGAACCCTCCAGCGCAGGCAACTCGACCTTGGCGGTCATTCCAGCCGGCAGGGTGAGTGTCAGAGTGAAGTTCTTGTCTCGCTTCCAGCCCACCGACAGCTCGCCGCGCGGTGTTGGCATGCGGCCTTCCGCATTGGTCAGAGTCCCGGGATGGGGTTGGATCAGCGCTCTGCCCCACCCCGCCGTCAATGGCTTCGCGCCCAACACGAAGCGCGGTAAGAGATTCGCCGGAGCCGCCCCCCAGGCATGGTTCCAGTCCTGATTTGGCTTGTACTTTTGGTCCCAGGCTTCCCAGGTAATGGTCGCACCGCTCTCAACCATGTGCCGCCAACTGCGATCTCCCGGTGCGGTTACCAAGGCCAGCGCGTCCGCATCCTCGCCATTCTCGAAGAGAGCTTCCAGCAGATATTGCGCCGCGTAGACCGATCCCGCCATTCCCCGCCCGGCGAGCCACTGTGCGATGTTTGGCCGCTTGTCGGCAGGTACAAGCCCAAAGGCCAAAGGAAACAGGTTGGCATGGAGCGAAGCATGATCGGTTTCGGCTCCATCGCGATAGAGCCCACGCGCCGGATCGAAGAGCTTCTTCTGGAAGGTCGCCTGCGCCGTCCTCTCCTGCTCCGAAAACTCGTCGGCCTCCTTTGTCTTACCGAGTGCTTCGGCCAACTGGCTCATCTCTTCCAGGGCGTGCAGATGGAAGGCGTTCACAACCGTGTTGACCCGGGTAAAGACATAGTCGTCGCGTTCGTGTCCCGGCCAGTCAACAATATCCCCGTTTCGAATCTGGTTCGGCGTGCTCGTCACCAGTCCGTCTGGCCCGATGCGCTTATCCAGCAGTTTGGTTTTGAGTCCCTCATAGTGCTCTGCCAGCCAGGCCGTGTCGCCCGTTTCCATCCAGTCGGCGTAGGCTATGAAGACCATTTGCGGGGCCCACTCGGACGGCCAGGTCGGAAACTTCATCAGGTGATCGAAAGTGGCCCGCGATATGCGTGGATCGGCATTTCCGGCATAGTAGCTTAGCTGCGTCAGATAGGCGTCCGCCTCATAAGCAAGGCGCTCGCGATCCCCATCCACGAAGACTCCGGCAAAGGTGGTCGCCTTGATGGAGTAGTGGCAAAGGTCCCAGACCTTATCCAACATGGGGTCCGAAGAGTGGAAGGTCGCAGCATCGTCGACCCATGTACTGTCGAAGGCGGCACGGCGGCGAATCTGGTCCGCGCGCAGTTCAGTCGGCCAGCCCTCCACTTCCACCCACCGAAAGGGCGTCAAGACTCCCCACGGCGCTGGGCTCCACACGGCAGGAGCCATCGTGTTACGTGCATTCACTGGAGGAGCTACAATTACGGTCGCCGCACCATTCAGCGCAACCTTCACCTCGGTATAACGCACGGAGCCGGGTGGATGGGTGTCCACCCTGCCGTCTTTCAATGCCTCGCCAAAGCGTACTGTAACCGCCTCTGGTGGAGTCATGTGTTCATTCGCAGGCGTTAGCGAAAGATTTCCAAACGCTACCCGCCCAAAGTCCGCCAGGAACACCCCGGGCGCGATCTTGCTGATCGCCACAGGCGCCTGTTCTACCAGATGTACCGACGCGGCTTCCTGCGCGGTCGCCGACCCCAGCATTACTCCAAATACCACCGCGCTTAGAGACCACTTAGACATACTTACTCCCCGAGCCTTGCTTTGGACTTCAGAATTGTTGCCCAAGCGATCCGTGAACTGCGGTTGCGACGGATAATTCGATGCAGCCTGAAGTTCCGATCAGATCATTTCCAGTACCAACAGATTCCAGTCTATGAATCCCTTGTGGCTGAGCGCCGCGCCTGTGTCCGGGTGGTAGTACTCGTTGAGAGCGCCGTTCACTTTGAGGTCTGAGGCAAGCAAAGCGATGGTCTTGTCGGCAAGAGCCGCAGCCTCCTTGTGGAAGCCGTATCGCTGAAGCCCCTTCCACGCGAAGTAGTTCACGATGATCCACACTGGCCCTAGCCAGTTACTGGGATTGGAGCTGAAGACGAGCGAGTACATCGATTCGCGAGACGAGAGCGAGCGAACACCCCAACGGGCACAGAGCCGGTCGTCGGCAAGATAGTTGGTCTTCACTAGTGCGTCGGCCTGCGTCTGCGACGCAATGCCGCACCAGAGGGGCAGGAATCCGGTGAACATCTGAATCCTCAACGGCAGAGACTTCCAGGACATGTCCATGCCGCGCTTGACCGTGGGAATGAGTTCGGCGCGGCGGTCGACACATTGGACATCGACCGAATAGAAGTAGCTGTCCCTTGGATCCCAGCAGTAGGTGCCGACCTGCCGGGCCAGAGTCTGGGCCTGCGCGGCTAAACGATCATGATCCCTCGCACGTCCGAGCCGCCTGGCGAGTTCGGCCGATGCCAGCAGATCTTGGTGGAAGAGACAGTTAAGCAGGAGGTTGGCGGACGAGAAGAAGGGGCGACCAAAGGTGGCTGGATCGTTATCGTCGCCAATCGCGACATCGTCGCCCCATACCAGTAGACCTATGGAAGATGTATTGTGCGCTGTCCAGGCGTCGTAGAAGCGCAGAATTGTGTCGAAGTACGGCGCCAGCCAGCCAACTTCTCCGCGCTGATCGGCGACGAGCAACCCCAGTTGGCCGAACACGGGCTTAGCTTGATTTTTTGAGATGGCATCGGACCCCAGCACATGAAATGGATCTGGATCGTTTGCCATCATCATGATCGGGATTCGTCCATCGGCAGAGGCATGATCGAGAAAGTTCAACAGGCTGCCGGAGACGTGCTCGCAGAGCTTTTGCTTGAGCGGTTCGTCCTTTTGCAGCGCGGCAACACGAAAAAGTCCCTGGCTGGTCCAAAGCGTGTCCCAGTCCCAGAGCTGAGCTGAGTAGTGCGTGCCGGGCACGCTCTGTGATACGCCAGGATGCTTCAGGATTCCATCCGAGGCCCACAGCATCCGGGGCGCACTCGCAGCAAAAAAACGCAGCAGTGCATCCGCGTTTTGACTGCGCTCGCCGCTGGAGAGGGCCGCCTCCTTGCCGGCGGGGGAGATTTGGGGTTGTGCGCCGAAAGCTGTAACTATGGAGGAAGCACTTGAAACGGCCAATCCAGCTAGAACATCACGCCTAGAGACAATGGTCATTCCGTTTCTCCGCATGG
>CAZLZA010000053.1:14019-32569 GCA_964563875.1 uncultured Acidobacteriaceae bacterium
AATCCAGCTAGAACATCACGCCTAGAGACAATGGTCATTCCGTTTCTCCGCATGGGCCTGGAGTTGCGCCTGATTGGACGCGGCGGATCACGTCGTGCTCGCTTTCGAGGGGACGGACTTGCCAGATGCGATCATCTTGCGGAGCATGTCGGGGGACAATGGCATCTTCGGGGCTGCCATCTCCCCGATCTGTGCTGGAGTCGGGCGATTTGGTTCGGTGGCCTTCTCGGGGTTCAACATCAATGCTCCAATCTTGCAGGTTCTTCCGGTCGATGTGGGACTCAGAACAAGTAAAACGAATTCCGGAGAGAGAAACCCCCGCGCGCGCGGAAGAAGCGCGGGAGTAGGGCTGGCAGTTTAGTAGCTAAAGGGGTGGGCTTCCGCGCCGGGATGCAACGGCCAGGAAGCCCACGGTCCCCGTGAAAAGGCCTTCGTTAGAAGTTCAGTCGCAGGCTGAGCTGTATCTGTCGAGGCGTGTTGTAAGAAGAAGCGCCAACACCTCCGGCCAAATAAGTCTCTGTGCCGTCGGTTCCGTTGGGGTTATTGAATCCTTGATGGTTGAGGAAGTTGAAGACATCCAGGTGGAATTGCAGATTGAGGCTCTCCCGGATCGGAAAGACTTTATACAGCGAAATATCCGAGTTCCAGTTCCACGGACCATAGACAAAAGACTTGGCGTAGGGATTGGATCCTGACTGGGATGTGAAGCCCTGCGTTTCGCCGCCGGCTTTCAAGCTGCCGCCAGAGACGATTACGTTGTTGTTGTTGGCTGAGGGGTTGATCGGCTGCTCGTATGGAGTGTAGCCGGCTGGAAGTCCATAGACGCAGTTGACTGTGCAGCCGCTGTTGGCGTTGGCCGACGGGGCGATGAATCCGTTGAACCACAGGTATTCAGCACGGCAGACACCGCTGCGGCAGTCCGTGATAGGCGCCTTGTGCTTGTAGAGGTGGATCGGGCTGATCGCTCCCCAATTCGAACTGCCGGGCGCGAAGATCTGGTTCAAGACAGCTCCATCTCCGGCGATCTGATATCCGCCGACCAGTTCATCGATAAAGCGGTTGGAGTTGCCCAGGAACTTCTTTCCACGCCCGAAGGGCAGATCGTAGATGTAGTTGAATTGGATGTGTTGAGGCGGAATGTTGCTGTCGAGCTTGTAATCTTCAAAGACATCCAACGCCTTGTAATCGCGGTAGTTCGCTAGGTTGGACGGCAACGGGGGAGGGAGCCCGGGCTTTGTGAGTGTCCCACCAGCCGGTACGGTGACGGTCACGTTCGCGTTGGTTGTGGTGCCGTAATAGTTTGCCGCTGGGTAGCCCTGGCCGTCGCGAAAGCCGTTGTCGCCCACGCGGAACGCCCTGGACCACACGTAGAAGATCTGATAGGCGAAACCGTGATTGAAGAGCCGCTGGTAGTTGACCTCGAATTCGTTATCGTTCGACCAGCCGTTCTTCTGGTCGTAGTTGAAGTTGCCGTAGACAGTGTTGTCATAGGGGCCGAGTGCTGTGGCTTGATACTGGTTGGTTCCGATAGTGCTAGCCCCGCCGGTGGGTGGATCGGTGCCGGTTTGCGTTTCCCAGACGAAACCTGAGGTAGCGCTATTCGGCTCCCAGTAACGGTCGAGATACGATCCGTGCGAGTATACCCAGCTAACCCGAAGCGCCGAATTGCCTTTGAGCGGTTGCTCCACCGTAAAGTTCAACACGCTGGCCGCAGCCGGCTTGTAGTCCGGAGAATACACCGTGAAGCCGAAACCGGGATTGATGGCCCCGACACCCCCGAGCCCGGTGAAGCTCGTATTCACCACGCCCGAGGAGTTCACTCCCATAACGACAGACTGCGGATTGCGCAGCAGGTAATTGGGCAATCCATCGGGCGATTGAGTCGCGAGACTATAGTTTTGCGTGTAGCCGTAGGCGAAAGGCGCATTGGTCGGGCCCGGATTTTCGCTGCGAGTGGGGATGGGGAAGGTATATCTGCCGTAACCTCCGCGCACCACCGTGCCTACCTTGTTGGTCCCGAACGGCTGCCATGCGAAGCCGAAGCGCGGCTCGAAGATGAGATCTGCGTTCTCTTGCAAGCTGGAGGGCATACCCGCTTGCGCCGGTGTTTCAAACTTGACGCCGATGGCCGTCATATTGTTGATGATGGCCTGGGTCGTCAACCCCTGCGAGATCAAGCTGGAGATCGGCGTGCCCAGAACCAGCGCATGGTTTACAAGATCGAATGATTCGGTGACATTGCCTCTCACCGACCTGGCCGGATGGGCCTCGTAGCGGACGCCGAGATTGAGTGTCAAATCCCTGGCTGCGTGCCAATTGTCCTGGTAGTAGCCGTCTATCTCGTAGTCGGTAAACCAGCTTGGAGGAGGCTCCAGATTCACCGAATAGCTCTGCGCGTTGCCCATGAAGAAATCGGCGTCCGCGATGCCTGTCAGCGACAACGCAGATCCATTCGAGCTAGTGCTGCCCGATTGGGGATTGTACAAACCGGTTCCCTGGCCATTCGCGAAATTGGTGTTATCCGAGTTGCGGCTGTTCAGGTAATAGAGCCGCTCATGGCGATAGCGGCCGCCGAAATGCATCTCGTGCCTTCCCATCGTCTTGGTCAGGTTCTCGTCGAGATTCGAGATGATCTGGTTTTCCTCGTACTGGTACTGAGTACCGCCAAAATTGAATGTGCTCAGGCCATTGATCAATGGAAAGCCGGTCTCGCCAAAGTTATTGGGCAGCCCCAGCATGGTCTCGTAGTTTAGGTTCGGATTGCCGCCGCCGCCCACGTATTGCCTGAACCATTGTTGGCTGAGGATGGTCTCGGAGTATAGGGTTGGTGAGAAGAGGTGGGAAAAGCCGGCTGCGGCAGCGAAGTTGGTAACTGGGATGACCTGGTAGCCGCTGGCGCCCGCCGGAAAGCCGTTGGCCGCAATGGTTCCCGGCGTATTGTTGGGATAGTTGCGCAGCGCCCGGTTGTAGTCCTCGTTCGACGTGAAGCGCAGATAGGCCTTATTGGTCTCATTGAAGTGATGGTCGAGGCGGAATGTGACGGTGGGAACCGCGGTGTAGGTGAGGTTGGGCGCGGACAGGTTTGGCGCAACAAAGGGGTTGACATTAGGCAATGAGGGCTGCGGAATAATGGAATAGAGCAGCTTTGCGCTGGGGCTGAGCAGGCTTAAGGGAATCTGGTTCCCGGTGAAGGGCGTTCGGCAATACGCGTTGGGGCCGGGGCCGGTGTTTCCGGGACCGGATAGCGGGCAGTTGGCATTCGAGGTAGTCGACCGCGGATCGTAAAGTGTGACCGCGCTGCCGTTAAGTTGAGCGCCGCTAAAGTCGCCGCCCGCCATGGCCTGCGTCGGTACGCTCACCAATTCTTGAGTAACTTGTGCCAGCGAGTAGCGCTCGAAGGCCAAGAACCAGAAGCTCCTGTTTCTGCCATTATAAATGTGCGGCAAAACGATTGGGCCGCCGGCGGACACGCCGAATTCGTTGCGTACCAAGGGAAGTTCACGGTAGGTGCTGGATTGATTTCTGTTCTTCGCAACGCCGAAGTAGCTGTTGACCGCAGTCTCAAAGGCCGAGCCATGTATGGTGTTGGTTCCCGACTTGGTGGTGATGATGCCTGTGGCTGGAGTGGCAAAGGACGCGTTGGAGTCGGCAACTTCCATGCGGACTTCCTGAATCGCGTCCGCGTCGACATATTGGGCTAGCGTTGAGGCGTTGGAACCGCCGAAATTCCGGTTGTCGAGAGGCGCTCCGTCAGCCACGTATTCCAGAGCTTCCTGCATCAGGCCATTCGCTCGCGTGCCGGTGCCGCTGTTTGACTCCAGGCCGGGCGTCGTCATAAACGCCAGCGTGACTATCTGGCGCGTATTCATCGGGATCTGGCTGATTCGCTGGCTTTCCAGCGTGGAGCTCACCGACCCGCTGTCGGTGGTGGTAAGTTGAACGGTGTCTGCAGTCACCGTTACCGTCTGGGTCACCGCTCCAGCAGTCATCGCCTGATTGATTACCGCGTTTTGGTCCACCAGCAATTCAATGGTCGTGTCGTAGGTCTTCATTCCGGGCGCCGAGATCGTGACCGTATAAGTGCCGGTGAAGAGATCCGGCACCTGGTAAAACCCCGCGTTGTTCGTCTTGGTATCGGAAATTGCATTGGTTCCCTGTTGCACGACGTGGATCGAGGCGCCAGGTATCACCGCGCCTCGCGAATCGGTCACCGTGCCCTGAATGCTGCCGGCCCCGCTCTGCGCCCGCAATGGCGATACGAGACTGAAACCAAGCATTAGCAGCAAGACAAAACAAAAAACTTTGTTGAGTAAATAAATTCTATGCACGAAAGACCTCCATAAGATGTTGAAAGAAGCGTTCTCTGAATGCTCGTCAGCGATCAGTTCCCGGTTTATCGAGAACATTCGATCGCAAAGATTTCGGCGTTTCGGAGACAGGTCATCTTCGAGACGGGAGGAAAAATAAGCAAGTGAATTCACGGGAAGTTACACGTAAACACTTACCGTAAGGTCTATTTGTTTCAATAACATATACGAGGTTGGTTAGCTGCGAGATGGCCGGCGGCATTGATTTCAAGCCAAGGAGAGGCAGCCGCTCAGTCGAAAAATGGTGCATCGAAGCCGCAATCGCCGTCTAAGAAAACGACTTTGCCGTGGTCGGTCAGCCAACTTTGCGGCGTTCCACAGAGAGACACAGGCGACTTCTCTTTCACCTCCGCTCGCCGGGACTTCGCGCATATCTTTGGTGCCGGAGCGGAGCACACCTACAAGCACACCTACAAATGAGCGTTGGTAAGTGGCTTGTGAGTTACACTGAAGGGGACTTCGCCCCGTCCACCATCGGAGGCCTTAATCACGTCTGACCAAGAGATGGCCCCACATGCTAGAATCGCTGTTCTTGCGAGTCTGGATGGCCTATGGGTTCTATAGCGAATGCTCCGGTGGATGAGCGCTTGGATCAGCCCAGCGTGGACGAGAAGCGTGCTCTCATCGATCGCATCGCACGCAGTTCGCACTTCAAACGGTCCGCTCGCCTTCGGGATTTTCTGCTCTATGTTGGCGGTCAATCGCTGAAGGATGGCTGCCCTGAGATACACGAGCAGGAGGTCGGCACCAAGGTCTTCGGAAGGCCCGAAGCCTACGACCGAGGCCAGGACAACATCGTCCGCGTCAGCGCCATGGACTTGAGAAAGCGCATCGAGTTGTACTTTGCGTCCGAGGGCGCGCACGAAACCTTCATCCTCGAGATCCCTCGCGGTGCCTATAAGCCTGAATTCCGTCGACGCTCCCCAGAACTCCAGAGCGGCCCGGCGGTATCCACGGAAATCCCTCAGCCAAGAGACGCCGTGTTCCCCGACACCGCGGCGCCACCGGTTAGCGAGCGCCGCAATTACAGCCTGCGTCTTGTATGGGTAACGGTAAGCCTGGGTCTCGTATGCCTGGCCCTCACAGTCGCATATTTATTGCAATTTCAACAAGCCCGCGCCATGCACAGGCTGCTCGACCCCTGGGAGGGCAAGCCGACGGTCTCGACGCTTTGGAAGGACTTCGTCAAGCCCTCCCAACAGACCGATGTCGTTCTGCCCGATGCCTCGCTCAGCATCCGCGAAGAACTCACCGGACACCCTGTATCGCTGTCCGACTACATCAATCGACAATACACGAACGAGTTGGAATCGCTGCCTGTCAGTAAGGATCGGCGCGACGACATCATGGACATCTACTCGCACAATCTGGTGGCTTTTGGTGACTTCCGCGCCGCCCAGCGGATCCTCGCCCTTAGCCCGGTCGGACCATCGATGCACCTGACGCTTTCCCGATTCTTCCAGGCCGAATCGGCCAAGACTGACAACCTTGTTCTGATTGGGGGGAAGAAGGCGAATCCATGGATTTACCTGTTCGACGACCAGATGAACTTCAGCCTCGACTTCGACGCCGGCAGCGGGCTCGGATACGTAGCAAATCGCCGTCCGCGCCCCGGCGAGGCCGCGTCCTATACCCCTTCGTCCCAGTATCCAAATGGATTTGTTGGCTATAGTGTCGTAGCCTACTTACCGAACCCAAGCCATAACGGCGACGTGATCATTATCACCGGGACGGATTCCGACGCGACCAGTGCGGCAGCCGAGTTCCTCACCTCAGAGCAACAGTTGAAGAGGTTTCAAGACACCCTTCACGTCCAGAAATTTCCCTACTTCGAGGTGCTCCTTAAGACATCACGCCTCAGTGGAACGTCCTTCAATTCGGAGATCCTCGCCTACAGAATCTACCCGAGTCCTAAATAAAACTGTGCCCCAGCCAAAGTTGCCAATAGGCGATCGCCCCGTCGCGCACATCAGGGCTTCTAATGAGGGTTCAGTTGGCGATAACTGGGCAATGCACTCATCCAACCTTGACCGCGGACAAAGAGGGCGATGGTTTGGGCATCGCTTTCCTTATCATATCTGAGACATGTTCTACACTGTTCACCGTTGGGCGCAGGAAGCAATACGGCTGCTTTCTTGGCCACAATCATGTTTACTTCCCGCGGGATTTCCACTTCTTCCCCTCTGCTGCACGTGTCACCGATGCGAGGATCAAAAATGCCAAACCTTTGAAGGCGCGCCCCAAAAGTGCCGATAAGAAGACTGAATCGCTGAGCTGTTCTACCGCGTCGTCCGGGAGGCTCCTCGCAAACTGCGCATCAGGCAAGTAGGGGCGCGAGCCATAGACCTCCTGATTGTTGCAGTGTTACGCAAAACGCCTCGGTCCACCCCCCGGTGAGGTCAGTTAGTCTTCGCCGTATAACCGTGTGATCTGTTCCTGCTGGAACAGATGATCGCCCCACATCAAGCGACTGCATGGTCGGCCATGGGGAATTTGGGTGCGGGATCGCCCATGATTAGGAGAACGGAGAATTCTCAAACCAAGGCCAGTTCGTGGGCCCGAAGAGCATAATGAAGCGTTACGAGCGGGAGGGGTTGGTCAACGATTCGACGCGTCGGGCAGTGGATTAATGACCCTGCTTGCCCGGCCAACGGTTCGTTACGGTTGAACCACTGACTAAAAGACCCCTGATGATTGCATCCTATCTCTTATCTACGCAGCGCGTTGCGTCCACATCGTGGTTAGGGCGATTTCAAAAAGTTGTACTCGATTGGCGTGCCTTCATTCTTGAGCTTTGCGCTTTGCGCGGACCCGTCGTCGCGTATATCGCCATTGGAGTCGTTGCAATCAACCCCGTCGCTATCGGCGAACTCACGACCTTCATGGTATATGGCCTGGTGAGAGGGCGTCAGTTCACATCTTCTGGTTTTCTGACTCAAGGGCCGTCTTTTTCGGCGGAAAGGCCTATTCGCCCTCTCTCCTACCTCAGGATCGATACCTTTCGAGGGACTCTGGCTCGAAGATTCCTATCAATTCGAGCCCCAGCAGAGATAGAAAAGCGCCCCGGCGATGCCGATATAGTCTTAGAGAACAAGGTGTTCTCGTGACGGTTCAGCAGGATTCTATCCGGTGAAGAAACCGATTTCAGCAGTTGCGGTCATTCTGGCAACGTGCTCGGCCGTATGGGCCGCGGCGCCGTCCGACACACTTACCTCTCTGCGCCAAATCACAGCCCTCAGCAACGCCCAGGCCGGCAACGGTCTGCCGGTCGCCTTTGAGGCGACGGTAACCTACACGGTGGACTATACCCTCTTTGTGCAGGACGACGGCGTAGGCATCTACGTGGGGATCAAACCGGATGTCGTGCTGGTTCCAGGAGATCGCATCCTGGTGCAGGGCAAGACCGTCGGCAGCTTCCGTCCCACCGTGAACAGCGAGAGCATCTCCGTGCTCCACCACGGCGACTTGCCTAAGCCTGTGCCAGCCACCTACGACGAGGTGATCCGCGTCCAGCACGACTGTGTGCTGGTGACAATGCGCGGCGTGGTTCGCTCCGCCGACCGAGCAGACGATTCGCGCGAGGGCCACTTCGCCCTTTTGCAGATGCAAACCGAGGGCGGCTACATCATAGCGGTGGTTTCGGGCGGCTTTACGGCAGAGCAACTCCACGAGCTTTTGGATGCCGAAGTGGAGATCACCGGAGTTTCCGGCGGACAATTCGACGGCAAGA
The DNA here is from genome assembly GCA_964563875.1 of uncultured Acidobacteriaceae bacterium. Classification (GTDB taxonomy): domain Bacteria; phylum Acidobacteriota; class Terriglobia; order Terriglobales; family Acidobacteriaceae; genus TOLSYN. The sequence continues at coordinate 22,117 of CAZLZA010000053.1, forward strand.
TGCAAATCGTTGGAGCTATGCTCAACGTCTCCTCGCCCGCGGGCATCAAGATTCTCCAGCACGCCGCCGTCAGCCCGTGGTCCCTCCCGCTCACGCCCATGGACCTGATTATCACCAATCATCGTGTTACGGGCGCACAGAGAGTCCGGGTTCATGGAGCCATCACCTATTACCAGCCGGGCTCGGCAGCCGTGCTGCAGGACGGCGCAAGAAGCCTGTGGATCTCGACCAAAACGCGTGAACCCTTGCAGGTTGGCGATGTAGTGGATGCAACAGGTTTCCCCGATGCGCGTAATGATTTTTTGGCCCTGGCTCGCGGCGAGATACTGGATAGCCATGCCCAGACGCCCATCTTGCCCTTGGCAACGACCGCGAAGGTACTTGCCGAGAGCCACCATATCATCGATCTGGTAACCGTCGAAGGGCAAGTGGCTTCTGCAGCCCGTGGGGCCACGCAGGACGAATATCACATTACCGCCGACGGCCAGATCTTCACCGGAGTTTTCCGCCATCCTTCCGCCAACCGCGCAGTGATTGCGCCCATGAAGATGATTCCGATCGGCGCCATGGTCCGCGTCACCGGCATCTGCATCACGGAAGACGCCAACCCCTTCCGGGGCGATGTTCCCTTCGATATTCTGATGCGTTCCCCGGGCGATATTGAGGTCGTCGCCGGGCCTTCGCAAATCAACACGCGCAACCTCCTTTTGGCTCTCGGCATACTCCTGATCGTGGTCTTCGTGGTGATCGTCAGGGGCTGGGCACTGGAACGCAAGATGCGCCGCCAAACCGCCATTATGTCGGCTCGCACCGAGATCGAGGCCGAACTGGAGCGGCGGCGCAGCCGTATTCTTGAGGACATCAACGAATCGCGGCCCATCGCCGAAATCCTGGTGGAGATTACGGCGATGGTTTCCTCCACGCTGGAGGGAGCTCCATGCTGGTGCGAGATCACCGATGGAAGGCGGCTTGGAGATTGCCCGCGGGAGCAGGACAGCCTGCGCATTGTCCGCTCGACCATCGATGCCCGCGTCGGTCCGGCGCTCGGCACGCTCTTTGCCGGACTCGATCGGGATACGCATCCGAGCGACCGTGAAACCGGAGCACTGCGCAGCGGGGCGCGGCTGGCCACTCTGGCCATTGAGACCCGGCGGCTCTACTCCGATCTGCGCCGCCGCTCCGAGTACGACCTGCTCACCGATATTCCCAACCGCTTCGCGATAGAGAATTTTATCGAATTGCAAATCGAAAAGGCCCGCCAATCCAGTAGGATCCTCGGATTGATCTACATCGACCTCGACGAGTTCAAGCCGATCAATGACACGTTCGGACACCGTACGGGTGACTCTTACCTCCAGGAGGTTGCCCTGCGCATGGGCCGCCAGTTGCTGGGCCACGATATGCTGGCCCGGGTGGGCGGCGACGAATTTGTCGCGCTCGTCTCGCTCCACCACGGTCTCAACGACCTGGACAAAATCGTTGCCAGGCTAGCAGGCTGTTTCGACGCCCCCTTTTTCATCGAGGGGCATGTCATTAAGGGCTCAGCCAGCATTGGCGTTGCTCTTTATCCGGAAGATGGCGCCACAAAAGACGCCCTGCTGAACGCCGCCGATGCCGCTATGTACGAGGTGAAGAAGAGCAAGCGGTAAGTCGAAGACAGCCTGCCTCAGATCTGTAGAGTAACCTGACCCGGAATCCGTCCAGGTTCGAATGCGAGGCGTATTACACCTTATCTGCGTCGCGCGTCTGAGTTCACATCGTGCGCATGGGCGCTTCATTAGACTTCTTCAGTTCCATACCATGGGCAACGAATGCCCTCAGATCATATCGAGGACCAGAAGAACGCTGCTAGGTCCTTCCATACGAAGTAGTTCACGATGATCCAGATTGGCGAGCCAGTTGCTCGGGTTGGAACTAGGCTCGAGGGGGATAAACGGTCTTGAGGGAGGAAAGCGATCTCGCGCCCCACTGCGCGCGGAGGAGGTCGCCCGCCAGATAGTTTGTGCGAATGAGTTTCTCCGCGTGTTGTTGGGGCGCGATGCCGCACCAGAGTGGCAGGAAGCCGGTAAACATTCTGGATCCTCAACCGGAGGGCGACGTTCCGGACACGCACTACTTGATCCTACGCATCTACCAGATTATGGTTGCCTCTTCGGCGGATGAGCTTGCGGAGGATCGGGGAAGCCTGTGGGATTCGGGTTGAGTGCAATCCGGCCAGCGTCTCTGTGTCACCTACGGCGGACGGCCATTCTCCTCCCACCAGAGTTGCTACCGGAATGATTGTATTTCTGGGACACGCCCCTAGTCCGTTCCCGACAGCACGCCTTGACGGAGCGCGGTCACTGCCGCTTCCGTGCGATCGGACACTCTAAGCTTATCCATGATGTTATTGACGTGATGTCGAACTGTGTTATCGCTGATGTCAAGGGCCCCGGCAATCTGCTTGTTAGTCGAGCCCTGTGCCACTAGCTCCAAAATTTGCAATTCGCGAGCGGTGAGATCGGAACGCATCATCCGATCCGCGAGTCTGGCGGCGATATGACGCGGTATATAGCGCTTTCCCGCGTTGACGACTGAGATGGCAGTAACCATTTCAGACTGGGTTGTGTCTTTCAGTAAATACCCCTGGGCTCCTGCGCGAATCGCACGATAGATATCTTCCTCTTTCTCGAAGCTCGTCAGGACCACGACCCTGGGGGGATACTCCATTTTCTTAAGCACATTCAAGACGCCGATGCCATCCATTCCCGGCATGCGCAGATCCAACAGCATAATGTCCGGCCTATCACTCTGGACAATTGCAAGTGCTTCCTCGCCACTCGATGCAGATGCGATCACTTCAAGCCCGGAGATCGCACTCAGCATACCCGTCAAGCCGGAACAGACGACGGGGTGGTCATCGACGATCAAAATTCTGATGCAGTCATCATTCGTTTTTGGCATAGACATGGAATATACCCTCCAATATGAATCGCCACATTCGCTGGGCAAAAGTAAATAGAGTGAGGTCGGGTGGCAGAGGAGCCGCAACTTCGACGCAAGTTCCTTCTCCTGGCTGGCTGAATATTTCTAGTTTTGCAGAGAGGGAGGCGGAACGTTTACGCATGCCACGGAGACCAAAACCAATGAGATCCCCGCTCTTGACAAAACCACAACCGTTATCTCTGACTGCTAGTCGAACGAAATGCTTTTCATATGAGACAGAGATTTCTAGGTGGCTTGGATTTGCATGGCGAATTGCATTTGCGATGGCCTCTTGGCCGATCCGTAGTAGTGAAGCCGTAATCTCGGGTGGGATGAGTCGCGGTTTGCCGACACTTGTGGTTACGACCTCGACAGCACCACCCTCCACCATCTTGCGAGCGGAGGTTTCTAGCGATAAGAGTAAGTCAATTTGCTCAGACGGCTCAGGGCCCAGTGGCTCGATACTTCGCCTCGCCTCCTTATGACTATGCCGCGCAAGCTCTCTGGCTCGATCTACTTGCTTCGTCAGGCCAGCTAGTTCAGTCGGTGTGGCATTGCGGATCGCCTCCAATTGGAAGCCGATACCGGCAAAACTCTGAGCCAGTGTGTCATGTATCTCGTATGCCAGGCGTTCACGCTCATCGAGTACAGCCTGGAGTCTCCAGCGCTCAATGCGGCTGTAGATTTCCAATCCAACAAAGAGAAGCATGAGGACTCCGAATAAAGCTGCAATATAGATAACGTGCAGCACGGTCCACCATGAGGGCGGTTGAATGACTTGTACGTCGTTCGATGACCGAAGCAGCACTCTATAACGAACTGAGCTGGCGCCCGGGCCACCGGTATTCCAGGTGCCGGTTATATCCACGATGCTGATGCCGGATATTCGTATCACACTTCCGTCCTGCAGGTTCTGCAGTGCATTTGAGTTCTCGGGTTCAGTCAGCTCAGCCAGCAAAAGCGTGGATTTATCCTGTAGCAGCAGGACTTCGCGGTATGGCTCTTGTACCCGGCGCAAAAACCGGCCTTCAGTGCTGACTAAGTTGTAGTTGAAGGAGCCAGAGGAGAGGTCCGCAATGGTGACGGGGGTTGGCTGCAGTTGTTTTCCGCGAGCGATGTCCCGGAGGACGGCATCCTCCAAAATAGGACCGGAGTCCCCAAGTGCGGGAAAGCCAACGGCCTCGACCCGATCTCCCAGTTTGATGTCGGGTGCCTGCGCTGTCGTAACGAACAACGCTCTACCTCCATCTTCCAAAATAAGGCTTTCAGTCGCCCTAAAGTAAGTCACAGTTCCAGCAACTCTGACGCGGTGATAGTAGTCGGTTCCCGATCGATACTGCATCAACCTGCTGATCGGTGTAAGTGGCACGGCAAACAGGTTCCGCGGCGGGGGGTGAAGCACGGCTATGCTCTGCATTCCGGCCACATAAAGAGTAGGGGCATTGATCTGTCTGTTATGGAACCTTGTACTCGAAGCAGCGCCGTCGACCCGGACAACGGCATCCACAAGCTCACTTCCAGCGTCAGCGTCCTCTTTAGGAAGCGATACGTAGACAAAGCCGTCTGCCATCGCGATCTGGAGCCAAAATCTCTCCGCGCCAACGCTTGTGGCTCGTAGTCCTGCCGAGCGAACTGTTCCGGTTATGGAAACGTATTGGCTGGTCTCGTCTCCTGTGCTCAGTTGCTTGAAAGTGACCTCCTTTGGCCGGGGGAGGGGAGCACGGCCCAGTTTGCGAATGGATTGCGCCTTTATAGTAGGAGCGAATAGCCCTGGATCTACGACTCCTTCCACCTCGACCTCGTCGCCGGAAGCGAAAGCCTCAGGATGTTGATAAGCGATATAGATTCCGGCGGTGCGATCCTGAACTACAAGTCCATAGTCTGTGGAACGGGTGACTACTCCGCGAATCTGCGCAGGCTCCCCATGACTTGCCCCCTCCAGAGAGAGTGAGAGAATCGACGTCGCAGTTCGATAACGTATTGGAGGCGGATTCGGCGTTTGCGCGTAGATCGGCGCCTGAGCTGCGAGGAACGCAAAAATTGCACCGACTCTCAGCACCGTTCTGAACCGCCGCTTGGGACCACAACTCCTACCTATGAGTCCAGCCAACATATAAATAAACCGCGCGACACGTATTGCGTCACTGTAGTCCCTACATTTCCATGCGTCCAGCTCTAATGGCTGAGATCTGCATGGAAAATCATGTTCGTGCTGAGATTTACACGTACATTCTGGTATCGGGGTATTACCCATTTGTACTACGTCTCAGCTACCCGTCTCGCATATCCATCCTCACCCTCTTGAGCCCCGACATTCTCTCCAATCGTGCCTTGTGCCTCGCGCACGAGCGCCAGTAAGATTCGGCCGTTCCGTCAATCACGGTTAATGGCGCTCCGCACGCAGACCAACCTCTCTGGCCTGACCAGATAGGTCTAAGAGTTCAGTCGCCGATAGAAGAGACGCGATGGAGAAAAAGATGCGCGCATCTACTAAATCGATTTTGGTGATCAAGAGCGGCTTCGCCGTCAGACGAAAACATTGATACGCATCACGGCTCAGAGCAGTACCAAACTTAGGAGGATCAAGTGAAGAAAGCTATTTCCAGACTATCGTGGTCGCTTCGTCAGTACGTGACAGGCCTATTTGTGGTTGCTGCGCTGTTGTTTCCAGCCAGCATGCTTGCGCAGCTCGCGGGCACCGGCACCATCCAAGGCACCGTCTCTGACTCGACCGGGGCGGTCATCACCAACGCAGCGGTCACGCTGACCGAAACATCGACCCGGGTGGCACGCACCGCGAAGACCGACGGAAGCGGCCTCTACGTCTTTCCCAACATCGGTATCGGCACCTATTCGCTGAAGGTGACGAGCGCCGGGTTTGAGGTATTCGACCAATCGAATATAGTGCTTGAGGTCGGCAGCAGCATCGCTATTAATGTGAAGATGACGGTGGGCTCGGAGAGCAATACGATCGAGGTCCACGATACGCAGCTGGCGCTGCAGACCGAGGACGTTGCCTATAAACAGACCATCGACTCGGCCGAGATGGCGGAGATGCCTCTCAACGGGCGGCAGATGACCGGTCTTTTGCAATTCTCCGGCGGCATCACGTCCGGCGGCACCGGCGGCGATTTTACTGGCAGCAAGTTTTCGTATCAGACGATCGAAATCTCAATCGCCGGCGGCATGGGCAACACCACTCTGTGGCGTCTGGACGGCGGCGATAACAGCGACTACATGGCCGGCGGCAACCTGCCAATGCCCTTCCCCGATGCGGTCTCCCAGTTCAGCGTGGAATCGTCCTCACTAGGCGCACAGGCGGGTTCGCGCGCCGGAGGAATGGTGAACGTGGTCACCAAGTCGGGAACCAACCAGTACCATGGCGACGCGTTCGAGTTCATCCGCAATAACTTCATCGACGCACAGAACTTCACTGCGAACCAATGCCCCGCGGGTGTGAGCCCGGGCCCGAGTTGCGGCAAGGACACGCTGCACCAGGATGAATACGGCGGCACGTTTGGCGGCCCTGTCCGGATCCCGAAGCTGTATAACGGCAGGGACAGGCTGTTTTTCTTCGCCGGCTTCCAGTACCACCGCGACAAGTCGGCGACCGCCAGCAGTACCGCCTTTATACCTACCGCAGCGAACATCCTCAACGGAGACTATACCTATGAGAACGGGGTACCGGTGACCTCAGGGGCGGGCTCCCCCGGGACGGGGACGCTAGTGGAGACGACCGCGCCGAACCCCGCCTGCACCAACGGCCACGCCACGCAACTGCTGGACCCGGTTACCGGAAATCCCCTGCCGGGCAACATCTACGCGCCGGGCACGCTGCCCACGTGGAACCCGCAATCCCTGGCGCTGCTGAAGTACCTGCCCTACACGTCTACAACGACGTATACCATTCCGCTTAACTCCGACGTAGGCAGAACGGACCTTTGCGGGAAGGTATTTTACACGGTTCCCAGCCAGCACTTCTACAAGCAGTTTATTACCAGGGTCGATTACACACTCGGCACGAACGACCACTTGTATGGACGGTACTTCCTGGACAGTTATCAGTCTCCGTCATACTTTGGCGGCGACATTCTGGTCACCAGCTCGGCGGGTAACCCTGAGGAGAGGGTCCAGACCGAGACCATTGGGGAGGACCACACCTTCACCTCGAACCTGGTGAACTCCGCCCACGTCGCGGCACTGCGTCGGCTTCTGCTCCGCGGATATAACACGAGCGACATCAATCCATGCAAAGGTGCCAATGGTGGTTTGGGAGTGACCATGACCTGCGCCACAACCGCCGGTTTATATTTCGGCAGCAGTGGCTTCAGCGCGGGCGGCGGCACCAACTCCCTGGCCCATTTCAACGACAATACCCTGTCGATCGACGACGATGTCACATGGCTCCACGGGAAGCACCAGATCGTCTTCGGCGGAGAGTATGTCCGCAACCAGCTCAATATCGTCAACGGATTCAACAGCAATGGCGACCTCGGGTTCGGGAGCAACTATAGCGAATATGGACCGTACGGAACCCAGAACCAGTCCGCTCTCAATGGGAACTACTGCGCCACCTGCTCCAAACAACTTGCGCAGCTCGGCAACGGACAGCTCGACTTCCTCGAAGGGACCATGAACGGCTTTAGCCAGAGCAAGCAACAGCAGAACGCGTTGCGGAATACGCTCCCTGGCTTTTACATTCAAGACACCTTCCACGCGACCAAGCAGTTGACTCTTGTGGCAGGACTGCGCTGGGACCCGGAGTACTTCCCGGTCGATTACTTCAACCGCGGAGAAACGTGGAACCAGGCCAACTTCCTGGCGAGCGTGCACAGCAGCGTGTATCCGACCGCCCCGGCGGGACTGTTGTTCTATGGGGACACCCAGCCTAATGGCGCGGCTGTTCCCCGGCAGTTCACGCAGAACCACGCCAACCAGTGGGACCCGAACTTCGGGTTCACCTACGATCTGGCCGGCGACGGCAAGACCGTGCTGCGCGGAGGCGCGCAGTATATGTACGACCTGCCGAACACCTTTACGGCGCAGCGAAACAATCAGAATCCGCCCTACGCGACTTCCGTCGGACAGGCGGAGAACACGTATATACCGTTCTCCAGCCCGTGGAGCGTTCCCACTCTCCCGGCCAACAGCGGCCCCGGGCCGACCATCACTGGCACTACCATCACCAGCGATCCCTTCACCCCTGCCAATGGCGGGTTCGCGGGCACTCCCACTGCGACCGCTGCGATCTTTCCTGCCAATTCCCAGTACATCGTGCCGAACCCAAACTTCCACTCGGCCGTCTATGCGCAGTGGACAGTCAGCCTTCAGCATGACTTCAGCCATGGCTGGATCGCAACTCTCCAGTACATCGGCAGCAAGGGGGACCATGAGGCTTGGGACGTACCGATAAACGGAAGCGTATATATTCCGGGCATTTCGACGGGAACGGCCGGCCCAAGCAACTGCAATGTCTCTATCGGCGGCACAAATTACTGGCTGGGCGAGTTCGCCGGCGTGAGCGCCGCGGTGCCCGCAGCCGGAGCACCCTGCTCGACTACCGGCAACGAAGCGCAGCGCTCCACCTTGATCCTGGAGAACCCGGCGCAGGGCAACTTAATTGGCAACGTCAATAGTTCCCAGATGATCAACTCCACCGCAATTTCCACATACGAAGGCATGGTGCTTTCGGTCAACCATCGCATGTCCTCTACCTTCAGCCTGCTGGCCAACTATACCTGGTCGAAGAACCTGGATGAATTGGACGGCAATGGCGACTACTCCGGCGTCTCCGGCATGAACCCGAATAACCCGCGCCTGGACTATGGCCCAAGCAGCAACGATTTCCGCAACGTGCTGGCTGTCGCGCCGCTCATCAAGAGCGCATTCCATTTCAACAACCGCATCGAGGGCCTTATCATCAACGGCTGGGAGTTCTCCGGAATATCGAAGATTCAAACTGGCTCGGTTTTTTCGGTTACGACCGGTTCGGATGACGACCAGATCGGGAACCCGAACGGTGATCGCGGGACCCGCATTGCTGGGGTGCCGCTCTATGCCAGAGTAAAATTCCTACGATCCACTGGCGCAGCGTACCGCCAGTACCTCAATCCAGCCGCCTTTCAGAGTAATTTGACTGGCAGCACCTTCTATACCGCGTGGGAGGCGGCAGCAGCGACATCAACGGCACCAGCGTACGCAGGAGCCGGCGCACCAGTCTACGGAAACACCGGCAGGAACGCATTCCACAACCCACCGCTGATTAATTTCGATGGCCAGGTCAGCCGCTTCTGGCACCTGTATGAGAATTTGAGCTTGGACACGCGCGTCGAGGCCTTTAATCTCTTGAACCATCCCAGTTTTAACGGCACTAACGGCAGTCTCAATTCGGCCACCTTCGGCCAGATTGGGGGCACCAGCAACGGCGCCAGGGTCTTCCAGGGAGCGGTCAAGATTACCTTCTAGCGCACTTCAAACCGTACGCACACCGTTGCCCCGCCTCCATACCGGAGGCGGGGCGACTATTCAACGGCACCGCCGAAACAGTGTTCCTGTGTCGCGCAATTGGTAGTCGAATGCGGAGGACGAGGGCTCCCGGCGGTTCTACGGAGACCAGAGGAGGAGCTTTGGATTATGAGGAAGCGAAGACTGACGGATGAACAAATTCTGCATGCACTGTGGGAGTCGGAAACCGGTGACTCGGTGGCTGTGATCTGGCGCCAGCATGGGATCAGCCGTCGGATGTTCGATGCTTGGAGGAACAAGTATGTGCAGGAGTTGCCGGAGTTCGCTGAACTGAAACAGCTACGTGAAGAGAATGCAAAACTGAGGAGCGTGGTGGTCAAACTGAACACGGATCGCCAGATTCTGAAAGACTTCCTCGCGAGGAATGAACCTAGGGCCTCCGCCGCGAGCTGAACTAGTCCATAAATTGAAATTGGGGGTACCGAGTGGGAGAAGTTCGTAGGGAATTCCTGAAGATGGCTGGCCTCGGAATCATAGGCGGTTCTGCGAGTCTATTGAATACGCCTACAGCGTCCGCGCAAGGAGCCCACGGTGCCCAGGTAAACACACCGGGGAAGTCATTATTCTTCGACGTGCGCTCGTTTGGAGCAACCGGGGATGGCAAGACGATCGACTCGCCTGCCGTCAACGCCGCGATTGAAGCTGCCTCCGCAGCCGGGGGCGGAACAGTTGTCTTTCCTGCCGGCGTGTATACGTGCTTCTCCATCCGTTTGAAAAGCTTTGTTGCGCTCTTCCTGCAACAGGGGGCAACAATTCTTGCCGCCGACTCACCGTTGCCCGGCCAGACCACAGGTTATATGGGTGGGACCTATGATGCCGCCGAGCCCAAAACCGCATGGGACCCCTACCAGGACTATGGCCACAATCACTGGCACAACAGCCTGATATGGGGTGAGAACATTCACGACTTCGGGATATTCGGCCCCGGACTTATCTGGGGAAAAGGCCTCAGCCACGGCGGGGG
>CAZLZA010000054.1:0-30127 GCA_964563875.1 uncultured Acidobacteriaceae bacterium
GTCTTGCCAACCTGCAGCAGGTAATGGGCATCTGCGCGGCTGCCATGGGAACGGCTGCCAAAGCCGCCAAGGCATAACCTAAACCTAACAAGATAGTGGCTTTCCAAAAGTGAAATGCTACACGGGCGCGGACCTTACGGTCCGCGCTTTTTTGCCTAACGCTAGAAGCTAGCGGTATTTACCCTAGAGCCATGCGCGATCTTTCATTTACGAGATTGAAGGGAAAAGGAAGTCGCAGCTATCAAAAGGATGAAAGATCGATCAGGCTGCGGTGTACAATCCAACTTGGTTTCATTTAATTTCCGACTGTGCGGGACTAGGTCAAGTTTCATGTGAGCCGCTATAATCCAGATGTTGTAGAACCTGGCCCCGTAGCTCAGATGGATAGAGCAGCGGTTTCCTAAACCGGAGGTCGGCAGTTCGAATCTGCCCGGGGCTACCATCTCTGATCTTTGCATCTGCAAAATACATCCAGGAATGTGGTCGGCGATTAGCGATCGCCAAAATCTCTGCAACACCTGTGCGCAGGCAATGGGCCTAATCTAAGTAGGCGTCAGCATGGCGGATGGGCGGTGCTCTGCGGATTGTGGTCAGTGGGTTATAATATCGGGGTGACTAAGTATTCGATCGTTGTTCCCTTTCACAATGAGCAGGAGAGTGTAACCGAACTCTACGACCGTCTGAAGGCGGTAATGGAGCAGGTGGGCGAAGCATTCGAAATGATTTTTGTGGACGATGGCTCTCGCGACTCCACGTTCTCTTTGCTGGCGCAGATTGCGGCCGTGGATAGACGGGTGGTGGTGGTCAAGTTGCGCCGCAACTTCGGACAGACCTCTGCTTTGGCCGCTGGCTTTGATCATGCTCAGGGTGAGTTTATTATCGCCATGGATGGCGATCTGCAGCACGATCCCGGCGAGATTCCGAAGTTTGTGGACAAGCTGAATGAAGGTTACGACATCGTCAGCGGGTGGCGTGAAAAGCGCATTGACAATCTCTGGTTGCGACGGATTCCGTCGCGCTGCGCCAATTGGGCAATGTCCAAATTGAGCGGCGTGGAACTGCACGATTTTGGCACCACCTACAAGGCTTACACGCGCGAACTGATTGAAGACATTCCGCTCTACGGCGAGGGGTTGCACCGCTTCATCCCGGCGCTGGCTTCCTGGTACGGAGCCAGGATCTGCGAGGTGCCCATCGTCAACATCGATCGCGAGGGTGGCACGTCGCACTATGGAATTTCGCGTACGATTCGCGTCTTTTTTGATCTGATCACGATTCGATTCCTGCTTAAGTACATGATGCGCCCGCTGCATTTCTTCGGCGGCATTGGCATGAGCGGGATTGGAGTGGGTTCGTTGGTCGCACTATGGATGATCTTCGAGAAGGTCGTACGTCACCTCAATGTGATGGACGTTCACGGTCCTTTGCTTGTATTTGGAGCAGTTATGATCGTTTCCGGAGTACAGATGCTGGCGCTTGGCTTGCTCGGCGAGTTGCAGGTACGCCACTTCCACGAACCCCACTCCGGCCGGCCCTATCGCGTAGCCAAGGTCATACGCAGCGAGACGGGGGAACAAAGTGAAATTCACGGATAATAAATGGAGTTCGGAAGTCGGCCTGCCCTTGGGGCAGGCTTTTTTTGTCGGTGGGGGTGGTGCATTCGCAGAGGGCGGGGTAAGATAGCCGGTTTGAATGGAAACCGCAGGGCATTGTGGCATTCTCGAACGGCGTTTTAGGTGGGAGAGGAGGTTCCTGTGAGCAAAGCAATCCATAGTGAATTGCGGTTAGCCCAACGTATGTTCCGCCTCGGTACGGAGACTGCGTTCGAGGTCCTGGCCAAGGCGCGCGCTTTGGAAGCCAAGGGCAAGGATATCGTGCACCTCGAGATCGGCGAGCCTGATTTTGACACACCGGCGAACATTGTGGAGGCGGCGGTGGACGCTTTGCACAAGGGCTTCACCCACTACGGTCCCAGTGCCGGTCTTCCAGAGCTGCGCAAAGCAATTGCCGACGAGGTCGGCGCAACTCGTCACACCAGGGTGTCTCCGGACGAGGTTGTCGTGGTTCCGGGAGGTAAGCCGATCATTTTTTTTACCTTGCTGGCGTTAGTCGAAAAAGGCGACGAGGTCATCTATCCGAATCCTGGATTTCCAATTTATGAGTCGATGATCGAGTTTCTCGGCGCCAAGGCAGTTCCCATCCGGCTTCGGGAGGAGATGGAATTCCGGCTCGATACCAAGGAGTTGAAAAGCCTGATCAACGAGCACACCAAACTAATCATTCTCAACTCGCCGCAGAATCCTACCGGCGGGGTGCTGACGCAGAGCGATGTCGCGGAGATCGCGGCCATCGTTACCGAGCACGATGTTATGGTGCTGAGCGATGAGATTTATTCGCGCCTTATCTTCGAAGGAGATCATCATTCGTTGTTCAGCTATGACGATCTGCGCGACCGGGTGATTCTGCTGGATGGCTTCAGCAAGACCTACGCGATGACCGGATGGCGCATGGGATACGGCGTGATGCGCGCCGACCTCGCGCAACAGTTCGCCAGGCTGATGACGAACTCAAACTCCTGCACCGCGAGCTTCACCCAGAAGGCCGGGATCGAAGCGATTCGTGGGCCGCAGGCCTCCGTGGACGCGATGACCGCCGAATTCCGGAGGCGTCGTGATTATTTCGCCGCGCGCATTAAGGGGATCAAGGGCTTTCGCTGCTGCTTGCCGAAGGGCGCTTTTTATATGTTCCCGAACATTACCGGTACAGGATGGAAGTCTAAACCGCTGGCGGACGCACTACTGGAAGAGACCGGCGTCGCTGTCCTGTCAGGCACCGCATTCGGAGCGTACGGTGAGGGTTATTTGCGCTTTTCGATTGCCAATTCATTGGAGAATATTGGCAAAGCACTGGACCGGGTCGAAGGCTGGGTTGCGAAGAACATCGCGAAGATCGTCGCGTAAGAAGTTGTAGCGAAGGAGAATTCACAGCGGGATTTCGTGTTCGGGGCCGGATACGAAGAAAGGGAAGGGCAGCGTGGAATACAAGAAGTTCCGAGTGTTCGCAAGCTGTGACATTGGTCCCAGCATTGAGCTACTGCGCAAGCGCGGGTACGACGTTGAAGTATACCCGGGTCCCGAGGCGCCGTCGCCAGAGCTTTTGTTAGAGAAAGTTCGCGGCGGCATTGACGGCTTGATCACTACTCTGCGTGACAAGATCGATGCTAAGGTTTTCGAGGCGGGGAAAGGAACGCTGAAGGGCATTGCGCAATTCGCCGTGGGATTTGATAACATCAGCCGCGCCGACGCCGACCGCTATAAGATTCCATTCAGCAACACCGCCGATGTTCTTACCGACGCCACCGCGGAGTTCGCCTTTGCAATTCTCATGGATGTTTCGCGCAAGTTGTGGTCCAGCGAACGATTGGTGCGTGAGAATCGTTGGGAGTTCTGGCACCCTTTCCTGCCTTTTCTCGGAGAAGAGGTCACAGGCAAAACGATCGCCGTCATCGGAACCGGACGTATCGGCCAGGCCCTGATCTCCAAGTGCTCCGGCTTTGAGATGAACGTGATTTGCTATGACACTGAGTACCGTAATGAGAAGTTTGCTACCTCAGTGCAGAAGGTGATGGACTTGAGGCACGAACTCGGTATTTCGCGGCGGAAAAACTGGATACGCTACGCCGAATTTGACGAGTGCCTGCACGATGCGGACTACGTCAGTCTGCACGTGCCGCTACTGCGCGAGGGTGAGGCGAGGGTTCCAACCTGGCACCTCATCAACGAGCATACTCTGCAGAAAATGAAGAAGAGCGCCTATCTGGTGAACACTTCGCGCGGTCCGGTGGTCGACGAGAACGCCTTGGCGAAGGCACTGCGCGAAGGTTGGATTGCTGGGGCGGCAATTGATGTTTTCGAGCGCGAGCCACTTCCGGAAGACTCACCGCTGCGCGATCCGAAGATCGAGGATCGCTGCCGCATATTCCACCATTTTGCCAGCGGCACTACTGCGACCCGACTCTCTGCAGATCCCAATGTGGGGATGGCCGGCCGTTGTGTGCAGGGGTTGATCGATATGCTGGAAGGCAGCGACTACAGCAAGATGCCGTACGTGGTGAACAAGGAAGCGTTCCAGAAATGAGGGTTGCCGCCGCTGAGATTGCAGAGTGAAATGCTATGCGCCGAATAGCGCAAAAGCGACGGTGGTTTTGCCGCCTGCCGTGGCCTGTTCCAACTCATGATTGAGGACGGACTCGATCTCTTCCCCGTCCAGCGGAACCTCCGCTGCGGCAATCTCTTCCGGAGTGGCCTTGGTAAAGCAAAGTTCGCATACGCCCAGTCCGCCTTCGGTACGAACCGGAGGTCCGTAGACGCGGCACGTCATAGGGCGATGCGCGTAAAGATCGCAGGTCAGGGTCTCGGGATCGAGGGCAGGGCAGGGCTCGTCATTCGCGAACTCCTCAAATATTTCCTCCGCTTCGGGGGACTCATCGAGGATTCCGGTCTCCGGGTCGCCGGGGAAGAAGTCCACGGTTCGCTCCAGCGACTCCGCCGCGCGCTGCAGGATGCGCTGGGCACGCTCCAGGTCATGGTCCGCCAGATCGTTGATCCCCTGCTGCAGACGCACTGCATCCAAGCGGTCGATGGCGAAAGCTCCGATGCAACATTGGGCGCAGCCTGAGCGGCACGCTATGTGTTCGCCTCCGCGCTGATTAGCCCGTTCCAGCCAGTTATCGAGAATATGGAGCAATTCGCCATCGCGTTGGCGAAGCTCCGCCTCGGTGATGCGCTTGGCTGACTGTCCGGATTGTGAACCACGTGATTTCATCGCCGGTAGAGCACTTTCAGGATTGGCGTGTCCGTCATTATCGCCGCCGGGAAAAACGCCCGGCGGCTTTGCCGGATGCACCTTCCGCGATTCCGGTCTACTGCAGCAACGCTGCGCTCTCCACCAACGAGCGTAGCAGTTTGAGCCCATCCATCATGCCGAGTACGTCTTCGCTGGCGCGCTCCGGATGTGGCATCATCCCCAGTACGTTGCGCCCCTCGTTGCAGATGCCGGCGATGTTATCCAGAGAGCCGTTGGGATTGGCCTCATCGGTAATCTCGCCTTGCGGGGTGGCATAACGAAAGATCACCTGCTCGCGCTGCTGCAATTGCTGCAGCGTGGGCTCGTCGCAGAAATAGTTGCCGTCGCCATGCCCGATGGGAATCTCCAACACCTCTCCTTGCGTCAATGCCTGGGTGAACGGAGTCTTGGTATTCTCAACCCGCAGGTGAACCGGCTTGCAGATATACTTCAGATTCTTGTTGCGGAGCAGAACGCCGGGCAGCAGGTGCGCCTCACACAGAATCTGAAAACCATTGCAGATGCCCATGACCAATCCGCCGGAGTCGGCAAAGCGCTTTACCGATTGCATGATGGGAGAAAATCGAGCGATCGCTCCGGTGCGCAGGTAATCGCCGTAAGCAAAGCCGCCAGGTACGATGATGACGTCGGAGTTCTCCAGATCGTGCGAGTCATGCCAGAGCAGCGTCGCGGGCTGTCCGCAGACTTCCTTGAACGCCCAATAGGCATCGTGGTCGCAATTGCTGCCGGGGAATATGATGACGCCAAACTTCATTTCACGCTCTCTAATCCACAGGGTTAAACACAGTGTAGCATTGCTTTGAGAGGGATAGAGCGAAGTAATATGCAGTTTCAGTATCACGCGAACCTTACTTTAGGAGCGTTGCGCCGTTGGCTGATCGCCCAGTGCTATGACTCACTAATGGTCAGTGCTCTCTGGCTGGCGGCACTGATCTGGCTTAAGGTGCCATGGGCTCCGTTCTGGGCTATGCTGGCGGGAGCCTTGCAACTTATTCCACACTTTGGCCCCTTACTCACGCTCCTGGGACCTGCGATGGCCTTGCTGTTTAGCGGCGCGACACTGGAGCGCTGGCTCTGGTTCCTGGGAGCCTATGCGGTGATTGCCACGGTGGATGGTCTCCTGCTTCAACCCTTTCTGATGCACCGTCAAAATCGCGTGCCGTTCTGGGCATCGCTACTGGCTCCACTCGTGCTCGGCGTCGTCTTCCCGTTCTGGGGAGTGCTGCTGGCTCCGCCCCTGCTGGCTGTCATCTACGCATACCGTGGTGCTCCCAAGCCGCAGACGCCGCTCCGCGAACAGCAATTTTCCAAGGAGTGCGAGGGGGTTATCATTCCACCGGATGATCATTCTAGCGGAGGCGCATGAAGGCGTTCCGGGATGTTTGTGACGTTCGTCCTAGACGCGTCTCGCGCGGATGCTTAATTTCCAGGTATGGATATTCGCGAAGACAAGGATCGAGAGACGCAAGAAGATGTATCGGCGGCGCAGCCTATGCCGAGTAAGCGAGACGGATTGCCCTGCGGCAATCAGCTCTGCCTTCGCTGCCATGAGGAGTGCGAAGTTGTCATGGCAAGCTATCTGGGTCTCGAAGAGAAAGAGTTTTCCGAAGGGAACTTGTGATGCACGGCTGACTCGATGCGTATTGCTGAGTTTTATCCGCAAAGAAAAGGCCCTGACCGCAAAGCCAGGGCCTTTCCGTCTGGAACAAACAATCTAGAACTGGTTCCACAGGTACTGGTTGTAAACCGCGTGGTGGAACTGAATTTCGGCGGTCTTTACCACGGTTCCCAACAGCCGTGGGCAGCGATCGGCGGAGTTCTGCTTCAACTCCGCGTAGCGCTCTTTCACGTCTGCGCCAAGCAACTTGTTGATCCACTCAGAGTCGCGGAAGAGATCCAGCGCCGAGTAGATGTTATCGGGCAAATAGCGGTGAGCCTGACGGAGATTTTCAATCTTCGCAATCTCGCCGTCGATGCCGGTCTTGAAGACCGAGAGCATGACCAGGTACGGATTTGCATCCGGCGCTACGGCGCGAACTTCGACGCGCGCGCTACGTTCGTTACCGATCGGAACCCGGACCATTGCGCCGCGATTGATCGCCGAAGCATTGAGCTGGTTCGGCGCTTCGAAGTGCGGATCCAGTCTGCGATAGGCATTGACGCTGGAGTTGAGCAGCAGGCAGATGTCGTTGCCAGCGGACAGGATGCGGTCCACAAAGTCCCATGCGAAGGGGCTAATCTTTTCCAGGCCTTTGGGATCCCAGAACAGATTCTTACCGCCCTTGCTTACCGAAACGTTGGTGTGCATGCCACTGCCGTTCACGCCGACTACCGGCTTGGGCAGGAAGCTTGCGGTGTATCCCATGTTGTTGGCAACTTGGCGGCAGATCAGCTTATAGAGCTGGATCTGGTCAGAGGCGGCCACTACATCGCCGTAGTTGTAGTTGATTTCAAACTGCGAAGGCGCAACCTCGGGGTGATCCTTCTCGTTCTGGAAGCCCATGGCGCGCTGCACTTCCGCGGCCGTGTCGATGAAGGTTCGCAGCGGATCGCCTGGCAGGGAGTGATAGTATCCGCCACCGTCCACATATTCGAACTTCTGAGTCTCCGGGTAGCGCTGCTCGGCTTCCTTACCATTGAACAGGAAACCTTCAATCTCGTTGGCGGCGTTGAGGGTGTAGCCGTTGGTCTTGAACTGTTCGTCGGCATAGCTCTTCAGCACGCCACGAATGTCGCCGGTGTACGGTTTGCCATGCTTGTCGATGACTTCGCCGAAGACCATCACCTTGCCGGAGCCGAATACGTCGGACGGCACCCAGTAGAACGCCGACCAGTCAATACCGAGCCGCAGATCGCTCTCATGCTGTGCCGTGAATCCGCGAATCGACGAGCCGTCGAAGGTGAGGTTGTCATAGCTGCTCACCAGAAACTTCTTGTCGTAGTCAAGCATGTGCAGGCGGCCTTCGAGGTCGCTGAACAGCACGGTTACGGCCTTGATGCACTTTTCGTCGGTAAGGTACTTCAGGCGTTCTTCCTGAATCTTGTGAGCGGCAACGCGGTTCTTCCGCTGTTCCTTAGCCTTCAAATTGAGTTCTTCGAGTTCATCGTAGGTAAGCGTCAAAAAGTTGCGTAGTTCGTTCGGCATGAATCTCCTCGAAAGGGGGTGGGGCGAGGCTGTGAATTGCGATCACATATAGGGTAATGGCAGACGGCTCTCTGGAACAAATCAAAACAAATTTCGAGGCATTAAAAGTTTTGATAGGAGGCATAAGCGAAAGCAGAGGAGGTGGACGTGGAGAGTTCCAAGGGAGCGAAAAGGTAGCAATTTCTACCATTCCCGCGTAATTCTCGTATCGAATCCGAACCCACCGTTCTGATCCCGCGTTCCACTTAGGGAAACCTGTGGCGTGGCCTGGTACTCAAGCTGGACCACGTCCTGCTGCGTACTGGTCACGTCGGTCTGGAACGTGACGAAAATCTTGCTGGTCACCCTTTTTTGCACGGTGATAATAGCTCCGGCGTTCTGCTGGCCGGCGCCTAGCGTCGGGTCCACGGATAATTGGGAAAGACCGACGAAGTTCTGAACCCGGCTGGTCACTTGGCCGCTCACGGCAGAGGCGATGCTTTGCTCCGCCGTCTGGTTCGCCGTGGTGGCCGTGGCGTTTGCGGCTTCCTGCGTCTTGCCGAAGGCAATCAGGTTGATGATGTCGGCAGGAGGCAGTGCCGGGGTTGATGAGTAGGAGGTGCGCAGGCGGTCCAGGCGCCCCTCAAATCGCAGCCCGATGTTGTATTGCAGAATCGTTGTTGTGATTGAGGCGTTGATGTTCGGCTCGGTTCGCGAGGGATTCACAAAGTCGATCACTCCGCTCTGCAATATATAACGGTTTCCCTGGAAGATCAGATCGCCTCCGGTCAGATTGATCCGCCCCAGCACTACGGGCTGCGCCGCCGTTCCGGTCAAGCGCAGGTTGGCGCTGCCGTTCACGCTTATCGTCCGGCTCGCCGCATTCACATTTTGGGTTGAACGCACGGCGACGTTCAACTGTAGATTGCTTAAAAAGCCACGCGATGGCGGCTCCTCCGCACCCCCGCTTTCAAACGAGGTAATGCTCGACAGATCGAAGTCCGGAGTGAATGACAATTGATCCACATTCACCTGACCGCGCAACGTTGCCTGCTCGGGCGTGCCGGTCAGCGTGAGATTTCCGCTCAACTCCTGGCGCACTGCGTCTGGATAGAGCATACGAATCCCTTGGCCGCTCAACGCGAGGTCAAACTGCAGCGACGGATGATAGACCACGCCGCCGCGTGCCGTGATTTTGCCGCCGCCCACGGTTCCTTCAAAATTGGTGATGTTCAGGCGATCTCCAGTCAGTGCGAGCGTGCCGTTTCCATTCGAGAGTCCAACCGGCAGATCGATCATGGAGAAGCTAGCATTGACGATCCGCACGTCGCCGCGCACGTTCGGATCGCTCCGCACTCCATACGTATTGATGTTGAACTGCAGTTGCCCGGAACTCGTTACGTCCGGATCGAACAGTTGCGCGATCCGTAGATCCACCGACCCCAGCAGCAACAGTGACACCGGCTTACTGCGATCCAGCAGCGGGATCGACCCCTGGAACTGCAGATCGGTTCCTGTACCCTTCAGCCCAGAGCGCGCCAGTTCCAGTACCCCATTTGCATAATCCGCGTGGATCGGTCCTGCCGCCGCAAGATCAATCGACTGGTCGTAATGCATGTCCAGCGTAGGAATCACCACGTGTGCTTCGATGCGTTCCCTGTGCTTCAGCGGCCCCTTCAGGGTCGCGTGCAATTCGGTCTGTCCGGAGAGGTGGGACGCCATGTCTGGCGCGTATGTGACCACCAGCGGTTGCAGCGGAATCGGTTGTGTGTCCAACACCGCGTCTGCCAGGTAATCGCCGGTGAGCTGCACCGTGGCCCGCCCATGGATATTTGCATTCACCGCGCGGGTGTCGAGCGAAATGTTGGCCACATGGTGTGCGACGTTGGCCTGTAGCGCAATATGGTCTATGGTCTGCCCCTTGGCTTGTAGTTGCGGAATATCGATACTGGCCGTGAGTTGCGGGTCAT
This sequence comes from uncultured Acidobacteriaceae bacterium, assembly GCA_964563875.1. Taxonomy (GTDB): domain Bacteria; phylum Acidobacteriota; class Terriglobia; order Terriglobales; family Acidobacteriaceae; genus TOLSYN. Next base: position 9,961 of record CAZLZA010000054.1, read on the forward strand.
CCAGCGTGCCGCGCCCGTTGGCAACCAGATTCATCACCCCTGCGATGGAGAGATTGCGCGACTTCAAGACCTGCAATTGGTTGAGGTTGAAGTTGTGCGTCTCCAGCCGCGCCTCGTACCCTCGTTGCCTGGGATAGTAGGTGAGAGAGCCGGTCGTGACCCCCGCGGGCATCGTGATGTTGAGGTTGGCGTGAGCTGCGTTCCCGTCGCCATTAAACTGCACGTGTGCGGATTGAATCGGTTCACCGTCCACCGAGGCGTGCACCAGTTCGATTTCTCCCTGGCCAATTGGGTTCATCTCTGTCCCGTGCGCCTGCAGTTCGGCGTTGACCGTACCACTGACCCTAGTGGGCGCACCTGCCAGTCGCTCCAGTTGTGCGGCATCCAGCCGTCGCGCGTTTAGCGTCAGTTGAAATCTGCTGGCGGTCGTGAAATTCCAGTGCTTCAATTCGGCGCGGCCGCTGAGGGCAATGTTTCCCTGCACCGCACCTTTGGGAGATGCAGGTTCAAGCTGTCCGCCCTTTATCTCCAGGCCGCTGGGGCTCATATCCAGATGCGCCCGCAGCAGCCTCCAATCCGTAGCGCGCAGCCGCAGGTTAGTACTGCTCAGCTCGCCGGTCAGTCGCGGTTCGGAAGTAGGTCCGGCGAGCACTCCGGTGAACGTGGCGCTTCCATAGAGACCGAGCGGGCGCGCCGGTGAGAGGAAGATGCGAGCGATGGTTTCCATCTCGTGCAGGTCTCCAGCGTTGAGCGCGAGGTTGATCTGCGAGCGCTGGCCCATGCTTCCATCGAGCGTAAGTATGCTTTGCGAAGTCCGGAAATAGCTCTGTGTCAGCGTAAGCGTCTGATCGCTGTTTTGGAAGCTGCCGTGAAGCTCACCCGTAACCGGAAACCCTTCAGACGACTGCTTAGAGCCCACTGCTGCATTGACCGATGCATCGGCCTTTACCTGCAGGTTGCGCAGCGAACGTTTCCACGACGCGCTGCCTGCGGCTTGCACGGTTCCTCCGATGGTGAGGTCGTCTTCCGCACTCGTGCCAAACAAATCTTTCAGCGCTCCCAGAGAAATTCCATAGAGCTTCACCTGCGCCGCGCCCACCTGCTCGCCCGCCAAATCCCGCACCGTCGCCTGCGCGTCTACTCTCCCGGACAGCAGGGAAGCGCTCAGTGAGCGCACCTCTGCGTCACCGTTCACCAACGCGTACACTGCTCGAACAGCACCCAACTCGGCACGTACTGTACGCGTTTGGACGCTTGGCACGAGGAGTTCCAAGCGGTCGCTGCGCAGCGTGCCATTCACGGTGATCGCGTTCAGCGCGGGCTGGTTGGGCCTGAATGCGTACTCGGCGTGCCCGTCCAACTCAGCCATGCCCATTGGCAGTTGCGGGATGTTCAGCAATCGTCGCAACGCGCTCGCGTCCACCGATGCGTGAAATACGGTCGCCACGCGCGGATTGTCGAAATCGTCAAATGTCCCGGTAAATGCTACCGCCGATGCTCCACTGTGCAGCTCTGCCTTTCGTATATTTATATGCAGCGAAGTCATCTCAAAGTCAGCGGTCAAGGCGTGCGCAATTGGCTCATAACCATTTCCCTTGAAGCGACCATCCGAATACGCAACTTGTCCGGCGTAAAGCTTCCGCGAGGGATCGTATGCCGCGTTCAGCGCCACCTCGCGCAGATCTGCGTCAAGTGCGATCCTCCGGTCGTTGTAATCGAACTCGCCTTCATCCAGCACCACGCGGCGGATGGCAAGGTCGAAGAACGATTGCACTCCGGAGTTCCGGCTGCCGCCCTGCTGGAGTGTTGGAAGGTTGTTGTTGCCGTTGGCATCTACGCGAATCTGCAGTACCCCGTGATGCACCGCAAGCTCGCTGAAATACCATCTCCTCCTCAGCAACGAAATTACGCGCACGCCAATTCTCGCCTGCTCCACCTGTACGAGCGGCGTATCGGCGTACGGGGACGCACCGTGTATTACGAAGCCATACAGATCGACCGTCGGACTAATTCCTTTGAAGTGCAACGCGTAATTCTGCAATTCCACCGGCACGCCCAACGATTCGGTTGCGCTCTGCCGCGCTTTGATAAGTACGTAGTCATGGAAGCGCTGACTATGCAGCAGCGCGGCGACGCCAATCACGACGATGGCAGCTAACCCCAGCATGAGAGTCGCCAACCACAGCGCGGTGCGCAGCCAGCGTGAGGACCGCGGCTCCCGATTCGGTGGCTGCGGCCCAGACTCGGGCGGAAGATTCGAAAGTACGCTCAAAATGCCTGTCCAAGGGTTACGAAGAACTGTGTAGAGCTGATGCCGCGCGGTGAGTTCAAGTTGTGACCAATATCGAAGCGGATCGGTCCTACCGGCGTCACATAACGTAGACCACCGCCAACTGTATTGGTGTACTCACCGTGGAATCCGATGGCGCTGAAGACATTGCCGCCATCGTAAAACGCAGCTAGGCCCACCCCCTTGCGAATAGGAAGCGGAATCCGGAATTCCGAGTTTACGATGAAGAGTTGATTTCCACCTTCTGGCACCGTGATTTGCGCACAGGTCGCTTGAACGTTGGGGTTGCCGCACGCTTGGATGGTGCGTTGTGGCCCTGCTCCATCCAGCGGAAAGCCCCGCAGTGTGCTGCCGCCGCCGGAGAAGAATTCCTGCGACAGAGGGACTTCACTTCCGGCAAAGGCGGATTCAAAGCCGACGCGCACGTTGTTGGCCCAGATGATGTTGGATAACTTCAAATTCTTGTACGTGGAAGCCTGTGCCAAAAACTTCACAAAGCTCACGCTGGAGCCCAGCAATCCCGGATTTAGATCAGCCTCCACGCTCTGGAAAATGCCGCGTTTTGCGTCCAGAGGGTTGTCGCGGGTATCGCGCGAGTAGGTTGCCGAAAGCGTGGACAATCGCACGTCCCTCTCGTTGGGCGGCACCAGATCAGGAATGAGCAGGTTCGTAATCTCCGTTTCGCTCAGGCTGTAGCGCAAAAACAGATGCTGCGTCTTCTTGTGGTCCAGGGGCTTCTGCAATTGGAAGCCGGTCTGCGCAATTGTGTCTGAGTAGACGGGGTTCTCACTGTTATGTTCGTAGCTTGCGTTCAGATCGCTGGTGAAACTCGTACCGCGGAAACTGGGGTCCTGGAAATTTGCGGAAACTCGTTGTACCAATCGTCCTGCGAAAGTTCCCAGGGTCAGGTTCTCGGCGAGCCCAAGGATGTTTCTTCGCGTGTACTCCACCGTTCCGCGCGGCCCCCAGAATGTTTTCTCGCTGATTATGAAGTTGGAACTCACGCCTACCGGAGGCAGCCCTGGAATGGCCACGGTTCCGCTCGGCAGACTTCCTCCACGTTCGATTACCTCGAAGCCGAAGCCATAGGTCAGCGTATTGCGCGGTGCCTCGTGGACCTTTACCAGCACGTCCTCCTTGGTCTGTGTCGTGATCTGCCTGCGCGGTGCTACCTCCGCCCAGTCGAAGATTCCCGGCGCGTACAGTCGCGACTCCGCGCTGAGCATGCCACCGGTAGTAAGCGGTGCTCCGAGGGTGAACTTTGCCGCCCGGTCGATAAAACGCTGCCTAGTGTGGACACGCCCCAGCGTGATCACGCTAGAGGTTGTCACCCGTGGTCCTTCGCGTATCAGGTAGGTCACAATCAGATTGTGCGGGTCGCCCTTCTCGCTGGTAACGGTCTCGCGGAACGAAGAGGTCAGGTAGCCGCTCTCCAGGTACTTTACTGTGATGTTCTTGCGGTCGTCGTCCGCCTTGAACTGCGAGTATGGCTGGCCGGCTTGCAATTTCAGGCCCTTCGGCACAAGTTGCGCAAGGGGCATCGTGTCATTGCCCACGACCTTCAACTCGCGCACCATGTCGCGCGGGCCTTCGTCCACGAGGAAGGTCACATCAATGTTTCCGCCGCGGCCCTCGACCTTCGGCGTCACCTTCACGTCGCTGAAACCTTCCGACCGATAAGTGGACTCGAGATTCTTTACACTCGTGCGCAGCAGCCTTTCGCTGAACGCCCCGCGCGAGAACAGACGTGCCTTACGCACGCTAACATGGCTGAGCAACCGAGGGTCACCGAGCTCTTTGTTGCCGTCGATTGATACGCTCGCAACTTTGTGTTTAGGCCCTTTCACGATTTTGTACGACACCGTTTCGTCCGTACCCTGCTTGGTTACATTGCTCTCCACCGCCGCGTCGAAATAGCCCTTTGATTGGAAGTACGAGACTAGGTTATTGCGTCCTTCCTGTACCAGTTCGTTATCCACTCCCACTTGCTGATAGAGCGGAATCAACTTGTGTTGCGTCGATCTCCAGACATGTGCGCCCTCCACCCTCACCCGCACCAGAGGACCTTCCGCGATGTGGAAGCTGATTTCGGTTCGATTAGTAGCCTGGTCGTACTCCGCGCCGATCATCTGCACCTGCGCGCCCAGGCGGTCCCGTTTAACCAGCGCATTTTGCATGTACACGGTGGCGTTATGAACGGCTTTGAGCGAGTACGGCTTCCCCTCTCGTATGGCGGAGCCGCGCAGGCTTGCCAGCTTGCTCTTCAGTTTCGCCTGCAAGCGAGCAGTCTCTTGATCGGAGGTCCCGCTCATCGTCACGTTTCCGAAGTTTGCTCTGGGGCCGGCATCAACTTGAAAGCGTACGTTCACAATCCCATGGGGCGCATCCGGTTCGATGCCAGGCGTAACCTTTGCCAGAAAATATCCGTTCTGCTGAAAGAACTTGGTCAGCGCATCCGAGGCTTGGGTCACATCCTTCTGGTTGTAGGGGCCCTCGGGCGGATAGTTCGCAACCTGCAGCAATCTGGAATAGGCAAATCCTTTCGAACCGGGAAATTCGTAGATTCCGAAATATAGTGCCGGCTGCAGAATCAGCAAGACCCGCACCCCCGCAATGTCGGGAATTACGCTGAGTTGTACGTCCTGGAACCTTCCCGTCGCTTTAAGCGCGGCGACCGTGCGCTGTACCTTGTCGCTGTCGAAGGGCTCGCCGGCATGTTGCACAAGCAGAGGCAGCAAATCGCGATCATCCAGTTCGGGACGTCCCGCCAGTTCCACCGATGAAACCTGTTGCCCAACGTAGGCCGCGAGCATTTGCGTCATCTCTGGAGGCGTGCCGACGGGTATTGCGCTACTGGTCGTTCCTTTCTGTGCAGGCGGTTGCAGCGCCATTTGCGGTTGCGCTGCCCGAACCGAAACGGCACCCATACAGAACGCAAAGCCGAACGCACCGCACAGCAGCGCGCAGTGCCGGGCGGCATGCAGTAGTCCTTGCAGAGTCACATCGGTAAGATGAGAACAGCAGGGCGTTCGTTTCCTGAGTAGCAATAGTTTCGTCTCGTGGATTAGAGCAAGGGTTGTAGAGCGCAAAGATAATACGGAATGAAACAAAACGCAACATCGAACGGCTCCGGGGTAGGGTACAAAAGAGTAGCGGTCGTTTCGCGTACACTCAATTCAAGTTGGAGACCTCGCATGAAGAAGAGTGTTGTTCGCGGTCTTGCATTGGCATTATTGCTGGCCGTCGCATCCACAGTGCTCTCTGCCCAAGCCACTGCGCCGGCGAATCCGGCTGCTGCCGGAGTGGTGAAGCAGCTTGGTTCCATCCGTAAAATTACGGGTGCCGATCTATCGCTGGCTACCGACCAGGGCACCGAACTGGCGGTCAAAGTTCAACCCGGCGCGCGAATTCTACACCTGGCGCCAGGTCAAACCGACCTGAAGGTAGCGGCTCCAATTCAACTCAGCGATCTCCAGGCAGGGGACCGCATTCTGGTGCGCGGTAAACTCGATGCCGACGGCGCGACCGTCGATGCCTCGGCCGTGATCGTCATGAAGCAGCAAGATATTGCACAGCGGAAGCAGCAGGAACTGATCGACTGGCAACGCCGCGGTATCGGCGGCCTGGTCAAGCAGGTGGACATCCAAGGGGGCAACATCACGCTCTCGGTCAGCAACAAGGCGGTGATAGTCAGCACCACGCCGAAGACCACCTTTAAGCGGTACGCGCCTGATTCGGTCAAGTGGGAGGACGCCACCGCCGCGCGACTTAGCGACATTCATCCTGGCGATCAGCTTCGTGCCAAAGGCAGTAAAAATGAGGACGGCACGCAGTTCACCGCCGAAGAGATTGTGGCTGGCACCTTCCGCAATATCTCAGGACTCGTCACTTCCGTCGACTCCGCGCAGGGGAGTCTGACGGTTCAGGATCTTGCGACGAAAAAGCCGGTGACGGTCAAGATCACAGCCGACTCGCAAATGAAGCTTCTCCCCGCCCAGATGGCGAAAGGATTAGCCATGCGGATGAGAGGCGCCACTCCAGCCGCAGCGTCTGGGCCGCGGGATGCCGATGCGGATGCCGCACGCCGGCACGGCGGTGATCTGAACCAGTTGCTGGCTCGGTTGCCAGCCGCTTCGCTCGGCGATCTGCAAAAAGGTGAGGCTGTCATGATCGTCAGCACCGAAGGCTCTCCCGGCCGACCTCCTATCGCCATCACCTTGCTGGGCGGCGTCGAGCCGATTCTAACCGCCGCGCCCTCCGCGGAATCGTTCCTGACGCCGTGGTCGCTTGCCAGCGCCCCGGCCGGTGATCAGTAGCGAACCAAAACCCGAAAGACGGCTCATCTTGGAGTACTTGAAATTGTGTATTGATAAGCGTTTTGCAGTTCTACTCTGCCTGCTCGTCGTCTTTGTGAGCTCGATGTCGGCACAGGCTCCGAAAAGTTCAGGCAGTCTGCGCGGGCAGGTTACGGATCCCTCGGGGGCCGTCGTGTTTGGCGCCGCAATCTCTGTGACCACACCCGACGGACAGACCCAGAAGACCGTTAGCGATAAGCTTGGCAACTACGTAATTCACGGCCTTCCTGCGGGCACGGTTACGGTCAATGCAACAGCCGCGGGCTTCAGCCCGTACCAGATGCCGGATGTCATCATCGCCGCCGGGAATGCACAGCAACTCGACATTGCGCTCGGCATCGCCGTCAAACAGGAGCAGGTCACCGTTCAGAGCGAAACCACAGCCGTGGATGTCAATCCGGCGAACAATGCCAGCGCCACGGTTCTAAAAGGTGCGGACCTCGAAGCGCTCTCCGACGATCCTGACGAACTGGAGCAGGATCTGCTCGCGCTTGCCGGGCCTTCCGTGGGGCCGAACGGAGGACAGATTTACATCGACGGCTTCTCCAATGGAACCCTGCCGCCAAAGTCCGCCATCCGTGAAATCCGCATCAATCAAAATCCATTTTCCGCCGAGTATGATCGCCCGGGCTTTGGCCGCGTAGAGGTCTTCACCAAGCCCGGTACAGATAAATGGCACGGACAAGCTTCGTTTAACGAGAACAACTCCGTCTTCAACTCCCGAAATCCCTACGTGCTCACCGCTGTCCCGCCCTATCACTCCGAACGTTACAGCGGCAACGTGAGCGGAGCGCTGAACCAGAAACTCTCGGTCTTCTTCAACGCCGAGCGCCGTGACATCAATGAGACTTCGGCCATTGATCAAGCTGCAGCCATTGACGCGGGGAGCCTGAACTCCCAGGGCATTCCGATCCAAGCGGTGCTTGCCCCGTACACCCGCACCATTGCCAGTTCGCGTATGGATTACCAGCTTGCGCCCGGCAATACTTTAACCGCCCGTTATCAACTCCTGCACAATGACGCAGCCAACCAGGGGATCGGCGGCTTGTTGGTCGCCTCACGTGCCTATAGCGAATCCGAAACCCAGCACACGGTGCAACTCAGCGACACCCAGGTTCTCAGCGCTTGCCTGATCAACGAAACCCACTTTCAATTCATCCATGATGATAGCAATCAGAACGCAAATCAGCCGAACACAGCCGCCATCAATGTGCTCGGCGCATTCTCCGGCGGCGGCAGTACGGATGGCCAAAATTCAGATAGTATCAGCCGCTATGAGCTGCAGAACTACACCTCTTGGCTGTCTGGTAAACACTTTGTCAAGTTCGGCGGACGCCTACGCGAGTCGCAGGATGACAATGTTACCGGCAGCGCGTTCAACGGCATCCTTACCTACAGCACTCTCGCCGACTACACGAATGGCACTCCCTCTCAACTTACCCAGACCGCTGGAACCAGGCGCGCCCAGCTCTCGTTTGCGGACGCGGGACTCTACGCCGAGGACGACTGGAAGCTGCGTCCGAACCTGACGCTGAGCTACGGATTGCGCTTTGAAACCCAGAGCAGCATCAGTAATAAGGCCGACCTCGCGCCTCGCCTCGGCCTTTCCTGGGGCTTGGGTAGCGCCAAGAGTGCGCCCAAGACCGTGTTGCGATTGGGCTACGGAATCTTCTACGACCGCTTTACCCAGGACCTGGTGCTCCAGGCGCAACGCCTCAACGGCATCGCCGAGATGCAGACCATATACACCGGGGTCGTCAATCCCTGCCCGCCGGATTCGTCCGGCAACGTTACGCCCGCCAACTGCACGTTTTCTAATGCCTCCGCCACCATCTACCAGATCAATCCCAACCTGCATGCGCCCTACACCATGCAGGCGGCCATCAGCCTCGAACGGCAGCTTGGCTCGGTGGGAACCGTTTCGTTCACCTACCTCAATTCGCGCGGTCTCCATCAACTCATCCTGGAAAACGTCAACGCCCCGCGGGAAGATGGCACCCGTCCGTTCGCCGGCAGCGACAACATTTACCAGTACAACTCCGAAGCCATCTTCAAGCAGAATCAGTTCATCACCAACGTGCAGATACGGCTCTCGCAGAAGCTCTCGTTAATGGGTTTCTACGCCCTCGGCTATGCGGACAGCGACACGAGCGGTCCGTCCAGCAGCCCTTCGAATTCTTACGATCTCACCCAGGATTACGGTCGCGCCTCGTTCGATGCGCGCAACCGTCTTTTCCTTAGCGGAACCGCGTCGCTCGCCCATAACATCCGCATCAGTCCCTTCGTGATCGCCAACTCCGGCGCGCCCTTCAACATCACTACCGGAACCGATCTGAATGGCGACTCGTTCTTCAACGACCGCCCTGCGTTTGCCACCACGGCAACCCAGAATCAATATTTAGTTTCCAACCAGTACGGAAGCTTCGACACAAGTCCAGTCGCCTCTCTTGCGCATCCCATTCCCGTGAACTATGGCAAGGGTCCAGCCAACGTAACGGTCAATATGCGCCTCTCCAAGACCTTCGGCTTTGGTTCGGAGACGAAGAAACCGAGCGCATCTCCGGCGGATCAAGGCCCTGGGCCGAGCCACGGCGGCGGCGGACACGGCGGCCCTCCCGGAGGCGGCTTTGGCGGTCCGCGCGGTATGGGCGGAATTTTCGGTCCGTCCACCACTTCGCGCCGCTATAACTTGACCCTTACGGCGACAGCGCGCAACCTATTCAACACTTGGAATCCAGGCTCGCCCATCGGCAATCTTTCTTCCGCGATGTTCGGCAAGACCAACAGCCTTGCCGGAGGGCCATTTTCATCCGGAACGGCCAACCGTCGCGTCGATTTCCAGGCGGTCTTGTCGTTCTGAACGAACCGTCACCTTCATGGGCGGCTCGGGTCGCCCTTGGCTTTGCATCTAGAGTTTTAGGAGCGCCCGTATGAAGGGGCAAGTGATTGTCGTGACCGGCGCCAGCGGTGCTGTTGGCAGCGTTGTAGTGCGGCAGTTACCTTGCTAGCTCTCAAATGCTGAATCTGGGTGAAAAGCGATAAAATTGCAAGAACTGAAGGTGCGGAGCCCCGTCGTGCCCTGGGAAGAAACAATTCCAGACAGTGCAGCACCCGGGCAATGACTCCGGGGTACAAACGTAAACTTTTGTGAATCATCCTGGTCCAACTCGTAACAGTTCTTCACAGCGGTCGTCCCTTGCCTCACGCAGAATAGATGGCATGAGCCGTGTACTCATCATTGACGACGACCAAGGGCTCGTCTCCCTGCTGCAGCGATTTCTCCAGAACGAGGGCTTCCACGTTCACTCCGTTTTCGATCATCGCTCCGGCCTCGATACCGCGCTCACTGGCGAATACGACGTGGTAATTCTGGACGTCATGCTTCCGGGAGGCTCTGGATTTGAACTGCTCAAATCTTTGCGCGCCCAGTCCCGCGTTCCCGTTATTCTGCTGACTGCCCGGGGAGAATCCGTGGACCGCATTCTTGGTCTCGAAATCGGCGCCGACGACTACGTCCCTAAGCCCTTCGATCCCCGCGAACTGGTGGCCCGCATCCGTGCCGTGCTCCGCCGTTCGCAGGAGATATACAGTGAAAGTCCGGGCGACGAATCCTTGTCGGTCGGCGACATTTCGCTCTCCCTGCTCTCCCGTACCGCCCATTGCAATGGCGTTCCGGTTGAGTTGACTGGCGCTGAGTTCAACATGCTTGAGTTGCTGCTGCGCCGCGCCGGAATGGTTGTGACGCGCGAGGAACTGGCCCAGGCCGCACTGGGCCGTCCGCTCAGTGCCTTCGACCGCAGCGTCGATGTCCATGTAAGCCGTCTGCGCAAGAAGCTTGGCTGCGTTCCCGAAGGGGAAGAGCGTATTCGCCCGGTGCGCGGCATTGGATACTTCTACGCCTTGGCGGCGAAGGTGACCTTGTGAAGAGCCGTCTGTTCTGGAAGATATTTCTGCCCTTTTGGATTCTCCAAACCTGCATCATGCTAGCTCTCGCCTATCGCGTTCATGTCAGTTTCGGCCCTGACCGCCCCTGGTGGGTACAGCCCGAGCGTCGCGCCGTGCCCGTGCTTGCCCGCTACGCTACCTGGCGTTATTCCACTCGCGGCCAGGAGGGCCTCCGCGAACTCCTCCATGACATCACCCTCGACAAGCGCTCCGCATATTGGCTCTTCGACGACCAGATGAACGAGTTGAGCGGTTTCTGGATGCCGGCCGATGCGCGCGATGCCGTTGAGCGTGCTCTCCGGAACGAAGGCATCGCGAAGGGACGCAACGGCACATTTATCGTCGAAAGGGCTACGGATTCCAAGGGCCGTGCTTTTGTCTTTGCCGGCGAGTTTTTCTCTCCGCCCGTGCTCCGCTCACTGCCCGGCAGCCTCTTGTTCGCGATTCTTTTTGGCTCGCTGCTTACCTCGCTGCTCTGCGCTGCGCTCGCTCAATACCTCACCCGCCCTATCGTCCGTCTGCGTGATGCTGCCCACGCCATTGCCCAAGGCAATCTGGAGGCGCGTGCTGGTCTCGCCGGCAGCACCCGCCGTGACGAGATTGCCGACCTGGTCAGGGATTTTGACACCATGGCGGGTGAGATTCATGATTTGGTCGAAAGCAACAAGCGCATGTTGATGGGTGCTTCGCACGATCTCCGTTCTCCCATCTCGCGCATTCGCGTTGCCCTCTCCCTGGCCTCCACCGCCCCTGAACCTGAGCGCAAGGAGATGCTCGACCGCATTGAAGTCGAACTCCTTCGCCTCAATGGAATGATCGAGCAGATTCTCACCGTTGCCCGCCTGGAGAGCGGACAACTCAAGCCCGCGACCGAACCCCTGTCGCTTAACCAGGTTATCGGAGAAGCCATCGAGGATGCCCGCTTTGAGGCCAGCCAATCAAATGTGGAGATTGTCTATGACGAAAACTGGCCGGAACTGACCATGGTGGGAGAACCCAACATGCTGCGCAGTGCCTTTGAGAATATTCTGCGCAATGCCATCTTCTATTCGGGCGAAGATGGGCGCGTGGAAGTCTCCGTTGCCGTTGATAACCGGCTTGCGAGGATCTCCGTTCGTGACAATGGCCCCGGTGTTCCCGAGGCGGCTCTGCCCAAGCTTTTTACTCCCTTCTATCGCGTCGACGACGCACGTGGCACAACCACCGGAGGCAGCGGCCTTGGCCTCTCCATCGTCAGTGGCGCGGTGAAGTTTCACGGCGGTTCAGTCTTTGCCCGTAACCTCCAGAGCCACGGTCTTGAGATCGTCATCGAACTACCTATAGCCTCCACTCCAGTTTTCGCCGCTGCCAGCCGCGTAACTTCAAGAATGTGAATGTAAAAAAGGTAGAGTAAACATTCTCTTGTGATGAAGCTCACCGCAGGGTAGCTGGCACCAAAGGTACTATCGCCGCACGTGTGGACATGACTATTCGGCACAGTGGAAGCGGCCGTATTCGCATCCGTGCCAATTGCCGTGATTGACATGGGAGCAGTTGTGGAAAAGACAGAGACGAGTTCGAAGCCGTTCCGGAGGAATTACCAAAGCGAGACGCTTACTCGCCAGCTTAGCCATGTACTCATGTCGCGGCCCGTGTACTTTTCTATCTCTGAATTCAGAAACCCATTTGCCCACCACAATCCTTCGGTTGATCTTTCCTTAGCTCTCAAGCAGTGGGAGAACCTTGGTCGAGCCTTCCAGCGAGTTGGACTCGAGATCTTTCTTCTTGATCCCCACACCGGGTTGGAGGATATGTGCTTCACGGCCAGCCACGCCTTCGTCGGAATCGATCGCGAGGATCGTTCCTTTGTCATTCCGTCGCGTATGTTGCATCGCAGCCGCCGCGATGAAGTCGAGCATTTTACTTGCTGGTATTCCCAGCAAGGCTACCGGATCATGGACCTTGGACTCGTAGGTGAGGAGTTTCTCGAAGGTACCGGCGACCTGCTCTGGAACCCGGACTGGGAGTCGGTCTGGGCCGGATTTGGCCACCGCTCCACCCGCGCTGCGGTCGATCAGTTTGCCGGGCTCATGGAATCGATGAACTTCGAGGTGCGTAAGCTGGAGCTGGTTGATCCCCACTTCTTCCACCTCAATCTCTGCTTGGCTCCGCTTGCACCAGAGTCTTTGCTGATTTATCCGGGTGCGTTCGCGCCGGAGACCCTCGCTCAAATTCGAAGCTGTGCTCAGACTTTCGAGGTGACCCGCGAAGAAGCGCTGCAATTTGTCTGCAATGGCGTCTCGGTAAACGGCTACTACATCACTCCGCGGATAACCCGCCGCTTGGAGCAGGTTCTGGGCAGGGAAGGCATTGAGCCGATCGTCGTGGATCTATCCGAGTTCGAGAAGGCCGGTGGCTCTGTCGCTTCGCTCAAAATGCTTCTGCCATAAAGGTTTTTTAACTGCACTACTGCCTGACCGGGCGGCCCGCCAAGGCCGCCCGACTTTTCTGCCAGCAGATGGCTTTGGCGTTACTCTGATTCCAAACAGCAGCGCGCTGGCGAACCGGGGCTCGTCTCGAACGGGAGAAAGACTGAAAAGCATGTCCCGGAACAACTAGGTTCCGTCCGCGTTCGCAGCCGCATTGTTCCCTCATATTTACGAATGATGTCCGAGGTAATCCACAACCCAAGTCCGGTTCCTTTCTCACCCTTGGTGGTGAAGAACGGCTCGAAGATTTTGGTGCGAACGTCAGCCGGTATGCCTGGTCCGTCGTCTGCTACCACAACCCGCAGCCCAAGCCGCTGGTTCCGCCAGTCTTGTGATGAGTGTGCACGCAAGGTAATCGTGCCGCGTCGGGAGCCAACTGCCTCTATGGCATTGCCCAGGAGGTTGGCGAACATTTGCCGCAGCTCTCCTGGCAGAGCCAGAATATCTCCATCAAAATCGACTTGTTGCTCCAGGTTGATGCCTGACGATTTGATCTTTCTTTCATAAAGGGCGATGACGTTATCGAGAATCTGCCCGATCTTCACCGGTACCGGCTTGGCCGCTTCACGTTGGAATGTCAGCATCTGTTGGGTTAGTTGAGTGATGCGGACAAGTTCTTGGGCAGCCATGGTAACGAACTCCCGAGTGCTGTCTTCCTGCGTGCCCTGGCCGATCAGGTAAAGCAAGTTGCCGACCGAATCGAGCGGGTTGTGGATCTCATGGGCAATAGTGGCGGCCAGTTTCCCCGTGGTTGTCAGGCGGTCGCTGTCGCGCAGCGCCTTTTCGGCCCGGCGTTGCTCGGAAACGTCATGGAATACCAGCACGACTCCCTCGATACGGCCGTTACTGTCCCGGATGGGAGCAGCACTGTCGTCGACTGGAACCTCCGTCCCGTCACGTCCAATCAGCACCGTGTGATTGGCCAGCCCAATCGTTTTCCCCAGACGGATGACCTTGGCGACCGGACTCTCCGGTTTAAGTCGGGTCACTTCATGAACGATGTTGAAGATGTCGCTTAGATCCTGTCCCTTGGCCTCCGGCAATGGCCATTCCGTCAGCCTCTGTGCCACCTCGTTCATGAACTCCACACGCCCGGACGCATCGGTCGAAATCACGGCGTCGCCGATGCTTTGCAAGGTGGTAGCCCAACGTGCCTCGCTTGCGCGCAGGGCATCTTCGGCCTGCTTGCGCTCAGTGATATCCGCGTGGATCCATAGCCTGCCGTACGACTTTCCAGCCACATTCAAGGGGACAAAATCCCTTATCAGTATCCTTCCGCCCCGCATGTCGAGTTCTTCGCCGATTACAGGTTTCTTTCCATCAAGTACTTCCCGGATGCGCGCGACGGCCTCGATAGGACTCCGGTAAGCATTCTTAATCCTCTCGATCATTTCGCCGGGATCGTTCCCCACTAGGTCGGCGGGCGCTTCCTCCAGACTGAAAAGGTCGCAGAATGCCTGATTGACGAATTCGATCCGCCCCTCATCCGTCACCAGAAGGATGCCGAAATACATGTTGGAGAGAATGGCGTAGAAGCGTTGCAGGGTGGTCTGCAGAACGCTCTCGGCCTGCTTGCGCTCGGTGATATCACGCAGAATTACGGTGTAGAGCTTCTCCCCGTCCACTTCCACTTGAGAGATCGTGGCCTCTACAGGAAATTCTTCCCCATTGCGGCGGAGGCCCGTCAGCGTGGCAGGTGAAGTCATGGAGCGACTCGTTATCCCCTCGTTTCCATACTTTCGAATGTGCTCGCGATGAGCCTCGCGAGCAGTGGTGGGGATAAATCGCTCGAGCGTAGTGCCGAGTGCCTCCGATGCCGCGCACTGAAAGACAGTTTCAGCCGCCCGATTGAACACCACGATGCGCTGCTGCATGTCCACCGAGATCACCGCGTCCATCGCGGAGCCTACAATGCCTTGCAGTCTGGCCTGGCTGGAGCGCAGGGCCCGATCGGCCTGGGCGTGGGCAGCACGCAGGCGTAGCGTGGCGATGCCATGTGCCAGGTCGGCCGCCAGTTCCGTCAGCAGCTCAACTTCACTGTCCGCGAATGCGTTTGGTTCCTGGGCGTAAATTGTGATCGCCCCAAACGCTTTATCGCCTTCAATAAGAGGAAGCACCAGCGAGGACGCGTAGCCACGCTCAATAGCCTCGTCGCGCCAGGGTAGAAATGCAGGATCCGTGAGCATGTTGCGGCATATCGACGCTTGTCCGGTGCGGATCGCTGTTCCCGTAGGCCCACGTCCACGGTCGCCGTCCCCCCAGGTGATTCGCAGCGTCTCCAGATATCCTTCTTCAAAGCCGGCGTGGGCGACGGGGCGGACAGTTTTGTCTTCGTCATTCTCGGCAATGCCAATCCAGACCATCGCATAACTGCAATCCGCTGTGATAATGCGGCAAACCTGCTGCAGCAATGCTGGCTCAGTGCTGGTGTGAAGAAGCGCCTGGTTGGAGTTGTTCAGCGCCTTGAGTGTGCGATTGAGGTTCTGGAACTGTTCCTCCGCTTGCTTGCGTCCGGTAATGTCCATGACGGTTCCGGCCATCCGCATTGGTTGGCCCATCTCGTCTCGCTGAGAGCGGCCGCGAGCCCATATCCAGCGCACCTCTCCGTCGGTCCGCTTGATTTGCGTTTCGAAATCCCAGGTTCCACTTCCCCTGGAAGCCTGAAACTTCTTGTCGACCGCGGCCCGGTGCTGAGGTAGCACGTGGTCGAGGAACATCTCGTAGGTCCACTCCGGCAGGAGTTCTTGGTAGCCGAAGATTTGATCATGCCGCAGGGAGCGTGAGGATGTATGGTCGATCAGGTCAAGCTCCCATTCGCCAAGATCCGCGACCTCAACCGCGAGATCGAGTCGCGCATTGCTTTTTCGTAGCTCCTCTTCGGCCTGTTTCTGCACGCTGATGTCAGTGTTTGTGCCGAACCAGCGCACGACCTTGCCTTCTGCGTCCTTGACCGGCATTACCCGGGTCAGAAATGGCCGAAACACGCCGTTGGAGCCGCGCAGCGGAAAGACCATATCGAATGGGTCTCCGGTTGCAATGGAAGCCTTCCACTGGTCAACCACCTTGGGCAGCGTCTCCGGATCGTGAACCGACTGCCAACCCCAGCCTTCCATCTGTTGCGCGGTGGTTCCGGTGTAGCTATACCAGCGCTGGTTGTACCAGAATATCCAGCCGTCGGGATTTGCCATCCAGCACAACTGCGGGATGGCGTTGGCCAAAGTTTCGAACTGCTCTTCGCTCTGCTGCAGCTTCTTGGTGCTCTCGCGCAGAGCCAGTTCTCTTTTGAGAGTTGCTGTCTGCCGTTGGTTGCGACGGTAGCCCTCGGCTGCCGTGCTCATGAAAACGCCCATTCCAGCAAAGAAGGTCAGGGCAACGGTATCTGCGGTGCTCGCGATTGCAAAATGTCCTCGCGGCTGAAATATCCAATAATCCGCCAGCAGTGAGGCCATTGCAGTGGCCAGCACGCCCGGCCAAAATCCGGCCAGTGTAGCCACAACCATTACGGCGGGATAAAAGGTGATAAACGGGGCTGTATTGCCCAAGTAGGGCTCCAGGGAATGCCGGAGCAAAAAAGCCGCTACCACTATGACTGCCGCGATTATGAGGCGGAGGTAAAGCCGATCGAGCACGCGCTTTTCAGTTGCTGACATAGGAGCATTCCACGGAGAGCTGATTCGTAACGCTCAACACCAATGCGAGATCAAAGTGCACGAGGACGCTAGCAAGATAGAAGATCTTTGAGTTCAGCCAGAAAAGCAGTCGGCGACACGCCCTTTACGGCTCGTTTGTCCACCCATCGCAGAGCCTTCTCAGGAAGATCAACATAGGCAGACAACAACAGAATCTTGATCGTAGGCTTCAGACGCTTCAGTTCCTCTGCGACCTGGCCTCCGTCCATACCCGGCATCGCGTAGTCCAGCACGACTGCTTCCACCGGATTGGCCCTGAACAGTTCCAAGCCTTCGCGTCCACTCTCGGCTGTGAGCACTTCATACCCCTGGCTCTGGAGTAATATTTTGCGTACCAGCAGACCAGTCGCCTCGTCATCGATGCACAAGATCATACAGTTCTCCGCGTACCTACGGACCTCTGAATCGGCGACTGCGACGACGGCCATACAATTCGGAAGGTTGTCATGGGTGCGCGCACCCAAACAGTGAGGGACGGCCAGAATAAACGTGATGCAAATCACAATCAGAACTGACGCACGCTCATAGGCCTCTTACCCTGTAGCCTTTGCCACCTTCGCATTCGTCGTTAGCCGGACTTCCTCGCTGAATCCCCACAGCTTCTGCCGTAGCCGGTTCACCGCTGCCTCGGTGGGAGCCGCCGTCATCTTCTTTGTCAGTCCTGGCCAGCGCGTCTTTGCTCTCAAGATTCTCTGCGCTGCAGTCTCGACCTTGGCGCGGAAGCGGCTGCTCCGCTCCGCCTCTTTCAGAATCGCCTCATAGGCGCGATGCACCAGCTCTTCATTATGGCAGACCAGGTACATATCCGCGCCCGCCTGCACGGTACCAACGGCGGCTTCCTCGATGCTGGCAACCTTCAGCACGCCACCCATCTCCAGGTCATCGGAAACCACCAGCCCCGTATATCCAATCTTCTTTCGCAGCACATCTCCAATCCATTTCTTTGAGATCGAGGCTGGCAGAGCCTCGCCCGTCACCTCAGGATAGGCGCAGTGCGCCACCATCACGAATGGCAGTTGTTTCGCCAGCATCCGGTAGGGACCCAAGTCTTCGTTCCACAGCGCCTTCCAACTTTTGTACACCACTGGCAAAGCCTCATGCGAATCCAGCGTGCCCTCGCCAAGTCCCGGAAAGTGCTTGCCGCATCCGGCAATCTCCACATCCTTCAATCCGCGCAGAAATTCCTTTGCGTACCCCACCGTGGCCTTGGCGTTCGGCGATGCCGTGCGCGATCCCAACACTTCCAACGACACCTCGAAGCGCAGATCCAGCACCGGGGCAAAATCTACGTTGAAGCCCAAAGCTCGCACTTCGCTGCCGATCAACCGCCCATGTTCGCGGCAGAACGCCTTGTGCCCGGCCTGCACCACCTCCTGTACGCTGGGTGCCGGACCAATCACATTCTTCAACCGGTCTACCGTGCCGCCCTCCAGATCCACGCAGCGGAACAGCGGGATATCCGCCTCCTTCTGCGCCGCCTTCAAAAGAGCGTGCGTCTGCCTGGGTGACTCAATATTGCGGGTGAACAGGATGATGCCGCCGGGCTTCAGGGTCTTGAGCGCGGAGCGAAGGCCGCCCGACATTTCGCCTCCATCAAAGCCGAAGGTGAGCAATTGACCGGTCAGCGTGCGTAGGTCCAGCGATGTGCGTGCCATAGTGAGAGGATTGTAGCCTGATTTCCTATCCCATTGTGATCGAACGTAGCTTTCAGTTTGTTCCGGTCGAGTTCCCGGGTTATGCTGGGGTGCGATGACGGCGCTGGCACTCTCGGATCTGTTAGGCCTCACGGTGTATGACTTCGACTCCGTGCGACTGGGACGCGTGCGCGAAGTTGCGCTCGTTCCCCAGGACGACCCGACCCGGATCGCCGCCCTCATCGTGCGCACTCCGCAAGGCGACCGCATCGTCGGCACTGACCTTCTCCGTACCGTTAACGGTGGTGTGCATACCACCGCTCGCTCTGCCGATCTTCCCAAGTATTCCAGCGGCGAAGGCATGTTGTTGCTGGAACGCGATCTGCTCGATCAGCAGATTATCGATGTTCATGGCCGCAAGGTGGTTCGCGTCAATGACATTGAGTTGTCGCTCGAACGCGAGTCCGTGGTGGGACTGCATCTTCGCATCGCCTATGTCGATGCCGGTGCCCGGGGAGCTGTTCGCCGTCTACTCAAGGGCATGCTTCCGCGCCACGCCCTATCCAACTGGCTAACGCGTATTCCTGCGCGTAACATTCCCTGGGAATTCGTCAACCTGATCGAGACCGACCCGGCCCGGCGTGTCCGCCTCAAGATTTCCTCCGAACGCGTTGCCCGCCTGCATCCCGCCGACATCGCCGACATTATCGAAGAGCTCTCGCCCGCTGAGCGCGATGCCGTCTTCCAGGGCCTCGATGAGGAGGTAGCTGCCCAGGCTCTCGAGGAGATTGATCCCAAACTCCAGGTCTCCATACTCAACGCTATGGAGTCCGACCGCGCCGCCGACATCGTCGAGGAGATGGATCCCGACGCGGCTGCCGATCTTCTCAACGATCTCACCGATGAGCGCTCCGACGCCATCCTCCAGGAGATGGAACCCGAGGAGCGTCAGGATGTAGAAGAACTTCTGGATTTTGAAGAAGACACCGCTGCCGGCCGCATGACCACCGATTACATGGCGCTCGCCCCCACCGCCCGGGTCCATGATGCCGTGGAGATGCTGAAGAACTTCGATGGCGGACTGGAGAGCATGAGTACCATATTCCTCATCGGCGAGAATGAAAAGCTCCTCGGAGCCGTCCCCCTCGCCAAACTCGTGGTCTCCAACCCTGACACGCTGCTCTCCGAATTGACCATCGATCCACTTATCTCTTGTCCGCCTGAGGCTGACGAGCGCGAAGTCGCCGAAATTTTTGACAAGTACAATCTTCTCACGCTCCCTGTAGTCGATGATAGCGGCGCGTTGACCGGCGTAATCACCGCCGATGACGTAATCTCCATTCTTCGCTCGCAACTCTAGCCGACCTTGCGCGCGGCTCGAATCGCGCGCTTGTTTTGTTCATCTTTTTTGTTGTGCCAAATAACAACATTTCCACCTTCCCGCCTTGAGCTTCCCCCGTCGCGCAATTTATGCTGGCACTTCCGATGTAAATCCCCGTCCAAACTGGTTGCGTTGAATGTCGAAGGTAAAGCTGTGGAGAGTCCGTCTCATGATGTTCCTGGCCGTGGTTGGCCCGGGCTTCATCACCGCCAACGTCGACAACGACGCCGGCGGCATCTGGACCTACTCCCAGGCCGGTGCCCAGTTCGGCTACGGACTTCTCTGGGTCATGATCCCCATGACTCTGGCCCTCATCGTGGTGCAGGAGATGACCGCCCGCATGGGAGCCGTCACCGGCAAGGGCCTCAGCGATCTGATCCGCGAAGAGTTTGGCTTCCGCATCAC
>CAZLZA010000055.1:0-11346 GCA_964563875.1 uncultured Acidobacteriaceae bacterium
TCGTTGATCATGTCCTTGAGCTCAAGCTTATTGAGCGCGAGGACGCTGACCATCTGCACCAATCCTGGAGTCAGAATTTGGCGTTGCGTGACCTTGAGGTTCAGTTTCGTTTGCAGAGATACCATTGCGCCAGCGACTGAGGGGAGGTTTCCCAAACTGATTCTAACCTAGAAAGATCGGTTCATCGCGAAGGTACGGCAATCAAAATGCTCTAAGGTTTAGTTTGGCCCTGCGAAAGTTCCCCTAAACCAGCGTAAAACTCTCGCCCAGGTAGACTCTTTTGACCTCAGGATCGTTGCCAAGCTGCTCGGGAGTTCCAGCGCGGAAGATGCGGCCTTCGTTGATGATGTAGGCGCGGTCGACCACCGAGAGGGTTTCGCGAACGTTGTGGTCAGTGATCAGCACTCCGATCCCACTCTCTTTCAGCCCGAAGATGATCTTCTGCAAATCCAGCACGGCAATCGGATCGATTCCGCTGAACGGCTCGTCGAGCAGGATAAAGGCGGGGTTGATGCAAAGGGCGCGAGCGATTTCGACCCGGCGGCGTTCGCCTCCGCTCAAGGCATAGCCTTTGTTTTTGCGGATATGGCCCAGGCCGAGCTGGTCGAGCAGCGACTCCATTTTGTCGTGGCGCTCCTGCCAGTTGGAGCTTTGCGTCTCCAGCACCGCCAGGATGTTTTCCTCCACGCTCAGCTTGCGAAAGACTGAAGCCTCCTGCGGCAGATAGCTGATGCCGTAGCTGCGGGCGCGCAGATACATGGGAACATCGGTGATGTCCACATCCCCGATCATGACCCGGCCGGAGTCGGGCGGAATCAGGCCGACGATCATGTAGAAGCTGGTGGTTTTTCCCGCGCCGTTGGGACCGAGCAGCCCTACCACCTCACCTTGATGCACCGCCAGCGAAACCCCATTGACCACGCGGCGGCCGCGATACGATTTGCCGATCTCTTCGGTGAAAAGTGTCTGCATTAGCGGGAAACGTGTGTATGTGTGACGGTTCGCGCGGAACCGTTGCTCTCGACGACCACCCTATCATCGTGGCTATAGAAGGTCAACGAATCGCCACGGACGGTGCCGTTGACCGGGTCGCTCAGCATCGGAGACCCCCCGGTCATCACAAAGTTCCCGGTTGCCGCCGTGTACAACAGCTTGTTGCCCTCGGCGCGACGCTCCTGCTGCTGCACCAGAACGTGCCCGTTCGCCAGGATGTGGTCCAGCTGGCTCGGTCCTCCAGCGCGCGAGGCGCTCGCCGCATTCAGGTAAACGTCGGCATGATCGGCCGTCATCACCCCGTCCTGGCCATGGGCCGTTACTCCACCGGAGTACTGCGCCTGGCGCTCACTATCGGCATAGTTCAATTTGGGAGCGGTCACTACCATGGTGGAGGCCTTGCCCTTTCCATCCACCTGCAGAAACACGCTGCTGACCGGACGCGTACGATCTCCCAGGGCCAGGATGGTGCGGGCCTTCTGGTCGAAGTCGATGGTCTGGCCCTCCACGATGTTGGAGCCCTGCCAGAGCCGCGCGCCTCCGGTATAGTGCGCCAGCCCTGAGGATTGCAGGGCGTTCATGGCATGCGCGGTGACGTGAATCGGGTCCGCCGTCGCCAGCAGCGCGCCGTTCGGTTGCAGCTTCAGCTCGCTGTAGGTGCTCTTCACATTGCCCACGGCAAAAGCTTCTCCGCTACGCCGCAGCAACCGGATGCTGTCCGCCGTCACCGTCATTCCGCCGTCGACGATCCGCGGATTGCCCTGCAGTGTCACTGAATCGTCCAGGGGAGAGTAGTTGGCGCGCTCGGCAAAGCTGGTCCGCCCACCCAATTCGTTCTTGGAACTCTGTCCCTCTTTGAAGCGAAAGTTGCCTTCCTGAATCACGCGCGAAACATCGCCTTCCGGAGTGAACTGCGCCACCGCCGTATCACTTGTACTCACCTTGTCGGGCTGCCCCGGAACATGGCTCGTGACGTGCACCGCGCCGGTGCCGTGTACCGTATGCAGACGGTTCTGCTCGCCGAAATCGGCGGTGAAATGCTGGGCATCGATCAACGTCTGCTCGCCTGCGCTCTTGGGGGCCGCGGAGCTGATAACGATGTGCCCCGGCCCTTGGGTCTGCGCCGAACTCAACAACCGTCCTCCGCTCAGCGCAAATCTCATGGCATTGGAGGTCATCGCCAACGCCTGCGGATTTTTGCTCGTCGCCTTGGGCGCCTGCCGCAAGGTGACTCCCTGACGGGCATCGATGGTTTGCAGGAGCGTTGCCGTAGCACTTCCCTTTTCTTGGCTTACGGCTTGGGTTGCGGACTGGGCTACGTGCTGGGCTGCATGCTGAGTTGCGGCTTTCGGCGCGCCCTTTCTCGCCACCGTGGCGAATCGCATCAGCATCTCGCCTGAGTGTCCGCTGGCCCCCTGCTGATCCGATTCAAAATCCACGCCTCCGGAGAACAGCGCCGATTCCACCGTATTGTTCGCGCCCAGCATCATCTCGGCATGCGGCGCGCGCACCTGCATTCCGCCCACGTTGCTGACGCGCACATTGCCGTCGGCGTAAACATGCTGCACCGAATTGTCTGCCCCCAGGTTCACGATCGCGTGGTCGGCCAGCAGCTTACGCTCGCCACCGGACATCTGCACGGAATCCATCGTCAGCAAGCGCGGTTCCTTGGTGATCATTCCATGGACAGCCTGAATGTGCTCCGGCTGTTTGCCCTCGGTCTGAATGTCGATGGCGGAGCGCAGCGTCAACTCGTTCTTCTTCGAATCGTAGATCGCGCCGACTGCGGTTCCCGTGGCCTGGGGCACCCGGAAATCGATCACCCCATCGGTCTCGGCCAGTCCGGTCTTCTGGTTGAAGATCATCCCCTCGGTGCGAAGGTGAATGGGATTGTGCATCTCACGCGGCGGGGCCTGAACGTCCAGCTTCTGGCCTTCGGTGTTGCCCTCCAGGTCGATGTGAACCTCTCCCTTGGAAACTACCGTTCCCGCCTGCGGATCATACTCAAAGTCATTGCCGTAAATCTGGTCGAAGCGGTCCGTTTTCTGCCCGTACACAATGATGTTCACATCGTGCAACTCGGCGCGGCCGCCCTGTTTGAATTGCGTAGCTTTGGAAGCATGAATTGTGAAGAGCGTCCGGCCGCCTTCGCTCTTGGAGAGCGTGAACCCCTCGCTGGTCTGCTGAATGTCAATGCCGACCTTGCCGGGAAGTTTCTTGAGCGCGCTGCGCATCGCAAAGCGCGCCTCAACGTAGAAGCCTGCAACCACGGCCACCGTGGCCAGAGCCATCACGGCAAACCAGATTCGCAGACGAGGGATGGAAACTGCCATGACTCATCCAGTGTACGCGAGCCGTACCATTCCCCAATTATGAATTCGAAGGAGACAAGGGACGCAGTTCCCGGTCACACCATGCCGGCAGCCGCCGAGTCTGCCTGCACCTCAGCCGGGCGCCGGAAGTCCGAGAGCACCAGTTGCAGGCCGCCACCGAAATCCGGATGCGTGTTCTGCTCAATGCGGAAGATCACGTCCAAGGCAGTGCCGCCGGAGAGCGGCTCATTCTGCAGACGGTGAGCCATGCCCCAACCCAACGCATCCAGGCCGCGAGCGAGCGCCCGCCCCGCAAGCGGAGCATTGGCGTCCGCCCGAGGCGGAGCCGCATTGGCGGCGATATTCCCGGCATTGGAGCTCACATAGCGGCGCAGCTTCAGCTTGAGGTGCTTTTCGCGCATCACCTTCGGTTCGCCCAGCAGAGATACGCCTCGCGCCACAAACACCGGCTCGGGATTTCCCATGCCGAACGGTTGTAAGCTCTGCAGTTGCTCCCAGAAGCGCGGCGTCACCTGCTCCATGGTCAGTTCGCCGTCGTACTCCAGCACCGGCTGCAGTTCCTCGGCGACCAACCTGGTGCGGGCATAATCGTTCAGCCGCCGCCGCAACTCGGCCACATTCTCCGCCAACATGGCGAAACCCACCGCGCCCGCGTGTCCGCCGAAGCGCAGGAATAATTCCGGCGCAATCTCCAGCGCATCCAGCAGATGGAAGCCGGGAATCGAGCGTCCTGAACCATGTGCTTCATCGCCGTCGCGAGAGATCACCACCGCCGGACGACCGAAGCGGTCCACCACGCGCGAGGCGCAGATCCCGATCACGCCGCGATGCCACCCCTCGCCTTCGACCACCATGCAGGCGGCTTCACGCAGCTCGACGCTCTCTTCCACCTGCCGCAGCACCTCTGCTGAGATGCGCTGCTCCTCCTGCTGTCGCGCCGAGTTCAACTCGTCCAACCGCTGCGCCAACTCCTTGGCGCGCGCCGGGTCCTTCACGGTAAACAACTCGACCACGTCCTTTGCCACGTCCATCCGCCCGGCGGCGTTGATCCGAGGGGCGAGCCGGAAGGCTACTTCGGTCGCACTCGGTTTCGATCCGGAAGCTCCCAGATTGCAAACTTCCAGTAGTGCGTTCAGTCCCGGATTCACCACCTTGCGCAGCCCTTCCAGGCCCAGGGAGACGAAGACCCGGTTCTCGCCCAGTAGTGGCACCGCGTCGGCAATGGTCGCAATCGCCACAATCTTCAGGAAGGAAGGAACCAGCCGTCCGCGGCCGGCACGCTCCAGCAGCGCCTGCGCCAGCTTGAACGCCACGCCCGCGCCGCACAGATGCTTGCAGGGATAACCGCACCCGGGTTGGTTGGGATTCAAGACGGCGAGCGCCTTGGGTACGCCCTGGGGTACACCATCTGTCACGCGGTCTGTTACACCCTCGGTCGTGCCGTTTGACTGCGCCACCAAGTGGTGGTCGGTCACGATCAGGTCCACGCCGGCACGTTCGGCGGTCTCGGCGGCAGCAAAGGCGCGTATTCCTGTGTCCACGCTGATGATCAGCTTGACGCCATTCGCGGCGGCGCGCTCGATCACCTCATCGCGCATGCCATAGCCTTCGAGCAAGCGGTGCGGTACGTGGAAATCGCATTGGCCGCCGAGCAACTCCACCGTGGTCTTCAAGATCACGGTGGCCATGGTGCCGTCCACATCGTAATCGCCGTAGATCAGCATCGGTTCGCGGCTGACGATGGCGCGCTCCAGTCGCTCGACCGCCTCGCGCATGCCCAGCATTTCCATCGGGGAGTGCAGTTGATCGAGCGCGGGATGAAGAAAGCGGCTGGCTTCCTCCACCGAGGCGATACCCCTGGAGGCCAGCAGTTCGGCGACAATCTCAGGCAGTTCCAAGGCCCCGGCGAGCAACCGGGCGATCCCCTGCGAACCAGGGCCGTCCGCCGTTTCCTCGGCTTCCGACTGGCGGGTTGGCGAATGCTGAGCTTCTGAAGGTTGGCTGCGTCGAGTCCAGCGCACGCCTAGCGATCGTCCTCTTCGGAACCATCCGTTGAGCCGTCGATCATGATGCCGCCGAGGTCGTCGGCCATCTCCTGCAGCGCCTTGTAGCCTTCATACCATTCGGTGGAAAGCTCGCAGAGAAACATTACGCCCTGGTAAGGAAAGCCAAGCTGGATGAACCCGATACGTCCGAAATAGGAGCGCAGTTGCCGTGCCGTCTCCAGGTCTTCCTCACGGCTGTAGCTGGAGCGCCGCAACTCCGAGAGCAGGAAATCGACGTCGTCAGCTTCCAGTTGAACTGCATTCATGGTGATGAACGGCGCTCCGGAGGCGCGCGCCAGCTCCACAAAATCCTTCCAGCTTTCGTTGACGTCGTCGCCGTCCCACAGCACGCTGGGCATTTCGTCCGGAATGTAACCGTGAAAGCGCCGCAGTCCCAAGCCCTGGGTAAAGGCTTGCATGTCGTCGTGAATGTTGGACAGGTCTTCTAATAACATGGCTCTGCTTTTCTAACAAAAGGTTGCCTGGGCTGCAACTCAATACAACTCCCGGCGCCTGATCATCATACTCCCTGCGGCATAGACCAGCTTCCCTGGCGCCACTCCGCCCCGCAAATTTCCCCGTCGGAACTCGATATTCGCCTGCCCTCGCCGGTCCCCATCCACGGCATGATTCAGGGAGCTCCAGCAACATCGCCTCGAACCTTTCACCAAATCTCCCGGCCGCCGCGGATGACGAACTACATTCGTACTGTGCTAAAATTTGGTTTTCCCAGCTTCAGATTCGACATACACAATCATGCTCTTTTCGAAAGAATACGTGGGCTATCTAGCCCGGCAAGTCGTCAAACGGCTACAAGACAATCACTTCATCCAAACGCACGAGCTCGAGAAAGTCGTCGAGCGCGTCCAGAGCTCAATGGTCGAGGAGCTAAGCTTGGAGGACCGGATTAACGATGAAGTCCGCGTCATCCTTGAGGCTTACTCGGACGAAATGCGCAAATCCGCCGCCAATTACCAGGAAATGTTCAAGAAGGTAAAGAACGAACTGGTGCGCAAATACAAGGCGGTGCTATGAGACTGTCTCGCGAAAAACTGAACAAGCTTGCCTCGGCTTCCGTCGAACAACTCGCCAGCCTCAAGTACGTCGACTTCCTGGAAGGCTACGACGATATTCGCCAGGAGGTACGGCGGCTTCTCGAAGACTTGTTGGCGCACGAAGAGCGGCTCGACAAAGCAGCTCGCCTGAAAATCGAAAGCCAGCGCCGCATCATTCCCGAAGGCACGCCCGAGTGGAACATCCTCTATCACAAGTACTACAACGAAGAGGTCAAGAAGCTAGGGATTTAGGCCCGAACGAATCGGTCAACCAGAGGTGTCCCACCGGACACCTCTTCTTCTTGCTCCACTCACACCGCCTGCCCTGCACTGTACCCGGAGGCCCAGGCCCACTGGAAGTTGTATCCTCCCAATTTTCCGGTCACATCCACCACCTCGCCCACGAAGTACAGGCCCGGAACCTTGGCCGATTCCATCGTCTTTGCCGAAAGCTCGTTGGTGTCCACGCCCCCGGCGGTGACCTCGGCTTTGGCGAATCCTTCGGTCCCGGCAGGCACAAATTCAAAGTGATGCAACGCCCGCTCGGCTTCTTCGATCGCCGCATTCGTCCACTTCTTGAAGGGGTGCAAATCCAGCCAGCGCTCGGCTAGCCGTATCGGCAGCACTTCGCGCAAAGCCGCTCCGGCCGCGACCGCGTCGCGCCGCGCTCCGGCGCCCAGCAGATGTTCAAACACCTGCTTCTCCGGTGCCAGGTCGAGCGTAACCGCCTCTCCCGGCTTCCAGTACGAGCTGATCTGCAGGATTGCCGGGCCGCTGAATCCGTAGTGGGTAATCAGCAGCTTCTCCCGGAAACTTCGTCGGCCGATGCTGGCCACCACCTCGGTCGCAATCCCCGCTAACTCGCAGAATCGCTTGGCGTCCGCTGGATTCAGGGTGAAGGCCACCAGGGCCGGACGCGGCTCCACGATCTTCAGCCCGAACTGCTCTGCCAGATCGTAGCCGAAGCGGGTTGCCCCCATCTTTGGAATCGAAAGTCCTCCGGTCGCAACCACCAGCGCATTGCAGCCGAACTCATGCTCGCCGGTGACTGCCGTGAACTGTCCTCCGCTGTTCCGCACTTCTTTCACCTGCGTGGAGAGCTTCACCCGCACTCCCACCCGCACGCACTCCTCTTCCAGCATGGTCAGAATGTCCTGGGCGCTGCGGTCGCAGAACAACTGGCCCAGTTTCTTCTCATGCCAGGCGATGCGATGGCGTTCAACCAAGGCGATGAAATTTTCGGGCGTGTAGCGGGCCAGCGCCGATTTGGCAAAGTGTGGGTTCGCCGAGAGGTAATCGTCGGCCCCGCTTGCCACGTTGGTAAAGTTGCAGCGGCCCCCGCCGGAGATGAGTATCTTCTGCCCGGCCCGGTTCGAGCTCTCCAGCACGGTAACCGAACGGCCACGCTTTCCGGCCTCAATGGCGCACATCAGCCCCGCGGCGCCTGCGCCCAGGATGAGAACGTCGGAATGGTACTTCATGCGGAAAACCTCCGCGCATACTGCATTACTGATATCACTTCGAACCTCGACTGCAACGGTTCCCGGCGGCGGCGAATCCTACCATTCGGAGAGAAGCCGATGAAAATTCCATTCACGCTGGGCCGTCTGCTCTTGGGCGGATTCTTCCTTTACAACGGGATCAACCACTTCTTACAGTACAAGACTCTGGCACAATATGCCGGAGCCAAGCAGGTTCCGCTCCCAAAGATAGCCGTACTCGGCAGCGGCGCTTTGCTCACCGCCGGAGGCGCCAGCCTGCTGCTCGGGGTGCGGCCAAAGTGGGGAGCAGCGGCGGTAGCCACCTTCCTGGCCGGGGTTTCTCCGGTGATGCACGATTTCTGGAATGATGAAACGCCCGAGGCGCGCCAGGGCAATCAAATCAACTTCATGAAGAACGCGGCCCTGCTCGGTGGAGCGCTGGCACTGGCCGCCGTCGAAGAACCTTGGCCGCTGAGCCTTCCAATCGCTCGTCCGAAGGAGCAGCACCAGCCATCGCGCATTGCGGCCTAAGATTTCAGGAAACAACCGCTCGGCTGGTGCTTTCAAAGGGCTCCGGCCGTGACGTTTCGCAAAGTTTTCAGTACGTTCCCGCCTTGCCCGACTCCAGAGAGACTCTATTCCAAAAATTCAGCACGGTATAAGCTACACGAATGATCTTTCCGGGTACTATTAGCAGGCGAGGCTCGGGGTGGGCGTTCGCAGGAAACGGAGTTTCATCATGATGACTCAGGATTTGCTGCAAACCGCCAGCTACTCCCGAGGTGCGGATCATCCACCGCTGCTCGACCTCTGCATCGGCGAGATTCTTGATCAGGTGGCCGCGCGCTATCCTGAATCCCCCGCTCTCATCCTCCGTGGGGAGAAGCTGCGCTTCAACTGGAGCGAGTTGCAAGCCGAGGTGGAGCGCACCGCCCGCGGACTAATAGCCCTGGGTTTTGAGCGCGGTGACCGCGTCGGAATCTGGGCCACCAACGTCTCTCAATGGGTGCTGATGCAGTTTGGCACGGCCAAGATGGGAGCCGTACTGGTCAACCTCAACCTCCGCTTCCGCGCTCATGAACTGGAATTTGTGTTGAAACAGTCCGGCTGCAAGGGACTCGTGATGCAGCACGCCTTCCGCGACTGTGACTACGTTGAGACCCTGCGCCAACTTGCCCCCGAACTGGATCACTGTGCTCCCGGTGAGTTGCTGGCCGCGCAATTGCCGGATCTCCGCCATGCGATTTACATCGGAGAGAATCCTCCGGCTGGGATGTTGAGTTGGAATGCCATGCTGGCCCAGGGCGAAAGCATCGCTCCCGCCGAGTTGCGCGCTCGTGAGGCGAGCCTCACGCCTCGCGACACCATCAACATCCAGTACACCAGCGGCACCACCGGCCAACCCAAGGGCGCCGAACTGAGCCACCGCAACGTGGCCAATAATGGCCGCTTCATCGGCGACTCCATGAAGTTGACCGCCGACGACCTGGTCTGCATTCCGGTGCCCTTCTACCATTGCTTCGGCATGGTGCTGGGCAACATGGCTTGCCTCACGCATGGCTCCGCCATGGTCATTCCCGCCGACTTCTTCGATCCGCTGGCTACGATGCAGACCATCCACGAGGAGCGCTGCACGGCGGTCTACGGGGTTCCGACCATGTTCATCTCGGAATTCTCGCATCCCCGCTTCAAGGAATTCGATTTTACCTCGCTGCGCACCGGCATCATGGCGGGCTCGCTTTGTCCCATCGAACTGATGCGTCGCGTCATCCGTGAAATGCACTGCAGCGAACTCACCATCTGCTACGGCCTCACTGAATCTTCGCCGGTCATCACCCAGAGCACCACCGATGACACCCTGGAGCGAAAGGTCACCACCGTCGGCCGCGCCCTGCCGCATACCGAGGTCAAGATTGTGGACCCGAACACGGGCCAAATAGTTCCGCTGGGACAGAACGGTGAGCTCTGCACCCGGGGCTACCTCGTAATGAACGGCTATTACAACGATCCGGTGGGGACCGCGGCAACCATCGAACCCGACGGCTGGCTCCACTCCGGCGATATCGCCAGCATGGACGAGTACGGCTATGTGACCATCACCGGGCGGCTCAAGGAGATGATCATTCGCGGCGGTGAAAACATCTATCCCCGCGAGATCGAGGAATTTCTGTATTCCTATCCTGGCCTCAAGGACGTGCAGGTCATCGGCATACCCAATGAGAAGTACGGCGAAGAAGTGATGGCGTGGATCATTCCACACGAGAGCGTGACCCTGGACGCCGAAGCCATCCAAACCTTCTGCCGCGGGCAGATCGCCAGCTTCAAGGTTCCCAAGTACATCAAGTTTGTCGAGTCCTTCCCCACCACTGCCTCCGGCAAAGTGCAGAAGTTCATCATGCGCCGTATGGCCATCGAGGAAATGGGATTAGCATAACTTCAATTTTGCTAGCAGCCCCCTTGAGGCGCTTCGGCGCCTCGTTTTTTTTGCGATCTGCGCCGCCAACCAGCAAGCCGCGCCGTCCACGGTGAACATTTAGAATGGTTTCCCGGAGGCTTCCTTGGGGATTGGCTCACACGAAAATATCTGGAGCCGCGCGCCCCTGGCCGGCACGGTTGCCTCCGAGGTCGCAATCACGGTCTCCATCGAGTTGCTGGCGCGCCGGGCTCACCTCTCGCTGGCCACCATTCTCGTTGATCGTTCTCTACTAGCGCTCGCCTTGCTGGCGCTGATCGTGCGTCCCACGAGAAGCCAATTGAGGCCGCGCTCTCCGCGCCTTGCGCTGCTGCGGGTCGTCACCGGCGGGCTTACCTTCGTGGGATGGTTCGGTGCCATTGGGTTATTGAGCGGACGTGTAACCCAGGCGGTCTTGCTGCTGGACGCGCTGATCCTCGCCTATGTGCGCGGCGAGCGCCGCGCTTACGAACGCCGCACTCTGCTCGTCTTGTCCTCTGCCCTCATCCTGTTTGCCGCCGAGGCGGTGCGTGAGCCGGGGACCGTGCTGAACGCGCCGCGCGGCATTGCATTTCTAGTGATCGCTCTCGCCTCACGCGCCGCCACCTACAAGGTTTGGGAACGCGCTCAGGGAAAGGATGAACATCTCTTCTGGCTGATCGCTCCTGCCCTGGTTGGCGCCGCTCTCGGCGGAGTCTTCCTCAGCCTCGGCACGCATGGCGCACTGCAAGCGCTCTCCCCTGCCATGTGGGGCGCGATGCTGCTGGTAGCCGCTGTGGGCTTGACCGGATACTTCTACATGAATACGGTGATGGCGCTGCTCGGTGCCTTCTACACTCGGGTGGTCGAGTTGTGGCAGGTTCCCATGCTGTGGGCCATCCACCTGCTTACCGATCACGCACACATCGACCTGCTCCAGGGTGCGCTCGGAACCCTCGTTGCCTGCGCCTCCGCCTACACCTACCGGCAGCACCGCCGAGGGCAGTC
>CAZLZA010000055.1:11446-29725 GCA_964563875.1 uncultured Acidobacteriaceae bacterium
CACATTCATCGCCGCCGTGTTCTTCCACCGGCCTACGATCTTGCTGTTGTTAGTAATCAGCATCAGTGCCAGCATCAGGAACGGGGTTGAGAAGCCCTGTACGATCCCGGCAAACACCAGCGCCTTCATCGGATTGATGCCGAAGAAATTCAATCCCATGGCAAGCAGCGTAAACACCACAATCGCCGCGTAGAACTTCTTCGCCTGCGCGGGCTGCACATGCAGGCCGTGCCTCCAGCCAAACGATTGACACAGGTCGTAAGCCGCTCCGATGGTCATCACCGGGACCGCCAGAAAGCCGACGCCGATCACGCCGATGGCGAACAGAAGTTCGGCCGCATTGCCCGCCAGCGGACGCAGAGCCTGGGCCGCCTCGGCCGCCGTGTTGATGTCGTGCTGCCCGGCTTTGAATAACGTGGAGGCCGTGGACAGGATGATGAAGTACATCACGATGTTCGAGAAGAACATGCCAAAGCCCACGTCTCGTGCCGAGTGGCGCAGCTCTTCTTTGGTCGTGCCTAGACGATCCGTGAGCCGCCGCCGTCCCATGGAGATGT
This sequence comes from uncultured Acidobacteriaceae bacterium, assembly GCA_964563875.1. Classification (GTDB taxonomy): domain Bacteria; phylum Acidobacteriota; class Terriglobia; order Terriglobales; family Acidobacteriaceae; genus TOLSYN. Next base: position 12,004 of record CAZLZA010000055.1, read on the forward strand.
CTTCCTCCACATCTTGATTCGACTGCCACGAGTAGAGATAAGCCGAAAGCGTAGTTCCGATCACCGCGACCAGCATTGCCAGGAAATCTTTGTTGAACTGAATCGTCGGAATCAGCGTACCTCGAAGGGTTGGCAGCAGCTCAGGCTTGGCCAGAAATGCCGACCCGATGTAGGCAAGCAGCGCCAAGGCCAGCCACCGGAAGACATCCCGGATCAGCGCGTACGATCCCCAGATCTGCAAGCCAAGGATGGTGAGCGCAACCCCGACAACGATCCAGCCAATCGGAATTGGGAGCAGCAGATTCAACGCTGCCGCCATGCCGCCAATGTCGGCTCCGGCTTCGATGATGTTGCCAACAACCGCGGTGACCAGAAAGAAGTACAGAACGGGCCGCGAGTAGTGATCGCGGATGACCGCAAATAAACCCTTTCCGGCAACCTGCCCCAGCTTTGAGCAGAGGTAGACCACGGCGAACATCATGGGAAATGTAACCGGCGCGGTCCACAGGAACGATGGTCCCAGACTGGCTCCGGCGCTCGCATAAGTTCCTATCGCCGAGGGATCGTCATCGGCTGCTCCCGTGATCAGGCCCAAACCTATCGAACGAAAAGTTCCCGTGCTCACCGGTTTCGGATGTCCGCTGCGATAGCGTCCTTCCAGTTCCGGATCGTGCTGCCGCCGGTTCACCGGCACCTGTGGTTGCGTCGCCATGGAGGTTTTTGAAGCGGAGCTCCGGGATGAGGTTGCAACAGTGGCAAAACTTCCGTCCGAGGTCTCTGATTTCGGGCAACGATTAGCGAGATAGATATGTTCCGATACGCGAAAGTAACTGAACTGCCAATGGTTTGCAGGGATTGACCAGAGGGTACACTTCACCCCATGTCAGGATCACTGGTTGGTACATCGTTCAATGGAGGATGCGGCAAGATTGGGGCGGTGCACCCGGGAAGAAAGATTTCCTCAAGCCGGACCAGTAGAATTGATCAGAAGCTATGTCTGAATTGAAAACCCTCTCCCCCGAAATTCTGCTGCACATCTCGCAGAACATCGATGTCCCTTTACGCGGCTTGGTCCCGGTCATCGAGTTGCTGGATGGCGGCGGCACCGTGCCGTTTATCGCGCGCTATCGCAAGGAAGCCACCGGCAATCTTGACGAGGTGAAGGTCCGCGAGATCGAAGAGCAGCTCGCCTATTTTCGCGATCTGGTCTCGCGCCGCGAAACGATTCTCCACTCCATCGAAGAGCAGGGCAAGCTGACCGATGAGTTGAAAGCCCGCATCGAAAAGTGTGTCGACAAGAGCGAGCTTGAAGACCTGTACCTGCCCTACAAACCGAAGCGCCGCACCAAGGCCACAATCGCGCGCGAAAAGGGACTGGAGCCGCTGGCGCAATATCTATGGGCGCAGCAACCAGCCGAACTACCGCTTGCGGAATTTGCCGCGACCTTCGTCAATGAAGAAAATGGCGTTGCCAACACGGACGAAGCGCTGGAAGGGGCGCGCCACATCGTTGCGGAAACCATCAGCGAAGATGCCGCGCTGCGCAAGGTTCTCCGCCAACTGCTTTACGATGAGGGCATCATCACCAGCCGCAAAGCGACTGACGCCGTCGATGAGCAGGAAAAATTCAAGATGTACTACGACTATCGCGAGCCGGTGAAGAGCATTCCATCGCATCGGATGTTGGCCATCCGGCGGGGCGAGACCGAAAACGTGCTCTTCTTCCTGATGGAACTCGATGGGCAGCGCGCGGTGGACAACTTGCGCTTGCACATCCTGCGCCGGCAAGGCGACTGGACTCCGCAACTCACGCTGGCTATTGAAGACGCCTGGCAGCGGCTGTTGAACTCCTCGATTCAGGGCGAGATTCGACTTGAATTGAAAAAGCGTTCCGACGCCGATGCGATCGCGGTGTTTCGTGACAATCTCCACAACCTGTTGCTCTCGCCGCCTGCCGGACCGATCTCCGTACTGGGCATCGACCCTGGGCTGCGCACGGGCTGCAAGCTGGCGATTGTCGATGAGACTGGAAAGTTTCTCGCGCATGACGTGATTTATCCGTTCACCTCGAAGAGCGGACTGGAGCAAGCGGCCAAGGTTCTGGAGAAGTTGATGGCGCAACATAACGTGCGCGCCATTGCGATTGGCAACGGCACCGCCGGACGCGAGACCGATCAGTTGGTGCGCGAGTTTCTGCGCGAGCGCAAGCTGGACAACGTCTTCGCCGTGACCGTCAGCGAGAGCGGCGCGAGCGTGTACTCCGCCTCGGATGTGGCCCGGCAGGAGTTTCCCGATCTCGACCTGACGGTGCGCGGCGCGATCAGCATCGCGCGCCGATTGCAGGACCCGCTCTCCGAGTTGGTGAAGGTCGATCCCAAATCGATTGGCGTGGGACAGTATCAGCACGATGTCGATCAGCGCAATTTGCAGCAATCGCTGGAGACCGTGATTGAGAGTTGCGTGAACCGCGTGGGTGTCGATCTGAACACCTCCTCGTGGACGCTGCTGCGCTACGTGGCGGGCGTAACCGAGCGCACGGCGGTCAATATCGTGAAGTATCGCGACGAGAACGGACGCTTCCGCTCGCGCACGCAACTGATGAAGGTTCCCGGCGTGGGGCCGAAAACTTTCGAGCAGGCCGCGGGATTTTTGCGCATTCGCGATGGTGAAAATCCGCTCGATAGAACCGCCGTGCATCCTGAGTCGTATGCGGTGGTGCAGCAGATTGCCGAGTCGCTCAAGACTCCGGTGCAGGAATTAATCAACCGGCCCGACTTGCTGGAGAAAGTGGATCGCACGCAACTCTCCGCCGGGACCTACACGCTCAACGACATTCTCGATGAACTGAAAAAGCCGGGGCGCGATCCGCGCGATAAGTTCGTTGCACCTAGCTTCGCCGAAGGGGTTCGCGAAATTGCCGACGCGCAGCCGGGAATGATTCTGGAAGGCGTGGTGACCAACGTGACCAAGTTCGGCGCCTTTGTCGATATCGGCGTGCACCAGGACGGCTTGGTTCACATCAGCGAGCTTTCCAATCGCTACATCAAGGAGCCGAGCGAGGCGGTGAAGGTGGGCCAGATTGTGAAGGTAAAAGTGCTAAGCGCAGATGTGAAGACCAAGCGCATCGCGCTCTCCATGAAGGCGCTGATGGAAGCCGCTCCGAAGGCACAACAAGCGAAAAAACCGCAGGAGAAGCCACAACTCTCGGTGGAGCAGAAGCTGTCGATGCTCTCGTCGAAGTGGAAGGTGCGGTAGGACTGTTGCAGAGTGGCCGTACCCTGCCCGCCCCACATTCGCCCAACCACGGGGCGGATGTGGGCCACCCGAGAGTATATGTCCAGTCTATTCCGCGGGCTCTTCCGCTTTCGTGTCCTCAGGTTCGGCAGGTTTCAACTGTGCGACCTCAAACTTGCCCTGACCTGGTTCGACTTGTGTTACCTCTCCGCGCGCGCCGTGAAACAATGCAGGCCGAGTCATCCCTAGACGTACGTAGTAAGCCTCTCCAGCTTTCATATCGACCACGGTCCCATTGCCTGCGAACGTCGAGGTAATGGTGTGTGTGTGCCGGCTGGGAACTGCGCGACCACAAAGCGCCCATTCCGCATCCGCGCGATATGGGCCTTGTCGCAATAGATGCTCGGCTTCAGCAGTGCGGCATATGCCTCGCGCAGTCGATAGAAGTAGACAGTCGCAGTCGTCGACGGCTTGGATGCTGCCGCGTCCTGAGCGGCGCATGGCAGTGCGAATAGGGTAAGGAAGAGACACAGCTTCAGATTTCGCATGGATCAAACGATGTTGCGCGGAGCGCCCAAAGTCAAGTGAAAATAACATCCGGGAGCAACGCTGGCCAAGCTACTTTGCCAGGTACTGCTCCCATTGCCAGAGCATACGGTTGAACAGATGGGTGCGAGCCTCGGGACCGGCGATGCCGTGGGTTTTGCCGGGGTAGAGTTGCAGATCGAAAGGACGTCCGGCGTTGACCATGGCATCGATGAACTGGATGGAATTTTGCAGGTGCACGTTGTCGTCGCTGGTGCCATGGACCAGGAGGAGACGTCCGGTGAGCGCGGCGGCTGACTTCACCACACTGGTCTTTTCGTATTGTCCGGCGTTGTCCCTGGGCAGGCCCATGTAGCGCTCAGTGTAGGTGCTGTCATAGTTGCGCCAGTCGGTGACCGGGGAGACGCTGATTCCGGCCTTGAATCGATCGGAATGAGTGAGCGCATAGGCAGTCATGGTTCCGCCGTAGCTCCAACCCCACCAGCCGAGGCGAGTATGGTCGAGTTGCGGAAAGCGTTCGAGCGCCTGATCGAGGGCGGCGAGATTGTCAGCGAGTTCCACTTCGCCTAGATGATGGAAGGTTGGCATGGCGAACTTGCGGCCACGATTGCCCATGCCGCGGTTATCGACCTTGAGCACGGCAAAGCCATGATGGGCGAGCACCTGGTCGAAGGGGTCGATGGTGCGCGCAGCGTCACGCACGGACTGGCCTTGCGGGCCGCCATACGGGTTGAGGATCAAGGGAACGCGGCCATTGACTGCGGTCGCGGCTCCGTCCGGGGGCAGCAGGATTACCCCGCGCAACAGTTGTCCGTCGGCGGCGTGGAAGTCCACAAAACGTGGGGTGAGGGTGTCATAGGCGTCCCATGTATGGGAGGCCCAGAGTTCGCTGCACGGACCGCCGACCGCACAGATTTGCACCCTCGCGGGCTCGGTGAGAGCGCTGTAGGTATCTGCAAAATACTTGGCATTGGCGGTCATCGAGACGGTGTGCACGCCGGGTTGCCGGGTGACGCGCAGGGCCTCGCCGCCAGTCAGCGGAACCGCAAAGAGATGCTCCTGCCGGTCATCGCTTTTATTGGCTTCGAGGTAGACGAGGCCCTTGGCTTCATCCACTCCGCGCAGGGTGTTGACCTCGTACTCACCGGCTTCCAACTGGCGCTGCAATTTGGCGTCGGCGAGAGGATGGGCCGGGTCAAAGCTGTAGCGATAGACGTGGGTGAAGCCATCGCGCCAGCTCAGCCAGAGGAACTCACTGGCGGAGTCGAGGAAGCGCAGACCCTGGTGCTCGCCGCGGCCCATGGGATCGTGGACCTCGATGTAGTTGGGGTCGGTCTCATGCAAGACGCGGCGCGACTTTCCGGTGAGTACGTCGATGAAATACAGGTCCTGCTGATTCTGGAGACGGTTGAGCACCATGGCCCAGGCAAGGCCGGGACGCGCCCAGCCAAAGCGCGGGATGTAAAAATCGCCTTTGAGTCCGAGATCGATTGGTTTGGGCGAGCCGTCGAGCGCGGTCAGCATCAGCTTGACTGTGGGATTCGGGTCGCCTGCGTTGGGATAGCGCTCCTGGTCGGTCTCGGGATGGCGCGGCATCCAGTCAACAATCGGATAGTGGGGGACCGGAGCTTCATTCATCTGGAGGTAGAGAATCTGCTTGGCGTCAGGCGACCAGAAGTAGTTCGAGCGGACGTCTAATTCTTCCGCGTAGAGCCAGTCCACCTCGCCGTTCAGCAGGTCTGCATTACGGTCTTTGGTGAGGGCAATTTCCGGGCCTCCGGCGATGGGGCGGAGGTAGAGGTTGTGATCCCGCACGTAGCTGAGAAATTTGCCATCGGGGGAAAACTTGGGATCGCTCGACGGCTCCTTGGCATCGGTCAAGCGGCGTCCCTTGGAGGCGGCGAGGTTGAAGATCCAGAGCTGGCCCTGGGCATCGAAGAGAAGGGTTTTGGAATCGGGCGCCCATTGATAGTCGGCCACGCCGAAGCGGGCGCGATTTTCACGCTGGCGCTCATCCTTGCGCTTGCTGGCGGAGGGCGCGAGCGCGGCAAGTTTGTCGGCGGCGATCAATGGCGCACTCTTGCCGCTGGCGGGATCGAAGTAGTAGAGCGATTCCTGCTCGTCGCCGGCGCCGTACAGAAGGTAGCTGAGCTTGCTTCCGTCGGGACTCCACTGCATGGCGGCTGGCGGATGCGCACCGGCAGCGGAGGGGCCGTAGATTGCCTCCACGGTGTACTGCTTTTTGGCCTCAGGCGGCGCGGTTTCAATGGCCTGGGCGCAGGACGCAACTTCACAAGAAGCGATACAGACCATGGCAGGAAACGCAACCCAGAACGCAACCCGGAACATAGCCCGGAACATGACAAACCATCTACTGGTCTTCAGAAGAGTCCTCCGCCGGAGCCGTGTGCTCCTCTGGCGAAGGTAAATCCGGGCTGGAACAATTTGCAAGCTGGAAGGGGTGGAAGGTCAGCGAAGGGTGAGCCAGATGCAGGAAAGACCAAATAGCGCGATGAGAATACCGAAGCAGAAAAACAGGTTGTGGGCCGTTTGCTTCGGCAGAGCGCCGGGAATGCTGATGCCGCGCTCGCGGAACGCGGCACCTAGCTCACGATCCTGTTCGCGGAAAAAGTCCGCCAGTTGCGCATGAAACAGCGCAATCGCCAGACCGACCAGGACGCGTGCAAATTGCAGAAGCATGAGATGCACTTTAGGGCACTGCAGCGGGCCGGTCCCTCCGGCAAACTTCTTAGGATTGACAGCAAAAAAGCCTTGGCCCGCAGGGCGTGCTAGAATTTGAGTCTCATGGGCTTCCCGAGAATTCATGCCAACTGACCTTGAAAAGCTCGTCGAATTGCAGGCGGTCGATCTGGAACTTGCGCGGCTCAACGCGCAACTGGCGGCCATACCGAAAACGATTGCACGCATCGATGCCCAATTGGCGAGCGCCCGCAAACGCGTGGCCGACGCCCAAGCTGCGATCAAAACCGGAGAGACTGCCAAGCGCCAGTACGAGCAGGAGATCCGGTCTCTGAACGAGACGATTCTCAAGTTTCGCGGCCAGTCATCGAGCATAAAAAACAACGAACAGTACAAGGCGCTGCTATCAGAGATTGCGCATGCGGAAGGCGAGATTGCGGGCTACGAGGAGAAAATTCTCGATCTCATGATGAAAGCCGATTCGTTGCAGGCGCAATTGGCTGATGCGGAAGCAGCGCTCAAGGCCGAATCCGCGGAGGTTGAACGCCAGAAGATCGAGGCCGAGAAGGCTGGCGAATCGGATCGGGCGGCGGCGGCCAAAGCGCAGTCCAGAAGCCAGGCGCTGCGCAAGGGCGTGGACGATACGCTGCTGGCGACCTATGACCGCATTCTGAAATCACGCGGCTACGCGGTGGCCGAGGTACTCGACCATCGCTGTTCGGCCTGTCAGGTGATGTTGCGTCCCCAGGTGCTATCGAACGTTCGGGCGGCTCAGGAGGTTGTGCACTGCGACTCCTGCGGGCGGATGCTCTACTACCTGGCAGAGCACAACGTAAAGACCTCGGCGATTAACGTGACGGGGATTGCGCACCAGGCGGAACGCGAATGGATGTTTGTGCCGTCGCTGGGCAGCAATGGCGCGTTCGCCGTATTCATCAATCACAAGGGCAACGCCACCATGAAAGCCTATGACGCGATGACCGGCGAGGCCATTGCGCGACGGGTGGAGAAAAACGCGATCTGCCAGGCGATTTTTGCGGAAGAACTCCGCGACGCCCGCAATCTTTTCGTGGACGAGGCAAACCTCGAAGATAAATATAAGGAACAGTTGCCGCCCGAGGTGCTGGACGACCTGCGGCATCAGCTTCCTGAGGGCTGACCGCCGCGCCGTCGAAATACCTCGAATACCCTTACTTGAATAGAATGATCGAGTGTGCTTGGCGCGCTTCCCAGCATGAAAGCTCAAAAGAAAACATCATCGGCGGCAGTGGCTCGTGTGATTGTGAACGCACACGCGGTGAGCCGGTTGCGCAGTGGGCATCCCTGGATATTCAAATCGGACATTGAGCGCATCGATGAGGCCGCGCCCGGCGCGCTGGTGCGGGTGGAAGACCAACGCGGCAAACCGTATGGCTCCGCCCTGTATAGTTCCAGTTCGCAGATTGCGCTGCGCATGGTGGCGGCGAATCCCGTGGAGGCGGAGAAATATCCCGAGTTGCTGCGCTATCGCATCCGTCAGGCGATCGCCTATCGCGAGCGCGTGGTGCGCGACTCAGACGCTTTCCGCGTGCTCTTCAGCGAGGCCGACATCACGCCGGGGCTGATCGTGGACAAGTACAACGACGTGATTAGTCTGCAGGTGCTGACTCAGGCCATGGACGCACCGTTCGCGCGCGCGATCCTGATCGAAGAGTTGAAAGCGGCATTCCAACCCGAGACGATTCTAGAGCGGGTGGACCCGCGAATTCGGGAGTTGGAAGGGCTGGAGCCACGCGAGGATCAGGCGGCATATTCGCGACTCAAGAAACCAAAAACTTCGACCATCTTTCACCTGAATGGGCTCGCGTTCCATTACGACGGCAGCGCGGGTCAAAAGACCGGGGCATTTCTTGACCAGCGCGAAAATTATGCTGCCGCCGAGCGTTATGGACGCGGCCGCGCGCTGGACATCTGCACCTATCAAGGCGGATTCGCCCTGCACTTGAACCGCGTCTGCGAGCAGGTTACGGCGGTTGATGTCTCCGGCGAGGCGCTGGCGGTGGCGGAGCGCAACCGCGCGCTAAATGAGCAGAAGGCCGTTGAATTCGTGGAGGCCGACGCCTTTGAGGTGATGCGCCAGTATGCGGACTCGGAGCGTCGTTACGAGACCATTGTGCTTGATCCTCCGGCGTTCGCAAAATCGAAGAAGAGCGCGGAGGATGCGCTGCGCGGCTACAAGGAACTGAATCTGCGGGCGCTCAAGATGGTGCGCAACGGTGGCGTACTGGTGAGTTGTTCGTGCTCCTTCCATGTGAGCGAAGCGGATTTTCTGGCGATGCTGTCCAGCGCCGCGCTGGATGCGCGCCGCAATCTACACGTGATTGAGAAACGCATGCAATCGGTGGATCATCCGGTTCTGCTCAACGTTCCGGAGACGCACTATTTGAAATGCATCGTTTGCTCGGTTTTCTGATCGCGTAGGGTCTTCGCTACGAAACGGACAGGCCGCCCAAAGTTTCGGGCGGCCTTTGCTTCCTATGAAATGGAAGCGCAACATCTATTCATGACTGGCAACACGGATTCCGGCGGTCTACCCCTTCGCGCGAGCCCACTTTCGGCGCATCTGGTGGAATTTCGCCAGTTGCTCAGGGGTCAGAATGGTTGCTAGCTGCGCCTGCGACGCCTGGCGAATTTGGCTGAGCTGGGCCTGCTTCTGCTCGTTGGTCAGCGAAGTGTTGTTCAGCACAGCCTCGCGCTGCTGGTGAGTCGATTGGAAGAGACTCTTCAATTTGGCCTGCTGATCGGTGGTCAGACCGACCTTGGCGGCTAAGTTGGCCCGGCGGGCGGCGCGGCGCTCGGCGAACGCCTGTTGCTGCGCGGGGGTCAGCACGGACTTCATCTGCTCGCGAGTGCTGGCACGCAGTTCCTTTAATTTGGCCGCCTTCTGTTCGGCGGTCAGCGTCTGGTCATGCCGGATGATGGCGGCCTGGTCGCGCATGGCCATGCGCAGGCTGCTCAACTGTTGCTTTTGCTCCGCGCTCAACGGCATCTTGCCGGTTGCGGCGGCGGTACTTTGGGTGGTAGTTTCCGGTGTCGGCTGGGCTGCCGGTGCGGTTGTCTGCTGGGCCAGCAGAGCCATTCCGCCAAAGGTCATTCCCAACAATAGCACCAAGTTTTTGATCCAAGTTCCACGCATTGTCATATTCTCCACTTTGAGGGCCGGGCTGAGGTTCGTATCAGAATTTCGTCCCTCGTATACAGACCAAACCCTGGCGGTCTCCAGTAGTTTCGGCGGATTGCTTTTTGCCATTCCACGGTCAAGGCTGGATAAGCTTGCGAAAGTCCACATTTCCGTTCCGTTCTCCTAGACTCAGCGGGCTGCATGTGCTGGAATAAGAGGACTATTTATGCCAAGTGAACGGTTGAATGAGGTTCCGGTGGGCTTGTCGCCAGTGCCAGCGGGCGAACTGGTGGTGCGCCCGCTGGCGACCAACCGGCGCCTTGCATTTTCGCTGGTGGTGCCCACGCGCAATGAGCGCCACAATCTGGTTGAACTCATCGAACAGCTCAAAGCGGCGATTGCCTCCGAGGTTGAAGACTCTTACGAGATCATTGTGGTGGACGACAACAGCCCGGACGGAACCTGGCAGGTTGCCGCCGATATAGCCCGCGAGGACACCCACGTGATCGCCCTGCGCCGCACCGAGGAGCGCGGACTGGCCACGGCCGTGGTGCGCGGCTGGCAGGCGGCACGCGGGGATTGGCTCGGGGTGATCGACGCCGATCTGCAACATCCTCCGGCGGTGATTGCCCAACTGATTGCGGCGATGCGCCAGGGTGCGGATCTGGCGGCGGCAAGCCGCGAAGCCGAAGGCGGCGGGACCAGTGATTGGAGCTTTCTCCGGCTGCTGATTTCCCGTGGCTCGCGCGCCCTGGGAAAGATGTTGCTGCCCGGGGTGCTCGGCCTGGTATCGGACCCGATGACGGGGTTCTTCGTGGTGCGGCGCACGGCGATTCAAGATGTGGTGCTGGCGCCGTGCGGTTACAAGATCCTAGTGGAATTGCTGGTTCGCTCACACTTCAAGAACATTGTCGAAGTGGGATACGTTTTTCGCTCGCGGCAGCGCGACGAGAGCAAGGCGTCGGTGATGGTTTTTGTGGATTACGTGCAACATCTGTTGCGGCTGCGAGCTAGCGTGCGGAGAGCAGGCGCCGAAAAAACGAAGTCTGAGATGGCAAGCCGGGCCGCCGCCGCACACCGGAAATAAATTGGCGAAGTACGGTGTCTAGTGCGGCGCCGGTTCGGCGGGCATGTTCGCGGAGTTAGAGACCTTTTCGCGAGAGTTTACAGACGGCTTATCGTCCCTTGAAGCCGCCTCCTTATTCGCCATCGGCGCGTCCTTTTTGACCGGCATTTCCAGGGTGTGAATCACCGAAGGATCGTCCCTTAGCTTGAGGTAGAGGCGCTTTCCGCTGGGCCGTGGCACCTCGACCTTGGTGTCCATTGCGCTCTCGCTGACCGGGGTTGCGTGCTGAAAGCGCGCGTCGGAGGCTATCGCCTCGATAAGGAAAAGATTGTTACCACTCAAGGTGCAGGTTTCTTCCTTCTTGTCGGCCGGGCAATGCAGTTCGCTCAGCTCAGGCAGGCGCACCAGGGTTGCCAGCGGCTGCCAGTCACCTCCATAACCTTCTTCGGAAACCGGACGAAAGCGCAGCGCACCGAAGGTGGAGGGCGCGGCGTCCTTATCAATTTCCAGAGTTGCCATGACGGTGTGCGCATTCTGCCGCATCAAACCGCCGTTCTCCAAGCTTAATTCAGTGTGGTAGAAACCATCATCGCTCGCCACCTCGACTTTTTCCGCCTTGCCGAAAGCCCCGGGCTTTTCCGACTTCAGACGGAAGTGCAGACGCGCATTCACCGGCAGGTCATTGGCGCTATCGAGATGAATGGGCGAAGCCGCTGGATCCATCGACTTGCTTATCAGCACCAGTTTGGGACGCTCCGTCAGTACACCTACGCGCACATCCAACTGGCGTCCGTCCTTGAGCGACACCTTCGCGGTCAGTGGTTGGCCCTCATGCAGGGTGAGGGTGAGCTTCTCCGGATGTTCAGCGGTCATCCACAACTCTTTCTTGGAGTTGGCGACTCTATTCCAGCGCACGCCCGCGGCTTCGAGTGAATCCACCAGATCGAGACAGGTTCCCTTGAGCAGTCCCTGGGTGTCTCCGGCGTGGACTTCAAAGGTGTCGAGACGGCAAGCATCGGCATACACCCGCAGGGGTAATTCTGACGGCTGACCGAGGCCGTATTGCTTGATCAGCAGCGCGCTCTCTCCTGGCGGAGCTTGATCGAGCGGCAAGTGTACTTCCAGCTTCTCGCTGGGCTTGTCCGGGGATTTATCGTCAGACTTATCGCCGGATTTGTCCCCGGACTTATCACCGGAAGCCTTCCATTCCGTTTTTCTGACCTCGCCTTTGGCGCTGCGAAAGCCGATCTCCTCGATGCAAACACTATTGTCGGAATGCAGGTGAAGAGTTTTGTCGTGCCCGGAAATAAATGCGGACTTGTCGTCGTCGGGAATCGTCCACTTGGCCGTGGCATCGGCCCGCTGGAACTTATAGGCTGGTCCATCGAAGGGCTCAAATCCCCATTGCCCATGCACGTTGCCGCTGAAGACAAGCGGCAGCCAATCCAGATCCGGAAGCGGCGCGACGGGAACAAAGCCTCCGCGCAGAGCATTGGCCACCACTGGAATTTCGGCGGATTTTCGGTCTTTGTTTTCCAGATGCAAGGTGAGGTGATGCGCGAGTTCCGAGGAGAAGACCAGAGGCGCGCCATCGGCTCCCATCACCAGCTTGGGGTTCTGCGCGCAGCTCACCTCGCCGCGTGGGACGGGTTGCAGCAGCGGCAGCACCGCGGGTTGCACCGCCGGCAGTCCAATGACGATCACCGACTGCGGGGTGTGAAAAGACGGAGGATAGTTCAAGCGGAGATGCAGTTCATCTCCCTGGGGCAGGGCCAGGGCCGAGATGTACTGATATTTTGCGGAGTGCAGGTTCTCCATCAGCCTTGCCAAGTCGACCACGACGCCGACATAAGGACTGTAGGCTCCCCCGCCCAAGGCTTTGGTGGTGCTGATGGCGCCCAGCAGATCCGATCCCGCACCCTGGGTCAGGGTGGAAACCACGGACTGTCCACGGCCATCATCGAGCACCAGCTGATCGCTGTTCTGCATCAGGCAGGAGGCTTGTTGCAGGGCGGGCCGGGTGAAGCATTCCTCGTCGACCTTGATGCTGAGGCTGCGGGCCAAGGTGAGGGCGCGCTCGTGCAGGGCCTTGGGGTCGTGCTCGTCGGACTCGCGTATGGCGGTCAGGTACTTCTCCAGCCGCGCCCGATTGAGGCTCGCAAGTTGTAGATCCTGAGCGGCTCGCACAAAGGCTCCGGGTTTGCCCTGCACCGCCGAACGTAGGGTTGCGAAATCGCCGCCAGTGGCCGGGGCGAGAAAAATCAATGCTTGCTGCGCGCCCCTGGGGACGGTGACGACGACGCCTTCCTCGCGCATCGATGTGCCCCAGGTCTCCTTGCGGATAAACCAGCTAGCGGGCGGCGGATTGGTGGCACCGCGCAGAAAAGCCACCACCATGATGTAGCGTGCCCTCTGATCGTCGGGCAATCCAGAATGAATCCACACGCGATCGCCGCTCTGCAGATTCGGTACCTCGGCGATGGGCAAGGTCTGGCCCGCGCGGGTCACCGTGACCTCCATGCGAGGGCCGATCAGATCGAAAGCGGCAACTTCCCCTCCTCGGGCAACTGCGGGGACCAAGAGCAATAGGGCTCCGGCCAACCAGAGTCTCAAACGAACCGCCAACCTGCACACCACGTCCATGTTTCCATGATAAGCCGTGCGACAGGACTTCTCATCACAGGCAGATCAAATCTGAAGTTTCGACAATCCTGCGCTCGCCAGCCGCGAAACTTGGAATGGGAACCGGATGGCGCTAGGTAAAACCCCAAGCCGTTCGGGCAGCCAAAGGTTCTGTGGCGGAGAGCTTTACCGCATCGAGTATCCGGAAACTCTCCACTGGCCATCCTTCTCCAGGATCGGGGTGACCATCTCCAAGGCTGAAGCCTTGTATTCGAAGGACGATTCAAATTGGATGACGACGAACTCGCCTTCCGGAGAGCCGGGCAGAGTGGCTTTGGCATAGGCGGCGGAAAGGAGCTTGCGTGATTTCAAGGGGCCGAGCGCGACCCGGGAGCGCAGATTCTTGGTCCAGTGTGCCTTCGGTACGGCGGATTTCAGATGCTGCGCCGACTGCTCCCAGGTAGCCGGAAGATCCCCCTCGTCCAGCAGAGCGATCCATCGGGTAGCGGATTCTACGGCGGCTTTCTCTGCGTTGTTCTTGTCGGTTGTTACGGTGTCCACTGTTGAGTACTCCATGATCGGCTACAGCCATCCCAGGTGATGGTGAAAAAAGCGGCGGACGGAATCAGCATGGTCGAATGCCCAGTCTCCGTCTTGTAGACCGGAGGCGACAGTCGTCCCGCGTTCGAAGTGCAACTGGATGAGCTCCGCTGCGTCATCCGCTGCTTTTGCACTCTCTATTTTTTGGCGTGAAACCGGCACGCCGTACACGTGGTCGATGACATGATTGCGCGGATCACGCTGCGGCGCACTCTGCACACAGATCAGAAAAAAATCCTCCAACGGAGCGCCAACGCTGGTTTCTTCCTGAAGCTCGCGCTGCGCGCAACGCTCCAGCGTCTCCCCCGGAGCGGACGGCCCGGCAGGTGGGCGCACCATCACCTCAAGGAAACCTCCGGGCAAGGCGATCATGCCCTTGTAGGGCTCCTTGCCGCGGCGGATGGCCAGCAGGGTTAGCTGGTCGCGAGCGCCGCCGTCGCCCGGACAGAGGTGATAGCAGATGATGGAACTGGTGTTATCGGCCTTCGGAAATTGGTAGGTGTACAAGGCGTCCTCTGGCCCATCTTGCGGGGCCGGGCAATTACGCTCTCGCGATTTTGCCGGTTATTCCTTGATCGTAATACGGATGGTGTCCTCGGCGTGACCACCGCAACTGCCGGTACACAGCGGCTCACTCTCGGCAGCATCGGTAAGCGAGATGGAACCCTCCGGAGCCGGAGTTGCCCGGGGAAGATCGCCGCGACGAAAGGCGGCCAGCAATTCGCTGGCGGGAACGCCGAGCGGGGCTTGCCAAGCGCGAACGTCGACCATGCGCAGGATCGCAAGTGCCACGGGACCAATCTCGGCACAGACCACGTCGGTACAGTCGGAGAGCGTCAACATGCTGGCGATGGCGCGGCCATCCGACCCGGCGCTCGGCTCGATCGTTCGCTCGCCGGTGTCGTCGTCGTGAATCAAGAGCCACCGCGCGGCACCGAAATGCTCGGAGAGCGTGGCATCCTCGCGATCAAGAACTGTCGTAAAGGCGACCTTGCTCATTCCCATCTCCCAAGCGTGGACGGACCGCTGTATCGTATTTTACAAGAACCATTTTACAAGAACCCAGCCTTCATTGCGTTTACAATGGAGGAGATTGTATTGGGAGGACGCTTTCATGCCTACATCTCCAGCTCCAGCTCATGAACAAACCCTGAAAAATCTTCTTGCGGCTTTTAACGGTGAGTCGAACGCCTCAGCGCGCTACGCTGCGTTTGCGGTGAAAGCCGACGAGGAAGGCTACCTCAAGGTGGCCAGCCTTTTCCGCGCCGCCTCGCGTGCCGAGCAGATCCATGCGGCGAATCACTCCAGAGTCATCGTGAAAATGGGTGCTGCCGCGCCAGTGGCAACCATTGAACCCGCCACGGTGAAGACTACCGTGGAGAACCTGAAGGCAGCCATCGCCGGTGAGATGTATGAGGTCGATGTGATGTACCCCGATTTCATCAACGAAGCCGAGGCGCAGAAGAACACGGCCGCCCTGCGCACTTTCAACTTCGCGATCGAGGCGGAGAAAGGGCACGCGCAGCTTTATACCAAGGCACTGGAACATATCCAGCATTGCGTGGATAAGACGTGCCAGAAGCTGTCGAATAAGGCGACCTACTACGTGTGCCCGGAGTGCGGCCTCACGGTTGAGAAAGCCGATTTCGATCGCTGCCCGGTCTGCGGCAAGCCCAAGGAAAAGTTCGAACTAGTTAGTTAGTGTGATGCTTAGTTAGTGTGCTGGCCAGATGGCGCACCGGATCGTCGCAAGGACGGATCTGGCGCGCCATCTTACTGTTTGCTAGCGGCAACCGCCACACGCCACTACTGGCGCAGCGACCCGCCGAGGGATTCGACGGCCTTCAGAATCTGCAGCGACCAGTTAGTTACTTCATCGTCGCGCAGCGTGCGCTCGGAGGACTGGAAGCGGACGCGCAGGAGGAACGAATAGGTTCCTGCGGCGAGTGAGCCGCCACGGAAGGTTTCCGCCGGAAGGATCGCCGCGAGTTCGGCAATTGCCAGCCGCGAGAGCTTCCGGCGAATGCTTGCAAACTCCACGCCTTCGGGGATAACGAAGGAAAAATCGCGCTCCACCGCCGGATACTTCGAGACTGGCGTGTAGGCTGGCTGACGCAGCGCAAGCTGGTAGAGCGCCTCGACAAAGACCTCGGCGACGAACACCTCCTGCTTGAGCTTGCGGGCGGCCGCGACCTCGGGATGAAGCTGACCGAAGACCGCAAGGGTTTGGCGAGTTCCATTCTTGTCTAAAAATTGGGCTCGTGCGGCGCGTCCCGGATGAAGCCACGCGGGCACCGTGCGGTCGAAGAGCACTCCAGCTGTATCGTCGGTCAGTCCCGCCATAAACCGTTCCGGGTCTCCCATGAAGTAGAAGGCCGCGAGCAGTTGCTCGATATCTCCCTTGAGGTGGAAGAAATTGAGCGGCTCCAGTTTGCCGTGTACCCCGGCTGGCCGCGCCGTGCCGGTGGCGACAAAGGCAAGCGAGTTGTGCTCGTCGACATTCGCACCCCCATTCGCACCCCCCGCCTCGCCCTGCATGGCGTAGACGTGTCCGGCTTCAAAGAGGCGGACATCGGCACTGCCGCGATTCAGGTTGTAGGCGATCTGCGACAGCAATCCGGGAACCAGCGAGGTGCGCATGAATGACGCCTCCTCGCTCAGGGGATTCGCAATGCGCACGGGTTCGGCTCCAGCAAAAGAGCGAGCATCTTCCTGCGGGATGAACGTGGAGGAGAGCGATTCGTAATAGCCGAGGGCGAGCAGGCGGTTGCGCAACTCTGCCTGCTTGCGGGCATTGGGCAGTTCCACCACCCCGCCGGCGAATGAGGGCAGCGTGCTGGGAATCTTCAGGTAGGAGTAGATGCGCGCCAGCTCTTCGATGAGATCGATTTCGCGCTCCACATCCAGCCGCCAGGTCGGCACGGTGACGGTGAACTCCGGGCCGCTGCCTTCGACCACAAAACCAAGCCGGTGCAGGATGCGGACAATTTCCCCCGCGGGAATCTCCACGCCAAGGATGCGCTTAACCTCGCTGGAGGCAAGCGCAATGCGCGGCTGCGGAATGCGGCGCGCCACCACGTCAATCTCCTCTGAGACCGTGCCGCCAGCAGAGGCGACAATCAACTCCGCGACGCGGGCGCAGGCCGCCTGCGTGATGCCGGGGTCGGCTCCGCGCTCGTAACGGTGCGAGGCATCGGTGTGCATGCCTAGGCGGCGGGAGGTGCGGCGGATGGATGCAGGATCGAACCACGCGGATTCGATGAGCACGCTCTTGGTGGCGTAGGTGATCATCGTGGCTTCGCCGCCCATGACTCCGGCCAGCGCGACGGGTTTCACGGCGTCGGCGATGACGAGATCTTCGGTCGAGAGTTTGCGCTCGATGCCGTCGAGCGTAATGAGCGTCTCGCCAGGGCGGGCGCGGCGCACGATGATCTTGCCGCCCTCCAGTTTGTCGAGATCGAAGGCGTGGGTAGGCTGGCCGATTTCGTTGAGCACGTAGTTGGACGCGTCGGCCACGTTGCTGATGGCGCGCTGATCGACCAATTCGAGGCGGTGGGCGATGTTTGCGGGCGACGGCGCGATCTTGACTCCGCGAATGACGCGGGCGGTATAACGCGCGCAGCCTTCGGCGTCCTCGATGGTGATATTGAAGTTTGCGGGGCCGCTCTCCGAGACTTTGGGCGCAAGGGGCGCAAGGTCCAGGTCGTAGATGGCCGAGACCTCGCGAGCGACGCCGTAATGGTTCATGGCATCGACGCGGTTGGTGGTAATCTCCGCCTCCCAGGTCTGGTCGG
>CAZLZA010000056.1:0-28858 GCA_964563875.1 uncultured Acidobacteriaceae bacterium
GTTCGGCGCAGCCGGTGGCGGCGGCAATTGACGCCGAGGGCTGGGCAGAGATTGTCGGTACAGTCGGCGGCGACGACACGATCCTGGTGATTTCACAGAACAGAAAGAATGCGCACAAGTTATCCCTGCGGATAAAAGGGATGATGCAGTGAGCGAGGCGAAGTTGCAGGCCGCGGTGATGGGGGCTACGGGGTACGCGGGATTCGAACTGGCAAAGTTGTTGCTGCGGCATCCGCACATGGCAACACCGCTGTTTTTAACGCGGGAGCGGGAGACGGCGGCGCATTCGCTGGAAAATTATTATCCGGAGCTGGCCGGCGACACGAGTTACCCGCTGGAGCCGTTTTCGTTGGGGTTGCTGAAATCGCGCGGGGTCGGAGTTTTATTCCTCGCAACCCCGCATGAGCTTTCGCGGGAGCTGGTTCCAGAGGCTTTGGCGAGGGGATTGCGGATTGTGGATTTGAGCGGTGCATGGCGACTGAAAGAAGCGGCGAACCGCGCGGTGTATGGTTTCGAAGACAAAGACGCCGCTGTTGCGGCAGAGTTGGACCGGACGGCTGTGTACGGGTTGCCGGAGTTGCACCGGAACGAGATTCGCGACGCCGCACTGGTGGCGAATCCAGGGTGTTATGCAACCTCGGTGATTGTACCCTTGGCGCCGCTAGTGCGTTCAGGATTGGTAGACACGACGCGCGGTGTGATTTGTGATTGTAAGTCGGGTGTCTCTGGCGCGGGCAAAAAGCCAACGCAAAAGACGCATTTTGTGGAAACAGCCGATAACTTTTCGGCCTATTCGGTATTTGGACATCGCCACACCGGCGAGATTCTGGAACAGGCGGGTTTACATGCAGACGAACTCATTTTTACCCCACATCTACTGCCGATTCCACGCGGCATTCTTTCGACGATCTATCTAGGGCTAACCAGGCCCGTTACTCCGGACGAAATTGAAGCCGTGTTGCGCGGGTTCTACGGCGGCGCCTGCTGGGTACGCATCTTTAACCACGGCAAGCTGCCGCAGATTCAATATTCGTTGCGCACGAACTATTGCGACGTGGGGTTTCAGCTGGCCCCGGATGGAAAGCGCCTCGTTGTGGTGTCCTGCTTGGACAACCTGATGAAGGGCGCGGCTGGCCAGGCGCTTCAGAACCTGAACGTAATGTTTGGGTGGAGCGAGAAAGAGGGATTCTAGTGATGAAACTCGTGGTGAAAATCGGTGGTGCGGCGCTGGAGGATAAGGCGCTCCTGAAAAAATGCGCACAGGCGGTTGCGGATTTGGCAGCCGAAGGACACAAGGTTGCCGTGGTGCACGGCGGCGGCAAGGCGTTGACCCAGACGCTGGCACTGATGGGCAAGGAATCGGTTTTTGTGAACGGGTTGCGAGTCACCGATTCCGAGACGCGCGACGTTGCTCTGATGGTGCTGGCCGGCCGGGTGAACAAGCAACTTGTCGCGGCCATCACCGCCACCGGGCAGGCCGCAGTTGGATTGTGCGGCGGAGACGGAGCGGCATTTCTTGCACGCAAGAAGAAGACCAAGGGCGGCGACCTGGGCTTCGTTGGCGAGATCAGCTCGGTCGATTCGCGCTGGATCGAGGCGATCTGGGACAACGACGGAATCCCGGTGATATCGAGCCTCGCACTTGGCTCCGATGGCGAGTACTACAACGTGAACGCCGACCAGATGGCTTCGGCGTGCGCCAGCGGTTGCCAGGCCAACGCGCTGATCTTTTTGACCGATGTGGAGGGCGTGAAGGACGCGGACGGGACGGTAATCCGGTGGCTCTCGACCAGTGACATTCCGCAACTCGTAAAGAGCGCCGTGGTTTGCGGCGGAATGCTTCCCAAACTGCAGGCATGCCAGGATGCTTTGCGTTCAGGAGTGCATCGGGTTCGCATTCTACCTGCGCTCGAAGCCGAGATGTTGCCGGCGTTTTACCAGACAAAGATCGAATGCGGTACGGAGGTTATGGCGTCGTGAGTTTGAGTAAGATACAGAAAGCGGAAGAGAAATATCTGCTCCACACTTACGATCGGCATCCGGTACTGCTGACGCACGGCAAGGGCGCATATCTCTACGCCGAAGACGGCAGCAAATTTCTGGATTTCTTGAGCGGAATCGGTGTGATGGCCTTGGGCTATTCGCATCCGGCAATCACCAAGGTGATCAAGGAGCAGGCCGGAAAACTGGTGCATTGTTCCAACCTTTTCTACACCGAGTATCCATCGGCGCTGGCACAGAAGTTGGCCAAGCTTTCGGGCATGGACCGCGTGTTCTTCTCCAACAGCGGGACCGAGGCTTGGGAGGGCGCGCTGAAGATCGCGCGCGTGGTCGCCAGCAGCAAAGGTTTGAAGAAGCGCACGAAGTTTCTGGCGCTAGAGAACTCCTTTCACGGACGCACGATGGGGTCGATGGCGACCACGTTCACTGAAAAATACCGCAAACCGTTTGCTCCGGTAATGCCGGGCGTGACGTTTGTGAAGTTTGATGATGTCGAGGATCTGAAGAAGAAATTCGACGACGATGTGTGCGCCATTTGTATTGAGCCGATACAAGGCGAAGGTGGTGTTCATCCGGTCAGCCGGGAGTTTCTGAAGACAGCCCGCGAGCTGACGCAAAAGAGCGGCGCGTTGTTGCTGCTCGATGAGATTCAGTGTGGTCTGGGGCGCACCGGCAAGATGTTCGCCTTCCAGCATTATGGTGTAAAGCCGGATGTAGTCACCTTGGCGAAGCCATTGGCCTCAGGGCTCCCGTTGGGAGCGATCCTGGTGACTGCCGATGTTGCGGAAGCGATTCATCCCGGCATGCATGGCACCACCTTTGGCGGCGGGCCACTGGCCTGCGCCGTGGCCTTGGAAGTTTTGAAGGTCATGGAAGACGAAAAGATTCTGGACCATGTCAAAGAAGTCGGCGGATATTTTCTCGATCTTCTCCAGCAACTGGACGCCCGCCATGGTTGCATCGTAGATGTGCGCGGTATGGGGTTGATGGTGGGATTAGAGTTGGACTCCATCGATCTGGCCAAGGCCGCGCAAAAAGCGATGCTGGAGCAGAAGATCATCATCAACCGCACCCACGATACAGTACTGCGTTTCCTGCCGCCGTTTGTGGTGACGAAGAAGCAAGTCGAAGCTGTAGTGAAGGCGCTCGATCAAGTTCTGTCCTCCTGCGCGTCATCTGGCGACGCTGCGCCCGCAATCAAGCGCAGCCCTCGGCAGAGGCTCCCCAAGGCATCAGCGAGCGGCGCGAAATGAACTCCCCGGATTTCGATCCGGATCCGGAAGTCCAGGAGGAACAAGCCATGGCGTCACGCCCCGTGGAAAAGGATATGATTGACAACACCGTCCCAGAGCCGGGTCTGAACGATTTGACGGCGATGAGTGACTTGAGTCCTGTGCAAGGCAAAAGCCTTCTGGAGTTGGCAGCGCTGGTAAAGTCGCGGCCTGCGGATTTTCGCACGGCTCTGGCTGGAAAGCAGATTGTGCTTTTCTTCGAGAAGCCCTCGTTTCGCACCAGGTTGACCTTTGAGTCTGGTATTTACTCTTTGGGCGGACACGCCATGTTCGTGGACCAGTTAACCTCGCGCATTGGCGAGCGCGAGCCGGTCAGCGATATGGCTCACAACCTGGAACGCTGGGTGGATGCCCTGGTGCTGCGCACCTTTGAGCACAGTACGGTTACGGAGTTGGCCCGGTTCTCATCGATCCCAGTCATTAATGCTCTGAGCGACTACGAGCATCCCTGCCAGGCGCTGGCGGACTTTCTGACCCTGCGCGAAAAGTTTGGCGATCTGAGTAAAGTCCGGTTGGCGTATGTTGGAGACGGCAACAACGTGGCGCACTCCCTGGTGATCGGAGCCGCGCTCTTCGGTTGCCATATCGTCGTCGGAACGCCCAAGGGATTTGAGCCTCGCGCCGAAGTGGTGGCGGCGGCCCGTGAGATTGCAGCGGAGACCGGCGCGACCATTCAGGTGGACAACGATCCGGTGGAAGCAGTTCGGGGCGCCGACGCAGTGTATACCGACGTTTGGGCCAGTATGGGGCAGGAAGCTGAGATTGCTGAGCGAGCGCGGATTTTCGCAGGCTTCCGGGTGACTCCCGAACTGTTTGCGAACGCCGCTCCGGGAGCTGTGTTCATGCATTGTCTGCCGGCGCATCGCGGCGAAGAAGTGGACGCGGCGGTGATTGATTCGCCCGCATCCGTTGTGTTTGACCAGGCGGAGAACCGTCTGCACATTCAGAAGGCGATCCTTCTGCAGTTACTGGGAGGAGGCGTGCGCCGCTTCCCAACGAGGAGTTTTAATGTCTAAGAAGAAGGTTGTACTGGCATATTCGGGCGGTCTTGATACCTCCATTATTATTCCGTGGCTCAAGGAAAACTATGACTGCGATGTGATCGCATTTGTGGCCGACGTGGGACAGGGCGAAGACATGGAAGAAGTTGCTGTCAAGGCGATCAAGACCGGCGCATCCAAAGTTGTGGTGAAGGATCTGCGTGAAGAGTTCCTGACCGAGTATGTCTGGAAGTGTCTGCAAGCGGGCGCGGTGTACGAGCACAAATATCTGCTGGGTACCTCAATGGCGCGGCCGATAATTGCCAAGTACCAAGTGGAAGTTGCACTGGCCGAAGGCGCAGAGGCTGTCGCGCACGGCTGCACCGGCAAGGGCAACGACCAGGTCCGATTTGAACACGCGTTCCAGGCGCTTGCGCCGGAGTTGCAGATCATTGCACCGTGGCGTGAGTGGACGCTGAAGTCGCGCGAGGATTGCATCGATTACGCCGAAGCCCGCAAGATTCCCATCGTCGCAAGCCGCACCAAGATTCATTCGCGGGATCGCAATATCTGGCATATCTCGCACGAAGGCGGCGAACTGGAAGATCCTGCAAACGCACCGCTGGACACGACCTGGCAGATTTCGAATTCCCCGCAGAACGCCCCTGATCGCGTCGAAGAAGTGGAGATCGGCTTTGATATGGGAGTTCCGGTTTCGGTAAACGGGCAGAGTATGCCGGCTGTACAACTGCTCGAACTGCTGAATGAAATCGGTGCCCGCAATGCAATCGGGCGCATCGACCTGGTGGAGAATCGCTTTGTCGGCATGAAGTCGCGCGGCGCCTATGAGACTCCTGGTGGCACCCTGCTTCTGCTGGCTCATCGTGAGTTGGAAGCACTCTGCCTGGACCGCGATTTATCGCATTTCAAAGAGCATGTTGGGTTGAAGTATGCTGAAATCGTGTACTACGGCCTGTGGTTCACGCCGCTGCGCGCCTCGCTGGATGCGTTTGTCGCCTCTACGCAGGCAGAGATCACTGGCACCGTGAAGCTCGCACTGTACAAAGGCAATGTCAGCATCAGCAGCCGCAAGTCCGAGCACTCGTTGTTTAACGCCGATCTGTCGTCATTCACCATGGGCGATAGCTATGATCAGAAGGACGCTGCCGGATTCATCAAGATTCTGGCGCTGCCGGCGCGAGCACGAGTGTTGAACGCAAACGCGAAGAAGAAAAAAGCAGTTGAGGTGACGAAGTGAAGATGTGGTCCGGGCGGTTCAGGCAACCGCTCGATCCTGAATTTGAACGCTGGCAAAGGTCGTTTCCGTTTGATCAGCGTCTCCTCCAGGAAGAGATAGCAGCCAGCCGCGCGCACGCGAAAGCCCTGCTCGCGGCTGGTGTTCTTTCGGCGGACGAATACGCGACGATGCTCGACGGCTTGCAGACACTTGCCGTGACCGGGCAGCAGTTTCTGGATGACGAAGAGGCTGAGGACATTCACCACTTCGTCGAGAAGCATCTGCAGCGCATCATCGGAGAAACTGCGCTCAAGTTGCACGCAGGCCGCAGCCGCAATGAGCAGATTGCAACCGACCTGCGCTTGTTTGTGCGCGCATCGTGCGATGAAATCTCCGCTCTGCTGCTGAAACTGGTGAGTGCGACCGCCGTCCGCGCGAAGCAGGCGGGTATGGCTGCGATGCCGTCGTACACCCATCTGCAGCGCGCCGAACCGGTACTTGTGGCGCATTGGCTGCTCGCTTATTGCGAGATGTTTCTGCGCGATGCCGACCGTTTACTGGACTGCCGCAAGCGGGTAAATTTCTGTCCTCTTGGCTCGGGAGCGATTGCCGGTGCAACTTTGATGCTGGATCGCGAAATGGTCGCCCGGGAATTGAGCTTTACAGCTCCCACCGCGAACAGCATGGACGCCACCAGCGATCGCGACTTCGCCATTGAATTTGCGCAGGTTTTGTCGCTACTGGCGGTACATCTGAGCCGCTGGGCCGAGGAGTTCATTCTCTTCTCCACGTTGGAGTACGGCTTTGTGCATCTACCGGAGAGCTACTCGACAGGTTCGAGTGCGATGCCGCAGAAACAAAATCCCGATGGGTTGGAGTTGATTCGCGGCAAGGCCGGAAGAGTGATCGGTGCAGCGCAGCAGTTGCTCATCACGCTTAAAGGACTGCCCCTGGCCTACAACAAGGATATGCAGGAGACCCAGGAAGCGGTCTTCGTGGTTGCCGGGACGGTCAGCATGATGCTGCGGGTCGCCGCCGGATTTATACGCGAAGTGCAATTCGATTTCGATCATATGGCGAAGGCCGCGACCTCGGGCTACATGAATGCCATGGCCGCCGCCACCTACCTCGTAGGTAAGGGCGTCCCTTTCCGCCGAGCCCACGAAATCATTGGGCGTGCGGTGCGTCTTGGCATGGAGCAGAGCTTGGAACTGCACCAGATGGCATTGGCTGACCTGCGCGCCATCAGCGACGCATTCGGCGAAGACTTTTACGCAAACGTAACCCTGGAAGCGGTGCTGGACTGCCATGATGTAACCGGCGGTACGGCGCGCAAGAAGGTTGCGGAGGCGTTGGCCGCGATGGAGCAGAACCTGAAGCGATTGCAGAACTCCGAGGCTGCCGATGTACACGCGTAAAGCGGTTCTGCCGGACGCGGAGACTCTTCGCGAGCTGATTGCGAATTTTTCAACCGACGGTACATTATTGCCAAGGTCGCTGCCGGAAATCTGTGAGAACATTCGCGACTTCACCGTCGCCGTAGAAGGCGATGTGCTGCTCGGCTGCGGCGCGCTGCATCTCTACGGCACCCACCTGGCGGAAATCCGCTCCATTGTTGTGTGGCCCAAATACCAGGGAGCCGGCGCCGGACGCCTGTTGGTGGACGCGCTGCTGGAAGAGGCCGAGCAGCATCACGTACACTGCGTGTGCCTGTTCACGCGCATTCCGGAGTTTTTTGCGCACATGGGCTTTGCCGAAGCCAAGCGCGAAGAACTGCCGGACAAAATTTATAAAGATTGTGCGAACTGCCCTAAGCTGCACGAGTGCGACGAGGTGGCAATGTATTGCGGCGAGTTGCCGCAATTTGCCATCCTCCCTCGTCCTGCGATGTTGCAACTGCGCATGGGGCAGCCGCTAGTGAAACTCAAGAAATGAATCTGAACGGACCGGACGAGCCGGTGTTTCTCCCCCTGGGATTTTTCTGGTCGGCCACCAAGGCCGGCATCAAGGCTAGCGGACGCAGCGATGTTGCTCTGGCGGAGGCTCCGCTGGGCGCCAGCGCCGCAGCGATGTTCACGCGGAACCGGGTTGCGGCCGCGCCTGTAGTTGTAGGTCGGGCGCACCTGCGAAAGAACAAGGGCCACGTGCGCGCCGTGCTGGTCAACGCGGGCAACGCGAATTGCGCAACTGGCGCTTCTGGGATCGATGTCGCCGAGCAGAGTTGTGCAGCCCTTGGCGCTGCCCTGGAAGCCGCGCCGCAATTCATCATTCCGTCGTCCACCGGAATCATTGGCGTACCGCTGCCGGTAGAGAAACTGGTGGCCGCCGTGCCGGCCGTGGTCGCCGGGCGCGGCGACAATGAAGAAGCGCTGAAGGCTTTTGCCACGGCGATCATGACCACGGATACGCGCATGAAGTTGGCCTCCGCCGAAATTCAGGTGGGCAAGAAAGCCGTACGTATCGCCGGGGTGTGCAAGGGTTCGGGCATGATCCATCCCGACATGGCGACCATGCTGGCGTACATCTTTACCGACCTCGATGCCGAGCCGGAGAATTTACATAACGCCCTCAAGGCTGCGGTCGATACCACGATCCTTGCCATCTCGGTCGATGGCGACACTTCGACCAATGACACGGTTCTGCTGCTGGCCTCAGGCGTCAGCAAAGTGAAGCTTACCGCCAGCGGTGTGGCGAAGAAGTTTGCCGAAGCCCTGCGCGGCGTATGTGCCTCGCTGGCGGAGCAGATTGTGCGGGATGGGGAAGGTGCGCAGCATTTGGTTCGCCTGCAGGTCAGGGGCGCGAAATCTGTGGATGAGGCGCGAACCATTGCCCGTTCGATCGCGAACTCTCCGCTGGTTAAGACCGCCTGGGCAGGCTGCGATCCCAATTGGGGACGAATTCTGTCGTCGATTGGCAAGAGCGGCATTGCGGTCGACCCGGAAACGATCAATATCTTCTTCGGCCCGCAGCAGGTGTGCAGGAAAGGTACGGCGCATCCCTTCGACGAGAAGCAGGCGCACGAATATCTGAAGCAGCCCGAGTACGAAATCAAAATCGAACTCGGCCGCGGCAAAAGCTCGCTGGAGTTTCTCACCTGCGACCTGACGGTGGAGTACGTGCACATCAACGCCGACTACTCGACGTAGAGTTCAACGTGATAAGTCCCTCCCGTGTGCGGGGCAAGATTGGGGTACGGTATGGGCGTGCAGATCGAGCGTATAAAGCCGCGTAGTTCCTGCGGAGAATACCCGACACTCACCCGCCGTGGATACGTTCTCGGCAATCCACAGTTGATCCCTCGCTGGCATACGGCGGAGTACGCAGTCTACGTAGATACCCTTGAAGAAGCCGCCGAACTCATCGAACGGCGCGGGTTCGCGATCCGAATGAGCTGTCCTGGCTGCCGACCTTTCCTAATTTGTCAGAGCGGTCTCCGGATCACTCGGTATTGAATTGGAAAGTCGATTGGCGTTTTGGAATCCAGATACTTATGGGAGGCGGGCGGTGTTCAGAAAGAGATCAAATTCCGGTGCGAGACTCAAACGGGATTGGACCATTCCAGCATCGCACGTACTTTTTGATAAGGACGGAAAGTGGTATATGCCTCTCGAGCGGTTTCCGGGTGCCTTGTGTGACCCTAGAGGATACGTTCTTTTCTCATCAGCAGACGAGCTACTGAGCAACTCTGAGATATCCGTCGGCCCATCGTCGACAAATCCGCGATTGCATGTACGACGTGGAATAGAAACGCTCCCGCAATACCAACGTATGAAAAAGTAAATAGCGGGCGCGTGGCACCTTGGCGAATGTGGGATTATCAGGACGGTGCCAGGGGCTCGCCATTGGCGGGCTCTTCGTGCGATAAAGACACATGACCCACGCTCGGCTGGTAGAACTCGCGGAGGCATGGTTGCGGCGCTCGCGCTGCGGTATCGTGCTCAGCGAGCAGGGTTGCTCCAGCGGAGAGATGCCGGATGCAATCGGCTGGAAGGGCAAGAACCACTCCATCGTGATCGAGTGCAAAATCAGCCGCGCTGATTTTCTGGCGGACTCGGCGAAGCCATGGCGGAAATATCCAGACATTGCGCTTGGTTGCGAGCGGTATTACGCCGCCCCGAGCGGGATGCTCCAGGCGGAGCAGATGCCCGAGGGATGGGGGTTGCTGGAGTCGCACGGGCGCGAACTGAAGATGGTAAAGAAGTCCAAACGCAAGCTGCGCCAGCCCGAAGGACTGATGAACGAGATGAATCTGTTGCTGGCGAGCCTGCGCCGGGTAGAGGTGCGGATCGAGCCCCAGCGGATTGCCGACTTTCTGAAATGGAAAAACCGTATGGCCAGCTATAACGGAGGCGAACTGCCGAAAGGCTTAGTGGCTCCCGCTCAGGAAGAGAATTCGCACCTGGTATGATCGATGGCCCGCCTGCCGTACAATTCAAGAGTCATGTTCGCAAAAATTCAAAACATTCATTTTGTCGGAATCGGCGGCATCGGCATGAGCGGAATTGCCGAAGTGCTGCTTACCCTCGGATACCGCGTCACCGGCTCTGACCTTCGTAACTCCGCAACTACGGACCGGCTCACCAAGCTGGGAGCCCAGATCTTTCAAGGCCACGGTGAGTCCAACGTCCACGGGGCAGAAGTGGTGGTCACCAGTTCGGCCATCTCGCGGGAGAATCCCGAAGTAGCCGAAGCGCGCCGCCTGCATCTTCCGGTGATTCAGCGAGCCGAGATGCTGGCCGAGTTGATGCGCCTGAAATACGGCATTGCCATCGCGGGAATGCACGGCAAGACCACGACTACCAGCATGGTCGCAGCGGTTCTGGCCGCCGGTGGGCTGGATCCCACGGTGGTTGTCGGAGGACGGGTTGACTCGCTAGGTTCGAACGCACGTCTTGGCACCTCGCAATATCTGGTTGCCGAAGCCGACGAGAGTGACCGCTCGTTCCTGAAGCTTTCGCCGATTCTGGCAGTGGTCACCAATATCGATCGCGAGCACATGGACTGCTATCGCGATATGGAGGATGTGCAAGCGACGTTCGTCGAGTTTATGGACCGGGTGCCGTTTTACGGAACGGTGGTGGCCTGTACGGACAATGATGCACTGCGGAATCTGCTGGCTCACGTCGAGCGTCGCGTGCTCAGCTACGGGCAGCGCGAAGATGCGGACTTCCGGGCCTTCGACCTGTTGACCGAGCATGCCCCCGGAGCGATGCACAATAGCTTCGGCGTGAGTTTTAAGGGCGAGGACCTGGGCCGCTTCGATCTCTTTGTTCCCGGCGTTCACAATGTTCTGAACGCCACGGCTGCCATTGCCGTGGGCATGGGGCTGGAAATTCCAGTAGAGCGCATTCGCGAGGGCATCGCGCAGTTCCGAGGCGTGGATCGGCGCTTTCAGTTGCGCGGCACTGCCGCCGGGGTGCGCGTGGTCGATGACTATGGCCATCATCCGACGGAGATTCTGGCAACGCTTGCGGCGGCTCGGCAGTGGTTGGGTGCGTCCGGGCGGATTCACGTAATTTTTCAGCCGCACCGCTACACTCGCACCTACCTCCTGATGGATGAGTTCGCCTCGGCATTTCCGGATGCGGACCGCCTGCTGGTGCTCGACATTTATGCCGCCAGTGAGCAGCCAATCGCAGGCGTTAGCGGACTTACCTTGGCGCAGAAGATTCGCTGCCGGAACGGCCACCCCGCGGAATTTGCCGCCAGCTTTGCCGCCGCCGTAGACGCCATAGTCGAGCAGGTGCAACCGGGAGACGTGGTGTTGACCTTGGGCGCGGGAACAGTTTCGCAACTCGGGCCTCAGATTCTGGAGAAGCTCCGGGCGCGTGAGCAGGCGGCTGGAGCCTGAAATGCACCGGCTGAGGTGCATCCAACCGTGGAAATTACCTGCCCACTGTTGGCGACTCAAGAACCGCCCGGGGAAGCTTGGATAATCACCGGCTGAATCCCCGGAAAAATTAGGTATAGTGAGCGAATAAGGCGCACGATGCCTGTTTCATTTCTATGGCGCGCAATCAGCAACCACCCTCCGACGATCCGTTCTACCGCCGTGGCCAGGCGGGCCGCAACTCCTTTGCGGACGACGCTCTGCCGCTGGATGCCGGATTGACCGAAGACGACAACGAGGCCGAGCCACAGCAGTTCCGGCGCGCCGACAAGCGCGTTCCCGTCAGGCGTGGAGCGCTGCCCCGGAAAACCGCATCACGAGTGCGGAATGTGGTGGTTTTATTTCTGGTGACGGTGGCGCTGAGCGCGGCGGTGTACGAAGCCCGCAGTTTTGCCTTGCACTCGTGGCGATTCCGTGTGCGCGCCGACAGTATTGAACTGCTGGGCGAGGCTCCCAACTCGCGGGCGCAGGTGCTCCAGAAGATGCATGAGGTAGTTGGCCGAAATGTTTTTCAGATCTCGCTGGCCGAACGGAAGCAGGAGTTGGAGCGGATTCCCTGGGTTGAAACGGCCTCAGTGCTTCGTCTTTGGCCGAACCGCCTGCGAGTGATGGTAAAAGAGCGCATTCCGGTCGCCTTTGTTGCCATGGGTGATCAGGTCGAGTTAATTGATGCCCAAGGCGTGCTGATGGAAATCCCGCTGGGGGTGCAGAGCGATTACTCATTTCCGGTGATCCTGGGAATGAATGAAAGCGAACCGCTTTCCACCCGCGCGCCGCGCATGAAGACGTTTGTGCGGTTGATGAGTGAACTCGACGAGGGGAACAGCGGTACGCCCGCAAAAACGCAATACTCACGCAATCTTGATGAGGTGGATCTCTCGGATCCGGAGGACGTGAAGGTCACGGTGAAAGGCGGTTCCGGACCTATCCTGTTACACCTGGGCAATGAGAATTTTCTCCAACGCTTCATGGTGTTTCTCTCCAATGTGCAAAAGTGGGAGCAGGAGCGCGGTAAGCTGGAGTCAGTGGATTTGCGTTATGGGCGCGAGGTAATTCTGAATCCGGATATGCACGTTGCTCCGCCTCCGCCTCCCACTGAAACTGCCACAGCTAAGGCTCCATCGCCGAAGCCCGAGACCGCGAAGGAAGGCAAAACTTGGCATCGGCCACCGAAGAAACGGAAGTAGATGGGTAAGCGAAACGAAAACATCATCACGGTCATCGACCTGGGAAGCGCAAAAACCATGGCTCTGGTGGTTGAAACCACCGAGGCGGGCCTGCGCTATCGCGGTCACGGCATCGCGCCTTCGGCTGGAACCAAGCGGGGCGTGATCGTTGACCTGGAACTGGCCGGAAGAAGCGTGTCGGAAGCCGTAGCTCGGGCAGAAACCGCCAGCGGGTTGGCACTGGACTCGGCCGTTGTCGGCATCAGCGGTCCGCACATTCGTTCGGTCAATAGTCACGGAGTGATTTCTCTTGGTTCGCGTGCCCGCGAGTTGACCCGCGCGGACGTGCAGGCCGCCGGAGATCGCGCGCGCGAGATCGCGATGCCGGAAGACCGCGAAATCCTCCACCTTCTGCAGCAGGAGTTTGTAGTGGACGATCAGGACGGGGTGCGTCAGCCGGTAGGAATGCTGGGCCGTCAACTTGAGGTGCGCGTGCATGTCATCACCGCCGCGCACTCGGCGGTGCAGAATGTGGTGACGGCCTTGAACCGCGCCGGCATGCATGTGGAAGATACGGTCTATGAGGCATTGGCCTGCTCCGAGTCGGTGTTGCGTCGCGATGAGCGCGAACTGGGGGCAGCCGTCATAGATATCGGCGCAGGCACGGCCGATATCGCGGTGGTCCAGGAAGACGTGGTGATCCACTCGGGAGTTGTGCCTCTGGGAGGCATTAACTTTACCCGCGATGTTGCCTACGGCCTGGAGACTCCACTCATCGATGCCGAGAGTCTGAAGCGCCAGTTTGGCTGCTCCATGGTCACCCGGATTGCCGAACAGAACGAGATCGAGGTGCCCTCGGTTGGCGATCGCCCGCCGCGGATGATGCGGCAGCGTGAACTAGGGGAGATTCTGCAGCCACGAGCGTGCGAGCTGATGGAACTTTGCCGCGACAATCTGCGTCATGCTGGAGTTCTCGACATGCTCGGTGGAGGGATCATTCTCACCGGCGGAGGAGCGCGGTTGCTCAGCCTGACGGAAAGTTGCGAAGACATTCTGCGGCGTCCGGCGCGCATTGGTTTGCCCATGGGCATGGCGCAGCTGCCCATCGAGTTGCAGGAGCCAGAATATTCGGCCGCCATCGGCATGGTTTTTTACACGCAGCGCGCGCGCGTACTAAAGGGCAAGGAAGAAAGCGGATTCGGCGCACGCCTGCGAGCACTATTTGCTCGAGGATATTCAGATTGATTGATATGGCGCGACGCAGCGTCAGGTGAGGTGGCAATTATGGAAGAGCAGGATATTCGGATTCAGTTTCACGAGGAGCCACGCAACAACGCCAGAATTAAGGTGATTGGTGTCGGCGGCGGCGGCAATAACGCGGTCAATCGCATGATCGAGACAGGCGTCGAGGGGGTTGAGTTCATCACCGCCAATACCGATCTGCAGGCGCTGCAGATGTCGCGGGCGCCGAAAAAGTTGCAGTTAGGTGTGAAGCTTACCAACGGCCTGGGCGCCGGCGCCAATCCCGAGGTTGGCCGCCAGGCCGCGCTCGAAGATACCGATCGCATCATCGCGGCTCTTGAGGGCGCCGACATGGTCTTTGTGACCACCGGCCTGGGTGGTGGCACCGGTACGGGAGCCACCCCCATCATCGCTTCGCTCGCCAGTGAGATGGGTGCGCTTACCGTAGCCGTGGTCACCAAGCCGTTTGCCTTCGAGGGCAAGCGGCGCATGAAACAGGCCGAGCAAGGGCTGGATGAACTGATCGAATCGGTTGACACCGTGATCGTGATTCCCAACGAGAAGTTGCTCGCCGTGGCGCAAGACGCAGGCTTCTTCGAATCTTTCCGCGTCGCCGACGACATTCTGCGTCAGGCCGTGCAAGGCATCTCCGACATCATCACCATCCCGGGCATCATTAACCGCGACTTCGCCGATGTGAAAGCGATCATGGCAGGCATGGGTTACGCCGTCATGGGCACTTCCACGGGCAAAGGAGAGCGCCGGGCCCTGGAGGCGGCACAGCGGGCTATTGCGTCCCCTCTGCTGGAAGCGGGCGCCATCGACGGCGCACGTGGAATTCTGCTCAACATCACCGGCTCAAGCTCGCTCAAACTGGCCGAGGTGTACGAAGCCTCTACCATCATTCAGAGCGCCGCGCATGAGGATGCCAATATTATCTTCGGCGCTGTGCTGGACGAGAAGATGAAGGACGAGGTGAAGATTACCGTCATTGCCACAGGTTTTCGCGCTGAATCCCGGTTGCATTCGCACAATACCATGACAACCACGGCTGCCGCCATCCAGCAGGCCCGCCAGACGCAGTGGCCAGTGCCGCCCGAGCCGCAAATCACGCGCCGCGCCGATGCTGCCTACGAACTGCACGCCGAGGATACGGAGTTTCGCAATGCGCCCGAGCCACAGCCGAGCCCCATCGCGGCTCCTCCCGCTGCGCCCGTGGTAGAGACTCCCCTGCCGGCACCGCCCCCGACCCGGGTCTGGGAGGCGGTGCAACTCACTCGTCCAGCGCCTTCGCTGGAGGCGCTGAGTGCCGAAGACGAGCACGACGAACTCGATGTTCCTGCCTACTTGCGAAAGAAGAATTCGGATATGGGTTAACGTTGCGGGGCGGGCGTAGTGATTTCGCTAGGCTCGCCCTTGCACTCCACCCGTTCCGCGCTCTCTTCGAAATATTTCTTTACAAGAATTCAACTATGAGCGTCGCGTTCAGGCGCGTTCAATCAAATTGCACCGATATCGCAAATGAGCGGTCGTGCATTTTTTTCAATCGAAGCATTTTTTTGCCGGCGGGGACTCAAGACGGTTAGCCTCCCAACGTTTCCTTTTGTGCTAACAATCAACTTACAGGATGTTCTGCCGATAGATATTGCTGAGTCAGCGCATATCCTGCAACTCTACTGAATGCTGCCGCATCAGTGTTGGGTTGGCAATGTACTTAGGTCATAGGGGAGAATCACTGAGATGGGCGTTTTGACTTGTATCCGCAGGATCAACTCACCTACCATCAAGATACTCACCGCCTTGGACCAAGTTGTTTTGGAAAGCCCGGAGCAGCGGAGCGGCAGCAGAGGTGTAGGTAAGGAATGTTTACTTTGATGCAAACCCGAAGTCTTAAAGCCGCACTGGTGGCCATGCTGACATTTTTTGTCGCGCTCAGCTCTTTTGCAGCCACGGTATCCACCCGTCATGAGGCACGAAGCAATCGCAAAATTAAAGAGAGCGCAAACACAGAGAAGCGCATGGCCGCATCCCGGCACAGTCGTGCGGTTCATTCTCGTGTGGCCAGGAGCGCAGGCAAGAGCAGTGCGGTGGTTGCTACGGGCAAGAGAGGCAAGAGAAGAGTCCGCTATTATGAGCGCTTCACCGCTACCTCGTTTGCGAGTGATCCGGCCGCAGGGGACAACCCAGCGGGCGAAGATCCGATGGTGCGCGAAGCCGCCATTAATGCACTGGGGAATCTGAATGGGACCGTGGTCGCCATCGATCCCAGCAATGGCCGGATTCTGGCGATGGTAAACCAGAAGCTAGCGCTCTCCAGCGGCGCTGAGCCCTGCTCCACAATCAAGGTTTCCGTTGCCCTGGCCGCCCTGAGCGAAGGCATTGTGACCAAAGACACGCCACTGAATCTGGGCGGCTGGAAGGTCGACATGAACCAGGCCCTGGCCCACTCCAACAATCAATACTTCGAGGCGTTGGGCCGCCGTCTGGGCTTCCAGAAGGTGAGCTATTATGCGCACCAGTTCGGGTTGGGCGAGCTGGCGGGATGGAATCTTCAGGGCGAGCACCTTGGCGTGTATCCGAGCGAAGAATTGCCAGCGAAACTCGGCGGTGTCGGCAAAATGTGTTCGTTCGGCGAGAGCGTCAGCATGACTCCGTTGCAGCTTGGCTCGTTGATGGCCGCAATTGCCAACGGTGGCACACTCTATTACCTGCAGCACCCGCGCTCGGCGGCGGAGATCACCAACTTCCAGCCCAAGGTCAAGCGTTACCTGGATATTGCACCGTTGATTCCCGAAGTCAGCGTAGGCATGTTAGGTGCGACCCAGTACGGAACCGCGCGCAGTCTGCGCACTAACTTCACCTCGGAGCAGGTGCTGGGCAAGACCGGGACGTGCAGCAACGCCGGAACTCGCTTCGGCTGGTTCGGTTCGTTCGCCAACTCCCAGTCTGGCCGCATCGTCACGGTGATCTTTCTGCAGGGAGACCATGCCGTGTACGGACCCAAGGCGGCGGAACTGGCGGGGCACTTTTACCACAACCTGGATGAGCACAACTACTTTGCAGGCAAGGCATCCCCGGTGCATAATGCCGCACTCAAAGTTCAGAAGTAATGTCCTGATGTGAAAGAAAACAATTCGTTTTTCAAAAGCCTTCCCCAAAGGAAGGCTTTTCCTTGCGCCCGATACAGCGTATGGTTTGTTCCTGCAATCCAATGCAAGCAGGAATCTATTCCTATCTGCGGATGAACGATGGCTGGAAACATACTTCCTGGAAGACCCTATCCTCTCGGCGCGACCTGGGACGGAACGGGCACGAACTTTGCTATTTATTCGGAACACGCGACCAAGGTTGAACTTTGCCTCTACGATAATCGCAGCCGGCAGGAAACGGAGCGCATCGAGCTGCGAGAGATGACAGCTTTTGTGCACCATGGATACCTGCAAGGGATTCAGCCAGGACAACTCTATGGCTATCGCGTGTACGGTCCGTGGGAGCCGCTGCAAGGTCTTCGCTTCAACCCTTCCAAACTTCTCATCGATCCGCAGGCCCAAGCTCTCTGCGGCGGCGTTGACTGGTCCCAACCTGTCTATCCCTACCAGTTCGGCGGCGCTGATCCAGACCTGGCGCAGGACGAGCGCGACGACGGCGATGGGATGCCGAAGGCGGTTGTCGTCAATCCCTACTTTGACTGGGAGCAGGATCGCCCGCCAAACATGCCGTTGAGCGACTCAATCATCTACGAGACGCACGTGCGCGGCTTCAGCAAGCTGAATCCCGAGCTTCCGGATGAAATTCGAGGCACCTATGCCGGTCTCGCCTCACCCCCCAGCATCCAGTATCTAAAGCGGCTTGGGATCACCGCGGTGGAGTTGCTTCCGGTGCATCAGTTCATCGACGATAAGCACCTGATGGACCGGAATCTGCGCAATTACTGGGGCTATAACACCATGGCGTACTTCAGCCCGGAAGCGCGCTACTCCTCCAGCGGCGACACCGGAGGACAGGTGAACGAGTTCAAGGCCATGGTCAAGACGCTGCATCGCGAAAACATCGAGGTCATCCTCGACGTGGTTTACAACCACACTGGCGAGGGCAACCATCTCGGCCCAATGCTCAACTTTCGTGGCATTGACAATTCCGATTACTATCGCCTCGTCCCGGAGATGCCGCGCTTCTATATGGACTACACCGGCACAGGAAACACCCTGAATGTGCGTCATCCGCAGGTTCTGAAGCTCATCATGGACAGCCTGCGCTACTGGGTCACGGAAATGCACGTCGATGGTTTCCGCTTTGATCTCGCCAGCGCTCTGGCTCGCGAACTGCACGACGTGGATCGCCTCTCGTCGTTTTTTGACATCATTCATCAGGACCCGATTCTGTCCCGCTTGAAGTTGATTGCTGAAC
Organism: uncultured Acidobacteriaceae bacterium; assembly: GCA_964563875.1. Taxonomy (GTDB): domain Bacteria; phylum Acidobacteriota; class Terriglobia; order Terriglobales; family Acidobacteriaceae; genus TOLSYN. The sequence goes on from CAZLZA010000056.1 coordinate 18,216, forward strand.
CGTGGGATGTGGGGGAAGGAGGCTACCAGGTCGGAAACTTTCCCGTGCTCTGGGCGGAGTGGAACGGCAAGTACCGCGACACCGTGCGCCGCTACTGGAAGGGCGATGAAGGCCAGCTTTCAGATCTTGCGTACCGTCTCACCGGCAGTAGCGATCTCTACAAGAGTGATGGCCGCAAGCCCTCCGCCTCAATCAATTTCATCACGGCGCATGATGGCTTCACCCTGAACGATCTGGTGAGCTACAACGAAAAGCACAACCTCGCCAACGGCGAAGATAACCATGACGGCACCAACGACAATAACTCCTGGAACATGGGCGTGGAAGGCCCTGCCGACGATCCGGCAATCCAGACGGCACGGCAAGTGCAAATGCGTAACTTCCTGGCGACCCTTCTGCTCTCTCAGGGCGTGCCGATGATCTGCGGTGGCGACGAGATCGCGCGCACTCAATTGGGCAACAACAACGCTTATTGCCAGGACAACGAGTTGAGTTGGTATAACTGGAAGCGCGCTGCGGAACAAAACGATCTTCTGGAGTTCGTCGCAAAATTAATTGAGCTGCGCAAGAAGCATCCCAACCTTCGCCGCCGCAACTTCTATCAGGACCGCAGTATCCGCAACTCAACCGTCAAAGACATTGCATGGTTCGGCTCCGATGGCCATGAAATGACCGAGGAAGAGTGGAATTCCGGCTGGATTCGCAGTATCGCTGTTCTGATCAACGGTGAAACACTGAGCACCGTGGACGAGATGGGCCGGCCTCTGATTGACGATACGTTCCTGATTTTGCTCAACTCCTATCACGATGCGGTCTCCTACAAGCTACCGTCGTCACCGCACAATCGCGGTTGGCGCAATGTGCTCGACACCAGCAATCTGGAATGTCCGTTCTCTGATGGTCCGGTGGAGACCACCCCGGAAATCGCCGGACGATCCTTGCGCCTGATGCGAGAATCGCGCGAAGACGAGTAATCGTATTATCCTGAGTTGAGGGAAAGTCGCTCGGGGCCGTCGCGATTCAATCGCTTCTGCCCATGGCCGCTTCACCGTGATAAGTTGAGAGCAGACGAGCAATTCATCTCAGGTTTCAGGTTCCGGCCGATTGCGATTGGTTTCGGGCTTGCCGGTGATGGTTCTCACCTCCCGGAGGATTGATATTGATGCGTAAACTTACTGCTTCTTTTGTGTTTGTCCTGGTTTTTGGCGCGTTCGCATTAGCTCAAATGGAACCGCAGCCCTTGGTCGTACCGAATACAGAATTATTCCTTGGATATTCCTTTCAGCACGCTGATACCTCCGGCAGCAACCTTGTGAAGGTCGGCGGTGTGCCCACCAATCTGGTGAACGTGGACAGCACAAACCTCAACGGATTTGCCATCGAGTTCAGCCATTACCTCGGCGGCAAATTCGGCTATACCATTGATATCGCCCGAGGTTCCAATAGCAAGGTCGATTCAACCGGAATCAAGTACGTTCGTATAAGCTACTTAGCCGGTCCCAGCTATCGCCTGCGCCAGTGGGGATTCCTTACACCCTCGGTCCACGTGCTCGCGGGTCTTGATCATGACGATTTCACCATACCCACGACTCTTCCCAGCACCTTCGACCAGACAGATCTAAATTTTGCCGCCGCTGCGGGCGTCACATTCGATGGAAATCTATCGCGCCACCTGGCGGTTCGTCTGGCGCAGGTGGATTATCTTTACACTCATCACTATGGCACCAACCAGTCTTCCTTCCGCTATGCTGGCGGCGTGGTCGCGCGTTTCTGAACCCAAGTTCTGGACTTTCTTGCCTTTTTTGCCCGAGGGTCGGCATTCCGGCCCTCTTTGCTTTGTCTAACCCGCTTCGGCCCGCTTATAATCAATCTATGGCTAATGGCTGGGAAAGCAAATCCGTAGAAGCGCTGCAAATCGATCAGGAAGAACAGATCCGTTCACAGGAAATCGTTGATGAAAAAGAGCGGGTGGGACGATTGAGGGCGGAAGTGGCCCGCAAGGTTCAGGCTCTCACGTTGACCCGAGCCCGCATTCGCGAACAATTGTCGCGTACCAGTAATGAGCGCTACACGCTGCTCTTGAATACCGAATTGCAGCAGATCGACAGCGAACTCACAAAGCTGGTGTAAGCGCAATCCTCACTCGCGACGGTGATTGGCGTCACCGAAGGATGGTTGTTCTCGGCAGACAATAGGCGGCGAGGTGGTTTATGCCGGTTCTTGTCATTGCCGTAATCTTTTTCGCGCTCTTCCTGGTGATGGGCGTGCTCGCCACGGTGGCTGTCCTGAGTGAAACGCGCGGTATGCCTGGCAGTGTCTTGAAACTCAAACGCGTCCGCAATTTGCCGCAGAAGTAAATCGCGCGACGAACCGGGAGTCACTCGATCTCCGTTAGTTAGGAGTGTCGAAGCCCAGCATCACCGGCTCCGGACGCAGTTCCACCCCGAAGCGCTGGTGTACCCGTCGCTGCACAAACTCTTTCAGCAGCAGCACATCGGCGGCCCTCGCGCCGCCCCGGTTAACCAACGCAAGGGTGTGCTTGCTGCTGATGGCCACCGGACCGAGGACGAATCCTTTCGCAATTCCTGCCTGCTCAATCAACCAGGCCGCCGCCAGTTTTACGTATCCCTCGCTCGCCGCAAAATGCGGCACCGGCATCGCTGAAGCCGCTGCAATCCGGGCATACTCAGCAAGGCTCACTACCGGATTCTTGAAGAACGAACCCGCGCTGTGGCTGTCTGCATCATCCTTATCGAGTACCATGCCCTTCGTTCGACGGATCGCCAGCACGGCTTCGCGTGTATCGGAAAGTGTTGGAGCTATGTCGCTTGCGCCATCATTGCTGAAGCATCGCTTTAAGTCAGCATACGCAACCTTCGGCGGCCCGCCCGGTTGCAAAGAGTAGTCCACACGGGTTACAACGTAGCGGCCCAGATCGCATCCATTGAAGCGGCTCTGCCGGTAGCTGAAACCACAAGCCTCTTTGTCGATTTCCACCGGCTCTAGCGTCGCCGTATCGATCGCGCAAACTCGCACAATTGTCTCCGAGACATCCTGCCCATAGGCACCTACATTCTGTACCGGAGTACCGCCCACAGTTCCCGGAATCCCGCTGAGGCACTCCACTCCCGCGCAGTTGCCCTCTACCGCGCGCGCCACGAACGTATCCCAATCCATGCCCGCACCGGCCGAGAAGACTCGTCTGTCGCCGCAGTCACACGTGTCAATGCCGCCGATCGCCATATGCAGCACGAGGCCGGCAAAGCCCGCGTCGCTCACCAGCAGATTGCTGCCTCCGCCCATTACAAATGCCGGAATCGAACCCGCGCGCGCCCACCGCAGAGTCTCAATTACTTCGTCGTCACTTACTGGCTCGGCAAAATATTTTGCGTTCCCGCCCACCTGCAACGTCGTGAACGGCGCCAGCAGTACGTTTTCTTGGATCTTCATATTCTGCTCACATGACGGAGGATACTGCGCGTCTTCTATTGTCGCTGTGCCTGTTTCAGTAGCGTTTCCACTTCCTCATCCTGGGGATGCAGATCGTGGGCCTTCTGGAGATAGGGCACCGCTGTGCGGGTCTCGCCAGTTGAGATCAACATCAGGGCGTATTGCAGATTTTCGTCAAAGCCTTGCGGGTTCAGCGACACGGCCTTGGCCAGCGCATCCCGCGCCCCGGTCGGGTTGTTCAGCTCATAGCGCACGCGTCCCAGGTTGAACCACGATTCTGCTTCGGTAGGAGCGAGTCTTGCCCCCTGTTCGCAGTTGGCGAGCGCCGCGTCGAGTTGCTTCAACTCGCGTTGCGCCACGCATAGATTCACATAGGCCGGCCCGAACTTCGGACGCAGCCGTGTCGTGTTTGTGAACGGCCCCACGGCGTCGGCGTAGCGATGCGCATTCAACAGCAATGTCCCCAGCATGAATTGCGCATGGGCATCCTCCGGCTTCAAGGCAGTGGCGCGCTCGGCGTGTGAGAGCGCAGCGTCAGCGTCGCCGTGCTCGTGGGCATCGGAGGCCTTCTCGATCTCGATATAAGGCTGATTGCGCTGCTTCGCAAACGCTCCTGTTCCGGCGAACGCCAGCACCATGAGCAGCGTGCTCGCAATCACCCGCATCCGCCCGCGCTGTTCATAGCGGTCGGGACCGGTGGGGAAAGCCACGCCCAAAATCAATCCGGTCAAAAGTCCGCCAATGTGCGCCGCATTGTCAATGCCGCTGGCCGCGGCTCCGAACGCAAGATTGTAGAGCACGAAGAGCGCGATGCTAGTGAGGTGTCCTTTCAGCAATGCGCGGAGCTGCTGATTACTGTGCAGCAGCATCGCCGGAATCAGCGCTCCTGCTACCCCGAAGATGGCTCCCGACGCGCCGACACTCACGCCATTTCCGTGCCAACAAATGCTGCCCAGGCTGCCGCCAATGCCGCACAACAGATAAAGCAGGGTAAAGCGTGCGCGCCCGAAGAGCAACTCCGCCAGCCATCCCAGGCTGTAGAGGCACCACATATTCAGCGCGATGTGTACCAGTCCGCCATGCTCAAAGGTGGATGTGAGCAGTCGCCACCATTGCCCGCCAGCGGTCAGCACCCCGGCGTTCGCTCCCCAGTTCAGCAGAAGTTCCGGATTGAAGGTGAGGAAACTGCGGGCTTGCCACGCCATGATCAGATAGACCAGCGTGTTCAGCGCTATCAGAACGATCGTCGGCGACTCGAAGAGCTGCTGTAGTCGCCCCGGCGCTGCCGGGGCAGGTTTCATCTGTTCCGCCGAGCATTGCGGACAGAGCGCTTCACTGTCGGAGGTAGCCTCAAAGTCGCGGCCACAGTTCGTGCAGATGTTCATGCTAATTCGCTTTCGACGATGTCTTCACGGCAATCTGAGAGGGTCTCGCCCCGGTGGGAATCATCATGAACAGTCGTGGCGGCGGCGCCTGAACTTTTCTGTCCCGCCGCTTGTCCAGCAGCAGTACGGCCACGTCTCCGGAACCCGAATCGGCGACCAGCAGCATGTTCTCCGCCGGTGTCAGTGCCAGAGCATCGGGCTTCGAACCAACCTCCACCGTAGTAATCAGCTTGCGCGTGGTTGCGTCAAAGACGGCCACACTGTTGGATGCAAAGTTGCTCACATACAATGTGCCGTTGTCGCCGCTCACCAGGGTTCGCACCGGATGATCGCCAGCCAGAAAGCTTTCACTCACCTCGTCGGTATAGGGGCTCACTGCCGAGATCGTCTGCGCCTCATAATTTGATACAAAGATTTCGCCGCCATCGGGCTTCATCCCCAGGTCCACGGGTGTCCCGCCCACCTGGAGTAGCGCCTCGACGCGTCCATTCTTCAGGTTCACTGATGCCACCTGGTGCGAACCCGAGCAGCCGACAATGGCCTTGGACGCATCCGGCAGAATCACCAGTGAGTCCGGGGTTCTACATACATGCAGGGTTCCGCGAACCTTCATCGTCGTGCCATCGATCAGGGTCACAGAATCATCGCCGCGATTGGCCACGGCCACGAACTTGCCATCCCCGGAAACCCGCGCAATCCCTGGCTGCTCTCCCACCGCAACTTGCCCGATCACGCGATGAGCATCCAGATCCAGTGCTGTCACCGTGTTCGATCCCGCATTGGCAACCCAGCCGCGCTTTCCGTCGGTGGTTACGGAAATGGTATAAGGGCTTCTGCCCACGCTGATGCTGCCCGCAACCTGGTTGCTTGCACTGTTGATGACACTCACTGTGCCCGAGTCAGTGTTCACCACATACACTTCATCTTTGGTGGGACTGGCGGTGACGCCCGTAGGATTGTTTCCCGTGGTGAGTGTCCGCACGATCTTCAGGGTTGCCAAGTCCAGCACGCTGACCGAATTGGAGCCAGAGTTCGTAATGTAGGCAAAGCTGTGTGCCGGTTCGCTGTTGTGTTTGCTGCAACCGGCCAGCATCACCATGGCTCCAAGCACAAGGCCGGCAACCCGCCGGCCCGTCACACCCTTCCTTCGAAGCTTCACGAGCGTTCCGCCACTGGTTTGGTCGCTGCGCGCGCTGGCTCCGGGCTCAGGGTGCGATGCACCACAGGAAGAATCTCCCGCAATTGCGACATCAGCGTCGCAAACTGGTCGGGGTATAGCGACTGTGCTCCATCGGAGAGTGCGTGGTCGGGATCGTGATGCACTTCAATCATCAGCCCATCGGCTCCTACCGCTGCGGAAGCCAGTGCCAGTGGCGTCACCCGGTCGCGCTTGCCTGTGCCATGGCTCGGGTCGGAAAGTATCGGCAGATGGCTCAGCTTCTGCGCCGCCGGAATCACGCTGAGGTCCAGTGTGTTGCGGCTATGATCCGAAAATGTACGCACGCCGCGTTCGCAAAGCACTACGTTACGATTTCCCTCGCTCATGATGTATTCGGCTGCCATCAGCAGTTCTTCCAGGGTCGCGCTCAGCCCACGCTTCAGCAACACCGGCAGCGGAGAGCGCCCGGCCCGCTTCAGCAGCGAGAAGTTCTGCATATTGCGCGCGCCAATCTGAATCATGTCAGCGTAATCTTCGATCGCTTCCATCGCCTCGGTGTCCACCGCCTCAGTCACAATCAGCATGCCGAAGCGCTCGCGCACTTCCGCCAGAATTTTCAGTCCTTCTACTCCCATGCCCTGAAATGCGTAGGGCGAGGTGCGCGGCTTATATGCGCCGCCACGAAACAGCGTCGCGCCTGCCGCGGCAACCTTCTCGGCAACATTCAGGGTTTGCGAGCGGTTTTCCACCGAGCACGGCCCCGCGATGATCGCGAACTCCTGGCCCCCGATCGTGACGTTGGAGTTAGGAAATCGCACCACCGTGTTTTCCGGCTTGGATTCGCGACTCACCAACTTGTAGGGCTTGCTGATGCGGATAATTTCCTGTACGCCCGGAAGGTCTTCGAATCCGCAGGTTTCTATCCCACTCAGGTCGCCGGTTACGGCCACCGCGTAACGTTCCGTACCCTCTACCGAGTGTGCCCGGAATCCCAGGGCTTCAATTCTTTCGCAAATGGCGCGAATTTCGTCCGGCGTGGCATGCGACTGCATTACTACCAGCATGGTTCCCTCACAGAAGTTGTATTAGCCCGGTTGTATTAGCCCAAGTCCCGCGGTTGCGGAAGCCGGGTTAGCGAAGCCCCCGCGATCGGGGTACGCGCGCCGTCGGGCGTGTTATTGCTCCCGCGCCGTAAGCCGTTGTCGGGCGGCCTGCGGCGCGGTAGAAAGTTCTACGCTAGCTCCAACTCGATTTTCTTCGCGGCGGCGTCCAGTTTCACAATCCGGAAGCTGCGAATCTGCCCGGCGCGCACTGCCTCAGGCTTGGCCTCGCTGCTCGGACCGCCCTTCCACTTCGCATTGAGCATGGCGCTGAGTGATGACATGTCGACCTTGTTGCTGGCAACCTTGGGCTCTTCCTTCGCCGCCGGTGCAGCGGCAACCCGGCACGTCGCGCGGATGCCTTCTCCCAGTTCGACCCGCTCCCCGGATTCCTCCATCAGACGTCCGGTAACCACGTCGCCCACCTTGTGTTCGGCGATGTATTCATCCAGACCAGTCGGAACAAGTTGCTTCATGCTAAGCCGCAACTGCCGCTTTTCGAGATCCAGTTCGAGCACCTGGGCCTGTACCACCTGCCCAAGTTTCAAAACGTCCTGCGGATGCTCAATGCGCTTCTCCGCACTGATCTCGCTGACGTGCACCATGCCTTCAACCCCCTCTGCAAGTTGCACGAAAGCGCCGAACTTGGTGATGCTGGTGACCGGACCTTCGATCACCGTGCCCGCCGCAAATTTCTGCGCTGCCTGAGCCCAGGGATCGCCCAACGCTTGCTTCAGTCCCAGCGAGATGCGCCGTTCGCCCGGACTCACGCCCAGAATTACGGCTTCCACAGTCTCCCCGGGCTTGATCACGTCGCTGGCTTTCTTCACCTTCTTCGCCCACGACATTTCTGAAAGGTGAATCAACCCTTCAATGCCCGGCTCCAACTCCACGAACGCTCCGAACTCGACCACCCGGGTTACCGTTCCCTGTACCCGTTCGCCAACCTTGTACTTCTCCGGAACCGCATCCCACGGATGCCGCTGAAGCTGTTTCAGCCCTACGGAAATCCGGTGCTTCTCAGCGTCGACCTTCAGAACCTTCACTTCCACCTGCTGGCCCACGGAGAGCACGTCGGCCGCCTTGTTCACCCTGCCCCAGGCAAGGTCGCTGACGTGCAACAGCGCGTCCACTCCGGCCAGGTCAACGAATGCTCCATAATCGGCCAAGCTGCGGACCGTCCCGCTCAGCGTGGCCCCTTCTTCAATCTCGCTGAAGCGCCGCTGCTTGTTGGCGCGCTCATCCTCTTCGGCCACGGCGCGGCGATCCACCACCACATCCTCATCGGTAACGTCGAGTTTGATGATGCGGCAGCGAATCTGCTCGCCCACCAGCTTTTCCATCGCCGTGGCGTCGCGTTCTCCACTGCGCGAGGAGGGCATAAACGCGCGCACTCCCACGTCCACGCTGAGTCCGCCCTTGATCACGCCGGTCACCGTGCCCAGGATCACAGTCTTCTCGGCAAAGGCCTGCTCCAGGGCTGACCAATCTTTCGGCAACTCCACCTTCATCCGCGAAAGCTCGTAATAGCCTTCCGGATTGCGGCCTTTCACCGAGACAAGAAACTTATCACCGACTTTTACCGTTTCGCCTGCACCCTGAAATGGCGCGAGCGGCAGAATACCTTCGGTTTTGTAGCCGATATCGAGAAATACTGACTCGGCGGAGAGGGCGACAACCGTACCTTCAAGTTGTTTATTGCCATCGGGAGCCTTGCGCGAATGCGTCTGCTCGTACTGGGCAAGAATGTCCTCAAAGGACTCGTTGGATTCGGGCGTGGGCTGGGACTCAGGGCTATACGGGTTGGACATGGAAGGTGAATGCCTCATTCTGGCGTGATGCCGATTAGGATATCATCGCGCGACTATTCCAGCGTGATGGTTTCGCCTTCCGTGCCCTATCCGCCTTCCGCCCGTGCTGCAAATCTCGTGGCATTTCGAATTTCAGCCCCAGCGCCCGCGCCATTGGGAGCAGTTGGCCGGCTTTGGCCTTGAGTCGTGGCGCGCCTTACAATCTCCTCATGCCCCGAGCCGTCAAGAAGTCCGCGACTGCCCCTGAAAGAGACATCCTCAAGCTGATTCCCGCTTCTGAGCGCAGGCCGCAGCCTTCCTCGCTCCGCATCGGCATCCACACCTCCACCGCCGGAGGCGTCGAAACCTCCGCCGAGCGTGCTTGGCGCCTGGGTTGCAACACCCTGCAAATTTTCAGTTCCAGCCCGCGCATGTGGAAGCCCTATGACATTTCGTCTCAGCAGTTTGAAGCCATGGCCCGCCTCCGCAGCGCCTACGACCTGAAGCCCCTGATGGTCCACGCGAACTACCTCATCAATGTTGCTGGCACCAACCCCGAGATTCTGGAAAAATCCGTCTCCGCCTTTCGCGCTGAGATGGAGCGTGCGATCTCGCTGCGCGCCGAATACGTGGTACTTCACCCCGGCAGCTTTCGTGGCTGCTCGCGCGACGAGGGTATCGGCAACGCCTGCCAGGCCATCGCTCGCGCGGCTGATGACCTGGACATGGCGGCCAACGGACTCACCCTGCTGATCGAGAACACCGCCGGGGCAGAGTTCTCCTTGGGATCGAGTTTTGACAGCATTGCCGAACTCATCGCCGCCCTGGCCAAGAGCCTTCCGGTCGCCGCCTGCATCGATACCTGCCACACTCACGTCTGCGGCTATGACATTGTCAGCGAAGAGGGTTACGCCGAAACCATGCGCCGGCTTGACTCCACCGTCGGCCTTGCTAACGTGCGCGTCTGGCATTGCAATGATGCCAAAGCCGCCTGTGGTTCCAAGCTCGATCGCCACGAACACATCGGCAAAGGTAGCATTGGCCTCGAACCCTTCCGCCGCCTGCTCAACGACTCGCGCCACGCGCACGCCGCCTTCATTCTGGAAACCCCCATCGACGAACCTCTCGACGATCTCCATAATGTCGAGGCGCTCAAGTCGTTAGTAGGGTAGAGAGTGGCGATCCTGCGCACGCGTTGTAAAATAAAAGCTTACCGATTGCGCAATTTGCGCCACTGACAGGGCGAACCAACACTCATGGCCGATCAGCAGAAATCCATTCAGCAGCCGTCGCCGGACTCTCCCGCCGACATCCTTGAACAACCCGCGGAAGTCCTACGTCAGACCGCCGAACCCCGCCAACGCGCCGTCGGTCGTGCGGAAGATGACAGCCGCTACAATCCCACTCCGGTTGAGCAGCGGTGGGCCGCGCTCTGGGACAACGATCTTACCCGCTATGCGCCTGAGCCGCCCTCCTGCGGCAAGCCCAAGTATTACGTGGTCGAGATGCTGCCCTATCCCTCCGGCGCCTTGCACATGGGCCACGTCCGCAATTACGCCATTGGCGACGCCCTGGCCCGCTATATGTGGATGAGCGGCCATAACGTACTCCATCCCATGGGATGGGACTCCTTTGGTTTGCCGGCTGAAAACGCTGCCATCAAGCACCAGCGTCAGCCCCGTGAGTGGACGGTCAACAATATCGCCGCCATGAAGACGCAGATGAAGCGCCTCGGCTTCAGCTATGACTGGTCGCGCGA
>CAZLZA010000057.1:0-27719 GCA_964563875.1 uncultured Acidobacteriaceae bacterium
AGATGGTCAGCGTCCTCGCGCTCAATAAGCTTGAGCTCAAGGACATGATCAACGAAGAAATGGTGGAAAACCCGGTGTTGGATGAATACCTCGACCCGGTGCCGACAATCGACGAGATTGCCGCTCGCGAGGAGCAGCGCGAGCGCGAAAGCGCCGCCGCCACCGTAGAAGAGGTCAAAACCACCCCTGAGGAGCGGGATCCGTTCGAGGAAGTCGATTTCGGCTCCTTCTTCAACGACTATCTGGACCCTGGGTATCGCAGCAACACTGAGTTGGAGTCGATCGAAAAGCCCTCGTTTGAGAACTTTCTTTCCAAGCCCACGACCCTCACCGATCACCTGATGTGGCAGCTCGGCGCGGTGCACGTCAAGGACGACGTGCTGGCGGCGGCAGAGCTGATTATCGGCAATCTGGGCGATGACGGGTACCTGCTGTCCAGTGATGAAGAATTGCTGCAACAGGGCGCGGGTTCGCTGAGTGTGCTGGACGGCGGCGCGGCGCTGGAGCAGGAGTTGGGCCAGGCCGGAGCGGCGGCGGACGCGTCCGACCCTGCGGCGGAGGGAAGCACCGATGCCCGTCCCAAGCTGATCCCCAAGCCGGAGCTTCCCAGCAACGCTCTTTTCGGGCGCGACGCACTGCACGAGGCGCTCGATCTGGTACGGCAGATGGACCCGATCGGGGTAGCCGCACGCGACCTGCGCGAGTGCCTGATGGCGCAGCTCAAGGATTTGTTGCGCGTGCACGATGAGCGCGGCGGCGAGCCGGACATGCCGGAGCTGCTGGAAGATGCCATGGTGATCGCCGATAAGTATCTGCACATGTTGCAGAACAAGCAGATCCGCGAGATTGCCCGGGCGATGAGCAAGAGCATGGAACGGGTGGAGCGCTGCGTGGTCCTGATTCGCACCCTGGACCCCAAGCCGGGATTGCGCTACAACGTCCCGGAGACGCGGCTGATTGAGCCCGATGTGGCAATCATCAAGCAGGGCGACGAGTACCTGGTGGTGATGAACGACGACGATATGCCGCAGTTGCGCCTCAACCCAACTTACAAGAAGCTGCTGAGCAAGGAAGGCAACGAGAAGGATGTGCGCACCTACGTCAAGGAGCGCTACAAATCCGCCATCCAACTGATCAAGAACATTGAGCAGCGCAAGCAGACGATCCTGAAGGTTTGCTATGCGATTATCGGGCGGCAGGAGGAGTTTCTTGATTTTGGCATCGACTTCCTGAAGCCGATGATGATCAAGGAAGTGGCGGAAGAGATCGGCGTGCATCCCTCGACGGTGAGCCGGGCCGTGGCCAGCAAGTACGCCCACACCCCGCAAGGGGTATTCGAACTGCGCTATTTCTTCAGTGAAAGTGTCAACGGGCCAGAGGGGGGCGCGACCTCGCTGCTGATCCTGAAGCGCCGGGTAAAGAAGCTGATCGAGGAAGAAGATCCCTCGCGGCCGCTTACCGATGAGCAAATCACCCGCATTCTGCAAACCCAGGGAATTCAGGTTACGCGGCGTACGGTGGCAAAATACCGCGAGGATATGAAAATTCCCTCGACCCATCAGAGGCGGGTCAAAAAGTAAATACTTTCCTCCGCGGTGCGGAAGACTGGCAGCGCATCTCCACATCTGATATAACCAAACGCCCATGGGAGTTTTAGTTTTTCCGTGGCGCGAGCGGGGACGGTTTCTCCGTGATCGATTACAGGGCCAGTCGATTGGAGCCGATATATTGCTATGGTGGCTCTGGACAAGGTGCACTCCCCAGCACTGGAGAAAGTGCTGGAGGGCCAAGGAGAAAAATCGAATGAACGTGGATTACACCGGTAGGCAATTCGAGATCACTCCCAAGATTCGCAAGGAAGTAGAAGCAGGACTGGCGAAGCTTGCAAAGATAGTGGGCGAAAACTGCAGCAGCAAGGTGATTCTGACGGCGGAAAAACAGCGCCGCATCGCGGAGATCACGGTGACGCGGCGGACCAGAAAGCTGGTGGGAAGCGGCGAGGCTACCGATGTTATGGTCGCCATCGATCAGGCTCTGGAGCACATTGAAAAGCAGGCCCTGAAGCTGAATACGCGAAAGCGCGACGGCAAGCGAGCCGAGAAGCCGGATTGGAAGCGGGAGGCTCCGGAGGTGGAGCTGCCGATTGCGGTCGGGGTTGCGGCCGTTACCGCGGTTCCTGTGGTTGTGCATAAGTTTCCGGCTAAGCCCAAGATGACCGAAGCTCACCTGGTGAAGAGCCAGGATTCCGTGGCTGTCCATCCGATGACCATTGAAGAGGCGGTGAAGGAGTGCGAGTTCCGAGACCGGGAGGTATTCATCTTCCGCGATAAGAAAAGCATTGTGCGCGTGCTGCATCGGCGCAAGGATGGCAAATTGGAGCTGATCGAAGTGCCGTAAAAGCTGGTGCATTCATAACAGGTTCCGCTGAGCGTGCGTCGTGGAGGAAGGCGCCGGGCGCACGCTCATTCGCAATTCTCTTCAAAAAGCACAGGCATATTTCAGTAATCCAAGCTTCAGTAACCCAAGTTGCCGAGTATGAGCTTTCTCCCAGTCACCTTCTGCTGCTAAATTACGCTTATGGTCCGTAAAGCTGGTTCCAACAAACCCTTAATCCCGATCGATCCAGAGCTGGTGCTCGGCCCAGTCCCTAAAGCCAAACTGGTGATGATTACCGGATTGAGCGGTTCGGGGAAAATTACCGCGTTGAAGGTCTTTGAGGACATGGGGTACTACTGCGTCGACAATCTTCCCGCAGAGTTGATCCCCAGTTTTGCCCAACTCATTGAGGATACCCGCGACAACAAGAATGCGGCCATCGTGGTCGATATCCGCGAGGGCAGCCGTCTCGAGCAGCTTCCGAAGATCATTGGCGATCTCAAGAAACGGCTGGATGTCACCCTGATTTACCTCGACACCAGCGACAAGGTTCTGGTGCGGCGCTTCAGCGAAACCCGGCGCCCGCATCCTCTGGGCGCGGCTTCCTCAGTGCCGAGCTCGATTATCAGCGAGCGCCGCCGCTTGGAGCAGATCCGCAATATCGCCGATCTGGAGATCGACACTTCGAAGTTCAACGTGCACGAGCTGCGCGCCCATCTGGTTGAGCTCTTCAAAGCCGGAGATGAACGGCAGCCGCTGCTGGTTTCCGCCCTGAGCTTCGGCTTTAAGAACGGCGTACCGGAGAGTGCGGACCTTGTTTTCGACGTTCGCTTTCTGCCGAATCCGCACTTCATCCCGGAGTTTCGTCCCTTCACGGGCAAGCATCCGCGGGTTGCAAAATACATCCGTGAGTTTCCGCAGACCCAGGAATTTATCACCAAGGTGATGGACCTGCTGCTGTTTCTGCTGCCCCACTACGTCGCCGAAGGCAAGAGCTATCTGACCATCGCCTTTGGTTGCACCGGCGGCCAGCACCGGTCGGTGTTCATGGCCGAGGAGATCAAGAAGCGCCTTGCCAAGGCGAGCTACCGCGTCAAAGTGGAGCATCGCGACAGTCCGAAATAATTCGCAAGCCGCAGGAAGTGTGAGGGCTTATCCCGGCGCTCTTCATGGTAGACGGTGCACGCCGCAGAGGCGGAATTGCGGCCGGTCGTCCAATTTTCGCCGGACGGCGGAGGGAAAGAGCTCGCGGCCTGTATTCCATCAGCCGCTTCCAGTAGAATCAATGTTTGAACCCCAAATCCCCATCCCGGATGGACCGCCATCCAATGAGTAGTTCATGCGCCGACTAATTCGCTTGATGTGGTACGTCCGGCCATACTGGCTCCAATTGATCGCCAGTGTTGGGTTGTATTCGTTTGTCGGGCTGCTTGAAGCGTTCCGGTTGCTTCTGCTCAAGCCTATCTTCGACGGCGTATTGACCCCCGATACCCCGGGCAATTCGCTGGCGCTGTTCAGGATTCCGCGGACCAGTCACACCATCTATCTGCAACAGTTCGTCCCCAGCCACTTCCATAATCCCTGGACCATGGTTGCCTTCGCGCTGGTCGCCTCCGTCACCCTCAAGGGGATATTCGACTACGCGGGCACCTACTTGGTGAACTATGCCGGATTTGGTCTGGTGACCGATCTGCGCAATGAAATTTACGGCAGCGTTCTGCGCCGCTCGGCGGCCTTCTTTCAGAAGCATCCCACCGGGATGTTGGTTTCGGCCATCATCAACGACATCGACAAAGTGCAATTTGCCATGTCAAGCGTGCTGGCCGAATTCCTCCAGCAGTTTTTCACCTTTATCTTCACCGCCATTTTGGTGATTTTCGTTGGCGGAAAGCTGGCGTGGATTCTTCTGATTTTCGTGCCGGTCATCGTCTTCAGCTCCCGCAAAATCGGCCGCCAGGTGCGCACCACCACTCGCCGCGGCCAGGACAAACTGGCCGAGATTCAAAATATCCTCCACGAAACCATTACCGGCAACCGCATCGTCAAAGCTTTCAGCATGGAAATCTGGGAGACGACGCGCTTTAAGGCGGCAGCCAAGCGCCTGTTCTCGGCGAACATGCACTCGGTGGTCGCCATGGCGCTGAGTTCTCCGCTGATGGATATACTGGGGGCGGTGGTCATTGCGTTGCTTTTGAATCTGGGGCGCAACAGCATCAAACACCACACCCTCACGATCGGCGGATTCATGGTGTTCATCGCCGCCACCATCAATCTCTACCAGCCGGTGCGCAAGTTCGCCACCTTCTATAACAATTTTCAGCAAGCCCTGGGAGCATCCGAGTCGGTCTTTAAGTTCATGGATGTCAAGGACGTGGTCCGCGAGAAGCCGCACGCCCGCAAACTGCCGGGCTTTCACGATTCCATCCGCTTTGAAGACGTACGCTTCTCCTACGCCGATGGCGAAGACGCCCGCGAGGTCTTGAAGGGTATCAACCTGGAGGTGAAAGCCGGCGAGATGTTGGCACTGGTCGGGGGGAGCGGTGCCGGCAAGTCCACGCTGGTGCATCTGATTCCGCGCTTTTTCGATGTCACCGGGGGGCGGATTCTGGTGGATGGCCACGATATTCGCGACATATCCCTGGCCTCGCTGCGCGGGCAGATTGGCATTGTAGCCCAGGAGACCATGCTGTTTAATGACACGGTGCGCAACAACATCGCTTACGGGCAGCCCCACGTTTCGCAGCAGAATGTGGAGCGCGCCGCCCAAGCCGCCTTGGCGCATGATTTCATCCAGCGTATGCCGGACGGCTATGACACGGTAATCGGCGAACGCGGCTTCCGCCTCTCCGGCGGCGAGCGTCAGCGTTTGAGCATCGCGCGGGCGCTGCTGAAGAATGCGCCCATCCTGATCCTCGACGAAGCCACCTCCGCGCTGGACTCCGAGAGCGAAGCTTTAGTGCAAACCGCACTGCAGAATCTGATGGCGGGCCGCACCGTATTCGTGATTGCCCACCGGTTGTCCACCGTGCGCCGCGCCGATCGCATCCTCGTGCTGGAAAACGGCATGATTGCCGATGAGGGCTCGCATGAGGATCTGTTGTCACGGCTGGGCACCTATCGCCGTCTCTATGACTTGCAATTTGTAGATCTTGACGCGCCCAAACAGGGCGTGGAAGGAGGCGGAGACTAGCCATGCCGATCCGCTCCATGACCGGCTTTGCCCAGATCAAGGGCCAGCAGGGTAAGACCGCATACACGTTCACCGCTAAGTCGGTGAACCATCGCTTTCTGGACCTGCAACTGCGTCTGCCGGGACGCTCCGACCTTTTTGAGCAACAGTTGCGCAAGCTGTTCAAGGAAAAAATGCACCGCGGACACGTGGAACTCACGCTCGCTCTGGAGTACGCTGGTGCTTCCGGCATCAGCGTGAACCACGAACTGGTCTACGGTTATGCCAAAGCATTTCGCGAATTGTCGAAGGAACTCGACCTGCGCGCCGAGGTCGATTTGAATGCCGTCTTCCGCTTGAACGGCGTGCTCTCGGCCTCCAGTGAGATGCCGGAGGAGGCGGAGTTGCAGACCGCGCTGCTGGCCGCAGCCGCCGAATTGATTGACCTGCTGAATGCCAACCGCCGTCTGGAAGGCGATCATACGCGCGCCGAACTGGAGTCGCGGATGGACCAACTAGAGCGCAACACCGCCGAGGTAGAGAAACTGCGGGGCACCGTGCTACAAGCGCACCTGGAGCGCATAAGGGCGCGCATGGCCGAACTGCTGGAAGGCAAGGCTGACCCCGATCGCATCCTTCAAGAGGCGGCGATGCTGGCCGAGCGCAGCGACGTGCAGGAAGAGATCGTGCGCCTGCAGACCCACATCAAGCATTTCCGCGGCTTGCTCGAAGAGGGCGAGGATGTCGGCAAAAAACTCGACTTCCTGCTGCAGGAGATGAATCGAGAGGCCAACACCATGCTCTCCAAGACCACCGGACTCGCCGGAGATGCCATGCGCATCACCGAGCTGGGGCTGGCGCTGAAGAGCGATATTGAAAAATCCCGCGAACAGGTGCAAAACGTCGAATGACCTTGGTCTTTATCATTTCAGCCCCATCCGGCAGCGGTAAATCGACGTTGGTTGCCGCCATCAAACAACTGGTGGACCAGCTCGAGTTCTCGGTCTCCTACACCACGCGTCCACCGCGCGGCAGCGAAGAAAATGGCCGCGACTATTACTACACCAATCGCGTGGTCTTCGAGCGCATGATCGGCAAAGGCGAATTTCTTGAATACGCCGACGTTTTTGGAAACTACTACGGCACAGCCAAAAAGTTTCTGGATGATGCGATTGTGCGTGGCCACGACCTGCTGCTGGATATCGACGTGCAGGGGGCCTCGCAGTTGCAAGAGAAATTGTCCGGGCAAATCAGCATCTTTATCCTGCCGCCGAACAAGGCGGAGCTGGAGAAGCGATTGCGCCGGCGCAGTTCGGCCGAACGCATGACCGACGAGGCGGTCATCCAGCGGAGGCTGGAAACTGCCACGCGGGAGATTGAAAAATACGAGGAATACGATTACATTCTGGTGAACGACCAACTGGGCGACTCCATCGACGCGCTGAAGGCGATCATTCTCACCGAGCGTCTGCGTGCCGCTGGCCGGGAGCCCGCGCGAGCCGACGAAAAAGAGCTCGTCGAACTGGCCGAGGGTCGCAGGCTGGAGCGTGTCCGGCCGTCGCTGGGTCCTATTCTGGAAAGCTTTCGAAAGCAGACCGTGTAATTCACAGGGGGTGCAAAGTGGATCTCTACAGCGGATTCGACAGCAATTACCGATACATTCTTGTGGCAGCCCGCCGTGCTCGTCAGTTGCAGTCCGGCGCAACCCCATTAGTAGCTACGGATTCCACGAAGCCCTGCCACATCGCCGCGTTGGAGCTCCAGGCTGACAAGGTGAAGTGGGAGACCACGCCTTTGACGGTCGTTCCAAAATCCGATTCGGAGTCCGGCGCCGCTTAGTCTTTGCGGAACCGGTTTCTCCGGATAAATGATGGCGGATTCGCGTCGGCGGTTTCCGTCGTAATCGTTCGCGCGCGCACCGGCATCGAATCCACGTAGAAGATTAATCCGATGAAAATCGCACTGGGAGTCACGGGCGGCATCGCCGCATATAAGGCGGCAGAGATTGCGCGCCGTCTGCAGGAGCGCGACCTCCGCGTGCAGGTCATCATGACCGCCGCGGCGCAGGAGTTTGTGCGTCCCTTGACCTTCGCCGCGCTGACCGGAGAAAAGGTGATCACCGGGATGTTTTCGCAGCGCGACTCTCGCTCAACCCTCGATTCTTCGGTCGAGCACATTGGCGTGGCGCAGTCGATCGATGGCCTGCTGGTGGCCCCCGCAACGGCGGCAACCCTTGCCCGATTCGCGCACGGGTTGGCGGATGATTTCCTCTCCACGCTCTACCTTGCGACGACGGCTCCGGTAGTGGTGGCGCCCGCGATGAACGTGAATATGTGGCGTCACCCGGCGACTCAGTCGAATCTGCAAACCTTGCGGGCGCGCGGGGTTAGCATCGTCGAACCGGGCGAAGGGTACCTTGCCTGTGGTATGACGGGCGAGGGAAGATTGGCCGAAACCGAGGCCATCGTCGAAGCATTGCTGGCGCGCCTTGCCCAGCGCGAGGACTTGAAGGGCGAGCACATTTTGATCTCTGCCGGTCCAACCTATGAGCCGATCGACCCGGTGCGTTTCCTGGGAAATCGCTCCAGCGGAAAAATGGGATACGCGCTGGCCGAGTCCGCGTTGCGGCGCGGGGCACAGGTTACGCTGGTGAGCGGGCCGACGGCGCTGACCCCTCCTGCGGTCGATGAGTTTGTCCCGGTGGAGAGCAGTGCGCAGATGCGCGAGGCCCTGCTTGCACGTTTCGGTCGCTCCAGCATCACGATCATGACGGCCGCGGTCTCCGACTTTGCCCCGGCGGAAATCGCTGGGCAGAAGATCAAGCGCGCAGCGGCTGTGACGCTGGACCTCCAGCCGACCGCAGACATTCTTGCCGAGCTTGGTTCCAGCCGAGCGCCTGGACAGTTGCTCATCGGATTTGCCGCCGAGACTCAGAACCTGGTGGAGAATGCCCGTGGCAAACTGGAACGCAAGCGTCTGGATGCAATCGTGCTCAACGACGTTTCGCGCCCCGGCCTGGGTTTTGGCTCGGAGCGCAACGCCGGGGAGATCATCACCGCCAGCGAAGTGACCTCGATTCCGGAGATGAGCAAACTCGAAATGGCAGGGTGCATCCTGGATGCGGTAGTGAAGTTGCGCGCCCGGCAAAAGACTCCAAAGGTGACCGCATAGCATGGCAAAAGTATTGGACGAGCAGAGCAGGAAGGCCGTAGCGGACACTGTCCGGTATTATCGCGAGCTTGGAATTTACGATCTCTATCGGCGCGAGGTGCCCGAAGGTATGACCTTTGGACGGACCATTGCCCGCGAAGAACTCGCCGCGCTTGGCGAGGAGTCCCTGGCGGCAGAAGCGCTCGCCGTAGAGGACGCCGCCCCCATCGAAACCCCTGCGGATGCCGCACAACTTGCGGCAATCCTCAGCGACAAGCCCGCCGCGTTGCGCGTGATTCGTGAAGAGATTGGCGACTGCACCCGCTGCAAGCTATGCCAGGAGCGCACCAACATAGTCTTCGGCGTTGGCGATCCGCATGCCCGCATCATGTTCGTGGGCGAGGGCCCGGGTGCGGATGAAGATGCCCAGGGAGAGCCCTTCGTGGGCCGTGCCGGACAGTTGCTCAACAACATGATCACCGCCATGGGCATCCGCCGCCAGGACGTGTACATCGGCAACGTGGTGAAGTGCCGCCCGCCCAAGAACCGCGCTCCGGAGCGCGATGAAACGGAGACCTGCGGCCCGTTCTTGATGCGGCAAATTTCCGTGGTGCGGCCTGAGATCATTGTGGCCCTGGGTGCGACGGCGGCCAAGTTTCTTCTCGGCACCAACGATTCGATGGCGAATCTGCGCGGCCACATCTATGACTTTCACCCCACCGTTCCGCATACTGCCGCAGAGCGCGATCCTGATTTCATGACCAAACTGGTGGTGACCTATCATCCCGCCTACCTGCTGCGCGATCCTCGGCAGAAGAAAGAAACGTGGCTGGACCTGCAGATGGTGATGAAGTACCTCGGAATGCCGCTGCCGACACGCCCGGAAAACACCGCTGAACGCAGTCCAGAGGCTTGATGCCCGCCGAATCCGCCGCCGCCTCATCTCCAACCCAGGCCTCGCTCCTTCCCGAAACGCAGCCTGTGTACTGTGATGTGGCGTTGCCGGTTCCGCTCGACGCGCTGTTTACCTACGAAGCGGGAGACCTTGAGCCCATTGCGGGCGGGCGCGTGGTGGTGCCCTTTGGCCGCGGTGCAGAGAAAAAGCTTTCCGGCATCGTCACCCGGGTGCATCACCAGCCGCCTGCCGGACGCAAACTCAAGCGCGTGCTCCAGGTGCTCGATTCACTCCCCGTGCTCGACGAAAACCTGCTTGCCCTAGGGCGCTGGATCGCGCAGTACTACCTTGCGCCTATCGGCGAAGTTTATCGCACCATGCTTCCCTTGCAGGCGGAGTTCAAGCAGGCGTTCGGCTACCGCATCACCGAGCTTGGGGCGGAGGCGCTCTACGATTCGGCGAGCGAGGGCGCTTCCCGGCGCTCGCAAAAAGATCCCGCGCATCAGATGAGCGAATACGCCGTGCTCGACGCCCTGGCCGAGGGCGACTTGGTGCGCGAAGAGCGTCTGCGCTCCGCGACCGGAGCGTCCCGAGAGGTGTTGCGCACCCTGCAGCAGAAAAAGTGGATTGTCCGCGAAGACCTCTCCCGGGTCCGCGATGCGCGCAGGTTGGTCAAGTTCGTAGTGTTGCGCGAACTTGCGGATGGGCAGCAGACGCAAAAGCTAAACCCGGCCCAGCAGCGCATTGTCGATTTACTGCGCCGCGCCGAAGGCCGCATGCCGATGAGCGATCTGCGCGAGGCGGGAACCTCCCCGAGCTCTCTGAAAACCCTGCTAAAGCACGATGTAATCGAAATTGTGGAGGAGCCCGCCGAGCAGGCCATTCCACAGATGAAGCCGCGCACCACCCTCGAGTCTCTCTTCACCTCCCGCCAGAAGGAAGCTCTGCGGGAGATTCGCGCCAGCGTCGAAGAGCGCCGCTTTCAGGTTGCTCTCCTGCACGGCGTTACCGGGTCGGGAAAAACCGCTGTGTATCTTGCGGCAATGCAGTCGGTGCTGGCCGCCGGGCGTGGCTCCATTCTGCTGGTGCCGGAGATCGGACTGACTCCCGGTGTCGCCGCCGATCTGCACAACATTTTTGGCGAGGAGATTGCCATCCTGCATTCGTCGCTCAGCGATGCCGAGCGCGCCGAGCAGTGGCACCGCATTCGCCGCGGCGAAGCCCGCATCGCCGTGGGCACACGCTCGGCGATCTTCGCCCCGGTGCGCGATCTCGCCCTCATCATCGTCGATGAGGAGCACGATAACAGCTACAAGCAGGAGGAGACACCGCGCTATCACGGCCGCGATGTCGCCGTGGTTCGCGCCAAGGCTCTGAACGCGACCGTGGTGTTGGGTTCGGCGACGCCTTCGCTGGAGAGCTACCACAACGCCACCCGAGGCAAGTACGCCCTGGTCGAACTGCCGGATCGCGTGCAGGAACGTCCCTTGCCCGAGGTGGAACTGGTCGATATGCGCGAGGAGTTTCAGCAGACCGGCAAGGAGAGCGTGCTGTCGCGCCGGTTGATCGAGGAGACCACCGCCAGCCTCGACCGCGGCGAGCAAGCGATGATCCTGCTCAACCGTCGCGGCTACTCGGCGTGGGTCATGTGCCGCTCCTGCGGCGATACCTTGCAGTGCCGCGACTGTGCCGTGGCCATGACCTATCACAAGCGTCAGCACCGCTTGCTGTGCCACTACTGCGGCTACCAGCAGCCGGTGCCTAAAACCTGTCCCAAGTGTGGCAGCGACTATGTGCAGTTCATGGGTACCGGCTCAGAGAAGCTGGAGGACCTGTTGCACGCGGCCTTTCCCCGCGCGCGCATCGGCCGCATGGATCGCGACACAGTGCACGGCCACGACGATTTCGAGCGCATGCTCAGCGAGTTTCAGGCCGGCGACATCGACCTGCTGGTGGGCACCCAGATGATCGCCAAGGGGCACGACGTTCATGGCGTCACCCTGGTCGGAGTCGTGGGAGCGGATACCGCCCTTGGACTGCCGGATTTTCGCGCCGCCGAGCGCACCTTCCAACTGCTGACCCAGGTGGCCGGACGCGCCGGACGCGGCGAGATGCTCGGCAAGGTGGTGCTGCAAACCCATTTTCCCGATCACTACGCGGTCCAGTTCGCCGCCCATCATGACTACCATGGCTTTGCCGACAAGGAGCTGCGCTTCCGCGGCTGGATGCACTATCCGCCCTTTGATTCGCTGGCCAACATCGTGGTGCGCAGCGATAAGCAGGAAGAGGCTCTGCGTTACTCCGGGCTGCTGGGCCGCTGGTTTGAGAAGGTGCGGCATGAGGGCGTGCGGGTCATGGGTCCGGCTCCTGCGCCAATTTCCCGGCTAAAAAAAGATTACCGCTTCCACTTCGTACTCAAGGCCGCCAGCCGCGAGCGCCTGAACTCCATCCTACGCGCCATGCTCGACCACGCGCAGCAGCAAAAGATTCCGCGCACCAACATCATCGTGGACGTGGATGCGATGTCGCTGGCGTAGCTCGCACGCGGCCACGTCGGTGTCGGGTCTAAGCGGACGTTTGAATCTGAACAAGAATCCTTGAGTCGACCGTATTAGGAGAGTAAGCTGAGCTGCTGGCGCTCGCCAGAAAATATCAAGGCTACTAAGCTGCCCCGCGCAGCAGGGGATTGAGACTCACGATGGCGGGACGAAGGCAAGTCGGCCCCGACAAGCGCGAACAATGCGTCACGCCCAGCCGTGCTTATTGTTTTCCCATACTGGAGACATTAGAAGAATTGGGGGGCTGCGGGACCGTTCGTACCGTAATGGATCGACTTGCGGAGAAGATGTATCACATCTTCACTGCCGGGGATATGCAAGACATAGGGAGGCAAAGACGATGGGAAAGCATGGCAAGCCTTGAACGCCTCACAATGATCAAGAAAGGTCTGCTTCGAGCCGGATCGCCTCGCGGATATTGGGAAATGACGGAGAGAGGCCGGGTGTGGCTAAGCGGGAATGGAGATGCTGCAGAAGCTGACGGCCAACCTTCCTGTCCTAATTGCGCCTACGCTGGTGGACAGACTTACACGTGCAGACAATGCGGACTGGGGTATTGCGAAAAGTGCATGTCCGATGATGGGTGTCCTGAGTGTGATTGCCCCGACCGAAGACAAAACTGAAAGCTCATTGCGCGGCTCCATTATGGAGAAAATAACGATGGAAGGCCACCTCACAATTCCATTCCCTACGTATGCCTTTTATCGTGCACGGAACAAAGACGCGACCCCGGAGAGCTGGGAGAGGTTTTGCCGGGCAGTGAAGGAACTTGCGACGAAATCTGGCGTTCCAGTTCTGGGTGAGGCAAACGTCGTACTGTCATTGCGGTTCTTCGTGCAGCCAAAACGAGGTAATTGGGATTTGGACAGGCTGGCGAATGCCGTGCTCGATGCGCTCCAGGGCGTGCTGTATCGCAACGATAGACAAGTCGTGGAACTCAGTGTCTCGGTCTGGCGTCAGACCAACGAACCCCGAATCGAGATTCGGTTTGGTACCTTGCAAGGTGAAAAACTTATAGAGCACGTAGCAGTGCTCCTGAGGGAAACGCGCGACATCGGGAACGACGACGCGCTGGCGATGGCGAGAAAATTGGTTGCGGCGTCGGAGAGAAGCGGGCCAGCTCAACGGTCTGGTGATCCGTAAGCTGGTATCCGACCCTGTTCTTACCGGCTGCCGTGCTTGATCAGATGCGCGACCTGCGGGAAGGTGGAGTTCATCACTGGCGCGGGCGTAAACGTGAGAATCAGCATGGCCAGCGCCAGCAGCGCCATCTTCCGGCGGCCGCGTCCCACTCCCGGCCACCGCGGTACGCTGGGCTGCTGTAATCCGCTGAGTGCCAGCATAATCGCCCAAATCATCCAGCCCACCCAGAAGTACCAAGCCATCACCACCAGCGCCCCGACCATTGCCCAGGAGAGAAATTTGTGCAGCGCCGGCGAAACCGCAAACACCAGGTGGCCGCCGTCGAGCTGCCCGCCAGGGAGCAGATTCAATGCGGTTGCCAGCATTCCTGCCCAACCGGCCAGCGCCACCGGATGCAGATAGTAGTGGGCAAGTGACGTTCCGCCTGGGTTCAACAGCGCGTGACCGAGCTGAAAGATCAGCGGAAAGCCGAACTGCAACTCCGGATCTGAGCTGCCCGCGATGGGATGCGACAGCGCCAGTCCGGCCAGCATGGTGGGAACGGCCACCACAAATCCGGCGATCGGCCCGGCAATGCCGATATCAAACAGTGCCGCCCGCGATTCGATGTAGCCGCCAATGCGGATGAACGCGCCCAAAGTCCCGATCAGCGTGGGCGCAGGAATGAAGAACGGCAGAGTCGCGCGCACTCCGTAACGTCGGCAACAAAGGTAGTGTCCCAGTTCGTGCGCCAGCAGAATGCCCATGATCGACAGTGAAAACGGAACTCCGAGCAGAAGTTGACGCGGGCTCTGCCACAGCCACTGCACCGGAAACAGCGGCAGCAACTCATCGCCGCTGGCAAAGGCTTCCAGATTGTGGTTGAAGTTGTACTGGAGTCGCGAGCCAACCAGAACGGTGGTACAGAAGGTAAGCAGCAGCAATAGTAGGGGCAGCCGCCAGCGAAGCCGGGGGGCGTACGCCCGAGGGAGCGCCGCAATCTTCTCGGGCAATGAGTCGGAGACGAATTCAGACATCGGGGCAATGCTCGCGGACATCAGGCGACACCGGAGCCGTGCCCCGGTCCCGCGCGACTAATCGATCGACTGCAGTTCCTTGCCGGGTTTGAAGCGGACGGCCTTCCCCGGAGGGATGTTGACCTCGGCGCCGGTGCGCGGATTGCGTCCGATACCGGTCTTGCGTGGGCGCACGTTGAAGACGCCGAAGCCGCGCAGTTCAATGCGATCGCCGTCGGCAAGAGCTTTCTTCATGCTTTCGAAAACCGTTTCCACCGCGCGCTCGGCTTTCGTCTTGGTGACCCCCGTACGGTTTACCACTTCGTTGATGATGTCGAGTTTAATCAAGCGATCGGCTCCGGCGCTTCAGATTGAAAAACAAGGGCTTACCCACTGATGCTAGGAAATTCGGCGGGCATTGTCAACGTCCATCGCCGGTCAGGCATCCGGCGCGATAGTAGCCCCGCCCAGAACGGCAAATGTTACATTGAAGATGAGGCGTGTTCCCGGCCGAGGATCGGGGAAGCCGGGTAGCTCCGGCGAAGACGTCATACAAGGAAACGAGGAAGCTGAGGCAATGGCGATAAAGAGTGATCGCTGGATTCGGGAGATGGCGCAAACCCAGGAGATGATCAGCCCATTCTGTGAGAAGCAGATGCGCGAAGGTGTCATCAGTTACGGGCTTTCGTCCTATGGTTATGATCTGCGAGTGGCTGACGAGTTTAAGATTTTTACCAACGTAAACTCCGCGGTGGTGGACCCCAAAAAGTTTGACGAGCGCTCCTTTGTCACCATCCGAGCGGACAGCATCATGGTTCCGCCGAACTCGTTTGCCCTGGCGCGCTCGGTAGAATATTTCAAAATTCCCCGCGACGTGCTGACGCTCTGCGTCGGCAAATCCACCTATGCGCGTTGCGGAATCATCGTCAACGTCACACCCTTCGAGCCTGAGTGGGAAGGCTTTGTCACCCTTGAAATCAGCAACACCACGCCGCTCCCCGCAAAGATTTACGCCAACGAGGGCCTCTGCCAGATCCTGTTCTTCCAGGGAGATGAGGTCTGCGAGGTCAGCTACAAGGACAAGGCGGGCAAGTACCAGAATCAGACCGGCATCATGCTGCCTAAGCTGTAGGCGGGATGAAAACTCTCCACCTTCGCCTGACCTCCGCCGCAATCAGCACAGACCCTGCCTTGCTGGAGGCGGCTGAGATTCTGCGCCGCGGCGGACTGGTGGCATTTCCCACCGAGACCGTCTACGGCTTGGGAGCCAATGCCCTGGACGCCCGTGCGGTAGAGAAGATCTTTGCCGCCAAACAGCGTCCCCACTGGGACCCGGTGATCGTTCATGTGGCGGACGTGGCGGGCGCGCGGCGCCTGACTTTGGCGTGGCCCGAGGCGGCCGAACGTCTTGCCGAAGCCTTCTGGCCCGGCCCGTTGACCATGTTACTGCCTCGCAACTCACAGATTCCCGACGTCTGTACCGCCGGGCGTGAAAAGGCGGGACTGCGTCTTCCCTCGCATCCCGTGGCCATGGCCTTGATCGCTGCGGCGGGAGTGCCGGTTGCAGCCCCCAGCGCCAATCGTTTCGGACACACCAGTCCCACCACCGCCGGGCACGTTCTCTCCGACCTGGAAGGCCGCATTGACGCCATCCTCGATGCCGGAGCCTGTGAGGTCGGAGTGGAATCCACCGTGATTGATCCCACCGCCGATCCGCCGATCATCTACCGCCCCGGGGGAATCACTCCCGAGCAGATTCGCCATGTGCTGGGCCGGGTGGTGGTGGCCGAGCGCAAGCTTGCCGAGCACCAGACCGCCGAGGACACACCGCCGGAGTCGCTAGAGTCTCCGGGCCTTGGAATTCGACACTATGCGCCGCGAGCGCGACTGGTTCTGGTGGAGAGTCTGGGCGAACTCAACCGCGTGCTAGAGCGCGAGGCGCGCGACCACCAAGTCGGAGTGTTATTGCCGAGGGAGTGGTCCGTTACGGGCTTGCATGTGACCGCACTGCCCTGGGGAAGTTGGAGCGAGCCGAAATCGCTGGCCCGCGACCTGTATCTCCAACTGCGCGCGCTCGATGACCGCGGGGTCGATGTCATCGTCTGTCCCATGCCGCCCGCCGGGGATGGCATCGCGCTGGCGATCCGGGACCGTCTGCGCAAGGCGGCAAAATGAAAAGCCCGCGCTTCAGGCTGTTACGAAACGCGGGTTTTGAATAAGTTAAAACGGTGTTCCGGTTTCGGAGCACCGTTTTTGTTTGTGTAGAGCCTATTTTCAGGACCTGGGTTGGGTGGAACAGAGCGCTGGACGCTCAGCCGACCAGTTCTGCGATGAGTTTCCGGCTTCCGAGCACGTTCATCATCCGCTTCAGGTTATAGACCATAGTCGCCAGGCTGATTTCTGTCTGAGCCCCACCAACTCCGCGCAGCAGAAAGCGCGGATGTCCAAAGATGCGGTACTTGAGCGTAGCAAACGGATGTTCCACCGTGGATCGCCTCAGACGCATGAGAGCCGGGGTAACTCGTTGCTGCATCCGCTTCAGGGCATCGTCGTGCAGATGCCGTGTCGTCCAGCGCCGCGAGGCGGTCGTGCAGCGAGCTTTCATCGAGCATGCTCCGCATATCTCCGATGAGGCGGCATACATCACGCAGTGATCTTTACGGGAGAGCTGGATGCGCACCAGCGTTTGTCCAGCCGGACATTGGAAGGTGTCGGTCTTCTCGTCGTAGAGGAACTGACTGCGGTCGAATAACGTGCCGTCGCCCTTGTTGTTGATGGCGCGATTGGCGGGCACATGCGGCAGGATGCCTTGTTGCTCACAACGCTCGACTTGCTCACCGTTGGAGTAACCGGCGTCGGCTACCACGTTCAGCGATTCCGGAGCCCCGACCGCTTGCTTGGCGGCTTCGGCCATCGGCAGAAGGCTGCGATTGTCGGTGACCTCGGTGGTTACCTTCTGTGCCACGATCAGCGCGTGCTCGGCATCCACCGCGGTCTGCACGTTATAGGCCGGAGCAGGATTGCCGTGCATCATGCGCATGAAGTGCGCTTCCGGCTCGGGATGGCTCTTCAGCTTCTCCAGAGCCGCCGCTACCGCGCTCGGGTCGATGACCACTTCGTCGTCCTGCTCGTCGGCTTGCTCCAACCGCTCCAGATAGCGCTTTATCGCGTCGCGTTCGCGCACGCTCTTGGCGCTGCTTACAGCGCGGAACTTCGAACCGTCGATGGCCACCCACTCGCCCCGAACCAGTCCCACGGATCGCGCAAAACAAACCAACTCCGCCCCCGCCTCGGTCACGGCCTCGCGGTGCATCCGCCGGAACTCAGCAATGGACTTGTAATCCGGTTCCAGTCGGCCTAACAGCCACATTACTTCCACGTTGCGTCGGCACTCCGCTTCCAACCGCCGCGACGAGCGGACCTGCTGCAGGTAGCCGTACAGGTAAAGCTTTAACAAATCACGCGGATCATACCCAGGACGCCCGGTCTCGGCTGGCTCGGCACGCACAAACCCCAGCTCCGCCATATGCAGCTTGCCCACGAACGCTTCAATCACCTGGCACACATGATCGTCGGGAATCAGATCATCCAGCGTCACCGGAAACAATGTCTGCTGTTCCCGCGCCTCTCCCTGAATGAATCCCATGAAAATGCCCTCGCTTCCGCGAGAGCATTTTCACATCAACTCATTTCAGAGTCACTCAGTTTCGTAACAGCCTGGCTTGGCGGGCTTTGAGCCGTTACATTTGTTTTCTTATTTCGTTTCTTCGGCTTCTTTGAACATGTATCGAATGCTGGATTTATAGACTAAAAGGTTCGATTCACCGCCTGCACGGTTGAGCTTGATGCAATTCTTGTCATACCACTCGATGATGCCGTGCAACTCTTCTCCGTCGCGGGTTACCACGACCATCGGCGTCTTGCTCTGCATCTGTTTCTGGTAATAGAAATTTTCCGCGTGGGTCTGCTCTGGTGGCGCAGGTTTTTTGACGGGTACGCCAGGGGTGCGTTCCGGAGCGCGTACCGTTCGTTCCCGACGCTCGGCAGCAGGTTCCGTTACGCGAACCTGCTCACGGTTCAGCGTAGGACGGATCAATTTCCGGTTTCCGAAGCTCTCCGGTTCGGGCGCCCGAACCACGGCGGTAGAGTCTGGTCCGTTTCTCATACTAATCCTCTCCCCATCGGGAGTATTAAAAGTGGCTGCGCGGTAGACACCGAATTCCCCACTGAGGAGACACAAGTGGACGCACGCAACCAAGTGCGAGAACTGATTTCCTGGAAGAGAATTACAGTGATTCGTGCCTAAACCGTACCATACGCGTAGGGCTAAAACAACTAAAGTCTGAGCTAATCTACTGTGACGAATGGAAAAGGATTAAGGATGCCAGCAGCTTTGCGCGGAGGCCCAAAAATCTTCGCTCAGTGTGGGAACTAAATCTCGATCGAACTGGAGAATCCATCCAGCGAGAGGGAACGCAGCAGGTTACGACGCATTCCGTTCTGTACATCGCCCAGCCCATCGCTGGCGCGCACAATCCAATCAAAGCTCACCTGTCCGGCAATCCCGGCCAGCTCCGTTTGCAGATCCTGATTGCGCATCAACTCCAGCGACCCTGCCTTGAGAAACATCAGGTCTTCCAGAATCGAGTAGAGCACCGAGATCAGTAGGTCGGTCTTGCCCTTACCCTCGCCCCCGGCGCGGTAGGCTTCGGTCGCCCGGAAGAGCACCGCGTGGTCGTTCTCGCCTAGCGCCGTGGTCAGCAGCAGCAGCGCGTCTTTGCGCGCCGTCAGGTATCCGTTCAAGTCAAAGCTGCGGGCGCGTCCCACGGCCCCGCCGCAAAGCCGTGCGACCAGGACCTTCTGGGCCGCTGTCCACTCGGGGCGCAGCGCCAGATCCTGTCCAATCTCCTCTGCGGTCAGCGGTGCCAGCCTCAGCGTAATGCAGCGTGAGCGCATGGTGGGCAACAGCGCATTGGAATTTTCCGCCAGCAGAAACAGGGTGGCAAACTCGGGCGGCTCCTCCAGAACCTTCAGCAGCGCGTTGGCCGCCTCTTTCATGAAGTTGGATTCCGAGAAGATGTAGAACTTCTGCCGGCCCTCGGATGGCCGATAGTACATCTCGCCGATCACGTGCCGCACTTGGTCCACCTTCACTAGCATTTGCGGTGGGTCGGGAGGAATCACCAGAACTTCAGGATGGGTCTGGATGAAGATGCGGGTCTCGCGCTTATCGCTTTCGCGCAGATTTTCCCGGGCTTCCACGGCTTCGGCAAAGCGCTGATCCAGGGCGTCAGCCTGGGCAATCCGCTCACAGTTGCGGCACCTCCCGCAGAAATCGGGTAGCCCGTCTTCGCCCAGGGGATGCTCCAGACAGTTGACCGCCTTGGCCACCATCTGCGCCAGGGTGAATTTTCCCGCGCCGCGCGGCCCGGTCAAGATAATGGCGTGAGGCAGGTGGTCGCGCGCGATCATTTCGCGCAGCCGTCGCACAGTGGTGGCGTTTCCGCGGAACTGCTCGAATCCCATGCCTAGCCCTGTCTGGCCAGCAAGCGCTCGCGCACCGCCGCCACAACTTCCTTGTGAACCGCTTCCACGGACCGGCGCGCGTCGATCACTATCACGCGCTCGCTTTCGCGCCGGGCGATGGCCAAAAACTGATGATGCACCCGCTCGTAGAATGCCCGGTTTTCCAGCTCGAAACGATTTTCGTCACCATCGCCTCCGGTGGCCTGATTCCGGCGGCGGGCTCGCGCCAGGCTGGCGGCCACCTCATTGTCCAGCAGCAGGGTGAGGTCCGGTTCGAGCCCCAGGCAGAGTACCCGATGCAGGGTCTGGACCGCCTCCACTCCAAGCTGTCTTCCTGCGCCCTGGTAAGCTTCGGACGAATCCGTGTAGCGGTCGCACAACACCCATGTGCCGCGATTGAGCGCCGGCAGAATCACCTCTGCAATATGCTGCGCGCGGGAGGCGAACATCAAAGCCAGTTCCGTCAGAGGAGCCAGTCCGTGGGTGCGCGAATCGAGCAGTAGGCCGCGAACCTGCTCGCCCATCGCGGTGCCTCCGGGTTCGCGCGTTGTCAGCACGTCCAACCCCTGCTCCCGCAGGACGCTGGCGAGCATTTCCAGGTGGGTACTCTTGCCGCACCCGTCCAGCCCTTCAAAGGTGATGAACCGCCCGTCTTTCGCTCGGTTGCGCACAAGGGAATAATAACAAAGCCGGCGCGCCCCACCTCCAGATCGGCGTCGGCCATTCCCAGACGATTCAATTACCCGACAATTCAATTCGCTGGACAGCTCAACGTTTCTTGTTGCGTTAATGGACCAGCGCAGACCGCGCAGCAATTCGTGCAGCTCTCCGTGGCATTAATACCTACGCCCCAGTAACCATCCGCGTCGTTTGCCGAGTTAAGGTAGCTCGCACCATAGCAAATCTTATTGCCGGGAGTACAAGCGATGGTTTCGTTATACCCGTAGTTCGGCAAGGCCAAGCTATATACCGTAGAACTTGGCCACACCCAATAAGGAGTGCTCGATCCCGCTGCATATTCAAAAAGCCTGAAATACGAAGGAGCCTCGCAGGTATTCAAAGACCATGTCATGGCGCACGTTCCATTGCAATTGAACGTGCCGGTCTCCGAGATATTGGAATTCATCGTTACTCCGCATTGCGTCTGGCTGCCGCCATCGGAACTGCATGCGGGGCCGGTCCACCCCCCCCAAACAACTCCGCTTGGCAGCACACCCGTCAACACGACGGCGCTCCCGGCAAGGTACGTAGCCGAGCAAGTGGCGCCGCAATTAATCTTGCCATCGCTACTGGTAATCGTTCCCACGCCCCACCCGCTGTTCGTCACTGTGAGAGTGTAGGTGTAACTGCCAAAGTAGCCGTTAATGTCAAGGATCAGCTGCGTGGGGTCGGATGCGAACGCATCGAGCGAATCGTCCGTAGTGGGGACAATTGCCATATTGGACGCAATCACTCCATCATCCGCGTTCAACGTCGATACTAACGGCTGTGGCTCGTTTTCCGCCCACAATGTCAGATACCCTAAGCCCCCCGTGGGTACAATCGTCGCGTTCAGCACAACAGCCTCCGCGGTTGCCGGTATCTCACAGGAACCACTCGTCATATTGACCGGCAGCGCTCCATTGAACGAACCGCTTGAATTTCGCGTATCCAGCACGCGACATGGAGTTACGGTAAACAGCGCCTGCCCACCTGAAGCCAAGTTCGGCGGTGCGAAGTACCCGTTGATATCAATCACCACGTCCGTGTTGTTGGAGCCCATCACGTTGATCTCTCCGGCGCCACCCGCCGGGACAATCGCTGCGTTCGCCACTACCGGGTCGTTCGGCGGGGAGTTCAGCGTCGAAACCCCGGGCCATGGTTGTCCTGTCGGCCAGGCGCTCAGATAACCAAGTCCGTCCTGCGGCACCGCCGTAAAGTTCAAGGAGTACGCTTGCGCGCTCAAAGGGATATTGCACGCACTCGACAGGATGGGAAAAGCACGAATCTGCGTAGCGGCCAGGGACGGGCCGCCCAGCGGCGCGATTGCATTACGAGTGTCTGCAATGCGGCAAGGGGGCAGCGGATAAAACGCCAGTGCAGATGGAGTGGTCGCGGACACAAAATAGCCGTTAATGTCCAGCACGATGTCGGTAGTATCGCTGGCATACACGCTGATTGCGCCGTTGGTGCCCGCTGGAACGATGGCCGCATTGGCCTTCACCCGGCCATCGGAGTTCAGGGTCGAAACCACAGGTTGCGCTACTCCGGTGGGCCACACCGTCAGATATCCCAATCCGGCTCGCGGCACAACCGTGACGTTGAGAGAGTAGGCCGCCGCCGTGGACGGAACACCGCAGGCACTATTCGGAATCACAAAGCTTCGCGCCGTCCCTCCGGCGATCGATGGGCCGCCAAACGAACCAGCTGCGTTCCGCGTGTCAACCACACGGCACGGGGTCACGGGAATGAATAACTGTTGAGATTGTGCCACGCCAGCCATACAGATGACGGATATGAAAACCAGCAGCACCGACGACTTCATCGTGCTCATGAGCCCCTTTTCGGAATGCCGCACAGCAAAGTGCGTCTGGATACAACGCATACCCAGATCCGGACAGCTTGCGCATCATCATTGAGTGACTCAGGAACGATGGCAGTTGTATTTATCAGAAGTCAACATTCAGAGCTGGCCTGATCCCACGTGTTCCCGTTATGGAACAAATTGGAAGAAATTCGCGGCGGATGTCTTATTCGTGATCCGCAATTCACGCCGCTTCATCCGCCAGAAATTCGAACCGCGTCCATTCCATCGCCGAATTCTGCATCTGTTACACTCGAAAACTTAGTGCCTGGCGCGAAGTTTTAGCTGCGCAATCCAAAGCGATACAGGGACTTCCAGGCCGCCGGATTTTATCCGCCGCCAAAATTTTTCGTCAGGAGCGGCAATGCGACAGTTGCGTTGTGCATGGATGGTCGTGATCCTCGGGGTTGCGTCCATGTTCTCTCAGAGCGGTCCCACCCAGAGCAGTTCGATCCGGACCTCAGGCTTCAGCCTTGTGGAAACCCTTGCGATCGATGCCACCGACGCGCCGCGCAAAGTCTTTCATGCCAAACTGACAATTCCGGCAACCCCCGGCGACTTCGTGCTGCTGTACCCCAAGTGGATTCCCGGCGAACATGGTCCCACCGGCCCCGTGGTGGACACCGCCGGAATTTATTTCCGCGCCGATGGCCGCGCGCTTCCCTGGCATCGTGATCCCGTTGATATGTATGCCTATCACGTCGAGGTGCCGCAGGGCGTAACCTCCATCGATGCGGCGATTGATTTTCTGAGCCCTGTCGAAATGCCGGGCGGCTTCAGCGCGGGCCAGTCGGCCACTGACAAACTTGCCGTGGTCTCCTGGAACTGGGTGGTTCTTTATCCTAAGGGGCGTGGCTCGGATGAGATTGGCGTCAAGGCTTCGCTCAAACTGCCCGCCGACTGGCAGTGGGCCAGCGCCCTGCCGCATTCGTCCGCCGCGGCCGGGACGGTTGACTTCGCCTTGGCATCGCTGACCACCCTGGTGGACTCGCCGGTGCTGATGGGCCAGTACATGAAGAAGATTCCGCTCCAGGCGGGCAAGACTCCGGAGCACGAATTGGATATCGCAGCCGATTCCTCCGCCGCCCTCGAAATCGAGCCGCGGCAAATCAGGGCCTTTGACAATCTGGTGGCCGAAGCCGGTGCTCTCTACGGCGCGCGGCACTATCGCCAGTACCACTTTTTGCTCACTCTAAGCGATCACGTGGCGCACTTTGGACTCGAACATCACGAGTCTAATGACAGCCGCGTAGGCGAGGGCTATCTCACCGACCCGGCGCAGTGGATGCTGGAGGCATCGCTGCTGCCGCACGAGTACACCCACTCGTGGAATGGCAAATACCGCCGTCCCGCGGGATTGGCCACCCCTGACTACGAAGCTCCCATGGAAGGCAATCTCCTCTGGGTCTATGAAGGACTGACCGAGTACTTCGGATTCGTGCTGACCGGGCGCAGTGGTCTGCAGACGCCGGAACAGTGGCGCGAATACTTCGCCATGATTGCAATGACGTACTCGCACCGTCCGGGGCGCAAGTGGCGCTCGCTGGAAGACACCGCAGTCGCCGCGCAAACTCTGTATGACGCTCCGGAGGCGTTCAGCAACTACCGCCGCGGGGTGGATTATTACGATGAAGGCGCGCTGATCTGGCTGGAGGCCGACACCATCATTCGGCACAACAGCGGCGGCAAGAAATCGATGGACGATTTTGCCCACCTCTTCCTCGGCGGCCGCAACACTGTGCCGGAGGTGAATACCTACACCTTCGACGATGTAGTGAACACCCTGAACCAGGTGCAGCCCTATGATTGGCGCGGCTTCCTCACCGACCGGGTGCTGAAGATTGCCGAACATGCTCCCCTGGGAGGCATCACAAACGGCGGTTGGATGCTGGTCTATACCGATCAGCCCAACGCCATGGCCAAGTTGCGCGAACAGCAGAGTGGAAAGTTCGACGCGACGGCCTCGTTGGGTCTGGTGCTCGCCAAGGATGGATTTGTGGAGGATGCCATCGAGGACGGAATCGCCGCCAAAAACCGCATCGGCCCGGGGATGAAGATCATTGCGGTCAACCAACGTAAGTACTCGCAGGAGTTCTTGTTGGCAGCCATGCGTGAGGCACAAATCTCGCATCACCCAATCCAGTTGCTGGTGGAGAACACCGAGTACTTCCACACCGTCTCGCTGGACTACTTCGATGGCCCCCGTCAGCCTCATCTGGTGCGCGACACCAATCGGCCAGACCTGCTAGACGACATTATCAAGCCGAAAGTTACGACGACGCCGCAGCCGTTGCAAAGCGCGGAATAGTCCTTCCTCAGAGGAGATTCCAGCGTTGCTGTACACGCATTCAAAGAGATGCTGAGGATGCCCCATTTAAGCCCCTTCTTCTCTCGGGTTTGAGTCGGGTGTCGACTCAGTTTTTCCTTTGCATTTGCCCCTTCTGCCCGCAAATGGAAGATCCCTCGCGAGCCTCCAATTTTTACCTGCCTGTTTCATCTTTCGCCTGCCCGCCCAGTTTCTAGCGGCAACTCTGCATCAGAAACTCTGCATCAGAGAAGGCCAGAGTGGCTCCATGTCCAAACCCATGAGCAACTCTGCATCCTTGTAGAAATCGGAGCCGCTCAGCGATGAAAATCCAGGTGTTCCCCCATTCGTTCCTGAAGTCCTGCATTTACGCGCTCAATGAGAAGAGGCTGCCAAGGATGAGTGGCGCCCTCTGCCTTGTATTGATTCTACTGGCAGTGCCGCTCTGCGCTGTGGTGCCTGCCGTTACCGCCTCGGGTAGCGCGACGTTCCCCTCGACCGCCGTGGCCAGTACCAGTGTTCCGCAGAATCTTTTGCTGCAACTGAATGTGGCTGAGACGGTCAGCATCACCGTCAACGCCTCGCAAGGTGGAGCGCACGAGTATGCCGTGGGTGCGGTCACCGGGTGCACCGTGGACGGCGTGACCTCGAATGCCTCGGGCAGCATCTGTACGGTGCCGCTCACCTTCAGGCCCGCCTATCCCGGCGAGCGCGATGTGCCGCTTACGGTCACCACCAGCGCGGGCGTCTTTCATTTCGGCCTGAGTGGAATTGGAACCGGGCCGCAGGTCGCCTTCGTGCCGGGCACCATCAGCACCGTCCCTGGGACCGCGCTGAATATTCCCGAAGGCGTCGCCGTGGACAGTGCCGGCAACGTTTACATTGCAGATGCGCTGAACCACGAAATCTGGAAGATGGATGCGAACTTCAATCTGAAGGTAGTGGCCGGCAATGGCACTCCAGGTTACACCGGTGATGGTGGCCTGGCGACTCACGCGCAGTTGAATCAACCCGAAGGCGTGGCCGTGGACAGCGCCGGCAACATCTACATTGCCGAATGGATTAATGCGGTCATTCGGAAAGTGGATGCGAACACCGGAAACATCAGCACCGTAGCTGGAAACGGCACCCAGGGCTACCACGGAGATGGCGGCCTGGCGACCCTTGCGGAACTCAGTGAGAGTTCCGGCGTGGCGGTGGACCGGGCGGGCAACATTTACATCGCCGATAACGGCAATGACCTGATCCGGAAGGTGGATGCGGCTACGGGAATCATCAACACCATCGCTGGATTGGGCACTCTTGACTACACTCACAACGGCGTCCCGGCGAGTCAGTCAGTGATCTTTGAACCTTGGGCAGTCGCTGTAGACAGCGCGGGCAACATTTTTTTTGATGAAGTCGGCAACAATGTGATCCGGGAGATCAGTGCGACCACCGGGAACATCAGCACCGTAGCCGGCAATGGCACCGCAGGGTACAGCGGCGACGGCGGACCGGCGACCCAGGCGGAGATGTATGACGGCGGACAAGTAGCCGTGGATGCCGCGGGTAACCTGTACATTGCGGATTACGCCAACAACGTCATCCGGAAGGTGGATGCGGGAACCGGCATCATTTCTACCGTGGTGGGTAACGGATATCGTTCGATCATCACGTCAAAGGGTTTCAACGGCGGCTACACCGGCGATGGTGGTCCGGCAACCAGCGCAGAGTTGAATGGACCCAATGGCATCGCCGTGGACGGCATGGGCACCCTGTATGTCGGAGACAGCGACAACAGCCTCATTCGCCTGGTGACGCCGACTGCTGCGGCAGTGAGTTTTGCCACCGCGACCACCGAGGGCACAACCGATGCCATCGACGCCCCGCAGATCGTGACGGTAGCGAATATCGGCAACGCGCCCCTCGTCTTTCAGACCTTCGTCGCCGCCAATCTTAGTAACGCGGCGCTCGCCGCTTCCGGATGCCCGGGATTGTCGTCTTTGCAGTTAGCCTCAGGCACGGACTGCACGTTGAGCATAGAATTTGCTCCCACGGCAGTTGGGCCGCTGACCGGGTTTGTGAACGTGCTGGACGATGCGCTGAATGCGTCAGCCACCCAGCCGATTCCCGTGAGCGGCACCGGAAGTGCGGGTCTGGTGGCAACGCTCGGTGTACCGTCGACTGTGACCCTGACCTATGGCGCGGGCGGTTCGATTCCGGTCACGGTTTCGGGTACGGGAGCCGCGCCGAGCGGTAGCCTGAATTACACGATAGGAAGCGGAGTGTTGCAGTCTGTTGCAATTGCGAATGGAAAAGCGACCATCCCCGTTCCTACTTTACAGGCGGCCGGTACCTACCCCGTCGCAATCAGCTATAGCGGCGACATCAACTACGCCGGTACTAAGCCGACCAATGTCACCTTGACGGTGAATCAAGCAACCCAGACGATCACCTTCCCGAATCCAGGAGCGCAAACCTATGGCGTGGCGCCGATCACACTAAGGGCGACCGCGACTTCGGGCCTGCCGGTAAGCTACGCGGTGACTTCCGGTCCTGCGACCGTCACCGGCAGCACCCTCACGATCACCGGCGCTGGCTCAGTGATCGTGCAGGCGACGCAATCCGGTAACACTGATTACGCTGCCGCCACCCCGGTCTCCGACACCTTTACGGTGAGCCTATCGACCGCGCCCGGTGCTTTGCTCTTCGTTCCCATGCCGCCCTGCCGCCTGGTGGATACAAGGAATGCAGCCGGCGCGTTTGGCGGCCCATCCATCGCAGGGGGGACCTCGCGAAGCTTTGAGATACCGAACAGTGCCTGTGCTGTTCCTTCCACGGCGACAGCCTACTCCCTCAACGTCACGGTGGTCCCGCAAGCAGGATTGGGTTATCTGACGGTGTGGCCCACCGGAGTAACGCAGCCTGTGGTCTCGACCTTGAACTCCGATGGTCGGGTGAAGGCTAATGCGGCCATCGTTCCGGCTGGAACCAGCGGCGCCATCAGCGTGTACGCCACCGATACCACCGACCTCGTGCTGGACATTAACGGCTATT
>CAZLZA010000058.1:0-27605 GCA_964563875.1 uncultured Acidobacteriaceae bacterium
GCAGCTTACATATCAGGCAATTCTCAACCAGTTCCAAGCCGTATGGTGATCCCAAGGCAGCCTCCCCTAAGTTACTTTATGGTAACACTTTCATATTTGGAAGCCCAGTTCGCTTCGCACCACCGTCGAAACCGTGCAGTTCCGCACCAGCCCGGAAATCGCCATCGCAGGTCGCACGACGGATATCCTGAAAGTGACTTATATCACATTCCGCTTGTGATAACTATCGTAGACTCCGCCTCCACGTACCAACCTCCCTCGCGAAGCATGATCCAGTTCTTAAACCGGGTAATTTGCCTGCATCGACGGTCACTCCGGCGGTATGAACTTCCGCCACCTCTAGGATCTTCCAAATCCGGCATCTCAACTCAACCATACGTAGATGCGCGCCAGTTCCTTACGTATTAAGTTGCCACTGACAATCGGCGCTTTTCCTTTGCGACAGGGGCAGCCTAGTTTCCCGCTTCTGGATCAAATAATCCAGCTATTTTGGGCAACCCGCTATGCCACTGTCTTTTTGGAATCCAGTTCTCTATTAGCTCGGTCTTTAATGTATTGGCATTATGCGCGGAGCCTAGGCTCCGTCCAAACTTAGGAGGAGATGCAATGGCAACACTGCCAAGAGCGAACGACGACAGCAGGTGGGAAAAGACCGGGGCGGCAAAGTTTGGGGCGGAAAAGTCCAAGTGGGACAGGGTAGAGGAGATGGATGAATTCCGCCTGCTTCTTTTGGCCAAAAAGGAGTTTGTGATTCCGATGACAGTTTTCTTTGTCGTCTACTATTTTGCTTTACCGGTGCTCGTTGGTTACGCTCCGGAGTTCATGAGCCGCAAGGTCTTAGGTCCGGTCAACCTGGCCTATCTTTTTGCGCTCTCGCAGTTCTTTGTCGCCTGGGGCATCGCCTTCGCATACGTCCGTGTAGCCCGCAAGTTTGACAAGTTCGGCGCCCACATCCTCGAAACCCTCAAGCGCGAGGGGTATGACTTAAACCAGGCTGGAAAGAGAGGACTTTAGCCATGCACCTCGATGTGACTTTGGTGTTGTTTCTCTCCTTCATTGCCATCACTCTCGGCATCACTGCATGGGCATCGCGGCGTTCTGGTTCCTCGGCCAGTTTCTTTGCCGCCAACCGTCAGATTACCGCCTGGCAGAACGGCATCGCGGTGGCTGGAGACTACATGAGTGCGGCCTCGTTTCTCGGTATCGCCGGGCTCATCGCCTTTTTCGGCTATGACGGTTTCATGTACTCGGTCGGCTGGTTGGTCGCATATCTTACCGTGTTGCTCATCGTCGCAGAGCCCTTGCGTAACGCCGGCAAGTACACCATGGCGGACGTGCTCGCCTACCGCCTGAATCCCCGTCCGGTCCGCGCCATGGCTTCAATCAGCACGCTTACCGTCAGCACCTTCTACATGATTGCGCAGATGGTCGGCGCCGGAGCGCTGGTGGCTTTGCTGCTCAAGGGCAGCCACATCAGCTACACGACCGCGGTCACTGGGGTTGGAATATTGATGATCGTCTATGTCGTCTTTGGCGGTATGTTGGCGACCACCTGGGTACAGATCATCAAGGCAGTACTGCTCATGGGCGGCACCATCCTCCTCAGTATTCTGGTGCTGGCTCACTTCCATTTCAGCCTCGTCGAGTTCTTCCGTGCCATCTCTCAGGTCAGCTATCACAGCGCTGATGGCAAACTCGTAGTTAAGGACTTCATGACCCCGGGCCTGCGCTTCAAGCCGCCTTATGGTCCGCTGGAGTTGATCTCGCTCGGCATGGCGCTTATCTTTGGCACCGCCGGACTGCCCCATATCCTCGTGCGGTTCTACACCGTGCCGGACGCCAAGACCGCCAGGCACTCCGTCGTCTGGGCGATGGTCATCATCGGCAGCTTCTACATCATGACCACGTTTCTCGGCTTCGGAGCGGCGACCATCGTCGGCCGCGATTTTATTGCCAAGAATGGCGGCAATAACATGAGCGCGCCCTTGCTGGCCAAAATGGTTGCCGGAGATGTCTTCTTCGCATTCATCTCCGCCATCGCCTTCGCCACCATTCTTGCCGTGGTTGCCGGACTCACCATCAGCGCCTCCACCTCGTTTGCGCATGATGTGTGGACCAATGTTATTCACGCTGGCGTCGAGCGTTCCCCGGGCGAGGAGCGCCTAGTTGCTCGGATTGCTGCTTTTGTCGTCGGAGCGATTGCCATTGCGATTGCGATTGTCCTGGGGCCAACGGCCAACGTAGCATTTCTGGTTGCCCTGGCGTTCGCGGTTGCGGCTTCGGCCAATCTTCCGGTGATTGTGTTTTCGATTTACTGGAAGCGCTTCAACACTTCCGGAGCGGTCTGCGGTCTGCTCTTTGGATTGCTGGCCTCGATCATCCTTATTCTCATCGGGCCCAGCGTCATGGGGATCGATGCGGTAACCGTGGTTGGTCCCGCGCGCCATGCCATCCAGCATGCGCCCATCTTTCCATTGGAGAACCCCGGTCTGCTCAGCATTCCCATTGGCTTCGCCGCAGCTCTACTAGGGACGCTTCTCGGAGCGAAAGATCCCCATTCCGTTCAGCGCTTCGAAGAACTCGAAGTCCGGGCCAACACCGGACTCGGCTCCGAAAGGGCAACGGCGGCCTAGTCTTGTCGACCGTACGGCGGAGGAGAAATTTCATTTCACCTCCGCCGCCCGGGATTTGATATGATGCCGGGCACGCTCAAGGCGAGTTCGATGGCGCTCGCAGCTTTGTATTCACGGGTTGTAAAGCTTCTCAGTATCTGGGACCTTAACGATTCCGCTTCAAAATTCTGCCAAGGGGTGTTCTTATGAGCAGTCCAGTAAAGCCAGAGGCGATTTCTCCCGCGTTCTCCTACGACGCGCCCGAGATCGTACAGCGCGAAGCCAATGTCAAGGACTACCGCGCCGAGTACGAACGCTCCATTCAGGACCCCGAGGCCTTTTGGGCTGCCGAGGCCGAGAACTTTACCTGGACCAGAAAGTGGGACAAGGTGCGCGAATGGGATGGGGTGCATCACAAATGGTTTGTCGGCGGAAAGACGAACATTACCCTCAGTGCTCTGGATCGGCACGCCAAAAGCGACCGCTTTAATCGTGTCGCCTACATCTGGCTCGGGGAGGATGGTTCCGAGCGGGTGATCACCTACGGCCAACTCTACCGCATGGTCTGCCGCTTCTCCAACGGTTTGCGCTCGCTCGGCGTAGGCAAGGGAGACCGAGTCATCATTTATATGCCGCTCACCATTGAGGGCGTGGTTTCCATGCTGGCCTGCGCCCGCGTGGGTGCCATTCATTCCGTCGTCTATGCCGGACTCGGCCACACGGCGCTGCGGGACCGCATCACCGACGCGCAGGCCAAGGTTATCATCGCCGGGGAGTCTGGAGTTCGCCGCGGCAAAATTGTGCCTCTCAAGTCTATTGTGGATGAGGCCCTCGACGGCGTTACCACGGTGGAGCACATCATTGTCGTCCCCCGGTGCGGGGGGAGCTGTGAGGTCGTCCCCCAGTGCGCGGTGAGCTACGAAACGAAGGACTCCCGCGAGGTCAACTATTACGACCTCCTCAAGTTCTCCTCCGAGAGTCCTGCGGAAGAGATGGATGCCGAAGATCCCCTATTCATTCTCTACACCAGCGGGACCACCGGACGCCCGAAGGGCGTCGTCCACGTGCACGGCGGATACATGGTGGGCATCACCTATCACCTTCGCACTTTCTTTGACGTGGGCCCGCGCGATCTTTTCTGGTGTACCTCCGATATCGGGTGGGTGGTTGGCCACAGCTACATCGTCTATGGCCCGCTCTGCGCCGGAGTCACCACCATCTTTCGCGAGGGCGCCATCGACTACCCCAATCCTGGAATCGCCTGGGAGATCGTCGAGCGTTACGGCGTCACCAAGATGTTTACCGCGCCGACGGCGATCCGCATGTTCATGCGTTACGGAGAGCAATTGCCCGCCGCTCATGATCTCACTTCGTTGCGGGTCATCGCCTGCGCGGGTGAGCCGCTCAATCCTGAAGCATGGCATTGGGCGCAAACCTATCTCGCCGGTGACGGCAAGTGGGGCTATGTCGTAGACAACTGGTGGCAGACCGAGCTCGGTGGTCCCACCCTGGGTACGCCGGTCACCATGCCCTATCGTACGGGCAAGGCTGGCATTCCGCTGGCCGGGGTCACCGCCGATGTCGTCGACGGCGCGGGTAAACCGGTCGGAGTGAATGAGCGCGGACGTCTGGTTCTGTGCGGTCCATTCCCGCACATGATGCGCACCGCATGGAATGACAATCCTCGCTACGAGCGCGACTGGCAGCAGATCGAGGGAGCCTACGTCACCGGGGACCTGGCCCTCAAGGACGAACACGGATACATTGCGGTCCTGGGCCGCGCCGATGATGTGCTCAACGTCGCAGGCCACCGCATCGGCACTGCCGAAGTTGAGTCCGCCCTGGTTTCGCATCCCGCGGTAGGGGAGGCTGCGGCCATCGGCATTCCAGACGCAATGAAAGGCGAATGCATCAAAGTCTTTGTGCTTCTGCGCTCCGGGCAGGAGGCTAGTGACACCCTCTCTGCTGCGTTGATCGAGCATGTGCGCCACGAACTAGGCCCGATCGCCACCCCATCGGCTCTCGAGTTCGTAACCCAATTGCCGAAGACGCGTTCCGGCAAAATCATGCGCCGCTACCTGAAGGCCAAGGAAACCGGGCAGGAGATCGGTGACATTTCAACCCTGGAGCAGTAGCCGCGCGGCATCGTTCGCGGCAGGAGTAGCGGTTTTCATGCGGGGCGCGAGCCCCGCCTTTTACGGAGGAAGCAGCACGCATGGCGAACACACCGTTAGTGCATGGCGTCAACATTGACTCGATGTTGCAGGAGCACCGCGTATTCCCACCCCCGGCGGAGTTCAGCGCCAAGGCGCATATCAAGAGCCTCGCCGAATACGAGCGCATCTACGCCGAGGCGGCCCAGAATCCGGAAGCCTTCTGGGGCAAAATCGCTCAGGAACTACATTGGTTTGAGCCCTGGACCAAGGTTCTCGAGTGGAATGCACCGTGGGCAAAGTGGTTTGTCGGAGGCAAGATCAATCTCTCCTACAACTGCCTCGACCGTCACGCCAACTCATCGCGTCGCGACAAGGTCGCGATCCTCTGGGAGGGTGAGCCCGGCGACACTCGCACGCTGACCTACGCCCAGTTGCTCGCCGAGGTCGAGCGCTTCGCCAACGCTCTCAAAGATATTGGCGTCGGCAAAGGAGATCGGGTAGCGGTCTACATGGGCATGGTGCCGGAACTTGCCATTGCCATGCTGGCCTGCGCCCGCATCGGCGCCGTGCACTCGGTCATCTTCGGAGGCTTTTCCGCCAACGCCATTGTCGATCGGGTGAACGATCAGCAGTCCAGTGTTGTCATTACGCAGGACGCATCATGGCGGCGCGGAGCGCAATTTCCCCTAAAGGCCACGGTCGATGAAGCGCTTGCCAGCTGTCCTTCGGTCAAGAGCGTTGTGGTCTATCAGCGCAGCGGAGCGCAGATCAACATGCAACCCGGCCGCGATCACTGGTGGCACGAACTCATGGCCAAGGCCGCGCCCACCTGTCCCGCTGAGCCGCTCGATAGCGAGGATCCGCTCTACATTCTCTACACCTCCGGCTCCACGGGCAAGCCCAAGGGCATCGTCCACACGATTGGGGGCTACTCTGTTGGAACCTATATCACGACCAAGTGGATCTTCGACCTGAAGGAAGAGGACATCTATTGGTGTACAGCGGACATCGGCTGGGTCACCGGGCACAGCTATATCGTCTACGGTCCGTTACAGAACGGCGCAACTACGCTGATGTACGAAGGGGCGCCGAACCATCCTGATCTCGACCGCTTCTGGGCGCTCATCGAGAAATACAAGGTCAGCGTCTTCTACACCGCGCCCACCGCGATCCGCACCTTTATCAAGTGGGGCAATGAGTATCCCAACCGTCACGATCTCAGCAGCCTGCGCCTGCTTGGCTCGGTCGGCGAACCGATCAATCCCGAGGCCTGGATGTGGTATCGCGAAGTCATCGGCAAGGAGCGCTGTCCGATTGTCGATACCTGGTGGCAGACTGAGACCGGTTGCATTATGATCTCTCCGCTACCCGGCGCCATTGCCACCAAACCAGGCTCGGCGACCCGGCCATTTCCTGGAATCATCGCCGAGGTGGTCGATCGCGGAGGCGACAAGGTTCCGCTCGGCTCCGGCGGCTATCTCGTCATCAAGCAGCCCTGGCCTGCCATGGCGCGCACCATATTCGGCGACCCCGAGCGCTATGTAAAGCAGTACTGGTCGGACATTCCGGGCGTGTACTTCACCGGAGACGGCGCACGTATCGACAAGGATGGATACATCTGGGTGATGGGCCGTGTGGATGATGTGCTCAACGTAAGCGGACACCGCCTCTCCACCATGGAGATCGAGTCCGCTCTGGTTGCTCACCCCAAGGTCGCCGAGGCTGCCGTTGTCGGCCGTCCCGATGACATCAAGGGGCAGGCGGTGGCAGCCTTTGTGACCCTGGAAACTGGAGTCCCCGCCACGCCCGCGCTGAAGGACGAACTACGTGCCTGGGTA
This sequence comes from uncultured Acidobacteriaceae bacterium, assembly GCA_964563875.1. Classification (GTDB taxonomy): domain Bacteria; phylum Acidobacteriota; class Terriglobia; order Terriglobales; family Acidobacteriaceae; genus TOLSYN. Next base: position 6,607 of record CAZLZA010000058.1, read on the forward strand.
GCGAAGGAAATTGGCTCCATGGCCAAGCCTGATGACATTCGCTTCACCGAGCAACTGCCGAAGACGCGCTCCGGAAAAATCATGCGCCGCCTACTCCGTGAACTCGCCACCAGCGGCGAAGTCAAAGGAGACATCACCACTCTGGAAGACTTTGCAGTCATCAGTAAACTCAAGGGTACCGAAGAATAAATACCGTGGATAAACACCAACCCCACTCCAAGCCCGCATGGGCATCCCGGAGTGGGGTTTTTAATTGCACGGCACCCGGCGCAGCCAATACTCCACAAGGCCCAAGGGCGACTTAAGGCGAAGGCATTAATTCCTCCTGCGAGCTGATGAAGAAGAAATGTGAGACAGGGCAGGGAGCAGATTAAAACACGTACCCAAATTCCTCCGAATCACACCCGACCGCGCTGAACACAAGATAACGCTAGATATTGTTGAGCGCTTTTGCCGAGACCTCAGTCTCTAAGCGTCATGTTCACACGTGACCCACATCACAGACGAAAAGTTTTCGCACGGGCAGTATTGAGGTGCAATACCCTAATCGTACGAGTGGACCTATTAAGAGATAACCGCCTAAAGAATAATCGTTTTATGCGGCCCCGCCGCGAAAGTAAACCGGTGCGATTCTGGTCGCGTGCCGGGCAACCGTCCAAATTGAAAGGAGTATCCATGAAGGCGTATACGGCATCTGTGCCGCCTCCTTCCGACGACAAGCGTTGGAAATCCGTGATGGCTACAATGCGTCGTCACGGGAGCGATTCCTCCGCTCTCATTGAAGTCTTACATTCGGTGCAGGAAGTATTCGGATTTCTCGATGATGATTCCATGCGCTTCGTAGCCGCTTCGCTACGTCTTCCGTTGAGCAAGGTGTACGGTGTCGCAACTTTTTACCATTTCTTCAGCCTTAAGCCTGCCGGTGAACACACCTGCGTGGTCTGCATGGGCACGGCCTGCTACGTCAGGGGCGCCGGCGAATTATTGCGGGCGATTGAAGAAGTGGGTCATGTGAAAGCTGGTGGAACAACGGCAGACAATAAAGTTTCCGTAGTCGCCGCCCGTTGTATCGGTTCCTGCGGTCTTGCCCCCGCCGTGGTCTATGACGGCGATGTAATTCCGAAGGCGCAGCCTGAGGACGTAAAAAATCAGATCCGGAGGTGGATGGGCCATGACGCTTGATGAACTCCGGGAATTAGCCGAGAAAGAACGCCAGGAACAGAAAAGCATTCCTCACAAGGTCAACGTTTGCGTCGCTGCAGCCTGTCTCTCGCTACGCAGCGATCAAGTTTTGAAGGCCATGCAGTCTGAGGTCAAGAAGCGCGGTATCGAAGACAAGGTCAAGGTCAAGGGTGTGGGATGCATGGGGCTTTGCGCCCGTGGTCCGCTCGTGTTGACCGAACCGCAGCATACCTATTATCAGAGCCTGAAGGCAGATGATACCGAGGCTCTGGGTGCGATTCTCGAAAACCTCGATGGCAAGCCGGTACCCGAGTTTGCGCTTTCGCCCGCGCTTCCGTTCTTCGCCTCCCAGCAGAAGATCGTCCTGGAAAATTGCGGCGAAATCGATCCTGAGAGAATTGAAGATTACATTGCCGCCGATGGTTACTCGGCTCTACTTACCTGCTTGTCCAGCCGCACTCGTGAAGATGTTGTTCAGGAACTCATCAAGAGCGGTCTGCGTGGACGCGGCGGCGGCGGTTATCCTACCGGCCTGAAGTGGTCGATGGTCTCCAAGGCGCCAGGGGCACAGAAATACGTTATCTGCAACGCTGACGAAGGCGATCCAGGCGCGTTCATGGACCGTTCGGTTCTGGAAAGCGATCCTCATCGCGTGCTCGAAGGTATGGCAATTGCCGCTTATGCGGTAGGCGCCAGCACCGGTTATGTGTATTGCCGCGCAGAGTATCCTCTGGCCGTGAAACGGCTGAAGATTGCGATTAAGCAGGCGGAAAAACTGGGTCTGTTGGGCAACAACATTGGCGATTCCACGTTTAACTTCACGGTGGAAATTCGTCTTGGCGCCGGCGCGTTTGTCTGCGGCGAAGAGACTGCCCTGATCGCCTCGGTGGAAGGCAAGCGCGGCGTTCCGCGTCCACGTCCTCCGTTCCCGGCCTACTCTGGTCTGAACCATTCCCCCACACTGTTGAATAACGTGGAAACCTTTGCCAACGTTGCCCCGATTCTCCGCAAGGGCGGCGACTGGTACGCCTCGATCGGTACCGAAAAGAGCAAGGGTACCAAGGTATTCGCGCTTGCCGGCGACATCAATAACACCGGCTTGATCGAAATCCCAATGGGTATGAAACTGCATGACATCGTCTTCTCGATGGGCGGCGGTATTCCGAATGACCGCAAGTTCAAGGCGGTTCAGACGGGTGGTCCCTCGGGCGGTTGCATCCCTGAGCAGTTCCTGGATATGGCTGTGGACTACGAGTCGCTGGCTTCCGTGGGCTCCATCATGGGCTCCGGCGGAATGATCGTCATGGACGAGACTGCCTGCATGGTTGACGTAGCGAAGTTCTTTATGGACTTTGTGCGCGACGAATCGTGCGGTAAGTGCGTCCCGTGCCGTGTCGGTACCACGCAAATGCATGGCATGCTGGAACGCATCAGCGAAGGCGAGGGCCACCCCTCCGACATCGACACCCTGGCACGCCTTGGCACGATGGTCAAAGCCACTGCTCTGTGTGGTCTCGGCCAGACTGCTCCTAATCCGGTCATCAGTACGACAAAGTACTTCCGCCATGAGTATGAGAAGCACATCACCGATAAGACCTGTACCCAAGGCAAGTGCGCTTGCGGCAAGCCCGAACCGGCTCTGCCCAAGGCCGGTGAGTGAGGAGGACTGACAAATGCCAGAGCCAAATCAATATCAGGTAAAAACGCTCAAGATCGACGGCAAGGATGTGAGTGCCGCTGAGAATCAGACCATCCTCGAAGTCGCACGCGAGAACGGCATCAATATTCCGACCCTCTGCTACTTGGAAGGTTTGTCGGGTCTTGGCGCCTGCCGCCTGTGTGTCGTCGAGATCAAGGGAAACAATAAACTCCTGCCCGCTTGTGTAACTCAGGCGCAGGAAGGTATGGAAGTCACCACCAACTCAGAAAAATTGCAGGATTTTCGCAAGTTGGTTCTTGAACTGCTGTTCACCGAGCGTAGTCACGTTTGCGCGGTGTGCGTCTCTTCGGGACATTGCGAACTGCAGTCCTTGGCGCAGGAACTCGGTGTCACTCACATGACGGTGCCGTACCTGCATGTGAAGTGTGAGGTAGACGGTTCGCATCCGCGGTTCGTGGTTGACCACAATCGTTGCATTTTGTGTGCCCGTTGCGTGCGCGTCTGCGACGAAGTTGAAGGCGCACACACGTGGGACTTGGCTGGTCGCGGCATCAGCACCCGGACAATTACCGATCTGCGCGAGCCTTGGGGCGAATCGCAGACCTGCACCAATTGCGGCAAGTGTGTGAAGGTTTGCCCGGTTGGCGCACTCAGCGAAAAGGGCAAAGGCGTGTCGGAGATGGTTAAGGCGGAGTTCCTCCCGTACCTCGAACAGATGCGCGAAGGGAGAGGTCGATGACAAAGGCACGCGTAGCTTCGCTTTGGTTAGACGGCTGCTCGGGTTGCCACATGTCGTTTCTGGATCTTGATGAGCGACTAGTGGAAATTGCCGGCAAGATTGTGTTGCTGTACAGCCCGGTAGTGGATCCCAAGGTGTTTCCCGACAATGTTGATCTCACGCTGGTTGAGGGTGCGGTCGCCAATGAGGAAGACGTCGAAAAGATCAAGATGGTGCGCAGCAAAACCAAGTTGTTGGTGGCGCTGGGCGACTGTGCAGTGACCGGCAATGTTCCGGCGATGCGCAATAACTTCCTTCTGAAGGATGTTCTGGACCGGGGTTACGTGGATAACGTGACCATGAATCCAGGACCGCCGACAAAAGTAATCCCGATGTTGGAACCGAAAGTGGTTCCCTTGCACGAGGTTGTGCCGGTCGACCTGTTCATCCCCGGTTGCCCTCCATCGGCTGATCTGATCTATTTCGTTCTGAGCGAGGTGTTGGCTGGTCGGATACCTGATCTGACCAACAAAGCTCGCTTCGGTAATTAGGAGCTCTCATGCAGACGATTAAAATTGATGGTATTACAAGGGTCGAAGGGCATGGGAAGATCACGATCCAGCTCGACGACAAAGGTATTGTGCAGGACGCGCATCTGCATATCGCGCAGTTCCGCGGGTTTGAGAAGTTCTGCGAAGGCCGGCCGTTCTCGGAAATGCCGTCCCTCACAGCACGCATCTGCGGTATCTGTCCCACCAGCCACCTGCTTGCCGGAGCGAAAGCTTGCGACGAGATTATGGGTGTGCGAATCCCCGAGACCGGGGAAAAGCTCCGCCGCGTAGTTCACCTGGCGCAGATGGCGCAGTCGCATGCGCTCAGCTTCTTCCATCTGTCTTCCCCCGACTTCCTGCTGGGCTGGGATTCGGATCCTGCGGAACGCAACGTATTCGGCCTGGCTGCGGTTCATCCCGCTGTCGCGCTGGACGGTATTCGCCTGCGCAAGTGGGGACAGCATGTTATCGAAATTCTCGGCGGCAAGCGCATTCACACCCCCTGGATCGTTCCCGGTGGTGTTTCCGAAGCGCTCACCGCAGAGAAGCGCGATGAGATTCTGAAGGGACTTCCGGAAGCGATGGATATCGCTACCCGCACGCTGGCGTTCTTCCAGGGCATCGTGTCGAAGTTCGCTGACGAGGCTGCGACGTTCTCCAACTTCCCCTCGATGTTCATGGGCATCACGCGGAAGGACGGGAATCTCTGTCTGTACGGCTCCCGTCGGCGCAATGAAGGCTGGTTGAAGGTCATCGACTCCTACGGCAACACCGTGGTCGATCATGTTCAGCCGGAAGATTACGCCACCGTAGTCGGCGAGAACGTGGATGAGTCCAGCTGGATGAAGCCCACCTATTACCGGCCGAACGGATTCCAGGAAGGTCTGTATCGCGTTGGTCCGGCCGCCCGCTTGAATCTTGCCAAGCAGTGCGGTACGCCACTCGCCGATAAGGCTCTGGCGGACTTCCGCAAGGCTTACGGTAATGTGGTGTCCAGCTCCTTCCATAACCACTATGCCCGCCTGATCGAGATCATTTTCGCGCTCGAGCGCATCAATGAAATCCTCGAGGATCGCAGCATTCTGGATACGGATGTGAGAGCCGAAGCCAAGGCCAATGAGACCGAGGGCGTCGGCATCGTCGAAGCTCCGCGAGGCACGCTGATTCACCACTACAAGGTGGACAAGAACGGCATGATGACCGGCGCAAACCTGATTGTTGCCACCGCACATAACACCCAGGCGATGAACAAGGGCCTCAGGCAGGCCGCCGATAAGTTCATCTCCGGCAAGACCGTGACGGAAGGTATGCTGAACCGGATGGAAGGCGTGATTCGTTCCTTCGATCCGTGCTTGAGCTGCGCAACCCATGCGGACGGAACGATGGCTTTGGTCGTCGACGTTCTGAACGCCGATGGCAGCCTGCAACAGCGTATCGGAAGAAGCGAGTAACTAACGTGAAACCGAGGAGGGTTCTGGTAGTCGGTCTAGGACATCCGTATCGCGGAGACGACGGCATCGGTATTCGTGCTGCTGAGGAGTTCGAAGCCATGAATCAAGACTCTACAGTCGAGGTCATGGTGGTTCAGGAGCTGTTACCGGAATTGGCCGAAGACATCTCGCACATCGACCTGCTTGTCTTCCTGGACGCCAGAGCTGGCGGCGTACCGGGTTCGGTCGAGGTGACTGAGGTGAAGCCTGCGGGGTTGGCGAGTGGAGTGTTCATCCACACCCTAACCATGGAGACCTTGTTATCGAATGCCGGAATCCTCTTCGGACACGCTCCCAAAGCGATGTTGATTTCGGTGGCGGGTAAGAGCTTTGACTTCGCTACTCACCTGTCTCCCAACATCGAAGCGGCTCTGCCGCTTCTTCTCCAAAAGCTGAGGGAATTGATTTACGCTGACGATGAAAAGCGTGATCCGCTCGCGTTATCGTCAGCCGGAGCTGCAACCTGTTGAACTGCTGCCAGAAAGATTTGACGTAAGGCAAACGATCTAGCTTTGCCGATTCATTACGATTCCAGGCCACATAAACCGTGGCCTGTTTCTTTGCCGCGCGATTCTCGTTCGAATTGCATCGCACAACGTCGATTGGCTGAAGCGCATAGATGAACCGGCTTCATCTGATTGATATACAATCAAAAGGCTACCCGGTGGTGTGTATGACGGTGCTGCATTCCCGGCACGTCCCGCTGCCGCGGGTTCCGGTGCAAGCGAAAGCTTCCTGGGTGGTGTCCGGGCAGAAGGCCCGCAAGAGTTCTTGCGCGGTATCCCATGTCCTGCCAGAGCAATTCCGCCGAGCCTCGCGCCGGCCCAGATAGGAGTTTATAAATTGGCTAAGATTGCAAAAACAGGTGATCGCAAGAAGGTGATGGACACCTCCAAGAGCACCAACTGTCCGAAGTGTGGCAAGCCCACCCGGATCGTCAAGCGGGTAAAGGATCGTGAGCGCAATGTTCCGGGCGGCGTCTTCATCTCCTGCTCGGCCTGTGAGTTCTACGAAAAGCTATAGTTGAGATTCCGCAGTAACCGCGCGCCTCCGAGTGGGGCGCGCTTTCCTTTGCTTTGCGATTTGCCGACATCTCTGACCGCCCGCGAGAGCTGCTCTGAATCGGTTAGTGGAAAGGTGGCGGGAGCCTAGCTGGCTTTGCGCGTTTGAGCCTCCGCTTCCGTTACACGCTGCTCGTGGATCACGCCAGGTGCGAGAGGAACGATGGAACGGCTCTGCCCGGTGATCAGGCGAGCGCCTCGCTGGAACGTGACATAATCCCAGAACCACTCCCATAGAACCTGGATGCGGTTGCTGAAGCCGAGGAGAAACAGCACGTGGACAAAGAGCCAGGTGAGCCATGCAATATAGCCAGACATCTTGAAGCCTTTGACATCCGCTATGGCCGAGGAGCGGCCAATGGTTGCCAGGCTGCCCTTGTCGTGGTAAACGAACGCTTTGCGAGCCTCTCCGCGAAGATCGCCCTTGATCGAAGCGGCGGCAAACCGGCCCATTTGGATCGCAGCGGGAGCAACACCGGGAACCGGGTTCCCGTCTTTTTGAAGGATTGAAGCCAAGTCTCCGAGGATGAAGACCTCGGGATGTCCCGGCATGGTCAGATCGGGTTCGACGTGTATGCGTCCGGCGCGGTCGGTGGGGACTCCAAGAAGCTGTCCGAGTGGGGAGGCCGAAACTCCTGCGGCCCAGAGCACAACCGACGCGGGCAGGGATTGATCGCCCAGATAGACGTGGGTCTCGTCGATGTTGGTGACTGCCTTACCCGTCATGACCTCGACCCCGAGCTTATTCAACTGGCGCACCGCCGAGCCGGAGAGTTCTTTGGCAAATGCAGGAAGAATTCTGGGCCCGGCTTCTACGAGAACGATCCGGGTGCTCCGGGGATCGATCGAACGAAAGTCTGAGGCCAAAACGTGCTGGGCGATCTCGGCGAGTGCACCGGCCAGTTCAACTCCGGTTGGGCCGGCCCCCACCACAACAAAGTTGATGCGCTCGGGCGCATGATTCAGGCGGGCACGACGCTCGGCAATTTCAAATGCCAGCAACATGCGGCGGCGGATCTCGATGGCATCTTCGATGGTCTTCAGTCCAGGAGCGTAGGCGGCCCACTCGGGATGTCCAAAGTACGCATGGGTAGCACCGGCGGCCATGATTAGGTAGTCATAGAAAAGCTCATCCGCATCGAGTTGAACCTTGCGGCGCTGGAGATCGATACCCGTCGCCTCGGCCAGCAGCACCGAGATATTCTCCTTGTCCCGAAATATGTGGCGGATCGGGTAGGCGATCTCACCGGGAGAAAGTGCCGCGGTAGCAACTTGGTAAAGAAGGGGCTGAAATGTATGGTGATTGCGGCGATCAATGAGAGTAACGCGAACGTCTGCCTTGGAAAGAGAGAGCGCGGCATAAAGTCCAGCGAAGCCCCCACCGATGATTATGACGTGAGGGGTAGATTTTGTAATTTGCATTCTCAACTGCGTACCTGCCCACTTGGACTCATAGGGGATATTAACTAGATGAAGCTCTTTGGGCGAAGGAATCCTAGATTCAAGAGGAGTTCAGAGCTTAAAGAGGAAGTTTTACGCAGACAACTCTGGATGAGCCGGGCAAGCTTGTGCTACTCTGATTTCATTGAGCCATGTTGATTCTGCTGGGCCATCTGGTCTGGCAGGCGTAAGAAAGCCAAGACTCGTTTTCGACCCTCCCCCAGGGATTTTGACCTTTGCGGTTGACCTAAAGTGTGGAGCTTTATCCGTGGGAAGTTTTGCATCTTCGCGAGAGGTCAGACAGGGCTCATCGCTAGAGAATAGCGAGAGGTCTTGGACTTTTCATCTCGAACGATTTGCAAAACGTGGCTTTGATATTGTCTTCTCCCTGCTTGCGTTAGTCGTTATCTCCCCTGTATTGCTGATGATTGCCATCCTCGTGAAGCTGGATTCCGAGGGGTCGATTCTGTATGTTTCCGAACGGATTGGTAGAAATGGCAAACGATTCCGTTTTCTAAAATTCAGAACAATGGTGAAAGACGCGGACTCCTTGCGAGGTGCCTTGCTGCATCTGAATGAGCGGCGCGGCAACCTGTTCAAGATGTCCAATGATCCGCGCGTGACGCAGTTGGGAAGAGCTTTGCGGCGCTACAGTCTGGATGAGTTGCCGCAGTTCTTCAGTGTGCTTACGGGGCACATGAGCGTGGTCGGACCGCGTCCGTGCCTGCCTAGCGAGTATGCCCGCTACACGAAGAAACAGCGCCGCCGGGTGGAAGCCGTGCCGGGAATCACCGGACTATGGCAAGTGGAGGCGCGCAACGACCCATCCGCGGAAACCTATTTTGCGCTCGATACTTATTATGTCGAGAATTGGAGCTTGTGGCTCGACATTAGAATTCTGCTGAAGACTGTGGCTGTGGTGTTTTCGGGAACAGGACAGTAGGTAGTAGAGAACGCGAAGCATCGAATGGGGCCGAGGCCCCATTTTTTCTTCACCCACCGATAACGATTGGCAGATCAGGTAACTTTTAGAATCACGAATGGACCACCTGGTCAATGGTTTGAGGAGAGTGGAACCATTAACCAGGCGAAAAACAGAGATCGTCAGGGCAGTACCTAAACCGTCAATGGTTCAGTAGCCAGGCTACTTCTCACGTGAGACGACGAATTGGGGGAGCCAGAGAAGCGCGCGCTTGAATCCGTTTTCGGGAAAGGACTGGAGTTGGGCGACGGCGTGCTCGGCAAACTTTGCCGCCTCCCGGTTGGCGGCGGTGATGGACTCGTAACGGGTCAGGATGGCGAGGATGTCCTGATGGGTGACGCCGTTGAAGGCGCGTTGCTCAAGGACTGTCTGAATCTGTGTGCGCTCCTCGGGGGTGCAGTGCTCGAGGGCGTGGATGACGGCCAGGGTTGCTTTGCCTTCACGTAGGTCACTAGCCACAGGCTTCCCGAGAACCACTTCGGTGGCCGTGAGGTCGAGGACGTCATCAGTGATCTGGAAGGCCATGCCGATGGCGCGGCCGTACTCGCGCAAGAGGAGTTGCTGTTCCTGGTTGGCTCCCGCAAGGACGGCGCCAAGTTGCATGCAGACCGCAAAGAGGCAGGCGGTTTTGCGATAGATGAGATCGAGATGGCTGTCGCGGGTGATCAGCGAACCGAGCTTCTCGATCTGCAGGAGTTCGCCTTCGACCATCTGCTTGGTGAGATCGGTGAGCAGATCGAGGACGTGGAGGTTGCGCTCCTCCAGCGAGATCTGAAAGGCCTGCATGTAGAGCCAGTCCCCGGCGAGGACGCACTTGGGGTTGCCCCAGATGGTGTTGGGCGAGGGGCGGCCACGGCGGATTTCGGCTTCATCGATGATGTCATCATGCACCAGGGTTGCGGTGTGAATGATCTCGACTACGGCCCCGAGACGAACCGCGCCGCGTCCCTGATAGTTGAGTAGTTTGGCGGCCAGCAGAAGCAGCGCCGGCCGGAGGCGCTTTCCTCCACCCTGACGCAGGTATTCACCAATCTCAGTAATGGCCTGTACGTTCGACACGCTGTAGCCGCCGAACTCGCGCTCGATGGCGGCCAGGTCTTCCTGGAGGAGGTCGAAGATCTCTTTGCCCGTTGCTGCTGCCAAGCTGTTCAAGATTGGACCCTAACACAGTTCGATTGAATTCCACGGCGGCTAATACGGCCGGGTTGCGTGCCGGTCAATTGTTGCGATAGTTCGTAAACTGCATGTCGATACCAAAATCGGTTTGGCGGAGCAGTGCGATGATGTCCTGAAGACTGTCGCGGTCCTTGCCCGTGACCCGGACAATGTCTCCGTTGATGGAGGCTTGCACCTTCTTCTTGGAGTCCTTGATGGTCTTGACGATCTCGCGTGCTTTCTCGATGGCGATGCCTTGCTGAAGCTTGACCTTCTGGCGGACGGTGGAGCTGGCGGCCGGCTCGATTTTGCCGTACTCCAGGGACTTGAGAGAAACATTGCGCTTGACGAGTTTGGACTGCAAGACGTCAATCACGGCCTTGAGCTTGTATTCGTCGGCGGAAGTGAGAACGATCTCTTCCTTGCCATCAAACTGGATGTCTGAGTGCGAACCCTTCAGGTCGTAACGCTGATGGATTTCCTTGAGAGCCTGCTGGATAGCATTGGTGACTTCCGGCAGGTCCACGTTGCTGACAATGTCAAACGAGTTTTCAGCGGCCATTGCTTCCTAGTGTATGACAAAGTTACGCTTCCCGCATCTTTGAATTTCGAGTTCAGAAGGGAAATGTGAGGACTAGGCGACAGCCTTTGGGGAGACTCGAATCAGCCAACGTAGCTTCGTACGCGCCTTGTGAAGCTGCGATTTGCTGTTGCCAATGGAACATCCCATCATCTCGGCAATTTCGTTGTGTTCGTATCCTTCCACATCATGCAGCAGGAACACGATTCGATAGCCAGGGGGAAGGCCATCGATGGCGCGCTGCAGGTTGACGCGGTCGACAAGGCCGGCGAGAACGCCGTCCTGGGCACCGTACTCTTTCTTTGGGCCATCGTCTTCGTCGGTGTCCAGAGTCTCGTCGAGGGAGATCTCCGGGAGCACCTTTTTCCGTAGGTGCATGAGAACGGTGTTGACCGTAAGGCGGTGCAGCCAGGTGGAAAACGCGGACTCGCCGCGATAGCTTGCAATTTTGCGATAAAGCTGCAGGAAGGCGTCCTGGGTAAGATCCTCGGCCTCCTGCACATTTTGGGTCATGCGAAGACAGAGGGAGTAGACACGCCTTTTGTGCATCGCATAGAGAGTTTCGAAACAGCCGGGGACGCCTTGCTTAGCGCCTCCGATGGCTTCGGTCTCAGAAAATCCAGGTGCCAGTGTTTTTTTTGTGGCGGTCAATGGATTCTCCAGATTACTGGACCGCCTGGATCAAGGCGAGTGGGGGGATCGGTTTCTGCAACAGGGTGAATTTGAGGCTGTCGGCCGGTTGGTCGGCAACCACTGTCGCTTGCCCAGTGAGGATGACAATCTTGCAGGCCGGGTAGAGCTTTTGCAGCCAAGTGGCAAGTTCGAGGCCATTCATGTTTGGCATCGAATAGTCGGTGACGACCGCATGGGGTTCAGATTCGAGCGCGTGCTGCACGACGTGAAGAGGATCGTAGAAGGTGGTGACTTCGAAGCCAGTTTCGCGCAGAATATCGGAAATCGTATCGGCAACGGATGCGTCATCGTCGACCACCAAAATCCGGAGCCTTGCGTTTGTAATCATCACATCCGGCTATTCTAGCCACACTGTGGCATCTCAGTTATGTCGGAGAGCGCAGACTGCCTCCTTGGATGTTCAGCTTCTACGAGACACGTCGTCTGTTAAGGGATTTGATGATAGTGCACATTGACGCGCGTGTCTGTCCGGTAACAGACAGTTAGAGCAGGCCGAGACGACGGAACTCGTCGCGCACGGTTCCGTAACATTCACAGGCGACGTGCTCAAGCCCTTCACGGTTCTTGATGGTGACGTGGCCGCGGGTGTAGTCAATCAGTCCAGCCTCATGCAACATACCGGCGGCCAGCGTGACTGTAGTTCTGGGAGCACCCAGCATTTGGCCCAAGAATTCGTGAGTAAGCGGCATATGGTCGGACTGGATGCGGTCGTGACAGGTAAGCAACCAGCGGGCGAGGCGCTCACTGATCGTGTGCAGACGATTGCAAGCAGCGTTCTGTGCGCTCTGGATCAGGTTTGCCAGCATGTATTTTTGCAGGTGGCTGCGGAGTTGACCAGTGCGCTCGAATTCGGATCTTAAACGCTGGGCATCGATGCGGTAGGCGGAGCCCTCGACCTGGATGAAGGTCTCCCCGGGCATCCCGTCAGCTCCTAGCAGGATAGGAATGCCGACGACTCCGTCAATGCCGATGACACCGACCTCGACGGTAGCACCGTTGGCCAGAGTGAGGACGACGGAGGCCAGTCCCTCTTCCATGAAATAGGCGTGACTAGTGTTACCGTCGAGCAATATGGTTCGCACTTTGAGGTCGACTGGTGAGAGATGGGGTGCGAGACGGTCGATTTCAGCTTTGGGGAGAGCTGCCAATACGCGATTCTTGTACTGCCCTGGAGGCGAGTTCATAAGGCTCCTTTGCCGTAAAACGGCATCTGGACGCGCATATGAACCGCCATCTCTGGCGAGAGAAATGCGTATTAAGATGTGGAACTATTATACCCTTGGACAACCATCGGGTTATGTCCGGTATCGTACCAAGTATGTAATAACTTTTCGTCGGAAATCAGGTGGGTAGGTGTATATCGAGACACAAAGGCGTTCGACGTTGCCCACCGCAGAGAGCAGGCAAGCAGCTTCGCTCGCGCATGAGATCAATAATCCTCTGGATTCGGTTCTGAATCTTCTCTATCTGGTGGAGTCAGAGGCCACGCTCACTGAGAAGGGACATCAGTATCTGAGGATGGCCGCGGAAGAGGTGCAGCGGGTGGCGCAAATTGCCCACGCGGCGCTGGATTATTTCCGGGAATTCACCATCCTGACCAGCACGAACGTACCGGGATTGATGAACTCCGTCATCGACATTTACAAGTCACGGTTTGAAGCGCGAGGCATCGGGGTGGCCACCCGCTACTGCCTTCACGGAGACCTCCTGGTCTGCGCCGGACCTTTGCGTCAGGTGTTGGTGGCGAGGTGGACGGGAGTGAGCAGGCGCGCCTCGTGCGGGTGGACACCGATGGAAGCGTAGATCCAGGGGTAGCGCTCGGCGAAGGGGATGGCGCAGGCAACGTCATCCGGGCCATCCCCGTTGCCGATGGCGAGCAGGGCGCGGACACCAGCATCGTAGGCGCGCTGGATCGCGGCATCGCGGTCAGAGGCGAACTGTGAGCCGTCGAGATGGGCGTGCGAGTCGAGGAACATGGGCGGAAAGAGCGAAATCCGATTCTGGAAAGTCGATCCCTAATCGACACTGCAAAACCGATCGTGATGGAAGAGCTTGGAACCGCACCGGCGATTTGATCCGCGTAGGGGTCCTTCACTTCGTTCAGGATGACACCATAAAAAACAGAAAAACAAAATCAGAACAAGATCAACAGCAAGACCAACAGCGAAGAACAAGATTCGAGTCAAAGGCCCCATTCTAAACGCAAAAAGCGCGGTTAGAATGAGGCGCAGGAGCACTCTTTAAGCGGGCATTCTTACTTTAAGCGGGCGCCGTTGGGGACATCTTCGAGGAAGCTGGCGAGGGCGGGCTGGCCTTCTTCTCCGAAAGAGGCGGCGACGATCATACCTTGCGACTCAATGCCGCGAAGTTTACGGGGAGCGAGGTTGGCGACGATCACCACCTTGCGTCCTACCAGGGTCTCGGGGGCATACGCCTTGGCGATTCCGGCGACGATCTGACGAACTTCGGTGCCGATGTCCACGGTGAGGCGCAGGAGCTTGTCGGCCTTCTCTACTTTTTCGGCGGTGAGGACGGTGCCGACACGGAGCTCGACCTTAAGGAAATCATCAATGGTGATGTGGGCGTCGGCCGGGGCGGGCGCGGCCGGTGCAGCGGCGGGCGATGTCGGGGTGGCAGGTGCTTCGGCGATGGCGGTTGCAGTGGCTCCGGTGGCAGTGGTTCCAGGTGTGGTGGCGGCTCCGTTGGCTCCGGCGGCTGCGGTCTCGGCGGAGCTCTTACGTTCTTCTTCCATCTGTTGCATCCTTTCAATCGCGCTCTTGTCGGCGCGTGGGAAAACGGGTTCGATCCGGCCCAGGCGGGTACCTACGTTCAACTGTCCCCATCGCAAGGTATTGAGATCGGTTTTGGCAATATTGCTGAGACCGAGCTGGGTGAAGATCTTCGCCGTGGAGTCCGGAATAATGGGGTGGGCGAGCACGGTGATGATGCGCAAGGCCTCGGCAGAGGTATAGAGAATGGTGGCGAGACGGGCGCGAGCATCGCGATCGTTTTCTTTTTCAGCGACGGCCCAGGGCTGCGTCTCGACGATGTATTTATCGACGGCGCTGAGCAGAGACCAGAGGCACTCCAGGGCGCGGGAAAAGTGGAAGGCTTCGAAGAGACGGTTGTACTCGGCGATGGTCTCCCCGGCGAGTTTGGCGATGGCGGCCTCGGCAGGAGTGAAGGCGATGGTGGCGCTGGGATAGGGAACCTCACCCTGGAAGTAACGGCCGATCATCGAAAGCGTGCGGCTGGCAAGATTGCCGAGGCCGTTGGCGAGATCGCTGTTGAAACGCTGCACGAGTGCGTCGAACGAGAACGATCCGTCCTGGCCGAAGACGATTTCGCGGAAGAGAAAGTAGCGTAGAGCATCGGCGCCGAGGACTTCGAGAATGGTCTCGCTGCGCACGATGTTGCCGCGCGACTTGGACATCTTGCTCTCTTCAAAGAGCAGCCAGCCGTGCGCCACGATCTGCTTGGGCATGGGGAGCGCGGCGGCGAGCAGGAAGGCCGGCCAATAGACGCAGTGGAAGCGGACAATCTCTTTGCCGATCATGTGAACGTCGGCAGGCCAGTAATGCTGGTAGCGCTCCTGGTCGGCTGGATCGGACGAGCCGAAGCCGACGGCAGTGGCGTAGTTGCAGAGCGCATCCAGCCAGACGTAGATGACGTGCGCAGGATCGCCGGGAACAGGAATGCCCCAGGAAAAAGTGGTGCGGGAGATGGAGAGATCGCGCAACCCACCCTTGACGAAGGCGATGACTTCGTTGCGCCGGGTCTCCGGATAGATGAGTCCGGGATTCTCCTCGTAGAGTTTGAGGAGCGGCTCAGCCATGGCCGAGAGTTTGAAGAAATAGTTCTCCTCCTGCACGGTTTCGGTGATGCGTCCGCAGACCGGGCAGGGAGTGCCGGGAGTGTTTTCGTCGGCGTAGAGCTCGTCGAAGACGCAATACTGGCCGGTGTAGGAGCCCTTGTAGATGTAGCCGCGCTCCTGGAGCAGGGTGAACATGGCCTGCACGCCGCGCTTGTGCTCCGGGCTGGTGGTGCGAATGAACTTGTCGTAGCTGATGCCCATGCGATCCCAGAGAGCGCGGAACTCGCCGCTGACCTGGTCGGTGAGCTGTTGGGGAGTCTTACCGGCGGCGGCGGCGGAGCGCTCGATCTTCTGGCCGTGCTCGTCGGTTCCGGTGAGGAAAAGCGTGTCATGGCCCAACATGCGGTGGCGGCGGGCAATGGCGTCACAGACCACGGTGGTGTAGGTGTGGCCAATGTGAGGCCGCGCGTTGACGTAATAGATCGGGGTGGTGATGTAAAACTTTTCGCGTTGTTCGCTCATACGAATCTCTCAATCAAGACTGGAAACTTTTAGAGGCATCGCCGGAATTGGCGTTATCAACAGCAGCATTGGCGGAAGACCCAGATGACGCAAGATAGAGGCGCAAGGCCTCCTGCAATACGGTCTTAAGAGGCACGCCAGTGGACTCGGCGATGCTGCGACAGTCCTCGAACTCCGGAGCGCAGTTTACAACCTCTCCCTGCAACCGACCGAGTTTAACCCGAATTGGCCCCCAAGGGGATTGTACGGTGACATGCTCACGTTGGAGAATGCGACGCTGCTCGTGGCGGATGCGGACGCCGAGGGTGGTGGTCTCGGTGAGCAGGATGCGGGCCAAGGCCTCCGCTTGGGCGGGTGCGGCAAGCACGGTGAAGACGATGCCGGGACGGCCTTTCTTCATCTGCACAGGGACGCCAAAGGCGTCCAGGGCGCCGGCTGAGAGCAGCTTTTGCTGGACGTAGGAGAAAAGCTGGGGATTCATGTCGTCGAGATTGGCTTCGAGGACGGTAATGGAGTCGGCGTTATCTACATCCCACATTTGCGCCGATGAAGCTGGCGCAGATGTGGGCCACCCGGCTTTTGCTTCGCCTAGAGACAGGCGGACGACGTTGGCGGAGCCGGGGAAGTCGCGAGTTCCAGCGCCGTAGCCGGTGGCGGAAAGCGTGATGGGCGGAAGCGGTTCGAAGCGGACGTTGAGGGCTCGCAGGAGGGCCGCGCCGGTGGGGGTGAGCAGCTCCTTCGGGATGCCGGAAGAAAAGATGGGCGCGCCTTGGAGAAGCTCGACGGTGGCCGGGGCGGGCACGGGCAGAATGCCGTGAGCACACTGTACCGTGCCGGAACCGACGTTCAGCGCGGAGCAATACCAGCGATCAACGGCGAGGGCTTCGACGGCGACAGCAGAGCAGACGATGTCGACGATGGCGTCCTCGGAGCCGACCTCGTGGAAGTGGATGGACTCGGGCGGGCGGTTGTGAATCTTGGCCTCAGCCTGGGCGATCAGTTCGAAGGCTTTGAGCGCGAAGGCCTGCGCGGCAGGGCTGATGGGGGCGCGGGCGATGATCTCCCGGATCTCGGGCAGGCCGCGATGGTTGTGGGCGTGAGTGTGAGCAGATCCGTGAGAGTGTTCGTGCTGATCGGCGTGAGCGTGCTCATGGAAAACTTCGCGGGGCAGGTCGACGCAGCCATTGATGAGGACATCAACCTTGGTCGCAGCGAGACCGCCGCGTTCGACACGACGGGATGCCAACTCAGCGTTGATGCCAAGGGCAGAGGCGACGTTTTGCAGCTTCTCCAAGGGGACTCCAGCGTCTACGGCTGCGCCGAGAAACATGTCGCCACTGATTCCGGAGAAACAATCCAGGAAGGCAATACGCATTACGAATCCGAGGGGCGAATGCCCGAAGTTCCAATATAGGAGCCGGAAAGGATTGGGTCAAACGCGGGAGCCGCCGGAGCCGTCGACTGGGACAGTGGAGGACGCGCGAATGGGCTTTGTCCCAAGGATGAAATCGTTTGCAGGAAATGGTTTCCAAAGCAGAGCAAGCTGGTTAGAATCAGAGGGAATCACCGCATTATCGTTCCATCGATCATCATAAAAATCTTACGCCCGCAGGCAGCAGCCAGCCGGTCGAGCCGGAGTGTCTGCCGCCGAGCGGTATATCAGGACCCTCTATGTCCGCATCACGAGAGCAAGTCTATCTGAAGCCGAAATATGCCAACCCCGCACCGTTGGGGCTCGCGGGCTTCGCGCTTACAACCTTCATTTTGAATCTTCATAATGCTGGATTTATCGGCATTGGCGCAGCCTTGCCACTGGGTTTGTTCTACGGTGGTCTGGCCCAACTGGTTGCCGGTTTCCTGGAGTTTCGCACCGGCAACACTTTCGGGATGACCGCGTTCGGCTCCTTTGGCGCGTTCTGGATCTCGCTGGCCAGCATGGTGCTGATGGAAATGAACAAATGGATTGCGCCCGAAGCCTTGCAAGGCTGGTTGCTGGCCACGTTGGTGGCCTGGACGCTGTTCACCTTTGTCCTCTGGATCGCAACTTTCCGGCATAACAAGGCGCTGGTTATGGTCTTCAGCACGCTGCTGATTCTGTTTGTCCTGCTCGACATTCACGTCTGGACAGGCAGCAAGCTTATGGGCGTCATCGCAGGTTGGGAAGGGATGTTCTGCGCCCTGACCGCTTGGTACTTGATGGCGGCAATCGTGATCAATGATTCCTTCGGCCGCGAAGTTCTGCCGGTGGGATCGCTGGAGAGAGAAGAAGAGCCGCACGTGGAGAGAGCCTTGGCTCACGCCGCCGGACACTAAACTGGCTTCTACTTTGTACAGAATGAAGTCCCATTCCCGGCGCCAAAAAAGGCGTTGAGAGTGGGACTTTCGTTTAGTGCGAATCGTCTTTTGCGGTATAGTCCGGCGGGACTTGGAAGAGCGCTGGATCGGGCTCGCCCCGCTGAATGTTCACCAACTTCGAGATGGTATGACCCGACTGAGGGTCGTCTCTTTCGGAGAGCAATACCTCATGCAGTTCGTCTGAGTACCACGATTCCGCGGTAGAGACGATCGGCTTCTCGTTCCCGATCTTGCCGGCTTCAACGGTGGAGGTATGTCTTGACCCGCGAACCGTGAATCCATCGATCACTTTTGTGCCCAGATCCTCGGGGGCTGGCGACGCTACGCAGGGTTGCACATCGGCGGGATCTTTTTGATTTTGAGACTTTGCGGGAGGAGTGGAGAGCTGAGGCGAAGGCGCGGTGGGCGCAGGCGCTTCGTTCATGTGGTGAACGTTCGCGGTTTTTTCGCCCTGCATGCCGAAGGTGATGAAGACTTGTTTGACCGGGTCAACTATTGTGACCCAGCGTGCTTCCCCCGCGTTTGGCAGTAGCATTGCGTTTTCACTGCGTGTCCTGCCTTCGGAATCGCGGAAGACCTTGCCGCGTAATTCCTGGTGTATATGGTTGCCGTCCTGAAGCACGCGGGTAATCTCGGTGACCGTTTCCGCCGTAAATGGAGCACCCTTGGCACCCGCTGCGCCTTCGGGTCCCATACCGATGGAGAATGAAGAAATTTGCGCACATGCGGCAACCGCCCACAGCAGCAACACGGGTAATGCTGCCCAGCGTTTCATTGCAATCTCCGTTATGAGAGCATTCCAGGGCCAACAGAATTGAAGCAAAATCATACTCGCCGTATGGACTCTATGCAAGACAGATTGCTGGTTATCGATACACTCCGGCTGCAGCTTTGCCGGGCGGAGGACGGGGGTGGCGTCCTCTGTACTGCCAATCTTTGAAACCTTTTCCTTCCGCGGCTATGATCACTACATGATTCACGAGATTCTTTCGGTTGGCCCACTGCAGTGCAATTGCTCAATCCTGGGCGATGAAGTGTCGCATGAGGCGATGGTGATCGATCCCGGAGCGGATGTTTCCGAGATACTCGCCATTGTGGCGCGCCACGGATTGCATGTGAAGCAGATTGTGGTGACGCACGCGCATCTGGATCACATCGGCGGCGCAATGGCGTTGAAGACGGCGACCGGCGCACCGATTCTGCTGAATGAAAACGACGCCGAATTGGTGGCGATGCTGCCGATGCAGGCGCAATGGCTAGGGATGAAGAATCCGGGCAGGGTCGACATCGACGGCAATCCGAAGGGCGGCGACAAGGTATCGGCGGGTTCGCTGAGCGGTGAGGTGATGCTGACGCCGGGGCACACCGAGGGCTCGATCTGTCTCTACTTTGAGCCGGAGAAGAAATTGATTGCGGGTGACACGCTATTTGCGGGATCGATCGGGCGCACCGATCTGCCGGGCGGGAGCTTCGAGAAGATTCTGCGCTCGCTGCACACCAAGGTGCTCGAACTGCCCGACGACGTGATCGTGATTCCGGGGCATGGGCCGCTGACTACGATAGGCGAAGAGCGCGAGGGGAATCCGTTTCTGCAGAAATAATGAAAATGGGGCGCAGCGAAGATCCCGGCAGAGTCTCCTCCGCCGGGATTGGAGCTATGCGGCGCGACTGCTGGATCGGGTCGCGAAATCGGCGATGGTTGGTTCAACAAGCCTCTCAAAATCATTGTAGGCAAGTTGGATGAGCTCAAGGTGCGAGCCGGCGTTGAAGGCGATTTCCTTATCGCGGGTCAGCGATGTATCCACATAGACGCGGAGACCGTAGAGGTTTCCGAATGGCGGCATGGCTCCGACCTCGCAATCCGGGAAGCGATCCTTGAACTCGCGCTCGCTGGCGAGCGCAACCTCTCGACTATTGGTAAACTGGGCAGCCTTCGCAAGGTCTACTTGTCTGGATGCAGGCAGAACCGCCATGCAGAGTTCGCCATCCTTCTTCAGCATGACGGTTTTGGCCAGTTCATTGCCCGAGATATGAGCACTCGCGGCGACACCCTGGGACGTATAAGCCTTGCTGTGGGTAATCACGATGTACTTGACTTGGTTCTCGTCAAGAAACTGTCTGAGCTTCTGGATGGGCATAGAACCTCCGAGCCGTGCGCGGTTGTGGGCTGCGCGAGGTGCGTACCGATGACGCACCGGGTAGCTGACAGGTCTTCCAGTTCCGAAGACATCGTGCATTCTACAACTCAAGCTGATCCGAATCACAAAATTCCGAAGCCTTAGCAAAAGAAAAATCCCCGCCGCGGCGAGGATTTTTCAGCACTGAAATGTCATTTTGCCGGGACTGTTTTCACCGGAACGGGCTTGCTGTTGTCGAGGACAGAGCCGCTGCCGCCGCCATGGCGGGTGGAGATGATGGCCAGGGTGAACGAGGTGAGCATGAAAATGATGGCTGCCACGGTGGTGAACTTGGTGAGGATGTTGGCTCCCGCACGCGGTCCGAAGGCCGTCTGGCTGCCCAGTCCTCCGCCGAAGGCTCCAGCGAGATCGGCGCTGGCACCGCTCTGCAGCAGAACGACCGCGATCAGGAAGAGGCAGACGATAACGTGAACGATGGTGACCAGAACGAGAATCATGCTTTTCCTTCCCGGCGAGTACGCACGCCGGATATTTCAAACCTACTAAAGTTTAACCTGCCTGGGACGATTTGGAAAATTCTACTCAGGCTAGGATCGTCGAGGAGAACGTATGGTGCGGAAGGCGGGACTTGAACCCGCATGCCTCTCGGCGCCACCCC
>CAZLZA010000059.1:0-26979 GCA_964563875.1 uncultured Acidobacteriaceae bacterium
TCATGGACTGCGGACGCATCCCTTCCGTTCGCGCCAGGCTTGAAACTGTGGCCGCACCGTCCTTCTCTAATCGAAGAACGACGGAGATCTGTGACGGTGTCAGATCGCTGTGCCCCCCATGCTCCCGCAAACGCAACTTGAGCTTGCGGAATACCGTACGCATCTCGACCGCAAGCGTCGCAGCAAGGCCGGTCTGAATGGAAGATTTTCGATTGCTCACCAGGTCAATATCTCATATATACAGATAACCTGTAAAGTTTAGCTGTATACATGTTCAGCCGCCAGCCGTCGGCTCACCCCTTTCGAGACAACAAGCGATGCGGGAAATCCGGGATATTCGTTCCAAAAGGCAGCTCACCGCGCCCCTCCTAACCTATACTGTTCGGTCAGTCGGAATGGCACAAGGGCCGACCGCTGGACACCACGCGCTGGATGCTTTCGCCGCTGACCCGCGCTACCGGCCCGCCCGACGACCGGATAGGACTCGAAAGGAACTCAGTCATGAGAAAAGTCAATGTGATTGAATTTGTCTCCCTTGATGGTGTCATAGAAGCCCCAGGCGGGCCAGAGGAAGATACCAGTGGCCCGCCGTGGTGGATACGTCCATATCGCGACTCTGTTTCTGGAGCGGCCGTAAAAAAGCAGATGAACATGCCGTTTGATCTGTTACTAGGTCGTAGAACCTTTGAACTTTGGGCACGATTCTGGCCGCAACATAATGACATTTGGCCAGCAGTCAACACAGCGACCAAGTACGTCGCCTCGAGTACCATGACTTCTCACGAATGGCAGCCGTCCGTGTTTCTCAACGGAGATATTGCGGAAAAAATCACCGCAATTAAGCAACAGGAAGGGCCGGATTTGCACGTTTTTGGAAGCGCACATCTCGTTCAGACACTCCTCAAACATGATTTGGTCGATGCGTTCTGGCTGATGATAATTCCGATAACATTGGGCGGCGAAAAACGATTGTTTGCCGAGGGCACGATCACGGCAGCATTCAAGGTGACGGAAAGCACAGTCACCTCGAAAGGCGTCATTATCGTGCATTACGAGCGTGCAGGCGCAGTCTCAACCGGAAGTCTATAAACATTGGCCGGGTCGCCCAAGCTTAAGGCCGTTAATGAGAAACCATGACGCAGTATTTGGTTGCTATTCACCACCCCAGCCACTACTACCCGTCTTTCGAGGACGAAGCGATGGACCGCAATATCGATTCACTCAACGACGAAATGAAGGCTGCTGGTGTCAGGGTTTTCGTTGGCGGCCTGCAGCCGGCCAGATTTCTGGCATAAAAGCAGAAAGGGCGACCGCTTCGCCCTTTCATTTCGTGAACTTTCACCATGGGGTTCAAACTTTCAAATTAAATGTCCACCCACATCTGCTCCAGTTAAAGTATGCAAGTGACTAGCTACATCCGCTCGTGGAACCGCAGGACTGGCAACGGTAGCAGGAGCCGTTGCGGGTCATAATGGCGCCGCACAGAGCGCAACTGGGAGCGTCACCCATGTCCACTACCTCGCTCAGAGCATCCGAGAGGTGTCCGCTCTTGCTGCCCTGCGGGGTGCCTGACTCGTACAGCGAGGGTTGGGTGCTCACCGCCGCGATGGAAGCCGCCGCCGGTGCCGCCCGATCCGCACGCGAGCGCGGACGCAGATCATCGAACAGGCTCTGCTGCTCTCCGGTCAGGAAGCGCAGGTCCAGCCAGCGGAAGATGTAATCCATGATCGAGTTCGCGTAGCCGAGTTCCTGATTCTGGGTCCAGCCGCTGGGTTCAAAGCGGGTGTGGGCAAACTTGTTGACCAGCAGACGCAACGGAACTCCATGCTGCAGCGCGATGGAGACGGCGCAGGCAAAGCTGTCCATCAAGCCGCCGACGGTCGAGCCTTCCTTGGCCATGGTGATGAATAGTTCACCGGGCATTCCGTTTTTGTAGAGGCCCACCGTCAGGTAGCCCTCGTGCGAACCCACCTTGAACTTGTGGGTGACCGAGAAGCGCTCATCCGGCAGCTTATGACGGTGTGCGATGGGCGGCCCTTCCAGATCATCTTCCTCATCGATCACCACCGGAGCCTGCTTGGCCGCGTCCTGCTTGGTGGTAAGGACCTGGTTCTGCTTGGAGCCGTCGCGATAGATGGCCACCGCCTTGATTCCCTGCTTCCAGGCTTCTACGTAGGCATTGGCGATCTCCTCGATGGTGGCTTCGTTCGGCATGTTGATCGTCTTGCTGATGGCGCCCGAGATGAACGGCTGCACCGCTGCCATCATCTTCAGATGGCCCATGGGATGAATACTGCGCGTGCCCTGGGCTGGTTTGAATGCGCAATCAAACACCGCCAGGTGCTCCGGCTTGAGCTCGGGTGCGCCCTCGATCGTCGCATTCTGGTCGATGTAGCTGACAATCGCGTCGGCCTGCTCCGGGGTGTAGCCGAGTTTGAACAGCGCCTCCGGAACCGTGTTATTGACGATCTTCATCATGCCGCCGCCAACCAGCTTCTTGAATTTCACCAGCGCCAGATCGGGCTCCACGCCGGTGGTATCGCAATCCATCATGAAGCCGATGGTGCCGGTGGGAGCCAGCACCGTGACCTGGGCGTTGCGGTAGCCGAACTTCTCGCCATGAGCCAGGGCTTCGTCCCATGCCTGCTGCGAGGCTTCCAGCAACGATGCTGGCACGTTAACCCGGCTGATCTTGGCCACCGAGGCGCGGTGCATGCGGATCACTTCCAGGAATGGCTCGCGATTGAGGAAGTACCCCGGGCAGGCTCCGTCGGTGTGCTCCGCCCGCGCCGTCAACTCGGTTGCCGACGCCAGCGTGGGACACAGTTCCGCGATGCGCGCGGACTGCAGATACGCCTGTCCGCACATGATCGCCGTCAGGCAGGCAGCGTAATCGCGGCCCGCATCCGAGTCATAGGGCAGTCCGGTGGCCATCAGCAGTGCACCCAGGTTGGCGTAGCCCAGGCCCAGCGGCCGATAGTCGTGCGAGTTGCGAGAGATGGACTCGGTCGGATATCCCGAGTGATCGACCAGAATCTCCTGCGCGGTAATCAGAATCTCGACTGCGTGCTTGTACGATTCCACATCGAAGACGCCGTTGTGAGCAAACTTCATCAGGTTCAGGGACGACAGGTTGCACGCCGAATCATCCAGGAACATGTACTCCGAGCACGGGTTCGAGGCATTGATGCGCGCCGAGTTCTTGGCCGTGTGCCAGCGGTTGATGGTGGTGTCGTACTGCATTCCCGGATCGCCGCACTCCCAGGTCGCCTTGGCGATCTTGTTCAGCAGATCGCGCGCCTTGAAGGTCTCGACCGGAGTGTGTTCGCGCACGGTGCGGGTGGTGAACTCCTTGTCGTCGATCACCGCCTGCATGAATTCATCGGTGACGCGGATGGAGTTGTTGGCATTCTGGAAGAAGATCGAGCTGTAGGCCTCGGAATCCGGTCCGCTGGCTTCGTATCCTGCGGCCGCCAGGGTAAACGCCTTGGCCTCTTCCTTCTGCTTGCACTCGATGAACTGCACGATGTCGGGATGGTCGATATTGAGAATCACCATCTTGGCGGCGCGACGGGTCTTGCCGCCCGACTTGATGACTCCGGCAAAGGCGTCGAAGCCCTTCATAAAGCTCAGCGG
Source organism: uncultured Acidobacteriaceae bacterium (assembly GCA_964563875.1). Classification (GTDB taxonomy): domain Bacteria; phylum Acidobacteriota; class Terriglobia; order Terriglobales; family Acidobacteriaceae; genus TOLSYN. The sequence goes on from CAZLZA010000059.1 coordinate 3,637, forward strand.
TCCCGAGGCATGACCTCCGCCCGAGAGAATCTCCATGGAGCCGCGCAGCGGAGACAAGTTGGTCCCCGTCCCGGAGCCCCACTTGAACAGCATGCCCTCGGTCTTGGCCAGGGTCAGAATCGAGTCCAGCGAATCCTGCACGCTGTTGATGAAGCACGCCGAGCACTGCGGATAGCTGTATCCAGTCACGCCGAACTCAATGCGCTTCGACTGCTGATTCCAGTGCCAGTTCCGCGCGTCGGAGTTGGGCTCACTGCGATCGCAGCCGACGTTAAACCATACTGGCGAATTGAACGCCGCATACTGATTGAGCAGCATGTGCACCAGCTCGTCGTGGAAGGTGGCGGCGTCTTCCGTGCTGTGGAAGTATCCGTCATTGAAACCCCAGTCGCGAATCGTTTCCGCAACCCGTGAGACCAGTTGACGGATGCCGGTCTCGCGCTGCGGCGTGCCCAGCTGCCCGTGCAGATATTTGCTGGCGACAATGTTGGTCGCCGTCATCGACCAGTCCTGGGGAACCTCAACGTCCTTCTGCTCGAAAATTACGTTGCCTTTGCTGTCGATAATCGCTGCCGTGCGGCGCTCCCACGTCAGTTTGTCATAGGGAGATACGCCAGGCTCGGTAAAGTGCCGGGTGAAGGCCAGTCCATGGGTCTGGCGGGTCTTCTGCTGCGCGGAGGCCGGGCGCATCCCGGCGGCGTCGGAGGAAGACGCGGAGGCCGGGCTAGCGGCGGAGGTTTTTTCGGTTACTTCGGCCATCGTGAATAACTCCTTCGAACTGTTGCCTTGCCAGCGCGGGGAGAAACAGCCTCACCCGCGTTTATGAAATGTACCGGGGAACTAGGGACAAGCATGGTCCCGGCGAATCGCAAAGAACTGGCGACTCACTCTGGTCCGCACCCGGCGGTATTGAGTTCCGTGAGCAATCCTGCGGGGAAAGTGCCTCGGAACGAATCTTAAGAGAGATAGAACTTCCGGCACACCGTCATTCACGATGACGGGGACCTAGCTGCTTTAGCGTTCGGGCCGACGCCAGGCGCGGGCAGGAACGGAGAAACCGAACCCTGGTCAGACCTCAATGCGCCAAGACCAAGGATCAACCAACAAGTACAGGATTGCGAAAGTAGCTCATTATGTTGTACCAGTCAAGGCGCTACCGCAATATATTGTATTTTAATTCAAATTCACGCCTATGCGAACCCCAGCCTTTGGATTATTCCGGAAGTCTGACCACCGCTCCCCTCAGCCCCTAACGGCTAAACCGAAGCGGCAGAAGCATTTCCCTCTTTCCGGTGCGAAATCGAGGAATCGGACGGCAAGGAACTTTTCCTTACCCTGTCCTTCGCACCAGAGTGTCGGCTGGTAAAGCCGAGACTAGAACGACTAGCCGGGCAGGTCAATTGCCCAAATGCGGTGCACTGTGGAAAAGACATCCACCACCCTGAGAGCAAAGCGGATAGGGCAGAAATTGTGAGTTCTTACGCACAGGGCGGAGAAGCTTAGCATCCGATTCAGCTTCCCGTATATCCAAACGGTAGAATGCTGGCAATGACGCGAAACCACATCCTCAAGCCGATTGTCTGGATTGCCTGCCTCACGCCGCTGACGTCGCTCGTCATTGGAATCTTCATGGAAACCCTTGGCGCGAACCCGGTGGAGCGGATCACGCACCGCACCGGATTGACCACCCTGATTTTGCTGCTCACCGGGCTTGCGATCACTCCTTTGCGGCGGTGGAGCGGGGTACTCTGGCTCATCCAATACCGCCGATTGATTGGTCTCTTCGCCTTCTTTTACGGCTGTTTGCACCTGCTCACGTATCTCTGGTTGGATCAGAACTTCAACCTCCACTCCATGGCGCATGACGTAGTCAAGCGTCCTTTCATCACCATGGGCGTGCTAGCGTGGATTCTGCTGCTCCCCCTGGCCCTCACCTCCACCCAGAAATCGATCCGCGTCCTGGGAAAGAACTGGCGACGTCTCCATCGCCTGGTTTACGCGGCGGCGGCGGCCGGCGCCATCCACTTTTACTGGCTGGTCAAGCGCGACGAGCGGGAACCTCTGCTCTACATTGCGATTCTCACTGCCCTGCTTGGCTGGCGGGTAGCCATCTGGCTGGCCAAAATGCAGGAGTCAGCCCAAACCGGCAAATCGCAGAAGGCCGTAGGCGTAAATTAGCCCCAATTCCCGAACAGCAGCTACTGTCCAGTTCGCATCTAATTGGCGGAGTTCGTGCTGTGGAGTTGCGATGGCCCTGAAATGTGAAAGCTGCGGAGTGCAGAATCCCACTACAAACCACTTTTGTGGACAATGTGGGATAAAGCTGGAGCAACCTACGATTGCTCCGGAAGAGTTCTGGCGAGAGTCCCGCACCGAAAATCCCGCCGGGCAGGTTGAAGCCTCCGCCGATCTTCCACCCGAGGTCATTGACTTCGATAATCAGATCCCGCTGATCGCCGGGGAGGGCACGGATCGCCGCCATCACCCTCCCCACGAATTGGCCGAAGTGGCACACGATCACCTCGAGCGCGAGGCCGAACTTCACGACCATCTCCAGCATGGTGGCGAGACACATTTCGACGTGCTCGCAAAAAAGCTCAATGAAGAACGCGCTAGCCGGATGGAAGTCTTGCGCTGGAAGGAAGCCGAACTCGAGAGCCGTGGCGTGATTATGCCCTGGAATCTCGATAACGAAGCGGGAGTGAATGACCTGGCCAGCTTAAGTGAGCGCATGATGGACGACGGCGATGCCTACGCCATCATGGACGCCGCCGCTGAACCCGGCGCCGCCCCGCCGGGTCAACCGCCGGATCAACGGAACATCGGAGTCGTGGAGAAAAGCGACCAAAAACTCGAAGAAAAAATCGAGAAGAAAGTAGAGAAGAAAATAGAGGAAAAAGTAGAGAAGAAAGGCGAGGAAAAAATCGAGGAGAAAGAACCTGTAATTGCGGGCTTGAGTAGCCTCTCGATTCTCGGGCTCGACGACGACCACGTTGAATACGCCGACGAGGAGCCCGAACCGGAAGAATCCCATTCGCGGCGCAATCTTGTGCTCGCGGTCGCGGCCGTCATCGTGATTCTGCTCGGCTGGCAGTGGCGCTCGATTCGCGATTACGGTGTGGTTTCCGTACGGAATGGTTCGGCTTACCTGCATAATGGCTGGACTTCCACACAGACCTATGCACACCATGGCTGGACTCGCGCAAAGAATGGTATAGCTAACGCACAAGGCAGTTTGACTTCCGCATGGAATAGCTGGCTGCAGCCGAAGCCAAGCGAACCGCAGGTGGCCTCTGCGCCACCTGCGGTTGGCGGCAGCAGCACCCACCGCAACGCCACCCCGGTTCGGCGACGGCCGCCCCACGCGCCCCAGGCCGTTGGAAGCAGCCCGAAGGCCAGCCACAAACTGCCTGCCCGGCAAACTGCAAGTTCGTCCAAGCCACGGCCACCCGCAAGTCCGTCCAAGCCACGGCAGACTGCTTCGGCTGCGTCCTCCGCAGCAAGGCAGCAACCGGCCGCGATGAGTGCCGCCGCCACTGTGCCGGAGAAGACACCAGCGGTCGCCGCCAACCGAGCCGCAGGCAAGGCCGTCCCGTCCGCACGCAGCGGCACTGCCTCTACGCCTGGCGCCGAGGAGATGAACCGCGCGGCCCATGCGGGCGCGCCCGAACTCCGCGCCGTGTGGCTATGGCGAGCCCTCGCGAAGGGAAACTCGGAGGCTCCCGTCGAACTCGCAACGATGTATGAGCAGGGCGACGGCGTGGTCCGGAGCTGCGATCAAGCACGGGTTCTATTGCGCTCGGCGGCCGCCAAGGGAAATGAGCAGGCGAGGCAAAACCTGCAGCAACTTCAACTCCGGGGAGGCTGCTCAGCGCGATAATGCGCGCGATGGGATGCGCGTGGATGGGTTGCGCGCGATGTAAGCATCTGCGGTTGGCCGTGCAGAACCCGGGCGCGATCTTCCGGAGAGAGCCGCTCGCAGGCCGTGCGCAGGATCAATCGCGGAGCCCGCTGGCGGATCGACATCAACAGCGGAAGGGTGCGTGCGCCGTCGAAGCGCGCCGTCTCTCGTAGCAGCCACGCCAATCCCTTCCCCACCATGTCATCCTCGTCTTCCAGCAGCACGCGGGTAATCTGCTGAACCTCTTCCCAGAAGAGTCCCTGGTTGGTCCCGCGCAACAGCGCCACCGCCGAGGCGCGTCGCCGCCAGCGGTTCGGTGAGCGCGACCACACCAGTACCCGCCGCAGTCTTCGCGGATCGGCCACCACCATGGGTCCGATGATGTATTGCACCAGCGCATCGTGGTCGGCCCATGTGCTCACCCGGTCCAGCCACGATTCAAAGAGCTTGAAATGGGCGGCGGTAAATTCTCTTACGCATGGCTGCAGCAGCAGAACGGCGAGAACTTTCTCTTCCAGGACGCTTCCGTGAAACAGGTTGTCGGCCACCTCCACCAAGTAGTCGAGCCCCTCCCCGCCGCGAATGACGCGGGTGAAACGCCGTGCCAACTTGCGCAGTTCACCGGTGTACCATCCCCGCGACTGGATTTCTTCTTTGAAAAACTGCTGCACCTCCGCCGTGTGTGGGGCGCTGGCTCCGTTGATCAGCACGTGCCGCAGATGGTCTGCGATGTATCCGGCGGGCTTGGACATGCGAGATATTGAAGCACAAGAGCGTGGAGGCGTACAGTGGTGTGATTTTTCACCGGTGCACCGGTGCCCCACATCTGCCGTGGTGAGCAGATGTGGATCTTTATGTTCCAGCAATCCTATTCGTAAAACATGGCGATCTGCTTGCGGCTCGGAGGCGGAGTCACCAAACTGACCGCTACCAGTGCAATCACGCTGACAATCAGCGCGGGGAAAATTGCATCGCGCTCCCCGATCACCCTCGGCAAGTGCGTCTTGAGCGTGTCCCAGGCCACGGTAATCACCGTGCCGGAGAGCAGGCAAGCCACCGCACCCTCGCGGGTGGCCCGCCGCCAAAAGAACGCCGCCATCACCACCGGCGTAATCGCCGCCGAGTAAATCGTGTAGGCGTACATCGCCTTGGCCAGCACCGAGGTCAGCTTGATGGCCTGCACCAGCGCCCACAGTCCCAACCCAACCACAAGGAAGCGCGAAACCAGCAACACGTTTTTCTGTCCCGCGTCGGGCCGGATGAAGCGCGTGTAGACATCGTTGATCAAGTTCGTCGCGGGCGAAAACAGATAATTATTGGCCGTCGAAATTACCTTCGCAAATACCGACCCCATCAGCAGCGCTCCCACCAGCGGCGGCAGAAAGTGCCGCGCCGTGAACGGAATGATTTCGCGCGGCGCAAAGTCCGGCGCGGGCACCAGCGAGAGCGCGAACAGCCCCGATCCCACTACCGCCAGGGTAACGATCAAGGTCTCCAGCACCACGGTCCCAAAGACCCATCCCACCACCGCAGCGCTTGCATCCTTCTCACTCTTGGCGGAAAAGAACTTCTGGTACATCGACTGATTGCCGATCATCAGCAGAAAGGTCGGAAGGAAATATTCGAGCGCGCGAATCAGCGCCTCGCGGTTATCTCTGACGCCATCTCGCACCCCCGCGCCGCCCGTCAGTCCCCATTCTCCAAACAGCGTAAAGTGTGTGGCGGGAAGCGCCGCGTGCAGTCCCGCCCATCCGCCAATGCGCCCCAGCAATACCGGCAGCGCAAGGAAGCCGATTACCGAGATCAGCACGCCGATCACTACGTCCATGTAGGCCACCGAGGCCATGCCTGCCAGCGCCGTAAATCCGATTACGAAGGCGGCAATGATCACCGTCCCCTGCGTCTTGGCAACGGCGGGAAAGATCAGGTGCATGATGTCTCCACCAGCCCGGAACTGGTAACTGGTGATGGCCGTGTAGGCGAACAGAATCGCAATGGTTCCCAGGATTCGGGCGGCGGTGTTGTAACGCTCCTCCAGCAGATCCGGAATGGTAAATTGCGCGAAGCGGCGCGCTCGGGGCGCCACAAAGTAGATAATCAGCAGTCCCGCCCATCCTCCCGCCGGTTGCCACAAGGCGGCAAATCCATTGCGAAAGGCGTTCTCCGCCCCGGCAAACAGCGACCCCGCGCCGATCCAGGACGACAGCAGCGTAAACACCAGCACGTAAGCCGGCAGCGAGCGCCCCGCGACCAGATAATCGGCCTTGGTATGCACCTTGCGCATCTGCCAAATGCTGACGGTAAGTAGCGCGGCCACAATCACCGTGAGAACCACGGCATAAAGATTCAGCATCTGCACTCCGGACAAGTCAAATTGAGTGAAGGATCATCTTACAGGGATTCGGAGGGCTTCAGAAATTCGGCAAATCGCCGTGCGGATTCGGCTAATTCCGTTTCCTCTCGGGATTGTTGGATGCTGGGCGATTTCGCGTCAGGTAAGCTCACCAAACGACATTGGTCTGCACTTCGCAGGGAAGCCCCCATCCTCTGCGATGTTTCTGGTAATGGCGGTCAGACTCGCCGACCGCCGGGCGCAACTACGAGCGCTATGCCGCCGAGTACAGCGGCCGAGGCGAAGATCAGGCGCATGCTCAAATGCTCACCGATCAGCACAACTCCGCCCAAAGTGGTGATGACGGGAACGCTCAACTGCAGCGAAGCGGCGGTTGCCGAGCGAAGTTTGGGTAACACCTCGTACCACACGGCGTAGCCAATGCCGGAGGCGAGCGCTCCGGCGGCAAGGGCATAGATGACGCCGGCACGGTCCCAGGAACTGTGAGTTGAAACGATCAGGAAGCCGGAGATCAAGAGAGTGAAAGGTGAGGCGCGCAGAAAATTTCCAGCGGTGGTTCCGAGCGCGGCCTGCTTGCTGCTGCGTCCGAGCAATGAGTACACTCCCCAGGCGATTCCGGCAAAGATCATCAACACGGCTCCGCCGGGCTTTGGCGCGGTCGTTCCCGGCGCCATTAGCACGGTGAACCCCGCGAGCGCGACGATGAGACCACTCCACTGCACCAACGATAGGCGTTCGCCGGAGAACAGTCCCCACAGAATCATGGTGACCTGAACGGCTCCGAACAGTAGTAGTGCGCCGGTTCCGGCGGCAAGCGTCACGTACGCAAAGGAGAAGCAGAACAGGTACGCCAAGAGCGCGAGAGCCCCGGGCCAATTGCCGGTCACGCGCGCCGAGGGACTGCTGAACTTTGTCAACGCATACAGCGTCAGTGCGCCCGAGAGCATTCTGACAAGGGCAAAATTCGCGGCTCCGATCGCAGTTTGCGCCAGCGCCTTGCGACACAAAACGTTGTTCGCCGCAAAAGCCGCCAGCGTAAGCAGGATGAGGATCAGCTTGCGCAAGAATTCCCCCAATGGAGCGTAAATCGGTTCGGGCGGTTCTGGGTATTACCAAACCATGAAACATTGGGACACACGATAAGTTCGAAGTTCATTCGAAAACATCGGAATTACGAAAATTTTCAGAGTCTTGCGATATCGGACGAACCGACCAAGTAACTCACTCCAAAACAGTAGACATTCGCTAAACTCCCAGCACCTTGCGCACCTGTTCCGAGGTCATCCCGCGAATCGCAACCAGTTTGTTCCGCCCCGTCTCGCCCGAGACGATAACGATGCTCGATTTCGAAACTCGAAAGACATCCGCAAGGTACTCGATTACGGCCTGGTTGGCCTTTCCATCAACGGGGGGCGCGGTGATGGCCAACTTGATGGCATCACCCATTACGCCTACAAAGGCGTTGCGGCTGGCGCGCGGCTGCACCCGCAGGGCGAATTGCGCGCCGCGTGCCGTGTCGCGCACCGTGAAAGCCATGGCCTATCCTGCCAGGGCAAAGAACAGTTCAAGCATGGCGAGCAACCCGGTCGCCAAGGCCGCGGGCTGATGCAGTACATTGCCGGGAAAGCGGTACAGTACGGTGAGGCACAGTCCGGCGGTCAGCGCGGTCACCACCACGGTGCTCCAGCGCAGGAAGCTGTCGCTTTTGCGCTGCGCGCGCACCGCGTTCATCAGCCCCATGGAGACGATGGCAACCGCCGCACCGCCCGTCCACGGTCCGCGCACCAGGCTCAGCTTCGGAATCCACGCCGCCAGAAACTGCGCCGAGCCCAGCACGACCAGTGCCCAGGCGGCCAGTGCGTCCATCCATTTCATCGCGAGGACTCCTCACCCGGTGCGGTGTCGCTCGCAGGATACGGTCGTGACCCGAAGATGGCCGTGCCCACGCGCACGCAGGTCGAACCCTCCTCGATGGCCACCTCAAAGTCGTGAGACATTCCCATCGAAAGCTCCTTCAGCGCCAATCCACTGCGCACGCTCAACCGGTCGCGCACCTCCCGCAGTTGGTGGAAGTACGCTCGCGAGTCCGCCGGATCGGGGGTAAACGGCGGCACTGTCATACATCCGCGAATTACCAGATTCGTAAGCTGCGCCTGTGCGTCGAGCAAGGCATACAACTCCGCCGACGTGGGATCGAGTCCGGACTTTGCGGTTTCACCGCCGATGTTGATCTCGATCAGCACATCCAACCGCCGCTCGAAGCGCGCCGCCGCTTCGTTCAGCCGCTCGGCCAACCGCAGCGAATCCACGCTGTCGACGGCATCAAAGAGCTCTACCGCGCGCGCCGCTTTGTTCGATTGCAGGTGCCCGATCAGGTGGAATCTCCCGTCGGCGGATGCCGCCAGCACCGCATCGCGCTTGCCCGCAAACTCCTGTACGCGATTCTCACCGAACAATAGCTGCCCGGCGGCAATGGCCTCCACAATGGCCGCCGCCGGATGCGTCTTCGAGACCGCCATCAGCGCAACTTCGACCGGATCGCGTCCAGCCCGTCGCGCGGCCTGCCGAATCCGTTCACGAATCTCCGCCAAGTTCGAAGCAATGGTCATAGCCCGACAAGATTGTAATGCAGTGCTCCTTCTCCGGGCACCTGGAGCTTCGTCTCATTCGCGTCTAAAGCGTGCTCCAGGGAGAGCCGGCAACTGAAATGTGCGCCCCGTCACAACGAAGATAACAAAGGGAGGTTGCCTGGATATGCAAAAAAAAATTGTTTTCTCTATCGACCTGTGATAGCGTTCCCGCACCTTCACCAACCCGCTTGTTCACAAAGGAGCAATAATGCCACCAAAGTTTTCCAACCCGACAGCACTCGGCCTAGGTTCGTTCGCCCTCAGCCTCACCGTTCTCTCCTTCGCAAATCTCGGCTGGATGGGTGCAGCACCAGCAATTGCTTTGGCTGTATTTTTTGGCGGTTTCGTTGAAATCGGCGTCGGCTTTGCCGAATTGTTTACCGGAAACACCTTTGCCATGACCGTATTCGGCGGCTACGGAGCCTTTTGGGTCTGCTTCGGACTTTGCCTGTATGGCAGCGCCCACCAGTGGTTGCCGGCAGCGGCTTTTGCCGGATTGCTGACTTTCTTTGCCGGCGCATGGCTGATCTACACATTGATTTTCCTGGTCGCCTCTTTCCGCTTAGCCAAAGCACTGGTTGCGATCTTTGTCACACTGACAGTGTTGTGGATTCTCCTGATCGCCTCGCAGGTAACCGGCAGCGCTGCATTGTTCACAGCGTTTGGCTATGAGAGCCTGCTTTGTGCCGCCACCGCGTGGTATCTGCTGGCCGCAATCATCATCAACGGAGCATTCAATAGCGAAGTGCTTCCCATCGGCGGATACGTGCCCCCGCCAGCCAAGGGCGCAGCAGCCAAGGCATAGTGATCCACTAAAAAACCTGTAACATGGCGCGGTGCCGCCTCCAGAAATGGTGGCGGCACGTGCCATTTCCGGGGACAAAGAAAGTGCAGAGCCACACTTGATACTTGGCCAGTCATTTTTTTGAACGGCTACGAATCATTCCCCTCGCCGATTCTCCGAAACGATGCTAATCTTGCGAGTTTGTTCTCGTATGCCCTGCTGTTGCGCCTCTCCATGGCACAATGATTCCTGCAAACGGCCCGTGGGCAATTCCGCCAGGCACCGTCCCTATTTTGCGCCGCATCGAATGGGACGTAACGAGCGCGGGACCTGCATCGAATTCACGAACAGCAGGAGTGATCCAAAGCGATGACACGAACTTCTCTGATGGGTACGCTGAGCACACTCGCGCTGTGCCTGTTGTCTTTCCTGGTGCCGCCTACCTTTGCCCAGGAGGGTGAAGGTGTGCTCAACAACATCCCGCCCAAGGGCGTCACTGTCGATGAATTGATCCAGCGCTTTGCCGCCAAGGAAAAAGAGTTCAAACTGGCGCGCGAGCAATACACATGGACCCAAAGCGTAAAGGTGCAGACCCTGGAGGGCAACACCGTCGACGGCGAGTACCAGCAGGTCTTCGACGTGGTCTTCGATGACCGGGGCAAGCGCATCTCCCTGATCAAGTTCGCGCCGCAAAATACCCTGACCCGGATCGAAATGACGCAGGAGGATCTCGACGACATCGAAAAGCGCATGCCGTTTACCATGACGATCGACGATCTCCCCTTCTACAGCGTCAAGTACCTGGGACAGCAGCAGGAGGACGAACTAAACTGTTACGTCTTCGAACTCAGCCCCAAGAAAATCGAAAAGGGACAGCGCTATTTCGACGGCCGCATCTGGGTGGACGACCATGACTTACAAATCGTGAAAACCTACGGCAAGAACGTTCCCGACCTCTTCAAACCCAAGAAGGGCGAGGAGAACCTCTTTCCGCGCTTCACGACGTGGCGCGAGCAGATCGACGGAAAATACTGGTTTCCCACCTATACCAAGGTCGATGACAACCTGCACTTCACCATGGGCGACGTCCATATCCGCCAGGTTGTGAAGTACGAAAACTACAAACGTTTCGGATCGAAGACCAGGATTCTCTACGAAGGCCAGGAAATCAAGGGTGAGAATCAGAAGGACGAACCGAAGAAGTAGTTCGCAAACGACACGTGTGCTGAATTGTTACAGTGCGTTTCGAGAAGACTAGTGGCGAGCGGTGAACGCCAGCGCAGGATTTCCTTCCACCTTCCGAACGCCTAAGCTGCTTCCGCAGGCAGGGAACGGTCTGCGGCGGTCTGGATAAACTTCTTCATGACGTTAGCCCACATAACCTTCTTGCGGACGGCGCTCTCCTTCACCGTACGTCCGGCGGCAAACATCGAGAGCAGAACTTTCATTTTGACCACGCGGAGGATCTCCCGCTCCTGCTCCGTGGCCTGGTAAGCATCCAGAAAATTCTCCTGCACTTCGGTGGTGATCGCTCGATTGCAGAACGGATATTTTTCCAGGGCTTCCACGCAAGCCAGGAAGGTAGCCGGGTCCAGATAGGTACTGCCGTCCTCTTCCATGCGCGCAAAATCGCTGAATCCAATCCCGTGTTCCAGCACCACTATGTTGAGCGGGTTGAAATCCGCGAGCACTGCTGAGTTGGTCAAAGGGTTACGGGCGCGATCAAGAATCGTGCGCGTCCCGGAGAGAATCTTTTGGATGGACGTGTCGTCCAAGCCTTCCCCTTTGCAACTGTGGCACAGGTTTTCCAACTCCAGTTGCAGCGCATCTCCATCCAGAGGCTTCGGCGGATGTGCCGTAACTCGTTGGAACGTGCGTAACCAAACGCCGCTCGCCGTGGCCGCATTCTGCAGCAATCCTAGCCCGGCATAGCCCGGCAGCAACGCGGCTTTCATGATGATCGACTGCAAGGGGATGCCGACCAGTTTCTCGCTCACCACCGCGCCCAGGGCGCTGAAGTCGCCCATCGGCCTGGGTATGCCGGAGAGATTCTTCGCCGAGGCAATGCTCCAGATGGAGCGCATATGGGTGTTTTCTGCCGCCGCCAGATCGCGTGCGCCCGTTGGTCCATGCTTGCCTGCCCGGTAGAGCTTCGCCGACAAACGCTCCGTGCTGTTCGTAAAATCCACCACCAGATCGTAGATGTAATGATCGGTCTTGGGTGTGTGCCCCACAATGCGCACCGCGCTAGCTTCTCCGCGCTCCGGATACCACTGTGCGCTCTCGCTTCGGATCTCTCCGGCAATCTGTTCCATTATGTTGGCTAGCATTCGTACTCCAAACCGCCGCGTTCTCGCACCGAGAATCGGCCGATCCTATCCGCTTATCTGAAGTTGGATGCGAATGGCTGTGCAAAGCTGGAGTACTAAGGTTAGATTCAACAAGTTAGCGCATAACCACTCTGCTCACGGCTCGGCGGTCCCGCAGCTCGCGGCGGGTTAAGGCGAGCCCATTTAAGGTCGGAAAAGTGAATCAATAGAATAGATATTTGCGCCACTTCGCGTCACTGCGTCCCATCATCCGCATCAGATGCCGGCTGGTATGCAGCGAGAACGGGCGCGGCTCTTTGATCGGGCGCATTCCGCACTCATGCGGCAATGCGTTTCCCTTTCGGCGATTGCATTCATGGCAGCAGGCCACCAGGTTTTCCCACGTGGAGAGCCCGCCGCGGGAGCGCGGTAGCACATGGTCCAGCGTCAGTTCGCTGGCCGGAAGAACCACCCCGCAGTACTGGCAGGTGTTACGGTCGCGCAGCAAAATGTTCTTGCGGGAGAGCGCCCGCGTCTGGTGTGGGATGCGGCGGTATTCCAGCAGCCGAATCACCGATGGAACTCGAATCGCAACCCGGGATGAGTGCAGAAAATGACCGTTGATTTCCTCGGTCGCCGCCACTCCCTTCAACACCAGGACGATGGCACGGCGCGCGGCGCAGATATTGATCGGTTCGTAGGAAGCATTAAGAACAAGCACGGGAGCGTGCATCGCCGAGTAGCCGCGCTCGGCGAGATCGTTGTGCGAACGGAATGCTCTGTGACTCTCCATTGGCGTAATCCTCAGAGCAGGCGGGCTCGCGATGCGGGCCTGCCAACTCGTTGCTCTCCGTAGGTCGATGGGATGCCACGGCGCTGGAGGAGGCTTCCCTGCGCCGTGCCTGACGATGATGGACTAGATAACCATGACGACGAACCACTGGACTGCAACGGCAACCTGCTGGACATCTCGACGGCTTCTGCGGCCCGCCCGACGCTGCCGGGCTGCGCGAAGGACTCCGGGGCTCGTCCCAATGCGCGAGCGGGCGTGACCACCCACACTCGCCGGGCTCCAGCCTGGCGCAGTTCATGGGCGCATTCCGAGGCTGTCGCCCCGGTCGTAAGCACATCGTCGACCAGCAGAATTTCGCGTCCCTTGACGCGTTCGCGCGCGGAAACCTTGAACGCGCCGCGAATCTGCTGGCGCCGCTCTTCCGCGTTCAGCGACACCTGCGACTCCGCAAAGCGCACCCGCAGCAGCGCGGTTACGTCCAGCGTCACCCGCCGTCCAATCGACTCTTCGATGCCGCGGTGGGCGGAGCGTGCGATCAGTTCCGCCTGGTTGAATCCGCGCGAGCGCATCCGCAACTTGTGCACCGGCACGGGAACCAAAAGCAACTCAGAAACATCGATATCGCCTTCGAGTTGCAGGCAGGCTTCGGCGGTAAATCGTCCCAGCGGATAGGCCGCCTGCCGCACCCGTTCATACTTCAGCAGATGGATCAATTGCCGGAGAACGCCAGTGTAGGCGCCATAGTTTACGGCCCGTTCAAAGGCTGGGGCGTCGCTGGCGCACTCCGCGCAGCAGGCATCGCCAAAGGCCGCGTCGTTGCCCGCCAGCAGATCCCCGCAGACGTTGCAGCGCGCCCGCAAAATAGGTTCGATGGATTCCAGACAGGAGGAACAAACCGGAAGGCGTGAAACCGAGAACAGGGAGGATTGGCAGAATCGGCAGTCGGAGGGGAATAAGGCCGCAAGGAGGCTTTTCACCGCATCCCCTACGATTCGGGGAGCCTGCGGTATTCCCTTCGGTATGCTGTCCCAGCTACTGCTGAAGACCGGCCTCCTTTGGAAAACACCAGAGTCCGCAGATCGGGCGTGTGACTTTTACTCCGGTCTGCAGCTTGGACGCACCCAGTATATACCAAGTTAAGTTTCACCCGCTGGCGACTCATTCGATACGCCCTGCAGGCCCGGTTCACTGTCCAGGCATTTCCCGGAGTACAGTAACACGCGTACTTGTCTGCTTGTGATAAGCGCGCCGTAAACCCCGGACCGCCAGCTCCGTCCAATGGTGTGAGCGGCCATGGAAGACACTTTGATCGTACCAGTGATGAGCAACGCGGGATGGAGCGCTGCCGAATTCGATGAGATCGTGCGCGAGCACCAGGCCAGGATCTACCGCGTGCTGTGGTGCGAGCTGCGCGATGACGAAGCGGCCGCGACCTTGACTCAGGATTGTTTTCTCAAGGCCTACCGCGCCCGCGCCGAATTTCGGGGCGACGCCAGCGTAAGCACATGGCTGGTGCGCATTGCCGTCAACCTGGCTCGTGATTACCAGCGCAACCGCCGTCAGGGTTTCTGGAAGCGGATGCTTGGGGGCAGTCCCCGAGAGGCGGAACTGGCCACCGAAATGGCGGTGGACAACACGCCCCGAGCCGATCGCGCTCTCCTAGCCCGGGAGCAATTGCAACGCACCATGGAGGCGGTCAAAACCTTGTCCCCGCAGCAGCAAACCGTCTTCCATCTGCGCTTCATCGAGGAGCTTTCGATCGAGGAGATCGCCGAGACCATGGGGGTGCAGATCGGAACCGTCAAGTCGCATCTATCGCGTGCCGTCCATGCGCTCCGGCAGCAAAGGAAGCAACCATGAATCATCTTACGGACGAACAGTTGGCAGAATGGCTGGCAGGAGAGACGAGCCGGGAGACGCAGGCTCATCTGAACGGCTGCGCGCAATGTCAGGCCGAGGCCCGGCAGCTAAAGAACGGCATCTCGCACTATACGATGGCGATGCGCCGCCGATCGGCACAAGCGCAGCAGGCGCACCTGGATGGAACCATCGCTCCCCGAAAAGCCTTGGTACTGCACCGTCTGCGCTGGGCCGGAGCCGGAGTGCTGGCGCTCGTGCTGGCGGCTCAAACCGCCTGGCTGATGAAGCCGCGCCCCGCTCCAATGGCCCCTCGGCCAATCGCCAGCGCCCCGGTGAATCCGCAGCCCGCAGCCGCCATGAGCGATGACGAACTGCTCGAAGCGGTCAATAACGATCTCAGCCGTGACGTGCCGCTGGCGCTGGCCCCGGTCAGCGCAATTACCACCGCACGCAATCAAATTGCCGCCGCATCCGCCATCGCGGGGCAGGGTTCCAATCAGCAAATTGAGAATGAGGGAGAAGACAAATGATCCGCAAACTTTTCGTGGCAAGCCTGCTGTTGTGCGGCGTTGCCCTGGCCCAACCGCCCCAGGGCGGAGGTCCGGATTTTAATGGGCAGCACCGGAAATTTGGACCGCAAGCCGGCGGCGAGATGCACCAGATTCTGCCGCCGGGACGCTGGTGGAAAGATGCCGAAGTGGTCAAAACCGTCGGGCTTAGCGACGCTCAGGTGCAGAAGATCGAGCAAGTCTTCCAGGAAAGCAGGATGAAGCTCGTTGATATTCATGCCAATTTGCAGAAAGAAGAGATCAAGCTCGAACCCTTGCTGGAAGCCGATAACCCGGAAGAGAACGCCGTATTGAGCGCCATCGACCGCATCACCGCCGCCCGCGCCTCGCTGGAGAAGGCCAACGCCCAGATGGCCTTTGCCATCCGTCGCGTCCTCACCCCCGAGCAGTGGAAGAAACTCCGCTCCCTGCGTCCTGGCCGTGACCACTTCCCTCCGCCGATGGGTGGACCGCGGGCAAGATTCCACCACGATGGGCAACACGACGGGCCGCATTCCACGCCGGACGCAGCCGAACCGCCGACTCCCCCGGCTCCGGACAAAGACGCCGCGCCTCCGGCGGACAAGTAGTCCCTCGAATCGGCGATTCGGTATTTGGATCAGCTTGTCGTCACAATTTGTTTTGGTTATCGCAACTTGTTTTCGCTGGTTGTCGCGACAAAGCTGAGTGCCCCACCTTAGCGCCGTTGTCCTTCGGCGCCGAGGTGGGAAGCAGTGCACTTCAACTCTGTCGGGCGGCCGCTTTTGTTTTTGCAGTTGGGCTTCTACCCTCCCCTGTAATCCGAATCTGGGCTACGTCGCATCCTCGCAATCCTGCTTGCCTCATCTCTCCGGCGGTGCATATACTAGCCGGTTTGCATTCGGCACGGTGAGGCGGCAGAATTGTGCTTTCCGGCAAAACGCGGAGCCGCCGCCGAAAAATCGGAGATTGCATGCCAACCGTAATCGACCCACACATGGAGACCAATCCCTGGGAGGCGCAGGCAGCGCGTTTCGAACTGGCTGCCCGTAAACTCAATCTCGACCCCGGTCTCTGGAAGATTCTCAGCCAGCCCGCGCGCGAAATCACCGTACACATCCCGGTTCAAATGGATGATGGCCGCATCGAACTCTTCACCGGCTATCGCGTGCAGCACTCCATGGCGCGTGGTCCGGCCAAGGGCGGCATTCGCTACGCCCCGGAAGTCAACCTCGACGAGGTTCGCGCTCTCGCCGCCTGGATGACCTGGAAGTGCGCGGTGGTGGATATTCCCTTTGGCGGCGCCAAGGGCGGAATCATCTGCGATCCCAAAACCATGTCACGGGGTGAGCTCGAGCGCATGACCCGCCGCTTCACCGCCGAACTCATCGAGGTCATCGGCCCGGAAAAGGATGTGCCGGCCCCGGACGTCAACACCAATGAGCAGACGATGGCTTGGATGATGGACACCTATTCCATGCACATGCGCCAGACCGTCACTGCCGTCGTCACCGGAAAGCCCATCGAAATCGGTGGCTCGCGCGGACGCCGCGAAGCGACCGGCCGTGGCGTCATGCTGGTCACCGGCCAAGCGGTCAAAAAGCTCGGCCTGATGCCTTGGAATACCCGCGTCGTGGTGCAGGGTTTCGGCAATGTAGGCTCGTTTGCCGCCCTGCTGCTGCACGAGCAGGGATTCAAAATCGTGGGCCTTGCCGAGTGGGACTGCGGACTGCACAATGCCAACGGCATCGATATTAAACGGCTCTTCGAGTACAAGGCCAACAACGGAACCATCCAGGGATTCCCCGGCGCCGAGCCCGCCGATCCTCACGAACTCATCATCTCCGACTGTGACGTACTCATTCCCGCGGCCACGGAAAACGTAATTACCACCCAGAACGCTGCCCGAATCAAGGCCAGGATCATCGCTGAAGGTGCCAATGGCCCCACCACCGCGGCCGCCGATGACATTCTCCAGGACAAGGGCGTCTTCATCATCCCAGACATTCTCGCCAACGCCGGTGGCGTCACCACCTCCTACTTCGAATGGGTCCAGGATCGCCAGGGATATTTCTGGAAGGAGTCCCACGTCAACGCCGAGTTGGAGCACATCATGACGACGGCCTTCACCGATGTTCTCCGCTACGCCGAATCGCACGCGGTCAACAATCGCATTGCCGCCTACATGCTGGCCATTGACCGGGTCGCCTCCACCATCCGCACCCGCGGCATCTACGCCTAGCGGGCGGGGGTGAGCGTCAATCAAGAGCGCGAGGCACATTGCCCCGCGCTCTTATCTTTTTCGCCCATCCCCCACGGTAATTACCTGATTTGGGCAACCCACGTGCGACTCCCCCCATCCGAAGCGCGAGTGGGAATCATGTAGCCGCGGATGGTTTTGTTTTTGGCCGACCGCGTTTCATTCCCATCCCTGAGGCATTTGTTGTCCCAAGTCCAAGATTCAATTGCGCAGCCTAACCGCCGGTAAGTATGCCGAGCAGTTCGGGGCCGCTCTGTAAGACATCGCCGCCCTTGACTCGATCCACCAAGGACAAAGCAAACGGAGCCGTACATGAGAAGGTTTTCCATACCGTTGATACCCGAGGCCACCACCTTTGCGGTGTGCTTGATCGTTGCACTTTCGGGAAGCTGTTCCCGCTCAAAGCCGGTTGAGGCCGCGCTCCCGCCCGGAAGTATTCAGTTGACTGGTGCCGGTTCATCGTTTGACTCTGTGCTATTCAATCGCTGGTTCAGGGTCTACCACGACAGCCATCCGGAAGTTTCTATCAAGTACGCTTCAGTGGGCAGCGGAGAAGGTGTTCGCCGATTTATTGGAAAGAACGTTGCCGAGGAAGAAAAGATTGACTTCGCTGCGAGCGACTCCGCCCTGTCCGACGCGGAGATCTCACAGACGAATAACGGGGCACTGATGGTTCCTGTCACCTCCGCTTGCGTTGTGCTGGCCTATAATTTACCCAACTTTCATGGTGATCTTAGACTTTCGCGCAAAGCTTACGCAGGCATTTTTCTTGGGGATATTAAGAAATGGAACGATCCTGCAATCGCGCAAACGAACCCAGGAGTAACATTGCCGGACTCGACGATTGTCACCGCGGTCCGGCAAGATAACAGCGGAACCACCTTCGCATTCACCAACAACTTATCCGCCATCAATGAACGATGGAATAGCCGGTTCGGTCCTACTTCCCTGGTCAATTGGCCTGGAAACGCGATGCGAGCCCAAGGCAATGAAGGTGTCGCTGCAGCAATCCAGAGATCGCAGGGAGCGATTGGCTATGTTGGTTACGAGTTCGCGAACAGACTCGGATTGGACATGGCGGCGCTCGAAAATAGAGAAGGTAAGTTCATCCAGCCGGCAGAGCAGAGTTGCGTGGCCGGTCTGGCCTCGGCGGACCTTCCCGAAAATCTCAGAGCGTTTGTACCTGATCCAAAAGGCGCGAACTCATACCCCATCGTAACGTACTCCTGGGTATTGATTCGTAAGCGGTACGAGAACTCTAAGACCGCAAATGCCCTCCGCGATCTCTTCCTGTGGTGTCTTCAGGACGGTCAGCGATATTCGTCCCAGGTCGGTTATGTGCCGGTCCCCGCGACGGTTGGAGAGAAGGCTATCAACGCCTTGAACACGGTCAACTCTGGCGTGTCTACGGCGAACTTGAAGTAGAGGCGGCGACTGGCCCTACTCAAGATAGGAATGACGCTGAGCAGGAGGAACTTGTTGTGAAGAACACTTTGGACAGCCTGATTTATTTCACCGAATTCTCCGACGAGGACCGTTGCATCTTGCAAGAGGCGACAATGCACACCCAATCGTGGGCCGATGAGTTCGTTCAGATGTTTTATGAGACGCTCTATGCTTATCCCTTTACCAAAGATGTGTTTCACGAAGGCGAACGCCCGGAGCGGGAACAGACTGTCAGGGATTGGTACCTTCGCATCACCAGCGGAAAATTGGACGATCAGTTCTGGGAAGATCAATGGCGCGTCGGGTCTCAACATGTCAACCGGCAGGTGCTCAACAGCTACATGTTCGGCATGATGCATCGAGCCCAGGGTTTTTTTCTGTCCAAATGTATAACTGACTTTGGCGTGGAAAGAGGACTCCAAGTTTTTCGTTCTTTTAAGCGGGCAACCGACATCGCCTCCGGTCTTACCGCAGAGGGGTATCACTGCATGTATGCCGTGTTGAAGGTTGGACGTTAGCCGGCGTACATATTTCGTGAGCGGGTTGTCGTGGGAAACTTTCTGGCGATGCCTGCGTGAACCATTTCTACCTGATCCCCACCACCGCCAGCATCCGTCCCGTCACCTGCTCCTTGCGGTAGGAGAAAAACAGATCCGTGTGGCAGGCCGTGCACTGGTTCATCGACTGAATGTTTTCTCCCGGAACTCCCGCGTCCAGCAGTTGGCACCAGTTCGCCTTCACCAGGTCCAGATGCCGTGACATCGCCGGTTCGCCGTGTCCCGGAGCCCTCTGGTTCAGGAACAGCATTGGATACTTGGTCTTCAGGCTCCAGCTATCGAAAACGTCCTCGAACAACTCTTTCGAATACGCGAACTGCGAGTCGAATGCATTCTCCACTTCCTCGCCGATCTCGTAGCAGCAAGCCCCAATGGCGGGTCCAATCACCGCCAGCATATCCTCCGGATCGCAGCCCAACTGCCGTCGCATTTCGCCGATTCCTTTTTCCACAATGCGCTGCACCGTGCCGCGCCATCCGGCATGGAAGATGCCAACCGCTTTGCGCTTGCGGTCGGCCACAATTACCGGCGTGCAGTCGGCGACTCGTATTCCCAGCAGGACTCCCGCAGCGTTGGTGATCAACCCGTCGCCGGCAGATTCCGCAACTTTGTTTTTGCGCAGAGGCGCCCACTCCGGCCCACGCGCGCCGTACACCCGGTGGATCGCCGCCGAGTGCACCTGCCGCAGCAGAATCAGCGGCCACGCGCCGCCAGCGGCGTCCTGCGCCTTCAGTTTGCGCAGAAAGCGCGCCTGATTGCGCTCGACGTTTTTCGGCGAGTCTTCCGGGGTCAGTCCGAGATTCAGTTGACCGCCTCCGTATTCCTGGCTCACTCCGCCCTGCCGTGTGCTGAAGCCGTGCAGCAACCAGGGCAACTCCGAGAGCTTCTCGGATGTCAGAATCTTTATGGTTGGAGATTTCAGCGGACGCGGGCTGGAGCGCTCGCGATCGCGCTTGGCACGTTGCGTTTTCAGCGCTGAGGATGGAGGGCTGGCGGGTACGGATTTCTTCTGCATATTCACGGTTTTGATTGTAGCGGATCGCGGACGCTGGTTTTACCGTCTAAATGGTGCGGATTTGCGGTGCCAACCGGCTCGTTTTGCGATACCCTAGGGCGGATGAAGGCTGGCCGTCATTGCCCGCTTTCCCGCCACGGAATAGAGTCTTACATACAACTATGTACGAAGATTTCAGCACCGTCGAGCGCTGGACCGGAAGCCCGGTCCGCTGTGTCTTTCAGTGCATCATAGTGGCGATCGCAACCCGCCACGCTGACGCCGTAGACGTGAAGTTCCTGGTTAACGGGCGTCCCGTCTGGATCGCGCTCGCCCTCCCGGCGTGGGCCGAGCACAAAAAACAGACGGGAAACGTAATCACCGACCCCTTGGCCGTGGAGATCGCAGGCCATTACCTGCGCAGCATTCTGGAGAACGGCGAGGAGAGTGGGCGCGACCTCTATACCCTGTCGGTCGCCGAAACCCTCCAGCATCTGGATGGGGTTCTCAAAGAGGCTGGCGTGCTCACGAGTTAGTTCGTAGTCACTGCAATGCATTGTTGGATCAGCAAAACATAGGCTGCTGCGATACGTTCCCGCTGCCTCCTTACGATTCAAATATGTTCAATGTGTCGCAATTTTAGGAGATTCTCTATGTCAACTGCCACAAAATCATTAAGCAAATCTAAACATTCCGAACCTCTAAGCGGGAACAAGAACTTGTTGAAGTGGGTTGAGAAGATGGCGGAGTTGACAAAACCAGCCGCTATTCACTGGGTTGACGGCTCGCAAGAGGAATACGATCAACTCTGCGCCGAACTAGTGGCGAATGGCACATTCATCAAGCTGAACGAGAAGCTCTGGCCTGGTTGTTATTACGCCAGGTCCGATGCCGGCGACGTCGCGCGCGTCGAGGACCGCACATTCATCTGTTCCCTTTCAAAGGAAGACGCCGGACCGACCAACAATTGGGAAAATCCGTTTTCCATGCGCAAGAAACTGAAGGTGCTGTTCGACGGTTGCATGCAGGGCCGCACCATGTACGTGCTGCCGTTCAGCATGGGGCCAGTCGGATCCCCCATGTCGCAACTTGGTGTGGAACTGACAGACTCCCCCTACGTCGTCGTCAACATGCGAATCATGACGCGTATCGGATTGCCCGTGCTCAAGGAAATCGAAAAGGACGAAAAGCGCGTAGTACCTTGCATGCACAGCGTGGGCAAGCCCCTTGCCGCCGGGGAAACGGATGTGACGTGGCCTTGTAACAACGAAAAGTACATCGTCCACTTTCCCGAAACCCGTGAGATCTGGTCCTTCGGTTCCGGCTACGGCGGAAACGCCCTGCTCGGCAAGAAGTGCTTCGCCCTGCGCATTGCTTCGACCATGGCGCGCGACGAAGGGTGGATGGCCGAGCACATGCTGATCCTCGGCGCCGAGAGTCCTGAAGGCGAAAAGACTTACGTAGCCGCTGCCTTCCCCAGCGCCTGCGGCAAAACCAACTTCGCCATGCTCATCCCTCCAGCGGGATTTGAAGGCTGGAAGATTTGCACCGTCGGCGACGACATTGCCTGGATTAAGCCGGATGCGAATGGCAACCTTCGCGCCATCAATCCGGAAGCTGGCTTCTTCGGGGTCGCCCCCGGCACCTCGGCGAAAACCAACCCCAATGCCATGGCTACGCTCGCCAAAAACTCCATCTTCACCAACGTTGCGCTCACTCCCGAGGGCGGTGTGTGGTGGGAAGGCATGACCGATGAACCGCCTGCCGAGTGCACCGATTGGCAGGGGAAGCGCTGGACACCGCAGATCGCCAAGGAAACCGGCGCCGTCGCCGCGCACGCGAATTCCCGCTTCACCGCACCGGCGTCGCAGTGCCCCACCATCGATCCCGATTGGGAAAATCCCAACGGAGTACCGATCAGCGCCTTCATCTTCGGCGGACGCCGCCCCACGACCATGCCTCTGGTCTACCAGGCGTTCAACTGGACCGCAGGCGTTTACACCGGTGCCACCATGGGGTCTGAGATGACGGCCGCCGCTGCCGGGACCATCGGCAAGGTGCGCCGCGATCCCATGGCAATGCTGCCCTTCTGCGGCTATCACATGGGCGACTATTTCCGTCACTGGATCCAGATGGGCCGCAATCTCAGCATAACTCCCCGAATTTTCCACGTGAACTGGTTCCGCAAAGGCGAAGACGGCAGCTTCCTCTGGCCCGGCTACAGCGAAAACATGCGGGTTTTGAAGTGGATCATCGACCGTGTGCACGGCAGATCGCTCGGCAAGGAAACGCCGATTGGCTGGGTACCCCGCTATGAGGACATTGAATGGAAGGGCTTCGAATTCCCCAAGGAGACCTTCGATCAGTTGCAAACCGTCGACCGTGAGGCATGGAAACGCGAAGTGATCGGTCACGAAGAGCTGTTTATTAAGCTGCACGATCATCTGCCATCCGAGATGGTTTATGAACGCGAACTGCTGATCTGTCGGCTGTAAGATCAATGGAACGCCGCTGCACAGGGCCGCGGCGTTCCATTCACTTTGCTTCCTGTAAGCTGCCCAATCATTTCACTCAATCTGTCCTGCCCGCAACATACTCCGTGATCGATTCTTCTGCTCCATTTATGATGGCTCCCAGGTTTCTCCCACACTTGTGTTGGACGTTACCCGCATGATACGTTGCGCCATTCCCGCAACTAACGCATTTGCAAGCGATTGAGGCCCTTGAATGAGTTCACAAACCGTCCAGCCACCAACCCCCGCCTTCCGTCCGTATGTACCCGCTGACCGCCAGATGCGCGAATTCACCTTGCGCGCCGTACTTCTGGGACTGGTTATGACCGTGGTTCTTGGCGCGGCCAATATGTATCTTGGTCTGCGCGCCGGCATGACCATTGCCGCCACCTATCCGGCAGCCGTCATCGGCATGG
>CAZLZA010000060.1:0-26489 GCA_964563875.1 uncultured Acidobacteriaceae bacterium
GCTTACCCCAGAACCATTACTTAGCATAGTTATTTATGGGACACTACACTAGCTTCACCTGGTCTGATCGGATCTGGTCAGGGATCTCTTGCAGTACCTCGAAGGAGACAGACTTCGCTGCCTTCTTCGCTCGCAGCTCATCATCGGAACTCTCTGGCACTTCGGCGAAGAGCGGTGAGAACCAACTGAAGTTTTGAGTCTTGTACTTAGGATGATGACGCATTGCGCCGTACAACATGCTCAGGCGCATCAAAGTACTGAGGCCGAGCATGCGCACATTGACCCCCCATTCGATGAATGAGCCGACCACCTCTTCCGTGAACAAGGCAGTGAGGGTTTCGATCTCTGTGAAGCCGCCGATGTTCTTTGCAAATCCGTAAAGTCTGGCGATGCAGCTTTCGAGCAGCTTGGCACTTACCGGACGAAGCCGGATCTTCTGGGGTCTGCCTTTAGCGTAGCGGGCAGTCTTCCAGGCGATGATCTCGCGCACCTCTGCACGCAATGGTTCCGGGAAGTCCGCAAGAGGGATTCTGTAGGTGGTTCGATGTGCGACTCGTTCCAGATTAGTAAGGAGTCCGCCCAGTCCCGTTTGCGCCACGGACTTCCGAAACTGCCATTTCGATTGCCGTACCGTCCGGTATTGCCGCCCCGTACTCAGCAGTTCTTCCCCCCAGGCATCTAGATCAGCCGAGGAGAACTGGGCGGGGGTCTTTCCATTGCGAATCGCAAACCGAATGGCGCCTGTGTGAGAGCGTGGATTACCGGTAAGTGCGGCAAGAAGTGGAGTCCATGCTTCCTCGACCGACTGCTTGCTTGACACCCAGCCGAGTTCCTCTGCCCAGCGGAGCAAACGTACCGTCAAATGACAATACGTTCTAATAGAGGTAGCAGAGTAGCGTCGATCCTTGAGATAAATCTTGAAGGCGATGCGGACATCGACGAGAGCATCGATCGGAAGTTCACTTAGCGGCTGGTTTAGAAACTCGGACAGACGCATGGCAGTCGTCCGCAGCATGGGCGTGTTCTTGTCTCCCTTGGAGGCGACTATATACAGCAGGTCCTTGATGGTTGTAAGTTGTGTCGCCTCGGGGGCGACGGACGACGAAGCAAGCGGAAGTGTTGACGCAATTGTTGTTCCAATTGCGATGGATTGCGAAGACATATATACAAACTCCTATTTTGAACCACATGGGGACCGGTACGAGATATGCATATAAAACTGGCGGGAGCGCGATGCCCCGCGCAGTTGCTGGAGTAACTCGGAAGTACTCCAACGCACCGCGCGATATAGCGAATAATTACGAGGCGGGGGAGGAAGGACGCGAGCTGTTCTTGATGAACTCTTCGATGTCCAGCGGCAAGAATTTCGCATGTCCGGGCAAGTTTCTGGAATTCAGTTGGCCGCGCTTCGTGCGCTCCTGAATTGACCGTACGGAGACGCCGAAGAGTTGGGCGACATCAGTGAGTTTGTAGAGAGCTTTCGGTTGGAGGCCTTTGCTGGCCAAGACGCTTTCAAGCAACAGATATCGAACGGGTTTCGGGGAGTCACTTGCCATGGGATGGTCCTTGAGTGATGCGGGTGTTTGATGGGGGTTATGTGGGCGGAACGTGGAATGCCGTGAGGAACGAGATTATTATAGATATGCCATTTGCGAGTTCCTGCAAGGCTATGACGGTATGCACAATCAGAAGGACGGCCAATAGCCGGAAAGGAGATCGCGCTGACCGTTCATGGTCGAAGCTTGTTGCGGCGTATCGGGCAAAAGTGTTGGTACAGTGAGTTGACTATCTTCGCCGAGTTGAGATCGTGCACCGGCAATCGGCTCGGCGGATTGTTGGAGCTCAGTTGTTTCCGTAGTATCAAGTTCAGGGCCAGCAGTTCCACTCCGCCTCGCCAGCAGGTACGCCTCGAATCCGTCTTTCTCGATCAAGACGAATCTGCGATCCTTAATAAAAGGAAATGGGCTATGTTCTCTCATCCGATACACAGTCGATGTCGAAACACCGAGCCTGAGTGCAACTTTCTTAACCGTCAGGCACATTATAGGTGAGGGCGTGAATGGAGCTACAGGCTGTGGAATTTGATCAGTGGTGGTCATTATGATGTGCCTCCGTGTTCTTCATCGCTGGGACAGCGAGTGCGGCGCTGGTTGTCCTGATGTCTGGAGCCAACAAGGCAAAGGCGCCCTTACAGTGATGGGTAACGTACGTTAGCGAGGTTTCCCGTACTTTCTCTCGCACTTCTTACTAGTATAGGAATCCCGTCCCGAAGCCGGTACCGCTGCGTGGTAGCTGGGCTGGATGGAGCTCTGACCTGCCATGTCTAAACGCAAGGAGGCAGCAGGAATTCTGACACCCCCTTGCTCTCATGCCGCTGAGCTAGTCTTCAATGAACCGCAGGCGCGGACGAAATAGAACACCTTCGTCCAAGCAAGGCTCGGTCGAGTCCGCCTCGCTGGCATCCTCAACATCGACGAACTTTAGATCGGATAAGTCAAGCCATGTTCGAACAACGGAATTGGACAAATCAGCAATGCTTGTGTCGTCATGTTCCAGGAGCGCCTTGGGGCGCCGGCGATTAATTCTGTTACTCATATATGTCTCCAAATGGAAAAGGCGGCAAAGGCCGCCGGGTTGAGATTACTCTTCAGTGAGAAGGGAAAATGCATGGGTAAAATGCAGCGCGCACTTGGGCGGCTTCTTTGTACGGTGGGTACAATCTCAACCAAGACGCTCCCACTTCCGACAGCCGGGGCCATCGCAATGTCTGAGTTCAAGAATGAAGTCGAACACATCTATAGAATGCTAGGCGGGACCTGCCGTCTTCTACCCTTGGACGTCTCGGCTCCGGGGATCTGGAATTCGATGGAATAGCCGTTGAGTTGGACGACCATCTTCACTTCAATCGATATCGCGCCATGATCTTGGCGTCACGAGGCTATGCACAGCTCCCATCCTTCCCACTGAACGCGTATTGGCGATACTGTTCAGACCACGCGGCTGCCTGCCTCGATGCCGGCAGCTACGGAGGGAAATGGTCGAATGCAAGCTGCGAAGCCCAGTGCGGTGTGGCATCGCGCCCGAGATGCCTGTGCGGTAATGGAGCACCACGCTGGAAACAACGCGCATTCTATGATTTCATCAAGGATCTTTCGCCGTTGCTGATTGGGGTGAGCGTGGTCAGAATTGCCATATGGGATCTGGTGGCGGACGAGATGGGCACCAGAGCGGTCAAAGATGTTCTTATTGCCCCGTCCAAAGGTAGCAGCACCGCGCTCGCAGTCCTCATCAGGGAACGTGCCGGAGTCTGACACGCCGCACAATCAATTATTGCGCAGTGGGAGGCCTGAGGATGCTTGAAGAGGTGCTCGAGCTAGCCATTTGCAGGGCGTTTCCGCGCCTTCTGCGCGATCTCTACGATTCCGATGACCGAATTGAGTCGTAGCAGGCGATTCTGCTGGGGCGTCGGCTCGACTGCGCATTGCCAAAAGCCAACAACATTGGATCCAACGTTCTCGTGAACATTGCTTCGAGATCGGCACCCATCACATATTCAGACTCATTCAATTCTTCTGCTAATGCCACGATTGACGGCCACACTTGTACATGGTTGACGATGATGGCGGCTTTCTGTTCCCAAAGATTAATGTAAGCCTTGGTTGTTCCCTCACCAGAAGCAAAACCGTCACATACCGAAAAGCGGCCCGCCACACTGAGCGCGCTATCGTAATCACCTTTGCCGGATGTTTCGCGTAAGGTTTGCCAATCCACATTGAGCATCTTTGCTTCGGCCATAATTCCAGCGAAGATCCCCGTCGCCCATCCATGCGCGCGATGGCGTGTACGCAAACCCCAACTACGGCGATTTAGGAAGGAGGTAGTCCTGCGGTTGTGGCCTGTCCTTGGTAATGACTCACCACATGCTCCACCACCTATTTCTGTAGAGACAAAGTTGACTTCAAAGCCATACATCATATCCACAACAGCATGTCCCGCTTCGTGGTAAGCGTTGGCTCTGATCTCTCGATCCTGCAAATCCAGAAACTTCTTGTAGTCATCAACACTGAATTCCTCGATGCTCCCATCATTCATTACTGGTGCACCTCCTTCGAGAGCGTGCATCTTAGTCATCGCATAACCCTTTCATCGTTTCTGTGTGCTTGGCGGATCGGTTCTGTTTGAATACTGTAGGGGAAAGAGTCTAATAGATATTGGTACAAACACTGATCCTTGCCATGTGATCGCGTCACAGATTGCTTTTGGGTGTCAGTGGTCAGGGCACAAAGTCTGACACTGTCGACGGCCTGGTGGCCGTCGAAGTCTTCAGAATGAGAGCCATGTACCTGACGTTCGTTGCGCCATGAACGATGCCACACTTCATGCCGGACTTGGCATCGAAAGCACTGACAGCTGAATGTGTCAGGCCGGCACAAGAGCTGGGGCTTTCCCACACGTAACCCGCGACGCCTCAATGAATCGGCCAGGAGATCGGACAGGCATCTGTGATGTGTCTGCGCTGGGCGCCCTCCTAATCGACTACTGAGGTCAGAAGGATACCTCGCGGTTTGAACACAGTTCATCAAGGGATAGGCGGGAGGATCGTGCAATTTGGGATTGTCTGGGAATACGAGATCAGGTTGGAGGATCGACGAAGCGGCGACGCGCGGCGGGATTGATGAGGATGACTGCAGGAGGAGTTGAGTAAATGTGGGTATGCTCGAAACTGAGCATTACCCAGGCAGCTGTTGGTGAGGATGGCGCCAGGGATGGCTCGGTTTTTAGTCACCCGATGTTAGAGGTTACCTGCCGGCGAAGGGGATCAGTTTGCCGGGAGTGGAAGACGAGCGAGCAGGCGGGGCTGTGATGACCGCAGAGCCTACGGGAAACAAGCTAACATCGGGGACGTTGTGCAGGGACAGACGCGCGCATACAAGTAGTCGGTTCACATCCTGTTGGAGAGATGCAAGCAAGGACACGATATAGCCAATTTGGTCATCTGTCTCGATGGCCTGATTGTTAAGGTCAACGATTTGAGAGAATAGAGCATGGGCTTCTACGGAATCGGATTTGACAGACATTACAATGCCCTTTCGAGTTGAATTGGGAATTCCAGAAGGTGAGCGGCTTTGCGGGCTGCCAGAATGATGGCGGACTCAGCAGCTTGCCTAGTCGCGATGGCGTACGCTTTGGCCGCTCCCTTTTGACGGGAGAGGCGGGAATTCAAAGTATCCTCAGCCAGAGTCACGAAGTCCGAGAGAGCAACAAGGTCACTGGAATCGAGCTGGCCCGCAGCCAGAGCTGCACAAGCGCCAAGGTAAGCATCAGCATACGTACCGAGCAGCTGGTCTTTAACCCTGCGTATTTCCGAGCGATCCATCTCGCCTTTGTATCGGCCAGGAATCTTCCAATCTGCTGGCCGGGAAGCTACCGAAGCGCACACAAACTCGGCGCACTGGACCAGGTCACTGATTCCGGGGGCTGATTTGACTGGGCGTGCGGTTGCCAGACGCCTGACTGCCGAGAGCCCGATTCCGTGCTTTTTGGCGATCACCGGGTACGGCTTCCCCGCCATGACAGCCTTGAGGATCTGAGCCTTTACCGCGGGGTCCAGAGAGGACACGCGGGCATCCTCAGCGCGAGCAGCGGCGGATACAACGTAAATATCGAATCCGAAGCGTGCAACGACCGTATGGGCGTCCTGGCCAATGTGGAACGCCTCACAAATGTCCACACGCTGAGCGGGAGTCAGCATTTCGACTCCACTCAAAGTGAATGCCTTGTGAGCATCTTTCTGGGCGCAACCGCAGCTGGTTATCGTTAGGTGGATGACTCGAGTCAGGCGGTGAGACGTGCCCTTAGACCCACATCTCGAGCAGTCCACAGTGACGAGCCGGTTCCGATAGTCATCAGACCCATCGGGGCCGGTGATGGTCAAAAACGACCCTTTGATCTCGGTTCCGGAGATATCTTCGAGTTTGATTCTAGGCGCCATGATCCAATTTCACTCCCTGCACTGGAAACACCAAACGCCCAGGCGCAAATAGCTGCATTTAGTTACTGGAATTGAAGTTCGGAGTATCAAAACCTATTGTCCGGGAGGTCAAATGTCACCAGACTAATAGAGCCAAGACCTAAACACACTGCGTAGATTGCAGTCCTGCTTCGGAGTTCGAAACCATCCCCAAATCTGTGAACATGGTCCGGAAGGTTCAATATCCAGAACCAGAACTTCGAGTAAAGCCCGCTGCGGTGCCCTTTGGTGCCCGCCGGCGGGATGAACATTGAAGTAGTGCTGAGAAACCATGAAAGGTCTGTAGGGACTGGAATGTGAGGTTTGCTGTAAGTAACGCTACATTCTCACCGCGCGGGTAGGGCACCGTACCGCGGCAGAAGTCATTAACCGGAACCATTGCTCAAAAGTGAGTAATGGTGAGGTCAAAGGACTTAGGAGCGCACAGTCTTATGCAGTCACTACCTAGTTAGGCCGCGATGCTCTCCCGGAGGCGCTGGAACCTCTTCCGCAGCGTCGGACCGAAGAGGCCAAGCTTGGGCTGAGATCTCAGCCAAGGAAGAGCCCGCCAGCAACAGCTCGCACGCCTTACGCTCATCCCCGGTGATTGACGCCGGGAATCATGGTAAACACAGCATCCTGGATCAGTGGGAGCAGTAATCGATGTAGTTTCCGTCGTCAGATAGACGCGCTGGAAGCTAGGCGTGAAGAGCTGTGTGCTGTGGACTGCGAGAGCGAGATAATCAATCACGTCCAATGCTCGCCCAGAGACCCTGGGTTGCCAAAGGCTGGGTGTTGTCGACGTGCTCAATGGGCGTATTGCTGGTGTACTAAGCATTAGCTTCAGGACATTACAAATAACACCCAGATACGCTCAGAACTGTAAGAGCCTCATAATGTTGGCGTTATAATGTTTGCAGACTGCAAACATGCTCGAAATGACGAGGCGTTTGCAGCCTGCAAATACTTCTGCTCGAAGGCAAATATGGCCATCAGTGCAAAGACAGTGACCTCGTTCAAGGAGAGCCTTGAGCAAGTTTGGGACTGGCAAGACCGAACGCTCGAGCTTATCCTGGCGCCGCACAACCTACAGCCTCAGCACTATCTCATTCTCAAGCATGTGGTTCAGACAGATGGGGTGGATCGGTCTGAGCTTGCGCCGCGAAGCATGCGAAGCGAGGGAGCACTCACCCGCGCGATTCAGGCACTCGAGGGCAAGAAGCTTGTGACGCGGCAGCAGCAACCCGGGGACAAACGGAGGGTGAAAGTCTTGCCGACCGAAGCGGCGACTGAGTTGTGCAGGAACGTGGAGCAGGTTTGGCTTGATTCGGTTCAGGCAATTGTCGAAAAGATTCCCGCTGGAAAAAGAGCTGAGATTCTTCAAGTACTTCGCATGCTGAATACGTATATCCCGTATGGCCGTTTTGAAGGTTTATTGCCGCCAAGCTGATCACTCACCGGAATCCCAACCGACTCAAAGGTAAAGTGAAAACCCGCCCGGAAAATGAAGCAAGCGCCTTCTGACGCAGCGCACCGGCACGCCTATCCTGCGCGCCATGCGCGGGGACTCCAGCGGCGTAAGCGGAGCAGCTTGGTTATGGCCAATCGGCGAGATCAGCACATTAATGTCCAGGTACCCAAACAGCCGTGTCTTGGAATATTTGGTGCGTGGCTGGTGTCGTTATCATCGGGATTACCGCCGTTTGAGAGGCCGACTGTGCCCGAATCCGACGCGCTGTGAACCCCGGAACTTGCGACCTTTGGGTTATGAACCCAACGGTCTGGCACGCTGGATAGAGCAGCGGTTTCAAAGCCGGAGGTACTGAGAGAGCGCATCTTTCGCAATGATGCGCTCTTCGCTGGTTGGAGCGCCTGCCTTACAAGCAGGGTGTCGCGGTCGTAGTTCACAGTTGGTTAGAAACGCTGCCCCTGTCCACGGGCCGCGCACGAGGCACCAAGCCTGCGCCGAGCAACTCTGGCCAAGAACTTTGCATTTTGATAGTCCTACAGGCATATGTTTTGCCTGCGCCTACTGGGCGTCTTCGGATTGAACTGAAGCCCAGATCTCAACCAAATCCCAAATCCTTTGGAGGTACGCCATGGCGGCTCGTCGACAGTTGTTGTCATTGCACTCAACACTTTGCCTCACATTTCGCCTCTTATTGAGTGTGCTGCTGATCATCCAGCCTCTGACGAGTCCGAGGTTAGCCACTGCTCAGCCGCTGCAAGCAGCTCTGGACCAGATTGAAGCGTCGTTGAACGCGACGATCAACAATGCGCGAAATGGTGGCCTTGAGTTGGAGCTGGTTCTTGGTGCGCAAATTGCGTCTCAAATTGCGTTAGCTAGGCAGCAGTTTAAGACGGAGCTCGATAATCAACGGCAGCAATGGTCGGCCGAAGCAGCTCGACTCGTTGATAACTTGACGCAAAGCGTGACGCAACTCACCAATCACGCGCTGGCGCAAGCGCAAGACTTGATCAACCAAGGTCAACTTATTGCCCTAAGCGTCCCCTTTGCGGATGACACGCCCCGTATTCGCGCATTTTCACCTGTCGTTAGCTTTCGACCGCGTCCTGGTGTTCAGGATCTCGTCTATTGGGTCGCGGGAGTATTCCCGGATTTTGGGCGAGATTCCAAGTACACTCCCACTTTGACGCTCGACACCAAGGATGCAAATGGTAAAGCTCTTCCGCCGATTCCTGCAACCAGCGGCACCGCCCTTTCAGTGGTATTTCATGTGCCGAGCCAAAGCATTGTATTCCCCAACAGTGCGCTTCGCACCATACAAGCCCAAGTGAACATACGATATCGAAAACGATGTGCTCTCTTGTTCCACTGCGATTCTGTGGTGAATTATCCTGAACTAATCGGTATATTGCCGCAATCACCCGGCAACCTTCACATCTCGTTCTCCGTGAGTAGTGAACACTACGTTTCGCAACTGACGACGTCCTATGTCATGCATCAAGACGCGGGTGGAGGAGACGATCTTGACCACCCTCAATCTATTGCGCCGACACCTGGCTACGAAGTGCTCCCTGACAGCGTCCAGATTCATGTTCTGGGCGCGGGTGGGGACTGGGGGTTAAACGGTAACTGCAGCACAGCTACTGCAGCCTGTTGGAGGATAAAGACCGTTCAACATCACTGCGCCTGGTTCGTGTGTCCGCAAGGGAATGACGGCTCAGTGAACTTTCAGCTGACCTTCTACGAGCGTATGCTAACCACTCAAACTCAGAACGGTAATGCGGATATTCCGATCGAATGGAACCAAACATCACTTCATACGTTTCCTTCGGATGGAGCCCTAAGTTGGACTGCTACGTATACGGACTTCAACAATAATCCAGTTCCGTTTGGATCTAGCAACACGACTGTGAACTCGCCGTATCTCAAGGCAACGAACATCTCCGACACAACATATGGTTTCAGTGTGTTTCCATTCAACACTGACGCGAGTTCCGAACTTTCAATCGCCATTCCTCAGGGCGCCTATAACAAGGATGCTCCTCTCAATCTTTCGCTTGTGACCGACGGGAGGAGTAATCTGAATCCACTCACACCGTATGGAATGAGTGCCTTAAAAGCATTCGGCGCAGCGGCCTTAGCCAAAGACATTCCCTCTACTGTGCCAGGCACGCCGAGTCCGAGTGTAAAGATTTCTAATCTCGTGTCGGACGTCTCCGCGACGGTTTTCGATACGGGTACACCTTCTCCGTCAACTCCGCAAGAGGAACGCATTCGCGCGCTGAATGCACTCGCGGCGGCGGCAGCGAATGCGAGTATCGGCTTCAAATAAAGCCTTTCGTCTCCTGCGACAATGGCCCACCATGCGGTGGGCCATTGTGTTTCTGCTAGCGCGTGACCGAGAGTGGTGAATCCCTATCACTTTTGGGATGTCGGCTGTTTTGATCAAGTCTCGAATAGGCTTGATCCGGAGAACCTTGGGCCTATGAAAGTGACGTATTACAGGGATTCAGGGTGGGTCGTATTTGCGCAAGATAATGTCCTTTGTCATGCATAAAAAAGCTGCTACTCTGGCCGCGTCATTCATTTCGGTCTAGGAGGCGAGCAGCTATGGCGTGTGCAGTTCCAGGAGGGTGCAAGAACAAGAAGGCGCGAACATCTCAGTGTTGGGAATGCGGCGATCGATTCTGCGCCGAGCACGCGCAGAAATGCGATCGCTGTGGGAATCACGTATGCCAGAAGGATTGGGAACGGCATGAAAGACGCAGCGGACGGTGCATGTCGACGTTTCGCCTCGAGCGAGATCTCCAAACCTTAGTGCGCGCAAACCTTCCGCAGCTAAAGCGAGGGCTAAAAACCCATGACGGAAACCGGGAGAGAGTCCTGAAGGACGGACGCCGGATAGACATTGAAACGATCGGCGCGAAGGGAAGCGTGGTGATTGAACTCAAGGCGGGGCAAGCGGGCCTCACGGCGCTCAAACAAATCCGGGACTACATGAAGACAGTTGAGCAAGAAGACGGCCGAGGCCCAGTCCAGGGAATCCTAGTGGCCAAGAGCTTCGCGCCGCAGGCCATTATAGAGGCAAAAAAGGTCCCAAAGATCGAGTTGCGGCAGTACACCTTCACGTTCGCATTTGACCGTCCAGAACAAGCGTAGAGAACACGATGATAAAGCTGGCAGTCCTGGAAGCCGACCGCATTGCGCAGGGCGCGAAATTTGTCCTTGCCGACACCTCCGAGCTGCCATCGATCTTCACCGCGCGCCCCGAAGCGCGGGCGCGGCTGCGCGACTTCTTCAGCTCGCACATCCGGATTCGCAATACGCGGCGGGCCTACATGGAAGCGGTGCGCCAGTTCGCCGCCTTCTGCGCCGAGCTGGGTATCACGGATCTAGCCCGGGTGGAAGCGGTGCACGTCGCCGCCTTCGTCGAGCGCCAGCTCCAGACCAATTCCCGGCCCACGGTCAAGCAGCGCCTGGCGGCGCTGCGCATGCTCTTCGACTGGATGGTGGTCGGCCAGGTAATAGGGACCAATCCGGCGCATGCCGTGCGCGGCCCCAAATACACGCAGAAGAAAGGCAAGACCCCGGTGCTGGCGCCGGAGGGGCCCGCGAGCTGCTCGATGGCATCGATATAGAGTCGGTGGTCGGGCTGCGCGATCGCGCCCTGATTGGGCTGATGGTCTACAGCTTCGCCCGGGTCGGCGCCGTGCTCGGCATGCGGGGCGAGGATTTCTTCGTCCAGGGGCGCCGCGGCTGGGTGCGGTTGCATGAGAAGGGCGGCAAGCTGCACGAGATGCCGACCCATCACAACCTGGATCACTATCTGGAGTCCTACATCGCCGCCGCCGGCATCGCCGGCGACCGCAAGGGGCCGCTCTTCCGCACCACCCGCGCCCGCGGCGGCGAGCTGACCGATCGTGCCATGCTGCAGAGCGACGTCTGGCGGATGATCCGCCGGCGCACTGCCGGTGTCGGCATCAAGACCGAGATCGGCTGTCACAGTTTCCGGGCGACCGGGATCACAGCGTATTTGAAGAACGGCGGCAAGCTTGAGATCGCACAGCAGATGGCCCATCACGAGTCGGCCAGGACCACCGGGCTCTACGACCGGCGCTCGGACGAGATCTCGCTTGACGAGGTTGAGAGGATTGGGATCTAAAAACGCCATCAGAACGGACTTTTCCAGCAAGAAGAAACGGAACTAGATGGGCAAGCGGAACGAAAACGTCATCACCGTCATCGACCTGGGAAGCGCGAAGACCTTGGCCTTGGTGGTGGAAACCACGGAGACGGGCCTGCACTATCGCGGCCACGGCATCGTGCCTTCGGCTGGAACCAAGCGGGGCGTGATCGTTGACCTGGACTTGGCTGGAAGTAGCGTGTCGAAAGCCGTGGCTCGTGCGGAAACCTCCAGCGGGCTGGCACTAGAATCGGCGGTCGTTGGCATCGGCGGCCCGCACATTCGTTCGGTCAACAGTCATGGAGCGATTGCGGTGGGCTCACGCCCGCGCGAACTGACCAGCGCCGACGTACAGGCCGCAGTCGACCGGGTGCGCGAGATGGCACTTCCGGAAGACCGCGAGATTCTCCACCTCTTGCAGCAGGAGTTTGTAGTCGACGATCAAGAATGTGTGCGCAATCCCGTAGGAATGCTGGGCCGTCAACTCGAGCTGCGGGTGCACGTGATTACCGCGGAGCATTCAGCGGTGCAGGATGTGGTCTCGGCCTTGAATCGCGCCGGAATGCATGTGGAAGATACCGTCTACGAGGCGCTGGCCTGCACTGAATCAGTGTTGCGTCGTGATGAACGCGAGTTGGGAGCTGCGGTCATCGACATTGGCGCTGGCACAGCCGATATCGCCGTCGTGCAGGAAGACGTGGTGATCCACTCGGGCGTGGTGCCGCTGGGTGGCATTAACTTTACCCGCGACGTTGCCTACGGTCTGGAGACTTCGCTAGTGGACGCCGAGAGCCTGAAGCTGCAGTTTGGCTGCTCCATAGTGGCCCGCATTGCCGAGCGTAATAAGATCGAAGTCCCCTCGATAGGCGACCGCCCGCCGCGCATGATGCGTCAGCGTGAGTTGGGCAAAATTCTGGAGCCGCGTGCCCGCGAGCTTATGGAGTTGCTACGCGATAACCTGCGCCACGCCGGAGTGTTTGAAATGCTCGGAGGAGGAATCGTCCTCACCGGCGGTGGAGCGCGGCTGCTGAGCCTTACAGAAAGCTGTGAGGACATATTGCGGTGTCCTGTGCGCATCGGTTTGCCGATGGGGATGGCGCAGCTTCCGGTGGAGTTGCAGGAGCCTGAGTATGCGGCTGCCATCGGAATGGTTTTCTACACGCAGCGTGCGCAGGTGCTGAAGAGCAAAGAAGAGAGCTGATTTACTCCACCACCCTCGAAAAAGCACATCGAGCTTGTCGAAGCTCGTTTTCCGATCGAGTATGTAAAGCTTGTTGATCGACGAGATTCTGCAAGCGAGGCTGAAGCTGTAGCCCAGCAAATAGGCCGACGCGAAGATGCGTTCGGTGATGCCGAGTAGCCGTGTTTCATGACCCACATTTTGCAACAGACTTATGAGACTTGCAATCTGTTGATTTCACGGGCGGGCCGCGCGTCTCAAAACTTACCATTTACGAGACGGCTGGCGCATCGAGGTCGTGACGCAAAGCCGGACACTCAACCGCCAAACACCGCCAGCACGAACGGCGTAGTAGTAATGACAGTCTCGACGATGGCGCCAAAGGTCGACGATGTATCCTTCGGTCGTCAAGTTACTGAAGTGCGGACGTTCTCCAGTGATTTTACTCTGGGCACCCTATGAACGGATGTATTCTGGTTATGCAACCATCCTGACTAGCGGACCTTGTGGGATATCTCGCGTAAACATTTCGTCGACGAGTCTTGAGCCCCTCCCATGAACCAGAGCGAGTAAACGATGCCGCCAGCGTCCGCGCTAGAAGACTGTACCTTGCAGCTCGGGCAGTACCATGACCGTCGGGGCAAGGTAATTGGACTATTGAATCGCATTTCCGCAGCAGCCGAGCGATTGCACGTTTCCGCGCTCATGCCGGAGATCACGCGGTTGACGAAGGACTTACAGTCTGAAGTCTTTAATCTCGTTGCGGTCGGCGAGTTTTCGCGTGGCAAGTCGTCGGTCATCAACGCCCTTCTGGGCGAAGGTGTATTGCCGATGGCTGCCAAACCGACAACAGCGGTGCTGAGTGTGATTTCCGCAGGAGCCAAACCCTCCTATTGCCTTTCCTTCCACGATGGCAGTAGTCGAACGATAACAGCCGAGGAATTTGCATCCCTTGTGGCACCGGCGAAGCCTAGCCGTCGTGATGAACCAGGGCTCTTGCGCTACGAAGCAACACTGCGCGAATTGCGCAATGTCGCATTAGCCCGCATAACATACCCTTCACCAATCTGCACGGCCGGTGTGGAAATTGTTGACACGCCCGGAACGAACGACATGGATCCCATGCGGGAGCAAATCACGTACGAATTCATTCCCAGAGCGGACGCGGTGCTTTTTGTCCTGTCGGGGAAGAGCATCCTCGCACAAACTGAGATTGATTTATTGAAGAGAATAGTCAAGGCTGATATTCAGCGAGTCTTCTTTCTCGTGAATTTCGCTGACCTGCTTACCGACGCCAATCGTCAGAAGGTGTATGACTATGCCTCCAAGCATCTTGCGACCATAGTAGATGATCCCCGCATTTACATGGTCTCAGCGACGCGTGAGTTGGCGAGGGCGTCCGGACTAGATACATCGGCTAATGTGACCGGATTTGAGACCTTCAAGCGGGACCTCGCCGGGTTCCTCGCCGACGAGCGCGGCAGAATCAAACTAAGCAGGCCGTTAGCTCGCGGACTGCGATTTTGCGAAGAACTTGTCCGCGGCCCGCTGGCTGTTGCACGCGCAAGCATCGGCATACAACTCCCAGAGTTGATGCGGCGGATTGCAGCGATCACCCCCCAGATACAACAATTGGAGCGGGAACGAGACTCCTGTGTCAGTCAACTGCGGATTGCACTAACGAATCGGCGTTTGGAGCTGGTACAGGCGATGCGTACAGGGTTGGGTGGCATTGCACGCACTGCCGTCTGCGCCGTTGATGAATACACAGGGCCGTTAAACAAACAACAGATTAGCAGCCACCTCGAGCAGAGAATCGCTCCCGTCCAAACAGCTTTCCAATCCCAATGTGCGGAGCGGGAATCCAGAGCGTTAAAGGACGAGACGGAGATCGTTGAGAGGAGGATGCAAGTGGCCTACCAGTCGCTCGATAAATCGATTCAGGATGTCTTCGTCAGTCCAGAGTCTTTTCTCGCTATCAGCCCAATGGAAACTTCGCGTGCCCAGCAGGAGCAAATTGTCTTGGCTCGCGTCGGCGGAATCGGAGTAGGGATCGCGGCAATCGGCCTCCACTTATTCTTTCCTCTCGCAATCCTTGCTGGCTGGGTTGGCAGCTTGCTGTTCACTGGCTGGTTTGAGAATCAGGCTCGACTGGAAGCACTCGGAAAGATCCGGCTGGAGATCGATCAACGTTATCGGGAGAACATCCCTGCTACGGTAATCGGGTTTGAAAAACGATGGGCTCTTATTGTCGAACGTCTATGTGAATCTCTGGAATCGGATTTCAACCGCCATCGCGACGAACTTCAGACACAACTAAGCGAGATCGTTGCAGAACACAAACGTTCCACACGCTCTGCGGAGGAACGGCGTTCTGAGATTAATACGCTGAGCTGTGAACTCGATGAGATCCGTGAGCAGCTAACTGCAGAACAGTGCTGAGGAGTCAAGCATGTATCAGGAAGACAAGCAGAGCCTGCAGGAAATCGGTACTGATGTTGCGGGACTTGCTGCACTCATCCCCGGTTCAGCCATTGGATCTGAGCTTGGAGATTGGCGTAAAGACATAGAAGATGACTTCTTCTGCGTTGTGCTGGTCGGTCTCTTTAACAGAGGCAAATCTTCACTGCTCAATTCTCTGTTAGGACGGGAACTTCTTCCAGTGGGAATCACACCGACCACAGCGATCCTCACAGTAATTAGACATTCTGAACGACCGTGCATGTTTGTACACCGGCACGACGGAAGCGTCACGGAGTTTACATCATCCCCTGAAATGTTGAGTAGCTTTGGCGCAGAGGGAGACGCAAACCGCGATGGGGTCGATTACCTGGAGGTTGGGCTTAATCATCCTATGCTCGCTCACGGAATGGTCTACGTGGATACCCCCGGGGTGTCCGACCTTAACCGAGAACGGGAAGGCATCACATATCGTTTTGTGCCTCGCGCGGACGCCGTTCTGTTCGTCCTTGACGCAACAGCGGCAGTGACCCAATCAGAAATGGATTTCCTTGAATCCACAGTGCTCAAAAGCCGCATTGATCGACTATTGTTCGCCTCCAATTTCTCTGATCACCTTAACCCGGAGGAGCGCGCAGAAGGTGTTGTGTCGGCACGCAACCGCATCGAGGAGGCGTTGGGAGAACACAATTACCCTGTGTTTCTCGTATGTGCAAGCTCTGTTCAGAAAACATCATCCAATGCTAATGCGGGGATCCCATTACTACGCCAAGCCTTAACAGACCTGCAGTGTGCCGGACCTCGAAGCGCGGAAAAGCTACTCCGCATGCGTAACCGACTCGATGCCTTGGTCACTGCTCTTCTTATCGACTTATCCAAAGCCGAGCGTGCTGCCGCACTCGATGATGCTGCCCTCAATCAGCAATTCCAGGAACTTGAGAAGCGGTGGCGCCGTCGAGAAGAGAGCATCGCAAAGATTGCTGTCTGGACAAGAGAGCGGGAAAGTGAACTACTGGCGATGGCTCGCAAGTCACTGAAAACATTTGCAGAAGATTTACGTGAGGAAATTGAGGATACAGTTAGCAGTTACACTGGCGCGGATTTCAAGAGCTACGTGGAGACCCAGATCCCTCTTTATATAAAGAGACGCTGTAAGGGGTGGATAGAAGGCCACAGTGACGCCATGCAGCAATTGTTACAGCGGATATCTACCTCGCTTTCTGAGGGACTTGGTGCTGAGTTCGGTTCCCGGATACAGCCGTTGAAACCTAAAGTTAGCCGCCGCCAGATCGTCTCCACCGGCACCATTGAGGTAATAGCCCCAGACGTCTCGGACGCTCGACTGAAGGCAGGATTACTAGTGGGCGGGGCGGGCTTCCTGATGATGGTGTTGGGCGGCGGAATGCTCTATCCGCTTGTGGCTGTTGCGGGGTATCCATATCTGTCGAATGGTCTTGAGAAGGCACGGCTCAAGGTGGCAAAGCAGGCATTCGCACCTGACTTGAACCGGATTCTCGATGACGTTACCGAGCGCTTCAGCGCAGATGTTCTCGCGACCTTGCAGACCGACTTGCACGGGCTTCAATTGGCCGCGGAAGATAGGTACCATGAGTTACTCCAGGGAGAGCTTCGGCAGGTGCAGCAAGAGAAATCGCGTCGGCAGGAGTCTGGCGCACTGGTGCGCGATCGGCAGACTCAGTTGCAGGAACTAACCCAGAAGCTGCAGGAATGTAAAGAACGCATTGGTAATTTCAACGGATTGAAAAAGGTGGCAACCGCATGAGCGACTTCATGGACACACATCAGATTGTGCATCATGGTGACATTACTGATCATTTTGTGAACGGTGATCACGTATCCACCGGCTTCAAGGGCGTGTTTCACTCCCGCGAGTACTTCACTGATCAGGGGCAGCATGAAACCGCGATCAAAAACGTATTTGGAGGCAAGGACGTCTGTCGCGACGGGAAGCTTCATGAGAGGACGGTCCCGGATGGTCGCGGTGGAGACGACATCTACGACGGAATGATGCAGATGAAGGGCTCACTACATCCGAATGTGCATGGAGGTCACGACTTAGTGGCACACGGAAATGTCGTTGAATCTTCCATTCCTGGCGGACATGGGGTTTCTACCGTCCTCAATTTCCACGACCCGCTGATGAACTTGAGCGAGTATACGGTCGCAAAGTTGACCTTCTAGCCATGTCCTCTGTCTCAGCGCAACCCTTGCTGGTGTTCGCGCCAGTCAGTCGGCAGTTGGAAGAGGCTGGATCATTCCTTCAGAGATTCCCAGCCTTAGCGCAGCATGCAACGGAATGTAGACAACTGGCAGAGGATCTGGCGAAGCCGCCATTGGTAGTTGTTATGGGCACCTTCAATGCAGGAAAGTCAACCTTCCTGAATGCCCTTTTAGGCGAGGCTTTGCTCGCGGCAGATATACTGCCAGCAACTGCAGCAGTGACGGTGTTGCGATATGGGCACTCGCAAAACGTCGAGTTGCACAGAAATCAGCAAGCCCCTATGAAAATACCGATGAGGCGCCTTCGGGAATTGTCATCCGAAGGAACAGTAGAAGCTGCAGACATGCGAGAAGGGCTCTCGCATATCGAGGTTTCTCTATCGAAGAAGCTTCTACGACAGGTAACGCTCGTCGATACTCCCGGTCTAAACTCTCCATACGAATCGCATACGCGCGCAACCAAGGCGTTCATAGAACGTGCCGACGCAGTGATATGGATTCTCTCGTGCGGCCAACCGCTGAACGATGACGAGAGGAACGGAATCGAATCGCTGCCGCAAGGGCAGGGTTTGCTGGTGCTCGTCAATCATATTGACGACTGCAATTCTCAGCAAGAATCGCTCGAGGAGATCACCGATAATGTCCAGAATAATCTTGATCGCACCCCTTTGTTGGTGGTACCGCTTTCCGCTCAGCTCGCTTTGGACGCGATTGTGCGCAGCGATCCCAACCTTCTTGCGGACAGCAACTGGTTCGAATTTCTAAAGGCTTTCGAATCCGAGATTTTGACTGACTCGCCCTCGCGGAGGTTATCGCGTTTGCAGGTTAAATTGCAGGGGGCGTTGAGTGCGCTCGATGATGATCTGCAAAATAGGATTGCGGATGCGGAGAAAACTCACGCGAAGGCACTGGGGGGCAGTGACTATCAGTGCAGGATTAGGGAGGAGCACCAAACCTTACTGGAGTCGCTGGAATGGCTAAACCAAGGCAGAAGTGCAATTGACAAGGTCTCCGAGTTAGCACCAGTTCTTGACAACATCGCTGATCATGGCAAACTCAGCCAGCAGTTGCAGATACTGAAAGCAAGCCTTCGGTCATTGGTGCAGCAGCGTGAGAGCATTGATGCAGTAGACGCTGAGATTGACGAGCGTAGTGATGAACTTGATGCCGCAGTAAAGCAATGTCGTACAGAGCTGGAAGAGTATAACCACTCAGGACTCTTCGGTGGCGCCCCGATATTCTTCGACGGCGATAAGAATACATTAGAGGCTCGAGAGCGAGCTGTGTATGCGCAGATCAAAACCTATAATGGCGATCTCAAGCAGGCAAAGGCAGATCGTGGTCTCTTAATCAGCAGGTTCGAGCGCTTTGAAGTCGATTGTCAGGAACTCATTAACAAGATCATCGAAGCAACGGTATGTACCAGTGCTGAACTCGTTCGTAGTTCACATAACGTACGTCGTGATCAGCAGGACGCTATACATCTTCTCGAGGAAATGTCCTGGCTAAAGCAGTTTGCGATCGGAGCTACGGAATCTCACCTTTGGCGACTCGACGAGGCCTTCCACCAATGTGCAACAGCTGTCAACCGGCAGCCTTCGCCTAGCCTTCAAATCGACGTTGCTCCCATAAACGCGCGCCTGGTTGCGCTGGCTCAGCGGGCGTGGCATGTTGAAACGGCGAGCGCACTTGATCCCCCTCCGCCAGTTCCCGAGAAGCCGGTTGGGACAAAGAGCTGGGCTGACGACGTGTCTCGATTTGCGATCACGATGGTCATTGTTCTTGCCATTGCCCTTGGGATCGGATTCGTAGTATCTCGCATCTCGGCTTGGAGCAGAAGCAGCGAAGCAAGTGCGCCGGTGCCACAACCGGTGCCACTTGGCACAGCCCTCGTAATTCCAGCAGACAACCACCCGGCTGGATCACGTTTCATAGCGGGCGACTGGAATGTTGACCATGCGCTCTCCATCGCGGACAAAACCAGAACTAGGGTTACTCTCGATGTT
The DNA here is from genome assembly GCA_964563875.1 of uncultured Acidobacteriaceae bacterium. Lineage (GTDB taxonomy): Bacteria > Acidobacteriota > Terriglobia > Terriglobales > Acidobacteriaceae > TOLSYN. Next base: position 19,549 of record CAZLZA010000060.1, read on the forward strand.
CCATTCCGCAAGGATGGGCGCGACCGTCGGATTGTGACTGCGGCGGAGTGGGGTGGATGCGATTCTTGCAAGGCGAAGACCGCGATCTTCTACTTTAGTAAATATCAGGACGGATGGACGCTGGACACCTCGAACGCAGCTTTTATCGGCGAGGGTGACTTCTTGAATTCACCAGTTAGTGACCTTGTAATGCTAGGGCCATCCCGACACGGAATCCGATTGACCACTAACCACACGAGCAAGGGTGAAGGATATTCGGAGACGCTTTTGGGAGGCTGGGCCGGTGGCACTTTTGAGACACTCTGGGACGGTTTCCTTAAAGAACGGGAGTGTAGCGGTGATGGGGCTTGTACATCGAAGGAATCGGTAATCGACCTCGTCCCTGGGGCGAATCCTGAATATTACGATGTCTTAGTCTCACCCGTTGGTGGGTGGGCTGCTAAATCCCTTTACACAATCACGGCGGCTCACGACGCTTACCGGTGCGCGTCGGGTCCTTGCGCGAATGTTCCTGATGTGCCCCATGAGCAGTTGGATTCGGCCGTCGCCAAGGTCGTTAATTCTCGGATCTCGATATCCCAGTTACAAGCTCAGCGAGTATCAGTTGCACCCAAACCGCAGGCCAAGCCAAAGCCGGTGGTCGATCCACCACAGCCAAAGCCGAAGGTGAATGCGGCTACGGAACGCCAGACCTGGACCGATCCGAAGACAGGGCTGATGTGGGCGCGGAAGGATGACGGCGGCAATCTGAACTGGCAACAGGCTGACAGTTACTGTCAGAACTTGAGGCTCGGTGATTACTCCAGCTGGAGGTTACCGAGAATCGATGAATTGCATGCCATCTATGATCCGACGCATTCTACCAAAGGTGTTGGCGTGGGATCGCAATGGAACATGCATGTGAGAGGAGAGCTTCTTCTCAGTGGATGGGCGTGGAGCAGCTCGGTGGGAGCTGCTCCCGGGGATGTGTGGATTTTCGGCTTCCACATTGGGGAACGGCTCTCCGTCCATCTCGATGGCAGCTTCGACAGGCGCGCGCTGTGTGTCCGCCGTTCCGGAGAATGATGTGGGTTGGGTGAATTGGTTACCTCTCCGATCCTATGGGTCGTATTACTCGGCCGCGCTGGACTGGTTGCGAGCCGCCGACGCGGAGATTGCCTATATCCAGCCGATCTTCGCGCGTTTGCCGCTGCGGTCCGGCCGATGGTGGTCGTGCCAGTGCACGGCGCGGAGTGGGACGAGGAGGCGCACGGGTTCGGAATGGTCAGCCAACTTGTCGACGGTGAAACGATGGAGATTCCATGACGATTCGGGGCGTGCCCGGCAGCGAAACCAGTACCCAAACAGCCGTGTCTTGGAATATTTGGTGCGTGGCTGGTGTCGCTATCATTGGTATTACCGCTGTTTGAGAGGCCGACTGTGCCCGAATCTGACGGCGCTGTGAACCCCGGAACTTGCGACCAACGACCTGCACGCCGGATAGAGCCTGGAGGTCAGGCCATATGGGGAAGAGCGCACCGCAACAATAAGGCTCTTCGGGTTTGAAGCGCCTGCCTTACGGCAAGCGAACTTCAATATTCCTCTCATCGGGCCACAGAAGGTATGATGAGAGCTCATTTCACTCCGGCAAAACGCAGCATTCTAATGCAGCCCTCCACAGGTGCCTGCTGTGTTTTGCCGTGAGTACGCTATCAGTTCGTCGGCAGGCTCTGCTCAAACTAAGCAGTGTCTGGAATCTCGTTAGCAGTCTTGGTGTATCGCTCGCAGACTTGCTGGTCTCTCTGCAGCCCGCTTGTATAGGTGATGCCGGTGGCGCGGAAGGTGTGGCAGCAGGTGGAGAATGGAAGGGCGGCCGCCCGCGCCCGGTGCTTGATCATCTGCAGGACGTCTGTGCGGCTCATCGGCCGGCTCGTCAATCGACGCCGGCGGTCGCCGCCAGGTGCTGTTTGACCGAGGGCGCAGCCAGCTCGTGCTGCAGGGTCTCGAGGTAGACGAGGATATGCACCAGCCGGATCTCGGCCAAGCCAAGGCGGAAGCTGGTTTCAACGAAGTGGAAGAAGCGGCCCACGGCGCGAGTGTAGGCCGCGCGAGTATTGGGATTGCGGATCTGCGCGGCGAAGAATTCGACGAAGCGCTCGGTGGCCGAACGACCGGCAAGCAGAATAATCCCCGGCAGAGAAGTAGCGCAAGGAGAAACAACGACGCCCTCCCGCAGCAAGGGAGCAAGCTGCGTGGCTTCGTTCATTCAGCCTCCGTCAAAGTGCCCGATTGGCGTCGACCTCAAGGCCCGCTGCCTGAAGTTCTTTCACCAGGCGCCTGCGCCAATCCTCGTTGTCAAGGGGAATGTATACGAGGCCGTGAATGTCGGAAGGCAAAGCCACATCCTTATCAACCAGAGCGAAGGTGTGGTCCCGGCCTAATTTCCCGGTGAAGTAACCGAGCTCAAGGATTACATTCTGCCGTGCCCGAAGCTCCTTTTCATCGGGCTTTGTTTTCGAACTGGCAATATCGTCGGCTGTAAGAACGACCACCGCGCAGCCAACATCCTCCGCGTGACCCTCGAACTTTTCAATCAGGGTCCTGCCCCGATCGGCCTGTTCGTGCAGGATGATTGGCTCGAGATCCAGCTTCGTCAGGAAACGCGCAACCGTTTCCTTGATTCCATGGTCGTGACCATGCACAACGAAGATCTTGCGCGAGCCTGAATGCGGTCTCGGGGAGGAAGTAGGGTGGGCTGGGTTCTCGTACTCAATCCGCTCTTGCAGGTCGGTGATTCTTGACTCCAAAAGCCCCCTTGCCTGCTCTAGACCAGAATTGAACGCCCGCACAAACTCAGAATCGAGCTGTCCATCGTAGTAAATGCCCGGAGTAAACCATATCGCTCCGAACTCTTTCACTACCAGCGAGCCCGGTCCGTACGACTCAGCCAAAACGAGTTTGACATTGCTTTGCCAAGTTGATCCTGCAGCAGAACTATGCCCACCCGCCCGGATCTCCGGGATCTGCTCTAGTAACTTCTGGAGTCTCTTCATTGCAAGCTGAGGGGGGATGGTGGATTGCTGCGTTGCCGAACTGGCTCCGCTGCGGTTCTTTGCCATATCTATGGGATCCTCCGGTTCAGTACCCAGAGTACCGAAACGCGGTGCGGAGAGCCACTCATAAAAGGCATTGTAGTGGCTCTCGCAGGGAACGAGATCAACGGAAAAAGCCGCTTGACATGTAATTACAGTGTAGCTACACTGTGAGCGTGGTATCTATCTGAGCGTAGAACCCAAAGAGGAGGCAGTACTGATCATGAAGACGAGAAATAGGCGTCACCTGAGCCGCGGGTGGCGAAACGAAATCAATGGGCGCAGCCGCCTTAAACAAAGGGCAAACATAGAATGGAATTCAGCTGGGATGATGCAAATCGCAGTCATATCGCGGAGCATGCAGTAAGCCCCGAAGAAGCAGAACAAGTTGTGTTCAACGAACCGCTGGATCTGGAAGTGCAGAATCGCGGCGGTGAAGAGCGCACGTTACAGGTAGGAGAGACGGATGCCGGACGCATCTTGATCGTCGTCACTACCTGGCGCGACCAAAAAGTGCGCGTAGTGACAGCCTTTCCGGCCAACAAGAAGATCAGAGAGTTATATGCGCAGTATGCAGAAGCAGGAGCAGGAGAAAATCATGGCGGAGGAGCTGAAGACCCCTAGCTTTGCGAACGAAGCCGAGGAAGCTCGCTGGTGGGCCGAACACCAGGACGAGATCGCTGGGGCGTTTCAAAAGGCTGCCGCCGGGAAACGCCTCGGGCGCGGCACAGTAGCGCGCAAAGGAAAAACGCCTACAACTACAATCCGACTTGATCCAGAGGATATTTCACGCGCGCGCGAACAAGCGCAGCGCAAAGGTCTGCGTTATCAGACCTACCTCAAGATGTTGCTCCGGGAAGCCCTATTGGATGCGGAGCGGAAGGCCGGGTAGTATACCCTGACGAATGGGAGACGGATGATCAGAGTGTCCTTCGGGTCGGATAGAAGCCAGGACGGACAAGGCTTTCAGCGAGTTGAGCTGATGGCGGGCCGAGAAAGTAATAGATGAGGTGAGTATGGATTCTATAACCAATGCGGTTGAGGTTACTCAGTGTGTCGATTGCGCCTTCCCGAAGTGCAGAGAAGCCTGCCCCAGCGGCGCCTTTTCGATCGACCATGCCCCCTGGCGTGCAACGTTGTCTCAAGACTTGTGTTTTGCGTGCGGGCAATGTGTTCGGCTAATTAATCAAGATGATGCGTTTCGCTGCATTGGCCTTCAAGTTTCAACGGGCCACCTAGACCGTGTTATTAGGTGGGCAAAATCGCGCAAACATGAATTAGCCGTTATCATCGGCCCCGGTCTGGAACGCTATGCGGACATAGTTAATCTTGGGCAGGTTGCTACTGCTTGGCGTGTACTTGGGGCCAAACTTGTGGTTCGAGCAGGAGATTTTGGGAACGATGCGCGCGCGGGAATTGTTGATGAATCGATTGACCGAATTAAGAAAAACGGCGAAAGGTTTCTTATAGATAGCAGATGCGGCTCGGTGCGTAATATGGTTTCCTCACTATATCCAAATCTCAAGGATCGGTTGATCAAGTCGGATAGTACGCTCCTCTCGGCCGCTCGTAACGTTCGGCTACAAGCTCCAGAGTGCAAAGTGGTCTTCCTCGGTCCCTGTGTAGCTTACAAACAAGTGGTTGATGAATTACGATCACCACCGGATGAATCACCCACACGTGTTGATGCTGTGCTCACGTGGTCAGATTTCCAGAGTCTTTGTTTTCAAGAGAAGCTCGACGTTCGTAAACTAGCACGCTCAGAGTTTGATGACATCGGTGGCAGCTGCGGTACTATACCCGTTGCAGGCGACGTGAAGGAAGCCCTGATACCACATAATATAAACACAGATGTTTGGATCGAAAGCGCTCCCAGGGAGATCGTTTCTTATTTTGGTGGTCTAAGTCGACGAGAGGTCGCGCCTGAGCCGATCGGTTTGGTCTCGGCATTCTTTTGTGGAAAGTGCTCAAACGGACCTGGTGTATATGCAAGCTGGAGATGGACAGATTTTGACCAACAAACGTCCAATCCAACTACGTTTGGCTGTGAACAGCGATGCAAAGATATTCCCTCACCCGTGACGTACGTTTATAACGTTGAAAATGCGGGCGCAGTTGGACCTGGTGCTCGTGCATCCAAATGTGCCATTGGCGACAATTCGCGAATGGAAAGTTCAGATCGTAAGCAGACAATGCGCGCGGAGAGCGTTGAGCTCACACAGATATGGAACGAGTGTGCCCGCGAAATTCAAATGGATCAGCTTACCGATGAACTCCGGATATTGCTATCGAGTTTGAGGGGGCTAGCAGTTACGCCAGAAGAACTGGCATCGGTGAACGAGGTTGAGGCTGCGGGAAGGGAAGCTTCCAATGGGAACGGTCCGGCAGCTCTCAAGCATCTCAAGAAAGCTGGTGCATGGATCTGGGATACGGCAACAAAGATTGGGATTGGAATCGCAACAGCACTGGTGAAAGAGAAACTGCGCATTTAGTCAGGTCTTGTCTCGAATTGAGCTATCACTGCTGCCAGGTCCACGGATTTCAACGACCGGTTTTGCTCGGGTGGGGCTGCTGCGGGCGGAACCGATCCAGCGTCAACTTCCGATCATCTGCCACATCGCCCGGCCCGTGGGCGTCTGTAGCGTGTTGGCACAACGGGCAAGGGCGCCCCGCTTGATCTTGGTTCCGGATAGGCACTCCTCCCTGAATACGGTTTTGCATCCGGCCTTCCTTAGACCGTGAGCTATATACTTTCCACATGAACCGGAAGCCGATCTATTCGGACACTAACCTGTGGAACAGGCTTTTTGACCAGAAGGTTGCTCCGCAACGCCTGCTTGGCGAGCTCAATTGCAAGAGCGCGAATCTCGCCCTGAGTGGGCAGATTATATACGAACTCGCAAAGACATTCGTCAGTGCCCCTCAGCGAGCGCAGGAACTCTTCCGATACCTCCAGCAGTATGTCGATGGTGGAATCGTCTGCGCTCACGACAATATGGAGCTGCTTCACCAAGAAGTCAGCGCCATGAACACAGGCGCACCCGCATTAGCGTTCTACGGGCCCCTGGAATTCAGCGCGCTGAAGGTCGAGGTGCGTAAGCTGGCACAGGGCATCTTCGATGAGCCCGCGCAGTTATTCATCACAAATAGGAACCAGTTTGCTCATCGGCCTCGTCGAAGCGGGCGGAGCGGTTGCAGTTGATCGGCTGCGAGACAACTTGTTATCGGCTGAGCTAGTAACGATAATAAGTGTAGGCAAGAAGGTTTCGGCAGTCGGAGCCATAAAGTCGGCACGCCCAGATTACAGCATGAGCATTTCGCGTAAGAGCGGATAACTTCCCGCGCGAATGCGCGAGTTGGGCTACATCGCGGTGTCACCAACTTGGCGAGGACAAGGTTTGTCGAAGTTCGTGGTGCGTGCTTTGATTGCGGAACGGTCCGGAGACCTGTTTGCCACTACATCGAGCGAGAGAATGCGGAAGACATTGAGCAACTGCGGATTCAGACAGGTTGGAGAATCTTGGCCATCCACCACGATTAGGAACTCCGCAGTGTCGCTGTGGATTCTGGAGGCGGTCCGTCGTGATTAGGCGAAATGTGCGACGTTGGAAACTTCACCGCAAACTTCACCGCATTGAGCGCCGAAAGAGCGCCAAAGCGCACTTTATGCTCCGTCTAAGTCGCTGAAAACACACAGGCACGGGACTGTACAGATGGGCTGTTAACCGAAGGGTTGTAGGTTCGAGTCCTACCTGAGGAGCCATTTATTTTCAACGACTTAGCTCCCCTCACAACACCCCGATGACCCTCTAAAACACCCGAATGTGGGGACTTTTGTGGGGACCTTAGATCAAAACCCCGCTCATTTCT